>CALBWF010000050.1:0-42189 GCA_937969265.1 uncultured Porphyromonadaceae bacterium
ATGAACCGGGTAAGGGTGCTATGCCTTGATTTTTAACCTAAATGAAAGAGCCGTGGCACTTCGGGGCTGTAAACGGTGAGAGGTCAGGCCTGGCCGCTTTTTTTAGCGTTTATTATCGCCTGTACTTTCGCCGCCTCCTCGTATTCTTCCAGCTCGATATGGCGGGCGAGGGTGCGTTCAAGCTCCTCTATCGCGAGGTTTTCCAGCTTCGGGGCCATGACTTCGGCTATCTCGCTGTCGGAAGGGAGGTCGGCGGCGTCCGCCTCCTTTACCTCCATCAGGAACCCTGTCTCGGCGAGGATTTCACGGGTAGTGTAAATCGGCGCCTTCGTGCGCATCGCGATCGCGATGGCGTCGGAGGTCCGGGCGTCAAGCACCACCTCGCGCCCCTGGCCGTCGACAAACGTCAGTTCCGACGAGAAAATCCCGTCCTCGAACTTATGGATGAACACGTCGCTGAGCACTACACCGTAGGCTTGCGCCAGCGAGGCGAAAAGGTCGTGGGTCATAGGCCGCGGCGGCACGATTCCTTCCATCTTGATGGCAATCGACTGCGCCTCGGCAGCCCCGACCACCACGGGGATACGGTACGGACCGTCGGCCTGTGCCAGTATCAGCGCGTAAGCCCCGCTCTGAATCTGGCTGTATGATATTCCGAGCACCCGCAAACGCACGCGCCCGTCGTCGTTTCTGTTGTTCTCATCAAAACTCATACCTTTTTAACGTCCCTTACCCCCAATTTATTATAACCCCTCCTGCCAAAATCCGACAATTATTAACCACCCGTATGCGACAATACGGTTTTCTTCCCTCCAGGGAACAAATCCCCGAATCCTACCTTACAGGGAAGAAAATCGCAAATCCTACCCTGCAGGATATAATTTCCATACGATTATCCTCAAATTACCCGGGGTATTCTGGTCCAGTGATGAATAGAGTATGCTGATATTCCGAACTTATCCCGAGTAGGGATAGAGACTGACAGAACCGGGCCGCGCGGGAGATATGTCAGAGGCCGAACAGCGTTTCAAAGATAATATCGTTAACCTCGACCTCCCCGACGCGGAGGAAGACCCACTGCTGGGCCTTGGTGCCGTTGTACTCCCATAGATGGATGTTGTTTCCGTCCGACGCGTTGCTGTTGTTCAGGTCGATGACGAAATTCCTGTTCAGGGCGCTTCGGAGGACAAACAGCTCCCGGTTTGAGCTTACTCTCTGAGGATACCATAGCTGGGCATTGGTCCCGTTGTACTCCCAGAGGTGGATATTGTTGCCGTTGTAGACGTTGCTTCCGTTATCGTCTATGACATAATTGTTGTTGATGGCGCTCCTGATTACAATCCCTCCGTTGCGGTTCTCGACCTTCCACTGCTGCGCCTTCGTCTTGTTTAACTTCCAGATATGGATGTTGTTGCCGTTATAGATGTTGCTGCCGTTGTCGTCTATGACATAGTGGCCGTTGACTTCCGAAAAGATATAGTAAAGCCCGTCGGGAATCACCTGCGCATAAGCTGTGAATCCGACGAGCAGAATTACGGCGCACGCAAGCAGAATCTTACAATTGTCTTTCATATGTATCTGGCATTGATTGGTTAGCGGATGGGGCGCCCGGTGATGATGCCGGAGCCGAGGCAGAGGGTGCGAGTCGGGTCGTAGATTACGGCGAACTGGCCGGGGGCGATTCCCTGGATTTTGTCGGCCGACTCGATTACGTATTCCCCCTCGTCGAGTCGCGTCAGGCGCGCGCTGGTGAAGTCGGGGGTATGGCGGTTCTTGAAGGTGATTTCGACCCCGTCGCAGTCCGCGCCCCAGGGGTCCTCGGTGATGAACTTCGTTTCCTGGATATGCAGAAGGCGCCCGTACTGCTTCTCCGTGTCGTAGCCGCGGGAAACATATATGGCGTTGTCGCGCACGTTCTTCTTCACCACGAACCACGGACCGCCGCTGAGGCCCAGCCCCTTGCGCTGCCCGATTGTGTGGAACCAGTAGCCGCGGTGCTCGCCGAGCTTTTTGCCGGTCTCGATTTCGATAATCGGGCCGGGGCGCTCGCCGAGATGACGGCGGATAAAGTCATTGTAGTTGATTTTCCCGAGGAAGCAGATACCCTGCGAATCCTTGCGGTAGGCGTTCGGCATACGGGTCTCGATCGCGATTTCGCGCACGCGGCTCTTGGGAATGTCCCCCAGCGGGAAAGTCAGATGGAGGAGCTGCGCATAAGAGATGCGGGCCAGGAAGTCGGTCTGGTCCTTTACCGGGTCGACAGCGGTCGCGAGATATTTTTTACCGTCCCTTTCGACGGTCGACGCGTAATGGCCGGTCGCGGTAAGGTCGAACTCATGGCCCCAGCGCTGCTCGAAGAACCCGAACTTGATCATCTTGTTACACATGATGTCGGGATTCGGCGTCAGCCCCTCGCGGACAGTGCGCAGAGCATACTCCATCACGTTGTCCCAATACTCCTGGTGGAGCGTGACAACGTCGAACGGCAGGTTGTACCGCTTAGCGATAAAGCGGCACATCTCTATATCCTCCTCGGCGGAACAGTCCCCCTCGTCGTCATCCATTCCTATCCGGATATAGAACAGATGCAGGTCGTGGCCCTGCTCCATCAGCCGGTAGGCGGCGACAGCGCTGTCGACTCCGCCAGAAATAAGCATCGCGATTTTCATTTGCCGCGGGCCTTGAGCTTTTCGTTAACGACGCGGAAACCCTCCTTCAGACCGTCTGTGTCGAGCGACTTGGAGAGAATCTTACGCTTGTTGTCGAGGTAGTAGATTACCGGCGACACGCGCATATCGTAAATCTCGTCGACATTCGGCGACGCGCCTACAATCCATTTACTGCTGTAAGACTTCGCCCGTTCCTTCCATTCGTCGGTAGGTTCTCCCGGCAGTATGCTGACGACGCGGATCTGCCCCGCGTCAATCAGGTCGTTCAGGTTCATGTCGGCAGTCAGGCGCACCCGCGCAAGCTCGCAGTCGCCGCACTCCGGGTCGTTGAAGAACAGCACGACATACGCCCCCCGCGACACCTCGGCGAGGGTCTTGGTTTCCCCCTCGGGCGTGGTGAAGGTGAAATCGGGAGCCTCCATGCCTATCTGCGAGCCGGCAAGCGATGCCGCCTGATAGGCGAAGCGGGCCTTGTCGGCTGCCGGAATCTTCTTGTGTCCAGCAACAGCCTTGGCGAACGGCAGATAACACTCGTCGCAGACAACCAGGGCGGTATCGCCGTACAGCGCGCCCTCCGCCATCTCGCCGAGGGCGAGCAGGTTGCGGGGATTCTTCTGAACCTGCTTGATGAGGTTGTCTATCGAGGCGTGGACCACGGCCGCGTCGGCGTAGGGCATGAACTGGACGTAGTCGTTGAAGGCCTCGCGCATTTTCGGCAGCGACGAAAACGCCGATTTCATATTGCAGCGCTCCCAGAAATGTTCCAGCAGGAAATTGGTGCGGTCCGTCAGGGTTTCCAGGCTTTCGGGCGGAACAGGGTACTGGAAATAATGGCCGTCGTTATTCTGCGAGGCGGCTGGGAAAGCAAGCGACACCGCGGCAACGGCAATCGCCGCGCCACGGCGCGTATAGGAGGAGATTCTGTTTTTGAGCATAATCATATCGTGTTAGGAAAGAGGCTGACCGGCTCTCCCGTGAATCTTAGAAAAGATAGGCGACGCGGACCGACCACACGCGTGACTGGCCCGAGACATCGACGAGCTTCTCCATACGGGTGCTGTAGGTCATGCCCCACAGGTAGGAAGCCTGGATCTGGAACCGCTTATTGATTTCAAAGCCCAGACCGCACTGGAGGCCGATAGAGCCGAACGGGTTGTCGATTACCTTGATGTCGCTGTGGCCCGCGAGGAGGGAAATCACAGGACCGCCGAAAACATAGGGCGCCCAATACTCCTCAAGTCCGTTCATACGGGTCCACTTGAAGCGCAGGTTGATAGGAATGTCAATCTTATGAAGGTACAGGCGCACGGTTCCGTAGCCCTTCTGCCCGTTGTAGGAGTCGCCCCATACGGGCTGCTCACCGAGGTGGAGCTTCGCTCCTTCCATCGAGTAGATAGCCCCGAGGTCGATTCCGAAGCCGATACCGGGGAACATCATCTCCCCGATGACTCCGACCTGCGGGCCGACACACTGGTCCTTGGTGAAAAGCGTCTGCTTGTATTTCAGGTTCGTGATCGCGACGCCTGCTGTCGGGCCCCAGCGGAACTCGCCGCGGGCGGTCAGCGCGCCCCCGAAGGCGGCAAGCAGCAATATTATGGCAATTAGTTTCTTCATTGTCAGGAGAAAGGGCTATGCTTGTTTGTTAATCAGGGCGACTGCCTCGGCGGGCGTGAGGAGCTGCTGCTCCCCGGTTGCCATGTTCTTCAGGTTGAGCTTACCCTCGGCAGCCTCCGTTTCACCGACAAGCGCCACAAAGGGTATCGCGAGCGCGTCGGCGTAGCCCATCTGCTTCTTCATCTTCGCCGCATCGGGATAAATCTCCGCCGCGATACCGGCGGCGCGCAGCTCTTTGAGCATCCCCATCGCCGCGGCGGCTTCCTTACCACCGAAGTTGGCGAACATGACGCGGGTCGAGGTTCGGGCCTCGGCGGGATACAGGTCGAGAGTGTTAAGCACGTCGTAGATACGGTCGGCGCCGAAAGAGATTCCGACACCCGAAAGGCCCGGCATGCCGAACACCCCGGTAAGGTTGTCGTAGCGGCCTCCGCCGGTTATCGAGCCTATAGCCACGTCGGCGGCCTTCACCTCGATTATGGTCCCGGTATAGTAGTTGAGACCGCGGGCGAGCGACACGTCCAGGTCAAGTTCCGCGTCAAGGCCGAGCGCCATGACACCGTCGACGACGGTCTGCAGCTCCTCGACACCGCGCATGCCCTCTTCCGACGCCGCGAGAAGCTCGCGCAGCCGCGCCAGGCGCTCCCCGACGGTACCGGAAATCTGGAGAATCGGGCCGAGAGCCGCGATCTGCTCGGGCGAAAGCCCGCGCTCGGCAAGTTCGGCGTTGACGTTGTCGAGACCGATTTTGTCGATTTTGTCGATAGCGACCGTGATGTCGACAATCTTGTCGGGAGCGCCGATCAGTTCGGCGATTCCGGCGAGGACCTTGCGGTTGTTGAGTTTGAGTATGATGCGTATCTTCAGGCGGCGGAACACCTCGTCAATCATCTGCAACAGCTCGATTTCGTTGACCAGCGAGTCGGAACCGACAACATCGGCGTCACACTGGTAGAACTCGCGGTAACGCCCCTTCTGCGGGCGGTCGGCGCGCCATACCGGCTGAATCTGGAAGCGCTTGAAAGGCATCTGCAGCTCGTTGCGGTGCTGCACGACGTAGCGTGCGAAGGGAACCGTCAGGTCGTAGCGCAGCCCCTTTTCGCAAAGCTGCGCGGCCAGGCGGTTGCAGTCGCCCGCCTCGATCAGCTCCCGGTCGGCCCCGCGGAGGAAGTCGCCGGAATTGAGGATTTTGAACAGGAGCTTGTCACCCTCCTCGCCGTACTTGCCCATGAGGGTGGAGAGGTTTTCCATCGCCGGAGTCTCGATCGGGTTGTAGCCGTAGAGCCGGAACACCGAGCGTATGGTGTCGAATATATAGTTTCTCCGGGCCATTTCAGCCGGGGAGAAGTCGCGGGTGCCTTTGGGTATGGAGGGCTTCATTGCGCACATGGTGGCTGTCTGTTATTATCTGGTTAACCCTCGGAGCGGTTAGCGCGTTTGCGCTCCAGCTCGTCGAGAATGATTTTGCGGATACGGATATGGTTGGGGGTGATTTCGGCGTATTCGTCCTCCTTGATGTATTCGAGGGTCTCCTCCAGGGAGAAAACCACCGGGGGAACGATTTTCGCCTTGTCGTCGGCGCCGGAAGCGCGCATGTTCGTCAGCTTCTTCGACTTCGTGACGTTGATTACGATGTCCTTGTCTTTGGCGCTCTCGCCCACTACCTGGCCGGCATAGACCTCGTCCTGCGGGAAGATGAAGAAGCGGCCGCGGTCCTGCAGCTTGTCGATGGCGTAAGCGTAGGCCGTTCCACCCTCCATCGCGATCAGCGAGCCGTTGGTTCGGCGCTCGATGTCACCCTTCCAAGGCAGGTATTCGAGAAAGCGGTGGGCCATGATTGCCTCCCCCGCCGAACCGGTCAGCACATTGTTGCGCAGGCCTATAATGCCGCGGGAGGGGATGACGAACTCCATATGCACGCGGTCGGCCTGGGTGGTCATCGAAACGAGGTCACCCTTGCGGCGGGTAACCATATCGATCATCTTCGACGCGTATTCCTCGGTTACGTTAATTGTCAGCATCTCGACAGGCTCGCATTTCACGCCGTCGATAGTCTTGACGATAACCTGGGGCTGCCCGACCTGTAGCTCGTAACCCTCGCGGCGCATCGTCTCGATCAGCACCGACAGGTGGAGCACGCCGCGGCCGAACACAGTCCATTTGTCCTCGTCGCTACCCTTCTCGACGCGGAGCGCCAGGTTGCGGTCGAGCTCGCGCATGAGGCGGTCGTGGATATGGCGCGAGGTGACGTATTTGCCGTCGCGGCCGAAAAACGGGGAGTCGTTGATGGTAAAGGTCATCGACATTGTAGGCTCGTCGATGGCGATGCGGGGGAGCGGTTCGGGATTTTCGATGGAAGTGACCGTGTCGCCGATTTCAAAATTCTCGATACCTACCAGGGCGCATATGTCGCCCGAAGACACCTCGCTGACGCGCTTGCGACCCATACCCTCGAATGTGTGTAGTTCCTTGATTTTCTGGCGCACGACCGAGCCGTCCTTCTTGCACAGCCCGATTTCCATACCCTCGCGGAGAGTGCCGCGGTGGACGCGCCCCACGGCGATACGGCCGACGTAGCTCGAAAAGTCGAGCGACGTGATCAGCATCTGCGGATCCCCCTCGAGGGTCGTCGGGGCGGGAATATGGTTTATGATAGTGTCGAGCAGGGGGATGATGTCCTCGGTCGGTTTCTTCCAGTCGGTGCTCATCCAGCCGTTCTTGGCCGAACCGTAGATTGTCGGGAAGTCAAGCTGCTCCTCGGTAGCGTCGAGGTTGAACATCAGGTCGAAGACCATCTCCTGCACCTCGTCGGGGCGGCAGTTGGGCTTGTCGACCTTGTTGATTACGACGACGGGCTTCAGCCCCATCTGTATCGCTTTCTGAAGCACGAAGCGGGTCTGGGGCATGGGACCTTCGAAAGCGTCGACAAGCAGCAGACAGCCGTCGGCCATGTTGAGCACGCGCTCAACCTCGCCGCCGAAATCGGCGTGTCCCGGAGTGTCGATAATGTTTATTTTGGTGTCTTTATAGTTGATGGACACGTTCTTGGAGAGGATTGTTATGCCCCTCTCCCGTTCCAGGTCGTTGTTGTCGAGAATCAATTCGCCGGTATTCTGATTCTCACGAAAGAGATTTCCGGCCAGTAGCATCTTGTCGACCAGCGTGGTCTTACCGTGGTCCACGTGGGCGATGATAGCGATGTTGCGGATGTTTTGCATCTTGCGTTTATTTCTAATTCTTCTATTTCAAGATGCAAAGTTACTACAAAATCCCGAAATAACGCACAACCGCCTCAAAAAGAATGAAACGCCCCCGCGCCGGGAATGGCGCGGGGGCGGGTACAGGCTCTGATAATTACTTTACCGGGAGCTCACGCTCATTTGCGGGAAGCACGCTTCATAAAGAAACCGCGGGGGTCGGGCAGTTTGACAATCCCCGACGCTTCCTGGCCGCGGGAAACCTCCTCGTAGCTGTAATTATATGTGTTGTAAGAGATTGTCTCCGAGCTAATCGCACCTACGGAGTTCAGACGGTACGAGCAGGAAATCGTGTTGCTGTAACCCTCTTCGTCGGTCTCGCAGAGGCTCGAGGGGAAGTGCTTAGTCCCCTTGCCGAACAAGCCGGCGGCCGCGATCATGTCCCATACGGTGTCGTCGTTAAGAACCGAGCTTACAGCCATCGGAAGCTGGCGGAACTTGTTGACCGTTGATGTGTAGTCGATTTCCGTTTCGTCGCGCCAGGTATCTTTATCGTTTCCTTCAATCTCGGTCCCTTTCTCGACAGCGTTTACCAAATCGCCGTCGCGCCAGGTCAGATTAGTGGTGTAACTCTCGGTGTACTTGCCGGAAACACCGCTCGTAAGGTCTTTGCCGGTTTCCGTCGACTTGCTGCTGCACTTCACGAGATAGCCGCTGCCGTTGTAGGAGAAGGTTACAGTTCCGCTACCCTTGTACTGGTACTTGTGGCCCCCTTCGCTCTCCGTATAGCTCCAGGAGTTGTGTAGCTCGGTGATACAGCCATTCCCGTTGAACTTTACCTTATAGCTGTTTTCACCGTCCTCCTGGCCGTCGAGATAGATTTTGCCGCGGGAATAGTCGATAGTAAGCCCTCCCGAATTATCGGAAAGGTGGGTAAGCCGTCCCTTGGAATCGTAGTCGAACTGGACGCCGCTGATCGAGGAGATTCGTTCTCCCTCGATTACGAGGACACCGCCTGTGCCGTCGCCCCCTTTGTCATCGTCATCGTCGCCACAGGAGGTTAGCGCGGGCACCATGGCCGCGCACAGCGCGAGCGCCCCGAAAAGTCTGAAATTTCTCATTGATAGAATTGTGTAAAAATTAATATGACAACGCGAATATACTACTTATTTTGACAAATAGCATATTCGCGCGTATTAAATTCCTGTCAGTCCCGATTACTTGTAGAGGAACCGGCGGATTGAGTGTTTCGGGGTCTTCTCGAACTCTTCGGGGCGGATTTCGATTTCTGAGATACGGGCGTAGGCCGGGAGCTGCCGGTTGATTGCCGGGAGGGCGGAAATAACCGCGGCCTCAGCCTCCCGGGGAGTCATTCCGGCCTTCTTCGCCGCCTCATAGTCGGGATAGACGAGCGCCACGATTCGCCCGTCACGGTCGACAACAACGGACTCCGCGACCATCGGCTGGGCGTTGACAACGGTCTCCACCTCCTCCGGGTAGACATTCTGACCCGAAGAGGTAAGAATCATATTCTTGTCGCGGCCGCGGATATAGATGTAGCCGTCATGGTCGATCGTGCAAATGTCGCCGGTCTTCAGCCATCCCTCGGGACACATCGCGTCGACCGTGGCCTCGGGATTCTTGTAATATCCCATCATGACGTTGTCACCCTTCACGAAGAGCACGCCGGGGATGTTGAAGCGGTCGTCGGAGAGTATGCGGGCCTCCATGCGGTCGGTAAGTCGGCCGCAGGAGCGGGGACGCGCCGTCTCCCACCATTCGTAGGTAATCAGCGGGGCACACTCAGTCATGCCGTACCCTACGGTAAAGGGGAATCCGATTTTGCGCAGGAAGTCCTCCACGTCGGGCGAAAGAGCGGCGCCTCCGAGAATAAGCTGTTTCAGATTGCCCCCGAAAGCCTCCAGTAACTGCCGGCGTATCTTCTTGTAGATAAACCCGCGGACAAACGGAATGGAGGTCAGTAGCCGCATAAGGGGTTTGCGAAGTACGGCGAACACCTTCGTGCGCACTATTTTCTCTATCACGAGCGGCACGGTGATCACGAGTTGCGGCCTGGTCGAGGCGAAAGCCTTCAGCACGACATTCGGCGACGGCACTCGCCCCAGGAAGGTGATATGGCACCCGCGGCAGAACGGAAAAAGGAACTCGAAGACAAGCCCGTACATATGGGCCAGCGGAAGCATGCTGAGCATCGAGTCGCCGGGGTGCAGGAAATCTATCTTCTCAAGTCCGAAACGGACGTTGCTCCACAGGTTCTTATAGCTGAGCATAACCCCCTTCGGGTTACCCGTCGAGCCGGAAGTATAATTGATGAGCGCCATCTCTCCCGGCTCGGGGATATGGCAGTTGACCGTCTCGCGGTCGAGACCGCCGGGATAAATCTCATCGAACCGGCTCGCGAGCGTCCGGGCGACCTCCGACAGCTTCTCGCTGCGGGAAAAGACCACCTCGAAATCCGGCATCAGTATCTCGGCCTCCAGCATCGGCATGTTGACCTGGTTCAGCTTCTCGGCGACAGACTTCTCAGTGAACAATACCCTCGCCTCAGAATGGGTTACAAGTCTCTCGACACTGTCGGGATGAAACTCGTGTAGCAGCGGCACAACGACAGCCCCGTAGGAAAGCCCCGCGAGGAAGGTCACGGCCCATGCCGCGGAATTTTTGGCGCAAATCGCAACCCGGTCGCCCGGCCTTATATCCAGGGAACGGAAGAGGATGCGCACCTCGGCGATATGCCGCGCGACATCCTTATATTTATATGTCGTCCCTTGGAAATCGGAAAGAGCCGGATTGTCCCAATTTGAACGTATGCTGTCAAGAATGGCTGGGATAAGATGTTGTCGGTCCATTCGATTATGAATATTTAATGTGATTTTTTCCTTGTTATAACAATTTTTTGTCTTACTTTGTCGGATAATTATGTCGGCAAAAGTCGCTTTTACGCCACCATTGCCGCGAATTTAAAATTTTTTAAGCGTTTTAACAATATGAAATCGAGATTTTTAACGATTGGGGCGGCAGCATTGCTCGCGGCTTGCTCCGGGGCTAACGCCGCGCAAGGCGACGCGCCCGGCTACCGCGTCGCCGTCCAGCTCCCGGAGGAAGACGACGAGATGATGGCCTTCCTCGTCAACTATGATACGAACTCCAAGATTGATTCCGCGATGGTCGAGAACAGCAAGGCCGTCTTTACCGGGAAGGTCGACGAGCCTGTCGCCGCCCGAGTGATTGTCGACGGACAGCGCCGCGGAACCTTCATCCTGGAGAACGCCGAAATTGATTTCGGAGGCCAGAAAGCCCCCTCATCCCCCCTCAACGACGTCATTACCAGTTTCCAGGCCGAGGCACAGAAAATAATGGCGGAGGCCCAGGCGCTTCCGAAAGATTCCGCGTCAATGCCTAAAATGGAGGCGCTCGAAGCCCGCTACAACGCCCTGTCTGACTCGGTGATGAGGGCCAATATGGATAATCCTGTTGGCTATATGATGTTCTGCGGCGACGCCTGGTCGCTTTCGCTCGCCGAGCTTAAAGCCGAGCTGGAAAAGCACCCCTCGCTGAAAAAATACCGGCGCGTGCAGAAACTCCTCGCGAGCGCCGAGGCAAAAGAGCGTACCACTCCCGGCCACAAGTTCGTCGACTTCACCGTCACCAACGACTCCGTGACCCAGAGCCTTTCCGACTACGTTGGCAAGGGGAAATACGTCCTGGTTGATTTCTGGGCTTCGTGGTGCGGGCCCTGCATCCGCGAGACGAAAGTCATCAAAGAGATTCTCAAAGAGTTCGGCCCCAAGGGGCTTGAGGTGCTCGGGGTAGCCGTCTGGGACGAGCCGCAGAACACCCTCCGCGCCGTAGAGCAGCACCAGCTCCCGTGGCCGCAGATTCTCAACGCGCAGTCGATACCAACGGACCTTTACGGCATCCCCGCGATTCCATGCATAATCCTGTTCGGCCCCGACGGAACCATCATCAGCCGCGACAAGCAGGGCGACGAGCTCATCGAGTCGGTGCGCCAGGCCCTAAACGGCGAAGCACCCAAGGAGTGACGGCCGCAGAGAGGAGCACACCCGCCGCGTCGGCTGCGAAGTCGAGCCAGTCAGCGCTTCTCCCCTGCCCCGTCCACTCCTGAAGCAGTTCGATCAGTCCTCCGAACGCTATGCATATTCCCGCCAGCAGCAACGCCCTCCGGGCCGCGCCGCGGCGGGGATTTTTTTTGCCCCGCCTCCGATGATGCAGCCGGAAGTCAAACGACAGGGCGAAATAGAGTCCCCCGAACATGCAGGCGTGTCCCAGCTTGTCGAAGCCGGGTATCAGAGGCAGAGAGTTTTGCGGCAGCGGCTCCCGCGCCAGCGTCAGCCACAGAATCGCGGCTACCACAAGCGCCGAAAAGAGCCACGCCGGAAGGCAGTCGTATATCTTATGCGTCGTATTGTCCATAAACGATTGTATTATTCCGCGAAGTTAACGCTAATCCGGCGCCCGCGCAAAAAACAGCGCTCAACAGCTATGTTGCAAAACATACGAAAATATTCCGTATAAAATGAATAATTCAGCCGATTTACGCGTTATATTTGCGTTGTATAACTTTTAACACTTACCACAATGATTATCGGAGTTCCCAAAGAGATTAAAAATAACGAGAACCGAGTGGCAGTAACCCCCGCGGGGGCTAAGGAACTGGTGGCCCACGGCCACACCGTCTACGTACAGCACACCGCCGGAGAAGGCTCCGGGTTCGCCGACTCCGAATACGAAGCCGCAGGAGCGAAAATCCTCCCGACTATCGAAGAGGTCTACGCCATCGCCGAAATGATCATCAAGGTAAAGGAACCGATCAAGCAGGAATATCCCCTGATACGCCGCGACCAGGTAGTCTTCACCTACTTCCACTTCGCATGCGACCGCGAGCTGACCGAGGCAATGCTCCGCTCCGGCGCCGTCTGCATCGCTTACGAGACGGTGCGCCTCGCCGACGGCTCGCTCCCCCTGCTCGTGCCGATGAGCGAGGTAGCCGGCCGCATGTCCGTCCAGGAGGGAGCTCGCTTCCTGGAGAAACCCCAGGGTGGCCGCGGAGTGCTCCTCGGCGGTGTTCCGGGGGTGAAGCCCGCAAAAGTGCTGATTCTCGGTGCTGGTGTCGTAGGGCGCAACGCAGCCCTCATGGCCGCCGGACTCGGAGCCGACGTGACAATAACCGACATCTCCCTCCCGACCCTCCGCCACGTTGCCGAAACGATGCCCCGAAACGTCAAGACCCTCTTCTCCTCGCGCCACAACATCGAGCAGGAACTTCCGACGACCGACCTCGTGATCGGCTCCGTACTGATTCCAGGAGCAAAAGCCCCGAAGCTCGTGACCCGCGAGATGCTGAAACTTATGCGCCCCGGAACCCTCCTCGTCGACGTCGCGATCGACCAGGGCGGATGCTTCGAGACCTCCACCCCGACTACCCATTCAAACCCGACATACACCCTCGACGGAATCGTCCACTACGCTGTGGCCAACATCCCCGGCGCCGTACCTTTCACTTCGACCCTCGCGCTGACAAACGCCACCCTCCCCTACGCCCTCAGGCTCGCCGACAAGGGATGGTGCGAGGCCTGCCTGGAAGACAAAGCCCTGGAGCAGGGCCTCAACATCGTAGAAGGGCGCGTCGTCTATCCCGCCGTAGCCGAAGCCTTCGGCCTCCCCTGCCACAAATTCAACGCCTGACAAAAAGCCGCCTTTAGGGCGTCATATTCGCAAATATGCCGTGAAAATTCGTTTTTTCACGGCATATTTTGGATATTTATGCGCAATACACTACCTTTGTAGACTATCACACTTGTAGATTATCACACCCAGAATCGCAATCTTTGGATATTGAAATCGGATGAATACCTCGTGCTTTCTCAGACCATTGCTCGCAGCCGCGATTTCGGCCGGATGCGCCGCCGCTAACGCCATGCCGGCCAAACGGACAGTCACCCACGCCCCTGACGGCAAAGGAGGGACTGTGGCCGTCAGAATGATCGGCGACGAAAATTTCCATTATTTCGTAAACGCCGACAACGGGACGCTGCTCACCCGAGACGGAGACGCCTTCGTACCAGCCGACATTGCTCCCGACGGGGAAATCCGCGCCTCCGGGACGCCGGTGAAAGCCTCGCTGAGGATAGGAGCGCTGGCCGCAAGGCGCGCCAAAGCCCCGAACAAGGTCGCCGGAATGGTCGAAGGGACTACCTTCCCCGCCCGGGGTGAACAGAGAGCTGTCGTCATCCTCGCACAATACCAGGACGTCAAGTTCAACCTCTCCGACCCGCTGGACTATTTTACCCGCATGCTCAACCAGGAGGGGTTCTCCGACTACCGGGCCACGGGGAGCGCCCGCGACTGGTTCATCCACTCCTCAAACGGCATTTTCCGCCCCACGTTCGATGTCTACGGCCCGGTGACTTTGCAGAAAAACCGCGAGTTCTACGGCGGCAACGACGCTTTCGACCAGGACAACGCTCCGCAGAAAATGGCAATCGAAGGATGCCGCCAGCTCAACCCAGAAGTGGATTTCAGCAGGTATGACTGCGACGGCGACGGGGTAATCGACAACGTGTTCGTCGTTTACGCCGGACGAGGCGAAGCATCCGGCGGACCCGCCGACAGCGTTTGGCCTCACGCCTGGAAAATCACCTCGGCCGAACCCGGCACTTCCTATACCTTCGACGGCGTGAAGCTCGACCGCTACGCCTGTGTCAACGAGTGGGAATTGTCCGATCAGGGCTATGGTTACCGCCCGGTAGGTATCGGCTCGTTCATCCACGAGTTCTCCCACGTCATGGGTCTCCCCGACCTTTATTCCACGAAGTACGCCGAGGGTACCTTCACAGCCGGCGCCTGGTCGGCAATGGACTACGGCCCTTACAACAACGACTGCTGCACCCCGCCGCAGTACTCCGCATGGGAACGTTCCGCCCTCGGATATTTCGAGCCTGAACGGCTCCAAGGGAAGGGCAACATCGCCCTCAAACCGCTGGAACAGGGGGATGCCTACGTTATCCCTACCGAGAAGGAAAACGAATTCTTCATTATAGAAAACCGCCAGCAGTCCGGGTGGGACAGCTACATCCCGGGCCACGGCATGCTCGTATGGCATATCGACTACGACTCCGAAATCTGGCGAACCAACGCACTCAACAACGACCCCGCGCATAACCGCGTCGACATTATCGAGGCCGACGGCACCCGCGACGAGAAATCGCGCGGCGGCGACTGCTTCCCCGGTGAGGCCGGGGTAACAGCGCTGAGCGCGTCAACATCTCCGGCGCTTGTAAGCTGGGCGGGAGCCGATACCGGAATCTCCCTGACCGACATAACCGAGCGTCGCGACGGCACCATCGCCTTCCGCCTCAACGGTGGTTCGTCCGACATAGAATCGCCCTCCTCGCTGAGAGCTACCGACATTCTCGCCGGTGGCTTCACCGCCCGCTGGCAGGTGGTTGAGGGAGCGAAAGGATATACCGTCTACCTATACGGGCCCTCCGCGGAAGGTGGGCAGGAACTTATCGAGCGCTACGAAACCGGAACCGACAATTTGCTTAAAATAAACGGACTGACCCCCTCGACCGACTACTCGTTCACCGTCACAGCCGACGACGGCTTCTTCGGAAGCGCCGAATCGGAACCAGCGACGCTCCGCACCCTCGACCCGACTTTCGACTACTTCGCACCCGTGGCCATTGATGCCGCAGAGGTAGGCGAGGATTCGTTCACCGCGGCCTGGGAGCCGATGACCGACGCGACAAACTACCTGATTGATGTCTACGAGAAAGTCAACGAGCCTGGCATCCCCGTGACAGCGACGTTTGACACCGGGGCGGAAGACCTCCCCGCCGGATGGTCGACCACCGCCTCCGGTTCCTACGGTATGGCGAGCTACGCGGGAGCGGCCCCGATGTCGCTCCGTCTCTCGGCCGACGGCGACCGGCTGGAAAGCGCCGATTATCCCGACGGCATACGCGCCCTGTCGTTCTGGCACCGCGGCAACTCGACGTCCGATGCGGAAACCGTCAGCGTGCTCGCCTTCGACGGAGATGAATGGAAAGAAACAGCCGCTGAGCCGGTAGTTTCCGCAAAAGGTGGCGTGGTCAAAGATTTCACTTTCGGCACCGACGCACGCCGCATAGCGATCCGCTTCAACCGCCCCGCCAAAGGCTCGCTCGCCCTCGACGACGTTACCGTGGAGCCGTTCGGCCCCCTGCGCGACACCTTTGCCGAAGGCTACGAGGAGCGCTCAACCGGCAACGTGACGAGCCTTCAGGTCACCGGGCTGAAACCCGCGACCACATATTATTATTCGCTCGTGGCCGACAACGGCTCCCTGCGCTCGCTCCGCTCCAACGTAGTGGAGGTGACAACCGGCAAAAGCTCCGCCGTCAGCCTCGTTAAGCCCGACAGCGCCGACTTCTCCGTCAACGGGTCCGCGGTAACGCTCGGACCTGGCGCGACTGTCACGGACATCGCCGGGCGCTCCGTGGCCTCAGGTCCGGTGGGAACCGTCCTCCCGGCGGGTGTCTACATCATCTCAGTCCCCGGCAAAACTCCCGTCAAAATCCTGATACACTGATAAAACAAATACAATATTCATAAACTAATCCATCCGAATTATGCTGAAACAGCGACTCATTGGTGCCGGTTTTTCCGGCGCGATTATCGCGGCGGCTCTCCTGATTCCGGGCAAAGCGCTCGGACAGGGGAACTATTACACCTGCGATTTCAAGACTACCGACCTCTCGTCGCTCGGCTATACCGTGCTCGACGCGAACAACGACCAGGCAACCTGGACCCCGCAGACTTCGACAGTCACTTTCAGGCAGCTTGACGGCCAGGCTATCGACTGGGTATCGAAAACGCCGACCCTCATAGCTGACGCGGAAAACGACGACTGGCTGATCACCCCATCGATCCGCTTCGAGGCCGGCAAGACCTACAAGGTCACCTTAACAATGGCCAAATACAATTTCGCCGCTATTCCCCCCTCCTTCGAGGTAAAACTCGGTGCTGACAAAACCCCGGCGGCCATGACTACCTCCCTTATGGAGATGACAGGCCTGCCCCAGCTCGGGGGCAACTCCCTCTGGACGTTCAACACCGAGGTCTTCGTTGAGACTACCGGCGATTACTACATCGGTTTACACGCCAGCGGAAAGCCGGGACAACGCTTCGGCATCACCAACCTCGCGATTCTCAACGGAGTGGCAGTGGTATCTCCCGCGGCCATAACCGACCTCTCCGTGACCCCCGACCCGACAGGCGACAAGAAGGCCGTTATCACCTTCACCGCCCCCGACAAGGCCAAGGACGGCTCGGCGCTTACCTCCCTCTCGAAAATCGAGATTTCCCGCGGCGAAGATGTTATTAAGACCATCAACAACCCCGCCGTAGGCTCCGCCCAGACTTATACCGACAATGTGGCGGTAAACGGTCTCTACACTTATAGCGTCGCAGCCTTCACCGAGGACGGCAGCGGCGACCCGGTTTCGGCGACCGTCTTTGTGGGAATCAATGTACCGGCTCCCGCCAACAGCGTGACGGCTGCCAACAGCGCCAACGACAGGGCTGTCGTTTCCTGGACCGCCCCGACCACCGACAAGGACGGATTCCCCATCGCGGCTTCTCTCATCAAATATGACGTGAAGCGCCAGGCGCTTTATGCCAGCACATGGGAGACCGTGGCAACCAACCTCGAGGGCCTGACTTTCGAGGATACTCTTCCCGCCCCCACAGCACCCGCCGAAGGGGAAGAGGCCGCGCCCAGCCAGCAGTTCTACACCTACGCCGTGACCGCGAAGACAGTCCAGGGCGAGGCAACGGCTACGAACGCCACCCCGGTGCCGATGGGCAAGCCTTACGACGCTCCCTTCATCGAATCCTTTCCCAAGGGACGCGCTTCGACCATCACGACGTCAACCGTTTATGATGGCAACAACTACTGGCAACAGACCACCGACTTCGAGGACGTGTCGTCGGCTGACGGCGACAACGGTATGATCTTCCTCTCGGGACGCATCGGCGGCGCCGCCACTCTGCACACCGGCCTGATCGACCTCTCTAAAATACCCTCGCCGACCCTCAGTTACTATACTTACAGCATCGCCGGGTCCGACCCCGCTGACCACGAGGTCGAGGTTGTCGTTACCGCGACCGACGGCACAACCCGCTCGTTCGGCAAATACGCTCCCGCGATGGGCTGGAACAAGCACCTATGCCGCCTCGACGAGTTCGTCGGCAAAACCGTCCGAGTGCAGCTCACCGGCTGGCGCAATAACAATACCGACCTTTTCCTCGACGGTATCGCGATTTCCAACATCTACCCCCGCGACCTCAAGGCCGCCGCTCTGACAGCCCCCGCAAAGGCCCGCTCCTCCGAACCTTTTGAAATCAAGGTTGACGTGCTCAACTTCGGCTCGGAAACCTCCGGCGACTATACCGTGAACCTCTACCGCGGCGACAACATCGCTGACACTTACAGCTCGACAGCTCTCGCCGTAGGCCAGTACGACCACGTCATCTTCACCCAGACCCTCGGAATCCTCGACCCCGAGGAGACCGAATACCGCGCCGAAATCCTTTGCGACACTGACGACGACCTGACCAACAACGCGACCGAAACCGCCAAGGTCACCCTCCGCGTCAACTCCTATCCCGTTGTCGCCGACCTCACCGGCTCTGCCTCCGGCAACACCGTGACCCTCTCCTGGGGCGAACCTGACACATCCAAGGCGCAGCCCTACGAGATTCTCGAAGACTTCGAGAGCTACGACTCATGGGCAACCTCCGGCATCGGCGGCTGGACACTCGTGGATGTCGACAAGGCCCAGATTGCCGGATTCTCAGAAGGGACAATGCCCGGCATCCCCGACTACTCCCAGCAGTCCTGGTGGATTTTCGACAACACCCACGAGGACTTCAACAACGGCTCCTTCGCTACCGTCTCCGGCAACAAGTTCCTCGCCTCGATGATTTCAGGCATCAAGGGACAAGGTACCGTGCAGAACGACGACTGGGCGATTTCTCCCGAACTCTTCGGCGGCCCGCAGACCATAACGGTCAACGCCCGCTCCTACTCCATGTTGGAGTCGGAGCTCGAGACTTTTGAAATCCTCTACTCTACCGGATCTCTCAAACCCGAAGACTTCGTCTCCGTTGCACTCTTCGCCAACATTCCCAACCAGTACCAGCCCTACGAGGCCGAGCTGCCCGACGGGGCTAAACACTTCGCCATCCGCAACTGCTCCAACGCGAAATATGTCCTGATGGTCGACGACGTTACCTTCATCCCCGCCGGAGACCCCGCGGCCTTCACAATCAACGGCTACAACGTCTACCGCGACGGCGTGAAACTCAACGACGCCCCGGTTGAGGAAAACGAGTTTGTCGACGAGAACGCCGGAACCGGCAGGCACGACTACAACGTCAGCGTGCTCTATTCCGCCGGCGAATCGAAATTCTCCAACACTTACAACCCCACTCAGTCCGGCATCGCCCTCACCCCGGCCAACGACACCTGGCGCGTAATCACCGGCACAGGCTCCCTGACGGTCAATAACGCACCCGCCGCCATCACCGTCGCCACCCCCGACGGCCGCATCGTTGCCAAAGCCACTGCCGCTTCCAGCGTGACCTTCCCGCTCCCCGCCGGCATCTACGTCGTTGCCTCCGGCAACTCCGTGGCCAAGGTCGCCGTCAAGTAACCGCCCCTCTCCCATTATCTCTCTCCCATTAATTCTAAAACAATTCCCTGGCGCTGTGTCCCTCCGCGACACAGCGCCTTTTTTCTCCCCCTCGCCCCTTCCGGATATAAACCAGCTCCAATCCCCTGTTACCATCCCTCTTAGCGGCGGCACTATCCCGTAACCTAATGGATAAGTTTTTTTGCGGAATGCTTTGCGGGTTCGGAGGATTGCTGTAATTTCGCGGCGATTTAAAACTGAATGTTATGATACTTCAATGCGCGGTAATATTCGCGTTCCTGGCGTTCGGGGAGCTGGTCGTGTGGCTCACCGGGGTGCCGGTGCCGTCGAGCATCATCGGGATGGTGGCGCTCGCCGCGGCACTGAAACTGCGGTGGGTGCGCCTGATGTGGGTCGACAAGGTAGCCGACTTCCTGGTCCGCAACCTCGGCTTCTTCTTCGTGCCGGCCGGCGTCGGCGTCATGCGCTGTTTCGACATAATCTCAGAGGAATGGGGCGCGATTGTCACAGCGACGGTCGTCAGCACCTTTATAATAATAGCCGTCACGGGGTGGACCCACCAACTCTGCCGCCGCCTGATGTCAAAACGCAACAAAGGCAATGGAGTCGTTCCTACAAAATAAGTATTTCCTGATCGCGCTGACGTTCGCCGTGTTTCTCGGAGCGAAGCAGCTACAGAAGCGCACCGGGGTGGCCGTCTTCCACCCCATTCTCGTAACAATCCTCGTACTGATCTGCTTCCTTTACGCCGGCGGCATCTCCCCCGACACATACACCGAGGGTGGCGAGTATATCGACTTTTGGCTGAAACCGGCCGTCGTAGCGCTCGGCGTGCCTCTATACCGCCAGTTGGAGAACATACGCAAGCAGATGGTTCCCCTGCTGCTGGCCGAGCTTGCCGGATGCGTCGCGGGCGTCGTTTCCGTTGTTCTGCTGGCGCGGTTTCTCGGCGCGAGCGATGCGGTGGTACTATCCCTGGCCCCCAAGGCGGTCACCACCCCCATTGCAATGGAGATTTCGGCCACCGTAGGAGGAATACCCTCGCTGACCGCCGCCGTCGTTGTCTGCACCGGGATTTTCGGAGGGATGGCGGGGTTCCAGATGCTCCGCCTCAGCCGAGTCCACAGCCCGATTGCCGGGGGACTCTCGGTAGGGACCTCGGCCCACGCCGTCGGCACCGCCGCCGCGATCGAACGCTACGGCATGCGCTACGGCGCCTTCTCCTCCCTCGGCCTGACCCTCAACGGCCTGCTCACGTCGCTTCTTACTCCCGTAATCCTCCCCTTGATATTATAACCGCGAGGGTAGCGGCAACGCGGTAAAAGCGCCCATTTGGCATTTTTTTAAGAAATTTTCCGCCAAAAGACGCGGCGTTGGCAAATAAATTTGTATATTTGCGCAGTAATAACCCAACTATAAGAATCAAGATGAAGAACGCTGAGATTGACTGGTCGTCGCTGGGATTCGGATATGTTCCCACCGACTACAACGTGCGCTGCTACTACCGCGACGGCAAATGGGGCGAAATCGAGGTCTCCTCGTCGGAAACCCTGAACATCCATATCGCCGCCACAGCCCTCCATTACGGGCAGGAAATCTTCGAAGGCCTTAAGGCTTTCCGCGGCAAGGACGGCAAGGTACGCGTCTTCCGCCCGATGGAAAACTGCCGCCGAATCCAGGATTCCGCCCGAGGCATCATGATGGAGCCTATCACCGATGAGAAATTCATGGAGATGGTACGCCTGGCAGTCACTCTCAACGAGCGCTTCATCCCCCCCTACGGCTCTGGAGCGTCGCTCTACATCCGCCCGCTGGAAATCGGCATGACCCCGAAGGTAGGCGTCAGCCCCGCCTCGGAATATTGCTTCATCATCCTCGTTACCCCCGTCGGCCCGTACTTCAAGAGCGGCTTCAAGCCCACCAACATCTGCCTCATGCGCGAGTTCGACCGCGTAGCGCCCCGCGGCACAGGGCGCTGGAAAGTCGGCGGTAACTACGCCGCCTCACTCCAGGCCGGCGAGAAAGCCCACTCCCTCGGCTACTCCGCGGTCCTCTACCTCGACCCGAAAGAGAAACTCTACCTCGACGAGTGCGGTCCGGCGAACTTCTACGCCATCAAGGACGGCAAGTACATAACCCCCGCGTCAGACTCCATCCTCCCCTCCATCACCAACGACTCCCTGATGCAGCTCGCCCGCGACATGGGACTGGAGGTTGAGCGCCGCCACATCAAGGTCGACGAAATCGCCGACTTCGAGGAAGCGGCCGCATGCGGCACCGCCGCCGTGGCTTCCCCCGTGGGCGAAATCCACGACCTCGACACCGGTGTCAAATACGTCATCGCCAAGGACGGCAAGCCCGGCCCTATAACCCAGCGCCTTTACGATACCCTCAACGGCATCCGCCTCGGCGAAATCGAGGACACCCACGGATGGAACGTAATCCTCGACCTCTAACATTTTAAGAAAGATATGCGGTTCGACTATCAGACCGTCATTGACAAATATTATCCCGCCGGCACCCGCCTGCGGGATATTTATATGCGCCATTGCCGCTCCGTGGCCGACAAGGCCCTCGGAATCGCCCGCCGCCGCTCCCTCCCCCTCGACGAGGAGGAAATCGAGGCAGCCGCGATGCTCCACGACATCGGAATCAGCCTGACCGACGCGGCGGCCATCGAGTGCCGGGGCTCCCTCCCCTACCTCGCCCACGGGTACGCCGGGGCCGACCTCCTGCGCCGCGAGGGAGCGCCGGAAACCTACGCCCGCGTCGCCGAGCGCCACACCGGTTCGGGCCTCTCCCCTGAAGAAGCCGCCCTCCTGCCCCTTCCCCCCGGGCGCTCCTACATGCCGGAAACGCTCCTCGAACGGCTCGTCTGCTACGCCGACAAATTCTATTCCAAGTCGGGCGACATGGCCGAGAAGCCCCTTGAACGCGTCAGGGCAAGCATCGCCAAGTTCGGGTCCGCGGCGGCCTCGAGGTTCGAGACCCTCCGCGAGGAATTTTCCTGACCCGCCCGGAAAAACGGCCCGGCGGGTTCACGCCGTAATCGCAGCCAGCGACAACGCATAAATACATTACGCAGAATTAGCGTAATTCAGGAAATTTAACTAATTTCGCGTTTATAACTCCAAACCGGCCCCGCCCCGCCGTCGCAGGGCGCTCCCGGACACCAAATTGAACAGCAACACCAGATGGAAAGGAAAGTAAGAGTGCGCTTCGCCCCGTCCCCTACGGGCCCCCTCCACATCGGAGGAGTGCGCACGGCTCTATATAACTACCTCTTCGCCCGCCAGAACGGCGGCGACATGATTCTCCGCATCGAGGATACCGACTCCAACCGCTTCGTGCCCGGAGCCGAGGACTATATCAACGAGTCGCTCAAATGGCTCGGAATCGGAATCGACGAAGGGGTACGCGAGGGTGGAGCCTACGGCCCTTACAAGCAGAGCGAGCGCCGCGACATATACCGGGAGCACGTCAAGATGCTCCTCGACGCCGGTAAGGCCTACATCGCCTTCGACACCCCCGAAGAGCTGGAGCAGGCACGCGCCTCGAAGCCCAATTTCCAATACGATGCCTCCACACGCCTGTCGATGCGCAACTCCCTCAGCCTCCCCGCCGAGGAGGTCAAGAGCCTGATTGACGGCGGAGCGCAGTACGTCGTCCGCTTCCTGATCGAGCCTGGCCGCGACGTCGAGGTCAACGACCTGATTCGCGGCAAGGTGACAATCAATTCCTCGATTCTCGACGACAAGGTGCTTTACAAGAGCGCCGACGACCTCCCGACATACCACCTCGCCAACATCGTCGACGACCACCTGATGGAGGTCAGCCACGTTATCCGCGGCGAGGAGTGGCTCCCCTCGGCCCCCCTCCACGTCCTCCTCTACGAGGCCTTCGGATGGGCCGACACGATGCCCGCCTTCGTCCACCTGCCGCTGCTGCTCAAGCCCGACGGCAAAGGGAAGCTCTCGAAGCGCGACGGCGACCGCCTCGGATTCCCCGTCTTCCCCCTCGAATGGCACGACCCCAAGAGCGGCGACATCTCCTCGGGATACCGCGAGACCGGCTACCTCCCCCAGGCCGTTGTCAACTTCCTGGCCCTCCTGGGCTGGAATCCAGGCGACGACACCGAAATCATGTCGATGGATGACCTCATCAGCCGCTTTTCCCTCGACCATTGCTCGAAAGCCGGAGCCAAGTTCGCCTTCGAGAAATGCAAGTGGTTCAACCACGAATACATCATGGCAAAGACCGGTGCGGAACTTACCGAATATTTCAAACCCATAATGCTGGCCCACGGCGTAAATCCCGCCGACTTCTCCGACGAGTATATCGCCTCAGCCCTGGAAATGGTCAAGGGGCGCGTAAACCTCCTTCCCGAACTCTGGGACCAGTCGCGCTTCTTCTTCGTCCGCCCCGACGAATACGCCGAAAAGGATATCCGCAAGCGCTGGAAGACCGAGACCCCGGCCTTGATGGAGAAACTTACGGAAATCCTCCGCGACCTCCCCTCCATGGCATCCAAGGAGGCCGAAGAGGTAGTGCTCGGATGGATTACCGACAACGGTCTCCACATGGGCAACGTCATGAACGCCTTCCGCCTCGCCGTCGTCGGCGAATGCAAGGGTCCCCACATGTTCGACATTGCCGAACTGATGGGACGAGACGAGATTATCGGGCGCATCCGCCTGGCTATCGAGAAAATACCCCAGCCAGCCGAATAACCCGCGACCGTGAACGTACTCTATAACACCGGAATACGCCTCTACGCCCTGGCAGCCCAGGCGGTATCGCTGCGCAGCACCAAAGTGCGCAAGATGCTACGCGGCCAGCATCGTACCAACGACATCCTCCGGCGCCGCCTGGGGCTGAAACCGGGCTGCGTATGGTTCCACGCTTCGTCGCTCGGAGAGTTCGAGCAGGGTCGCCCGATGATCGAGCGCCTGCGCCGCGAGCATCCCGAGAAGCCTATCCTGCTGTCGTTCTTCTCCCCCTCGGGCTTCGAGGTGCGAAAGAACTACCCCTATGTCGACGCGGTCGTCTACCTGCCTTTCGATACCCCCCACCGCGTCAAGCACTTCCTCGACCTCGCCCGACCCTCCATGGCGATTTTCATAAAGTACGAGTTCTGGGGAAACTACCTTAACGAATTGCGGCGCAGAGGAATACCGACATATATCATCTCGGCCATCTTCCGCCCCGGCCAGCGCTTCTTCCGCTCCGTAGGCGGAATGTTCCGCAACATGCTCCGATGCTTCAACCACCTGTACGTCCAGGACGAGCGCTCGCGCCGCCTGCTGAAAGTTATCGGCATCGAGAACGTGACAGTCGCCGGTGACACGCGCTTCGACCGCGTCACCGACGTGATGCGCTCCTCGGTAGACATCGCCGGTTTCCCCGGCTTCGGCTCAGGGCACAGACTGCGATTCATAGCCGGCTCCTCCTGGGAAGCCGACGAAGAGGTCTACGTCCCCTGGCTCAACGCACATACCGACGTGGCGTTTATCATCGCCCCGCATGAGTTTAACGAGACTCGCCTCGAAGCTCTCCGCAACCGCTTCCCAGCCGGAAGCGTCCTCCTCCTGTCGGAATGGCTCAAGCTCCACAAGACCTATCCTGACGGCAACTTCCCTCCGTATATAAAGAATGTCCGAGGCATAATCGTTGATTCGTTCGGCAAGCTCTCGACGCTTTACCGCTTTGCCGACGTCGCTTATATCGGCGGCGGCTTCGGAGCCGGAATCCACAACCTCAACGAGGCGGCCGTCTACAACATGCCGGTCATCTTCGGTCCCGAGCACTCGAAGTTCAAGGAAGCGTCAGACCTGATTGACTGCGGCGGAGGATTCTCAATCTGCAGCGCCGCGGAGTTTAACGGAACGATGGCCGCGCTTACAGAAAACGCGCTTACACTTCGTCACGCCGGAGAAGCCGCCGGCAAATATATTAAAGAGAATATTGGCGCTACTGATAAAATTTACTCCGAGCTGTTCGGCGATAAAATAAATGTTTAATCACCTCTCGCAGCAGATTGTTTGCGCATAAAAACATTTATACAAATTTTTCTGCGATTTTATTAGGTGTTTACGAATATTATTTTTAATTTCGCAAAAACCGATAATCAATCTCCCCGGAAGCTCTCCGCCGGGGTCTGTCCAACCCCCCGTGCAAACGGCAATACGATCGCAGACCAATGAAGAACAGGAACACCCGCTTAGCTGAGATTATTGACATTATCTCCCACCAGGTCATAAGCTCCCAGGAAGAGTTGTCGAAACAGCTCGCCATTCGGGGGCATATCGTGACCCAGGCTACCCTGTCGCGCGACTTGAAAAACATAAAGGCGACAAAAATCGCCACGGACAAAGGCCAGTACCGGTACATTGTCGGGGAGAGCAGCACGCTCCACAGAGGAAGTCGCCGCGGACGCCAGTATGTCAACGGAACCCAGCATCTGCAGCACAGCTCCGTAGTCAGCGCGAGCATTACCGGAAATCTCGTAGTCGTAAAGACCCGCAACGGCTATGCCAGCGGCCTCGCATATGACATCGATACCCTCGACTCACCCCTTATCGCCGGGACAATCTCCGGGGCCGACACCGTGTTCGCCGCCCTCGCTGAAGACGCTCCGCGCGCCGACGTAATCGAACTCTTCCGCGCCCTCCTACCACCTCACACCCATCCCAACCTAAAATAGACAATCTCTCAGAGAACCAGCCGCGCAAGGAGCGCCGCGAACGTCGCGTCCAGGTCTGAGGCATGTCCCGGATGCGGCCGAGAGGTCGCAAGCGACGCACTGCGCACCGCGGTCAGCCAGCGGAACCGCTCGTGCGCCTCAAGCGAGCCGATTGGCGACCCGTCTCCCGCCGCCACGGCGAGAAACGATGCCGCCTGTGCCCGAAGCACCTCGCAATCGGCCTCCGGGAAAAGGGCCGCGATACGGGAAACATCGAAATGGAAGGCGCATTTCAACCAGCGACGACGCTTGCACATCATTACCAGCCCGATGTTGACGAACTCCCCGCGTTCAACATCCGGCACAAACCTTACCACCGCGTACTCGTAGAGGTGGCGGTTATCCGACGAGCTGTTTTCTGGCATTGACGGCATGGTCGACAAATATCTTGGAATTTTCAAGTCGTGATTTCAAAAAAGCGGCGTAGACCTTCCGCTGCTCCCCAGGCGCGACTGTGGCCGAGGATTGCGAGAGCCATTCTTCTGGAACGGCCGCGACAACGCTGTCGATGAACTCCGGTGTAATCCGCCCGCGCATCAGGGCGTCGGCCTCCTCCAGCAACGCGGCATGCGGAAGCAGCGCGTGGTTCTTGATATACGCGAACGGCGACAGAGCCGCCTTCTCCCAGCCGGTCCAGTTGTGGTGGAAGTAAAGCGATGAGCCGTGGTCTATAAGCCATAGCTCCCGGTTCCATAGCAGCATGTTCGTATTACGGCTGGTGCGGTCAACGTTCGTCAGAAACGCGTCGAGCCATACGATTTTCGACGCTTCCAGCGGGTCGGGCCGGTTTACCGCGACATCCCAGGCGTAAGCCCCGTTAAGGAAATGCAGCCCGAGGTTCAGGCCCCGGCTGGCATGCAGCAGGTCCTGAATCTCCTCGTCCCCCTCGGTGCGCCCGAAATCCTCGTCGAGGTCCAGAAAAACCAGTTCCGGCACCCGCAGACCTCCCCGGCGGGCGGTCTCGCCCCCGACAAGCTCGGAAATCAGCGCCTTGGAGCCGTGGCCGCCCCCGCGGAATTTGAGCACATAGCGGAAACCGTCGGCAGCCTCGACGAGAGCCGGCAGCGAGCCCCCTTCGCGCAGGGGTGTTATATACCGCGTGATCTCCTCGCGGCGCAGGTCTATCTCTTTGTTATCCATAATATGGGGTAACGCGTAACACGCCTCCAAAGTTCGGCAGAATCCGGGTCATATTCAAATATTTTCGGGGAAAATCGCTATCTTCGCGCAACCTGTATGATTCACCGATACGCCATGAAACTTCGCGCACTCCTCATCGCGGCAGCCGCGGCCGCGTCAATAATATCCGTCCAAGCCGCCCCGAAACGCCCATGGGACCACGGAAAACTCACAATTTCTGAAAACTCCCGCTTCATCTGCCATACCGACAGCACCCCCTTCTTCTGGCTCGGCGACACCGGATGGCTCCTTCCCGAGCGCCTCGACCGCGACGAAGCCACCTTCTATCTCAAAAGGGCCGCGGCCGCCGGATACAACGTCGTGCAGGTGCAGGTAATCAACGGGATTCCCGCCTTCAACGCCTACGGACAGATGTCGATGCCCGACGGTTTCGACTTTTCCAACATCAACCGCCCCGGAGTCTACGGCTACTGGGACCACCTCGACTACATCATAGACCAGGCCGCCGCGAACAACATCTATATCGGGATGGTAGCCATATGGGGCGGCATGGTCAAATCCGGCAAAATGAACGAGGAACAGGCCAAAAGTTACGGAAGATTCCTCGCGGAACGCTACAAAGACCGCCCGAATATCATCTGGATTATGGGAGGCGACATTCCCGGCGACATCCACCCGGAAGTCTGGGACGCGCTCGCATCGACAATCAAGTCTATTGATAATAACCACCTTATGACGTTCCATCCCCGCGGACGCCACACATCAGCCCAATGGTTCGCAGACCGCGACTGGCTCGATTTCCATATGTTCCAGAGCGGTCACCGCCGCTATAACCAGCGCATGGGAAACGCATACTACCCCATAAAGGAGGGCACGGAAGAGGACTCCTGGATGTACGTCGACTCGACCCGCAAGTATCTTCCACTCCGCCCTGTACTCGACGGCGAACCGAGCTACGAGGACATACCTCAGGGGCTTCACGACGGCAACGAGCCGCGTTGGTCAGCCAGGGACGTGCGCCGTTACGCCTACTGGTCGGTATTCGCCGGAAGCTGCGGACATACTTACGGCCACAACGCCATTATGCAGTTCGCGAAACCGGGCTACAGCGGCGCGTACTTCGCCGACTGCGTCGAAAAGCCCTGGTACAAGGCCCTCGACGACGAGGGGTACAACCAGATGCGCTACCTCAAGGAACTGATGCTCTCCCTCCCCTACTTCGACCGCGTGGCCGACCAGGAGGTAATCCGCGGAAACGGCGAGCGCTACGACCGCCTGATCGCGACCCGCGGCCCCGGCTACCTGCTGGTCTACAACCATACCGGGCGTCCGATGGAAATCGACCTCTCGAAAGTCTCCGGCAAGCGGAAGGACGCGTTCTGGATGGATGCCGCGACCGGCAAAATGAGCTATCTCGGAGAATACGGCAACTCAATCTCCTACCGCCCGGACGGCCCCGCCGACGGCGTGCTTATCGCGACCGACCCCTCCCGCGGTTTCTTCTCGAAAGAGAATCCAACACTCCGCGGCGCCACCGTTGCCCCCAAACCCAAGAAAGACCTTACAGAATGAGCCTCATACTCTGCCCGGCGTCTAACCCGGTGCCCCGCAACCTGTTCACCGTCATTCTTTCAGCAAACAATGTAGGTAGAAAACGAGAATATGTAGGAAGAAAACGCTAATTTTGTAGTATGAAAACGCTAATTTTGTAGTATGAAAACCACGTTAGAAGAAATAGTTGAAAGATACCGGGAACTTGGAATAGACCGACAACTGGACTATGACAAGTTTTATCTGTATTCCATTATTACTCATTCCACGGCAATTGAAGGCTCTACGATTACAGAGCTTGAAAACCAGATAATGTTTGACAATGGGATTGCCCTCAAAGGGAAAAGCCTTGTTGAGCAGAACATGAACCTTGACCTGAAAGCTGCCTACGAGAGCGTATTGGTATATGCGCGCAGTCATACCGACATTACCATCGACCGGTTAAAAGAGTTGTCGGCGTTGACAATGAGGAACACAGGTTCAGAATATCATACCGCATTGGGGGATTTCTCGTCGGCAAACGGAGACCTCCGACTGTTGAACGTGACGGCGGGAGTCGGTGGCCGGTCTTATATGGCTTTCAACAAAGTGCCACAGAAACTGAAAGAATTTTGCGAGTCGCTGAACGCATCCCGGCGAATTGCTTCGTCTATGTCGGTGCAGCAGCTCTATGAGATGAGTTTTGACGCGCACTACAACCTTGTGACCATTCATCCGTGGGCCGACGGCAACGGACGAATGGCGCGGCTGCTGATGAATTGGCTGCAATTTGAATACGGGCTTATACCTTCGCGCATATTCAGCGATGACAAGGAGGAATACATCAAGGCTCTTGTCGCTACGCGCGAGGAGGGTGACCTGTCGATATTCCGCCGTTTCATGACCGAAACAATGATTACACACCTGTCGCATGAAATCGCCGCTTACGAAGAGTCCGTAGGAGAAATAGAACCGATAAATCCGCAACCTTCCGCTTCATCGGCACCAAAGAAAACGCGTGATAAAGTCATCTTGCTTCTGCGCCTTAATCCCAAAATCAGCGCGACAGCTCTCGCTGCAGAACTCGGAGTCTCAGCCAAGGGCATCCAGCGCCATCTCGCCAACCTCAAAGCGGAAGGCATCCTCCGGCGCATAGGCCCGGACAATGGTGGCGAATGGCAAATAATCGGTTAGAACGTACTATTAATCAATTAGGACATATTATGAGTTCAAGCGCTTGGATCGGAATCGCGACGGGATTTATCTCCGCGGTAGTGTTTTTCTGGATTGACAGGGCACTGTCTAAAAAAATAAAGTCGGAATCGACCCGGTTCCTGACCGCTTTCGTCATTACCATGGCGCTCGCCGTGGCCGCGTCTCTGGTCATAAAACTCGTCCGCGAATAAACACCGGCCTCAACGGGTCGCGCGGGGGTATTTTGGCCCTGTGGAAGTTGTCTGTTTCAGGTTTTTTGCGTACCTTTGTTGTGAAATTAGAACGACAATAAAAAGCTTACAGGAAAGCTTGCAACTCTTACAGCATAGATATGTCAAACGACTTATTTGACTTAGACGACAACAATCAGAAACAAGAGGAATACAGCGCCAGCAACATCCAGGTGCTTGAAGGACTTGAGGCCGTGCGCAAGCGCCCGGCGATGTATATCGGCGACATCAGCGCCAAAGGTCTCCACCATCTGGTTTACGAGGTGGTCGACAACTCGATCGACGAGGCCCTTGCCGGCTTCTGCACCCATATCGAGGTAACCATCAACGAGGATAACTCCATAACCGTCGTCGACAACGGCCGCGGCATCCCCGTCGACATGCACGAGAAGGAACACAAGAGCGCCCTGGAAGTGGTGCTGACAGTGCTCCACGCCGGCGGTAAGTTCGACAAAGGCTCTTACAAGGTTTCCGGCGGCCTCCACGGCGTCGGCGTAAGCTGCGTCAACGCCCTTTCGACATACCTCCGCGCCGAAGTGCGCCGAGGCGGAAAGGTCTATATGCAGGAATACTCCTGCGGCAAGCCCACCTCCGAGCTGACCGTAATCGGCGAGAGCGATGACCACGGCACTTCGATCACATTCCTGCCTGACGCGTCGATTTTCACCGCCACAATCTACGACTACGACATCCTGGCCAACCGCCTCCGCGACCTGGCCTTCCTTAACGCCGGAATCTCCCTGACCCTCACCGACCTGCGCCAGCGCGACGAGGAGGGGAACGCCCGCCGCGAGGTATTCTACTCCGCCAACGGCCTGGAAGAGTTCGTGCAGTATATCGACTCCAACAAAGAGCCCCTGATTCAGCACGTTATCCACCTGACAACCGAGCGCCAGGGGATACCCGTGGAAGTCGCGCTGACCTACAACACCTCCTTCAACGAGAACGTCTACTCGTTCGTCAACAACATCAACACAATCGAGGGGGGCACCCACCTCAGCGGTTTCCGCCGCGGCCTGACAACCACCCTGAAAAAATACGCCGACGACAACAAACTCCTAGAAAAGAGCAAGGTTGAAATCGCCGGCGACGACTTCCGCGAAGGGCTGACAGCCGTCATCTCCGTAAAGGTGATGGAGCCGCAGTTCGAGGGACAGACCAAGACGAAGCTCGGCAACTCCGAGGTCGCCGGAGCCGTCAGCGCCGCCGTCAGCGACGCCCTCCGCAACTACCTCGAGGAGCATCCCAAGGAAGCGAAAACCATCGTTGAGAAAGTAGTGCTCGCCGCACAGGCACGCCAGGCTGCCTACAACGCCCGAGTGAAAATACAGCGCAAGTCCCCCCTCAGCGGTGGAGGCCTCCCCGGCAAGCTCGCCGACTGCTCCAGCCGCACGGCCGAGGAGTGCGAGATTTTCCTCGTCGAGGGTGACTCCGCGGGAGGTACAGCCAAGAGCGGCCGCGACCGCCGCTTCCAGGCTATCCTTCCCCTCCGAGGCAAGGTGCTGAACGTCGAGAAGGCCATGGACCACAAGGTGTTCGAGTCGGAGCAGATTACCAACATCTTCCGCGCTCTCCGCGTCACCATCGGCACGGAAAACGACCCCAAGGAAGCCAACCTCGCGAAACTCGCCTACCACAAGGTTATCATCATGACCGATGCCGATGTCGACGGCTCGCACATCGCGACCCTCCTTATGACCCTCTTCTTCCGCCGCATGCGCCCCATCATCGAACAGGGCTTCCTCTATCTCGCGACCCCGCCCCTCTACAAGTGCGTCCGCGGAAAGGTCGAGGAATATTGCTGGACCGAGCAGCAGCGCCAGGCGTTCATTGACAAGTACGGGCCGCAGACCCGCGTGCAGCGCTATAAAGGTCTCGGCGAAATGAGCGCCGAAGAGCTGCGCGACACTACGATGTCGCCCGAGGGACGCATGCTGAAGCAGGTACAGATTTCCGACGCCGCCGCCGCCGACCGCATCTTCTCCATGCTCATGGGCGAGGACGTAGCGCCCCGCCGCGAATTTATCGAAGCCAACGCCAACTACGCCAACATCGACGCGTAAAGGCCCCCTACCTTACTGTGACGCTTAACATTTCCCCGTGTTAAGCGTTACCTATATAAAGAATTTAGTTAAAGAGACAGCATATGGCCAAAGCTAAACAAGCCGTACAGAAACTCCGCGACAGCGTAGCCGAGTATGTCGCGGCGCAGAATAACAACTCGTTCAACTACAAACAGGTATCCTTTGCCGTGGGAGCCAAGACCCCGGCGGCGCAGAAGCAAGTGGCCATGATGCTGGCTGAAATGGCGTTCGACGGCTTCCTGATCGAGAACGCCCCCGGTTCCTACCGCTCGCCGCAGCGCACCAACGTCGCCACCGGCACTTTCGTGCGCCGCTCCAACGGCAAGAACAGCGTCATCACCGACGACGACAACGAGACTATCTTCGTGGCCGAACGCAACGCGCGCCACGCCCTCAACGGCGACCGCGTGCGCGTGACAATCGCCGCCGCCCGCAAAGGCGCCGAGCCGGAAGCCGAAGTAATCGAAATCCTCGAACGCAAGGAGCAGAACCTGATCGGCACCCTCCATGTCGACAAGGCCGTCACATACCTCAAGACCGACTCGAAGTTCATGGGCTTCGACATCTTCATCCCCAAGAACAAGCTCAAGGGGGGAACGGACGGCGACAAGGCCGTGGTCCGTATCACCGACTGGCCCGAAGACGCCAAGAACCCCCGGGGCGAGGTAGTCGACATCCTCGGCAAAACCGGCGAGAACAACGCCGAAATCCACGCAATCCTCGCTGAATACGGCCTACCCTACCGCTATCCCCAGGCCGTCGAGAAAGCGGCCGACAAAATCGACGCCGGAATCACACCGGAGGAAATCGCCCGCCGCGAGGACTTCCGCAAGGTAACAACCTTCACCATCGACCCCAAGGACGCTAAGGACTTCGACGACGCCCTCTCGATCCGCCGGCTTAAAAACGGCAACTGGGAGGTCGGAGTGCATATCGCCGACGTTACCCACTACGTCACCCCCAACTCGATTATCGACCGCGAGGCGCAGAAGCGCGCCACGTCGGTCTACCTCGTGGACCGCGTGGTTCCGATGCTTCCCGAGCACCTCTGCAACGGAATCTGCTCGCTCCGCCCCAACGAGGAGAAGCTGGCGTTCTCCGTCATCTTCGAGCTTGACGACCAGGCCAACGTGAAAGCCTCGCGTATCGCCCGCACGGTTATCGAGAGCGACCGCCGCTTCGCCTACGAGGAAGCTCAGGAGGTAATAGAGACCGGCGAAGGGGATATGAAGGAGGAAATCCTCACCCTCGACAAGCTCGCCAAGCAGCTCCGCGCCCGCCGTTTTGAAAACGGCTCTGTCGATTTCGACCGCGAGGAGGTACGCTTTGACATCGACGAGACAGGCCACCCCGTCGGCGTCTACTTCAAGGTCTCAAAGGAGGCCAACAAGCTGATCGAGGAGTTCATGCTCCTCGCCAACCAGACCGTCGCCACCGCCATCGGCAAGGCTGAAGGGAAGAAACGCCCCAAGGCGTTCGTCTACCGCGTCCACGACCAGCCCGATCCCCAGCGCCTCGAAGACCTCTCGAAAATCGCCGCCGCGTTCGGCTACCGCCTGAAGACCAACGGCACCCCGCGCGAAATCAACCGCTCGATCAACAAGATGTTGCAGGACATAAAGGGCAAAGGGGAGGAAAACTACCTCTCGGTGCTCGCCATACGCTCTATGGCGAAGGCCCTCTATACCACCGACAACATCGGCCACTACGGTCTCGGATTCGACTACTACACCCACTTCACTTCCCCCATCCGCCGCTATCCCGACATGATGGTCCACCGCCTGCTCGACCGATACCTCAACGGAGGGCGCAGCGTGAGCCTCGACAAACTCGAAGAGGAGTGCAAGCACTCTTCCGAGATGGAACAGCTCGCAGCCAACGCCGAGCGCGCCTCGATCAAATACAAGCAGGTCGAGTATATGGCTGACCATATCGCGGAGGAATACGACGGCATCATCTCCGGAGTGACCGAATGGGGCATCTATGTCGAACTCGACGAGAACAAGTGCGAGGGCCTGGTGCCGATGCGCGACATGGCCGACGACTACTACGACTTCGACGACAAGAACTTCCTCATCCGCGGACGCCGCCATGGCTACGTCTACCGCCTGGGCGACAAGGTGCGCATCCGCGTCGCCAACGCCAACCTCGACCGCAAGCAGCTCGACTTCCTGCTTGTCGACCAGCGCTCCAACCGCCCCGGCGAGGATGACCTCGGATTCACAAACCCCGACTCCCGCGGCCGCGGTCAGAAACCGGCGAAGAGAGGGAAAGCTCCCCAGCGGCCCGCCCTCCCCGAACCGGCTCCGAAGGAGGAACGCCGCATGACCCGCGGCGAGAAAGCCACCGCCGCTGCCCGCAAGGCCCGCAAGGCGAAAGCCGACAAGGGGGGTAAAGTAACCAAGTCGGGGGCGAAGAAGACCTCAAAGCGCTCCGTCAGAAGACGCTGACACCCAGCCAATAGCAAATTCATCACAAACAAGCATATAACTATAAATAACCATATATGTCACTTCAATGCGGCATCGTGGGGCTGCCTAACGTAGGCAAATCCACCCTGTTCAATTGTCTCTCCAACGCGAAAGCGCAGTCGGCCAACTTCCCCTTCTGCACCATAGAACCCAACGTCGGCGTAATCACCGTCCCCGACGAACGCCTCAACAAGCTCGTCGAGATGTGCCAGCCCAAGAGCGTGGTCCCCGCGACTGTCGAAATCGTCGACATCGCCGGACTCGTCAAGGGGGCCAGCAAGGGTGAAGGCCTGGGTAACAAGTTCCTCGCCAACATCCGCGAGACGGATGCCATACTCCATGTGCTCCGCTGCTTCGACGACGACAACATCACCCACGTCGACGGCACGGTCGACCCCGTCCGCGACAAGGAGATTATCGACTACGAGCTCCAGCTCAAAGACCTCGAAACTATCGAGAGCCGCATCGCCAAGACGCAGAAACAGGCCCAGACCGGCGGCGACAAGGTAGCCAAGATGCAGTACGAGGTGCTTCTCCGCTTCAAGGAGGCTCTCGACCAGGGAAAAGCGGCGCGCACCGTGACCCTCGAGACCCCCGACGAGCAGAAATTCGCCCGCGAGCTCTTCCTGCTGACCAACAAGCCGGTACTCTACGTATGCAACGTCGACGACGCTTCCGCCGTCAACGGCAACAAATACGTCGACGCCGTCCGCGAGGCCGTGAAGGACGAGGATGCCCAGATTCTCATCGTAGCCGCGCAGACTGAAAGCGAAATCGCCGAACTCGACACCTACGAGGAGCGTCAGGAGTTTCTTAATGAAATCGGGCTTGAGGAATCGGGCGTGTCGCGCCTGATCCGCGCCGCCTACGCCCTGCTCAACCTGCAGACCTTCTTCACCGCCGGAGCCGACGAGGTCCGCGCCTGGACCTTCATCCGCGGCTCGAAAGCGCCACAGTGCGCCGGCATCATCCATACCGACTTCGAGAAAGGCTTCATCCGCGCCGAAGTGATAAAGTACGACGACTATGTCAACCTCGGCGGGGAGACCGCCGTAAAGGAGGCCGGCAAACTCTCCGTCGAGGGGAAGGAATATGTCGCCCAGGACGGCGACATCATGCATTTCCGCTTCAACGTGTGAGACACGCCCGCACCCAAATCCTCTGACACTATGAAACTGACAATACTCGGCAGCGGCACCTCCACGGGGGTGCCGCAACTGCGTTGCGGCTGCGAGGTCTGCCGCTCTACCGACCCGCGAGACAACCGCCTCCGCTGTTCCGCCCTTCTGGAAACGGAGGGTAAAAACATACTAATCGACTGCGGCCCCGACTTCCGCGAGCAGATACTCCGCTACCACCGCGAGGGGGAGCTTGACGCGTTGCTGCTTACCCATCAGCATTACGACCATGTCGGTGGTGTCGACGACCTGCGCCCCTACTGCTATGACAAGAACGGGCCGCGGGACTTCCCCGTCTACTGCACGCGGGAGGTCGCCCACGCTCTACGGCGCAGCATCCCTTACAGCTTCGCCAAAAAGCGCTATCCCGGAGTACCGACCTACGACATCCATATCATAACCCCGTTCGAGCCGTTCCGGGCCGCGGGGGTCGAGGTTATGCCGGTTCCCGCGATGCACTCCGTGGCCTACAACCTCCAGGTAGTGGGCTTCCGCTTCGGCCCCCTCGCCTACCTAACGGACGTAAAAACAATCGCCCCTGAGGCCGTCGAAGCGCTCAGAGGCGTGAAAGTATTGGTGATAAACGCTTTGCGTATAACGGAACACCCGTCGCACATGTCGCTGTCGCAGGCCCTGGATGTTGTCAGGCAGGTTAATCCCGAACGGGCCTACCTGACCCACATATCCCATCAGCTCGGCCTCCACAAGGAGGTCGAACCTACCCTCCCCGCAGGAGTGTGCCTGGCCTACGACGGCCTCCAAATCACAGTCTAAGCCATGTGGACATCGAGCTGCGGGAACGGGAAGTGCGCCCCGTAGTTCGGCAGCTCGTTGTAGAACTTCTCGTTATAGTAGTAGAAGACAGCCCAGTAGTCGCCCGTCTTGGTCCAGGCACGCACCTGGAGATCGACCGACGACGCGCCAAGCTCGCTGAGATATACCGCCGGGGCATAATTCGGTTTCGGGAGCATGGCGCGCAGCTCGGCCTCGCGGTTCTCCTCCCACTGCGAGAATTTTTCTTTAGCCTTGCGATGGCGGAACAGGACCTTGTCCCAGAATGTGCGCACATGTTCCGGGCGCTGCTCTCGCGCCGCTCCCGCTGTTTCCGCGGCGGCAGAATTGGCGGCGGCAGCGTTTTCAGCCTCAGTGCCGACAACCTGCATCTGAGCGCTGTTCGCGGCATCCTCCCCGGTCTCGATCCGGCTGTCGGCACGGAACATATTCAGAATCGCCTCGCGCACGGCGTTCACGTCGTCGCCGTAGGAAATGGATACCGTCCAGGTTACGCGACGATAGGCCTCGCGCGACCAGTTGTTGACGCTCCCGGTCGACAGCGACCCGTTGGGGATGGAAATCGACTTGTTGTCGTAAGTAGTTATTATCGTGGAGAAAATCTGAATCTCGCGCACGGTTCCGGCATATCCCTGCACCTCGATATAGTCCCCGATTTTATAAGGCTTGAGGAGCAGAATCAACACACCCCCCGCGAAATTCTGTAACGTGCCGCTCAGCGCCATACCGATAGCAACACCGGCGGAGGCGAAAATCGCGAGGAAGGAAGTTGTCTCGATGCCTATGATCCCGATTACCGTCACGATCAATATGAAGTACAGCACTATATTGATCAGCGACAGAACGAAGGTGCTCAGCGAGCTGTCGACCTTGCGGCGGATGAAAATAGCGGATACGATTTTGAATATCTTGCGGATCAGGAACCGACCGACATAAAACACGAGAACCGCGATCGCGACATTTATAGCGAAATTGACCAGGTTCTCGGCCAGCCGGCTAATCATATCGTCGAACGAGAGGTTTTTAAGCATCGCCAGATCCTCCTTGACGTTGGGAAGATCCTCCGCCTTGGGAGTCGCCGGGGTCAGCCCCGGCAGCACGTCTTGTATTGACAGCATATCGTATTATGAAAAATTTTAGCGGTTTAGGTTATTCCTGATAAAGCCTCGAAACCACGTCGCGGTACCATTTTAGCTGGCTGTAACCGTTTTTAGCGGCATCCTCCGGGGTGTAGAGGATATGGGTTGTCAGCCCGCAATGGCGGCGCACATAGAAGCGGTTCACCATATAGATGCGCTCCGTGGCGCCCCGGAAGCAAACAGCAGCGTCGAGCGAGGTTTTCCAGTTATTGTAAAGCGACGGTTGCTCGACCAGAAGCTTCTCCATATAATGGTCGAAGTCGAAGAAGCGGTTGCCGGAGTTCTCGAACTGCTGTACTTCCCCTCTCTGCGGTTGCGAGGGATGGAGGTCGTACATTTCCGCCGTAGCCGCCGCGAGGGGTTCGAGGGCGTCAGACCTGACGACAGAGAGCGTGCATCCGCTGGAGTTCTGCTGCTTGTAGTAGTCAAACGAAACCTTTACCGCCGAAACCAGGTCAAGTTCCGGCTGGAAAAGATATTTGAGCGCCTCGTGGTAGCGCGCCCCGTCGGCCGGAAGCTCCGCCGACGACGCGGCGAACAGCCCCGCGGACTTCCTAAGCTCGTACATTACCTCAACGGAGGCCATATAGCAGCAATCAAAATAAATAAAATCGAAATACCGTCCTTCGAGCACCCGTCCGAGAGCGCTGATACTCATCTTCTTCGAGCCGTCCTGACCGAAACCCTTCGGGCTGGCCGCCGGTTCTTCGGGGTTCTCGAAGCCGACGTTAATCCAGCCGTCGGCGTGGCTCCATAGCATCAGCCCGCGGCTGTCGGCAGGCGCGAGCCGCTCCGCGTCGTCGAGTACCTGCGCCATCCGCTCCATAGAAACAGATGAAAGCTCGGAGTCATATTCAACGAGTGTCTTTTCTGTGCCGTCAGGGAGAATCTCGAAGAGGCGCTGCTCGACAGCGGTCTCGTCGGCGTTCTGCCCGTGGCGATACACGAGCAACCGACCATCGGTAATATCTCCGGCAACAGCAGCCTGCTTCATCTCTTGCAGGTCGTTGGCATCGAAATATCCTCCGAGGTTATTATTGGCCGACATATAGACCAGCACAACCCGGTTGACCGTCTTCGGCTTCGGTTCCGGCTCTGTCCGCGGTTCGTCGTCGGAACAGGACGGGAGCATGGCCCCGGCGAACACCGCCAGCGCCAATATATACAGTATATACCTGAACTTCTTCATATCTAATTAATAACGCCCCATTTGAGAAAATATTGCGCCGGACCGCGGACGGGAATCCGCGACCCGGCGCTATGAGATGCGAAAGGGTTAGGGTTACAGGGCGGAGCGGAGCGCGTGCATGGCTTCGGAGATGCCGGAACCGTCCTTGCCGCCCGCCTGGGCGAAACCGGGCTGGCCACCGCCGCCACCCTTGATGGCCTTGGCGGCTTCACGGACGATTGCCGACGCGTTCTTTCCGGCGGCAACGAGGTCGTTGGTAAACATAACGGTCAGAAGCGGCTTGCCGGACGCGTCGCATGTAGCGGCGAGCACGGCAGTGTTTTCCGGCGAAATCTCGCGCACGGCGAACGCCAGGTTCTTGACCATATCGGGCATATTTGTGCCCGTCACGGAAACTACCTTTACGCCGTTGATTTCCTCGGCGGAGTTGACGAGCTGGGTGGCGAGATTGCGCACTCGCTCCTTCATCATTTCCTCGGCCTCCTGTCGGAGCTGGGTGTTCTCCTCGATATATTTGCGGATAGCGGCGGCAACGTCCGGGGCGTTGTGGAGCAGCGAGCCGACGTCGTGTAGTGTGTCGGTCATCCGGTCAATCGCGTTCTCGACAGCCTCGCCGGTAATAGCCTCGATACGGCGGATTCCGGCAGCGATGCTGCTCTCGGAGAGAATCTTTATCATCCCGATATTGCCGGTGTTGGCGACGTGTGTGCCGCCGCAAAGCTCAACGGAACTACCGTAACGAATCACGCGCACCTCGTCGCCGTATTTCTCGCCGAAGAGGGCCATCGCTCCCATCGCGCGGGCTTCGGCGATAGGAACGCAGCGGCGCTCGTCAAGAGGATAGGCCGCACGGACGCGGCTGTTGGCCAGATGTTCTACCTTGCGAAGCTCCTCGGGGGTAACCTTCTGGAAATGGGAGAAGTCGAAACGGAGCAGGTCGGGCGAAACGAAAGAGCCTTTCTGCTCGACGTGGGTGCCGAGCACCTCGCGTAGCGCCTCATGGAGGAGGTGGGTCGCAGAGTGGTTGCAGGAGGTAGCCAGACGGGCCTTCTCGTCGATAGCGGCTACGAACTCAGCCTCGGGGTTCGAGGGTAGCTTGGTCGTGAGCTGAACACCGATGCCGTTCTCGCGCTTGGTGTCAAACACCTCGACCACCTCGCCGTCGGCGGAGGTCAGAGTGCCGCGGTCGCCGACCTGGCCACCCATCTCGGCATAGAACGGGGTCTCGGAGAGGATAATCTGATAGTATTCCTTGTTTTTCTGCTTTACGCGGCGGTAACGCAGAATCTTCGCGGGGCAGGAGGTCTTGTCATAACCGACGAACTGCTGTTCCCCTTCGGCGAGCACCACCCAGTCGGTAGCCTCCACGGCAGCGGCCTTGCGTGCGCGGTCCTTCTGCGCCGCCATCTCGCTGTCGAAACCCTTCTGGTCGAGCGTCATACCGTTTTCGCGGAGAATCAGCTCCGTGAGGTCGAGGGGGAAGCCGTAGGTGTCGTAAAGGACGAACGCCTCTTTGCCCGAGATTTCGGTCTTTCCCTCCTTGCGGGCGGCGGCGATAGCGCGCTCGAGCAGGGAAATACCGTTGTCGAGGGTGCGGAGGAAGGAGTCCTCCTCCTCTTTCGTCACCTTCATTATGAGGTCGCGCTGCGAGACGAGTTCGGGATATGCCTCACCCATCGACTCGATCAGCGTGTCAATCAGGCGGTAGAGGAACGCTTCTCGGGCGCCGAGGAACGTATAAGCGTAGCGCACGGCGCGGCGCAGGATGCGGCGGATAACGTAGCCGGCCTTTGCGTTGGAGGGGAGCTGGGAGTCGGCGATGGAGAACGCGATTGTGCGCACATGGTCGGCAATAACGCGCATCGCGACGTCAACCTTCTCGTCCTCGCCGTACTTCTTGCCCGACAGCTCTGCGATTTTGGCGATAAGGGGGGTGAACACGTCGGTGTCGTAGTTGGAGGTCTTCCCCTGAAGCGCCATGCAGAGACGCTCGAAGCCCATGCCCGTGTCGATTACCTTCGCGGGGAGCGGTTCGAGGGAGTGGTCGGCCTTGCGGTTGAACTGCATGAACACCAGGTTCCAGATTTCAATCACCTGCGGATGGTCCTTGTTGACCATCTGAGCGCCGGGAACCGCGGCCCGCTCCTCTTCGGAGCGCAGGTCGATATGGATTTCCGAGCAGGGACCGCAGGGACCCGTGTCCCCCATCTCCCAGAAATTATCGTGCTTGTTTCCGTTGATGATGTGGTCTTTGGGCAGGTGCTTCTCCCAGATCGCGGCAGCCTCGTCGTCGCGGGTAAGCCCCTCGGCCTCCGAGCCTTCAAACACCGTCGCATAGAGCCGTTCGGGATTCAGCCCCAGCACGTCGACCAGGAACTCCCACGCCCAGTCAATCGCCTCGGCCTTGAAGTAGTCGCCGAACGACCAGTTGCCGAGCATCTCGAACATCGTGTGGTGGTAGGTATCGTGGCCGACCTCCTCGAGGTCGTTGTGCTTTCCGGAAACACGGAGGCACTTCTGGCTGTCGGTAACGCGGGTCCATTTCGGCGCCTTGTTACCCAGGATTATATCTTTGAACTGATTCATCCCGGCGTTGGTGAACATCAGGGTGGGATCGTCCTTGATTACCATCGGGGCGGAGGGCACGATCTGGTGGCCCTTCCCTTTGAAGAACTGCTTGAAAGACTCGCGTATCTCCTTGGCAGTCATCGGTTTGTTGCTCATATAATGATGTAAGTTTACTATTGTCTGTCTCTGTTGCCGCTTAAAGCGCGGGGAAAATGGCTGAAAATCGCCGTTTTGAACGCGCAAAATTACGGAAATTTAACTACTTTTGCAAACAGATGGCAACCGAAAACATAGACAAGAAATATTACAAAATCAGCGAAGTCGCCGAAATCATCGGCGTGGCCCAGTCGACCCTCCGTTTTTGGGAGTCACAGTTCGCCATGCTCTCCCCCAAGCGCAACGCCAAGGGGACCCGCTTCTACACCCCCGCCGACCTCGAGCGCCTACGCATGATCCGCTACCTCCTCAAAGACAAGGGGCTCCACATCGAGGCCGCCCGCGAGGCCCTACGCACCAACCGCGAAGGGCTCGAGCGCCAGGCCCGCGCCGTCGACCGCCTCCGCTCCGTCCGCGCCACGCTCACGCATATGCTCGACGCCCTACACCGCCTCCGATGAATGAGGGTGTGTCATAACGGCCCATCTGGGTCGTCGCTTGAAGGATTCTTCGCTAAGGCGAAGCGGTCAAAGA
>CALBWF010000051.1:0-12606 GCA_937969265.1 uncultured Porphyromonadaceae bacterium
GGTAGGGCTCGGTGTAGGCGTAGGGGATGTAGGCGAGGGAGGGGAGGGGGCGGGTTATCAGGAGGGAGGCGGGGGCGCCGGGGGCGATTGTGCCGAAGCCGGAGGGTAGGAGGCCGAGGGATGCGGCGGTGTTGACGGTCATTGCGTTGAGGGCTTCCTCGGGGGTGAGGCGCATTTTGACGCATGCGAGGGTCCAGACGAAGCGCATGTCGCCGGAGGGGGAGGAGCCGGGGTTCCAGTCGGAGGCGAGGGCGAGGGGTAGGCCGGCGTTGACGGCCCGGCGGGCGGGGCCGTAGGGCATGCCGAGGAAGAAGGATGCTCCGGGGAGCATTGTGGGGATTGTGGGGGTAGAGCGGAGGGCTTCGATTTCGGCGTCGGTTATGCGCTCGAGGTGGTCGGCGGAAAGGGCGCCGCGGCTGACGGCTACCTGCACGCCGCCGGAGACGGCGAGCTCGTTGGCGTGGATTTTTCCGGGGAGGCCGTAGCGGGCGGCGGCGTCGAGGATGCGGGCGGTCTCGTCTGGGGTGAAGAAGCCTTCGTCGCAGAAGACGTCGACAAAGTCGCAGCCTCCTTCGGCGGCGACTGCGGGGAGCATGTCGGAGATGAGGTAATCGACGTATTCGGCCTGTCGGCCGGCGAAGTCGCGGCCTACGGCGTGGGCACCGAGGAATGTCGCCTTTATTTCCATCTGAGGCATGGCGTCGCGGAGGCGGCGGATCACGCGGAGCATTTTCAGCTCTCCTTCGAGGGTGAGGCCGTAACCGGTTTTTATTTCGATCGCACCGGTTCCGCGGGATGCCGCGAGGCGGAGGCGGCGGAGGCTCTGGTGGAATAGGTCGTCTTCGGAGGTAGCGTTGAGGCGGTCGGCGGAGTTTAGGATTCCGCCACCCCGGGCCGCGATTTCGGCGTAGCTGAGTCCGGCGATTTTGTCGCGGAACTCTCCTTCGCGGCTTCCGGCCCAGACGATGTGGGTATGGGAGTCGCAGAAAGCGGGGAGGACCATGCCCCAGCGGGCGTCGATCACGCGTTGGAAGTCATCCTCGGAGGGGCAGGCTTCCATGGGGCCGAAATCGGCCACGCGCTCGCCGTCGATTGAGAGCCAGGCGTTTTCGAGGGAGGGGACGGATGCCATCGCGGCCCCCGCCAGGGGCTCGGAGAGGAGCTCCCGGCGGGCGCCGAGTATGGCGGCGATATTTTTGACGAGGGTCTTCATCAGTCGGGGAAGTTATATGAGGCGACGAAGCGCTCTGAGGCGGCGATGAGGGGATACATGACGGTATCGATGTCGACGAAGGGAACGGTTTCGCGGTATGCCTTGTGGAGCGCCTCGACGACCGGGGAGCTTTTCAGGGGGCGGCGGAAGTCGAGGGCCTGGGCGGCGTTGAAGAGCTCGATGCCGAGGACGCGGCGGGTGTTGGCGGCTACGCGGCAGAGCTTTGTCGCGGAGTTGCCTCCCATGGAGACGTGGTCTTCCTGTCCCTGTGAGGAGGGGATGCTGTCGGCGCTGGTCGGGTAGCAGAGGGCTTTGCTCTGGTTCACGATTGAGGCGGCGGCGTACTGTGGAATCATGAAACCGCTGTTGAGGCCGGGTTTCGCAACGAGGAATGAGGGGAGGCCGCGTGTGCCGGAAATCAGTTTGTAGATTCGGCGCTCGGAGATGTTTGCCAGCTCGGAGAGGGCGATGCAGAGGTAGTCCATCGGGAGGGCGATCGGCTCGCCGTGGAAGTTACCTGCTGAGACGATTGTGTCGAGCTCGGGGAAGATTGTCGGGTTGTCGGTCGGGGCGTTGATTTCCTCTTCCATTATGCGGGTCGCGTAGGAGATCGCGTCTTTGACGGCGCCGTGGACCTGGGGGATGCAGCGGAAGGAGTAGGGGTCCTGGACGTGCTTCTTTGGCTGGGCGATCATTTCGCTGCCTTCGAGGATGCGGCGCATTGCGGCGGCGGTTGCGGTCTGTCCGGCGTGGTTGCGGACCTCGTTGACGGGGGCGGCGAAGGGCTCGATGCGTCCGTCGAAGGCGTCGAGGGACATGGCGGCGACGCAGTCGGCGGCGGCGCTGAGGTGCTTCGCCTGGATTAGGGCCCAGACGGCGTGGGCGCTCATGAACTGGGTTCCGTTGAGGAGGGCGAGGCCTTCTTTCGACTGGAGGGTCATCGGTTCCCATCCGTGCTCGGCGAGGACTTCGGCTGCGGGGCGTACCTTGCCGTCGACCTCTACTTCCCCGAGGCCGAGGAGGGGGAGGCACATGTTGGCGAGGGGCGCGAGGTCGCCGGAGGCTCCGAGGGAGCCCTGGCGGTATACGACGGGGAGGATGCCGGCGTTGTAGAAGTCGAGGATGCGGCGGACGGTCGCGAGCTGGACGCCGGAGTTGCCGTAGCTGAGGGACTGGGCCTTCAGGAGGAGCATGAGGCGCACGATTTCAGAGGGGACGCGTTCGCCGCAACCGCAGGCGTGGCTCATGACGAGGTTTTTCTGGAGCTGGGAGAGGTCGTCGGCGGGAATCGAGATGTTGCAGAGGGATCCGAAACCGGTGGTAATGCCGTAGATCGGTTCTTTCTGCGATGCCATTTTCCTGTCGAGGTACTCGCGGCAGGCGGTAACTTTAGCTTCGGCTTCGGGGCTGAGGGTGACGGGGCATCCGCTGAGGAGAATCTGCTCTACGCGGTCGATTGTGAGCCAGTCGGAGGAGATATGATGATGGTCCATGGTGGTTTAGAAGGCTGAATTAATAATTGAATCGTCGACGAGGTTGGGGAGGGTCACTCGGAGGCCGGGGGTGCGGTCCATTTCGCGGCGTATGGCGTCCATGGCGCCGGGGTTGCGGCCCCAGGAGCGGCGCGCGATTCCGTTGTTTACATCCCAGAGGAGCATTTCGGAGATTCGGCGTGAGGCTTCTTCGGAGCCGTCGATTACCATTCCGAATCCGCCGTTGACTACTTCGCCCCAGCCTACTCCGCCGCCGTTGTGGAGGGAGACCCATGTGGCTCCGCGGAAGGAATCGCCGATGACGTTATGGACGGCCATGTCGGCGGTGAACTGGGAGCCGTCGGTTATGTTGGAGGTCTCGCGGTAGGGGGAGTCGGTGCCGCTGACGTCGTGGTGGTCTCGGCCGAGGACCACGGGGGCGGAGATTTCGCCGCGGCGGATCGCGTCGTTGAAGGCCTGTGCGATACGGGTGCGTCCTTCGGAGTCGGCGTAGAGGATGCGGGCCTGGGAGCCGACGACAAGATGGTTTTCGGCGGCCTCGCGAATCCAGTGGAGGTTGTCGGCGAGCTGTCCCTTTATGTCGTCGGGGGCTTCGGCGAGCATAGCGTCAAGCACTTTGGCGGCGAGACGGTCGGTTACGGCGAGGTCCTCGGGCTTGCCTGAGGTGCAGACCCAGCGGAATGGGCCGAAGCCGTAGTCGAAGAATTTGGGGCCCATTATGTCCTGGACGTAGGAGGGGTAACGGAAAGCCTTGCCGTCGGGAGCCATAATGTCGGCCCCGGCGCGGGAGCTTTCGAGAAGGAATGCGTTGCCGTAGTCGAAGAAGTACATCCCTTTGTCGGCCAGTTTGTTGATCGCGGCGACCTGGCGGCGGAGCGACTCGCGGACGGCTTCCTTGAAGCGCTCGGGCTCTTCGGCCATCATGCGGCGCGACTCCTCGTAGGAGTAGCCGACGGGGTAGTAGCCTCCGGCCCAGGGGTTGTGGAGGGAGGTCTGGTCGGAACCGAGGTTGACGGGGATTTCTTCCTCGGCGAGGCGCTCCCAGAGGTCGACGACGTTGCCCTGGTAGGCGAGCGAGACGACTTCCTCGGCCTCGACGGCCTTGCGGATGCGGGGAATCAGTTCGTCGAGGGAGGTATGGACTTCGTCGACCCATCCCTGTTTGTGGCGCTTCTCGACGGCGGCGGGGTTTATTTCGGCGGTGACGCTGACTACGCCGGAGATGTTTCCGGCCTTCGGCTGCGCTCCCGACATTCCGCCGAGTCCGGCGGTCACGAAGAGCATGCCTCCGATTCCGGGCTTGCCGGGGCGCTGGTGGGAGCGGGCGGCGTTTAGGACGGTTATGGTTGTCCCGTGGACGATTCCCTGGGGGCCGATATACATGTATGATCCGGCGGTCATCTGGCCGTACTGGGAGACACCGAGGGCATTGAATCGCTCCCAGTCGTCGGGCTTGGAGTAGTTGGGGATTACCATGCCGTTGGTGACGACGACGCGGGGCGCGCCGGGATGGGAGGGGAAGAGGCCGAGGGGATGGCCGGAGTACATGACGAGGGTCTGTTCGTCGGTCATCTCGCTGAGGTATTTCATCGCGAGGCGGTACTGGGCCCAGTTCTGGAAGACGGCGCCGTTACCGCCGTAGGTAATCAGCTCGTGGGGGTGCTGGGCGACGGCGGGGTCGAGGTTGTTCTGGATCATCAGCATTATCGCGGCGGCCTGGCGGGAACGGGCGGGGTACTGGTCGATCGGGCGGGCGTACATGTCGTAGCGCGGGCGTAGGCGGTACATATATATTCGTCCGTAGTCGGCGAGTTCCTTGGCGAACTCGGGGGCGAGGATTGCGTGCTGCTCCTTGGGGAAGTAGCGGAGGGCGTTGCGGAGGGCGAGTTTCTTCTCTTCGGGGGAGAGGATGTCCTTGCGCCGGGGCGCGTGGTTGACGGAGGGGTCGTATTCGCGGGGCTCGGGGAGTACGGCGGGAATACCGGCGCGGATGTCGTCCTGGAATTGCCGGAGGGTCATTTCCATATATTTCGTAGTTGGATTTTTGAATTAAACGAAAGAGATTAACCGATTTTGGAGTTTACGATTTCGAGAATCTGGGTCTCGCGGGCGGAAGCGTGGCAGGCGATTTCCTCGGCTTCCTCGCAGAGGGCCTCGGCCATGGAGCGGTCGGTGAGGCCTGCGGCGTTGATGCGGACGTTGAGCTGCGCGCCGAGGACGGCGGAACGGGCGGCGAGGGCTCCCACACCGGCGTCGGAGACGGAGGCGGGGTTGCCTTCGCGGGCCATTGCTTCGAGGAGGTCGAAGGCTTCGGCGGCGGTTTTCATTGTGCGGAGGGGGACTTCGGTGGCATATAAGGTCGCTTCCTGGAGGGCCTTGGCTCGGGCGGCTTTCTCCTCCTCGGTGCCCTTGGGCATCGCGAAGACACCCATTATGCGGTTGAAGGCGGCGGTGTCCTCGTCGACCAGGCCGATGAGGCGGTCGAGTATGTCGCGGCCCCGCTCGGCGTAGTCGGAGAACTCTTCCCAGCGCTCGTCCCATCCGGCCTTGTGGGCAGAGAGGTTGGCGACCATCGTTCCGAGGGCGGCTCCGAGCGCTCCCATATACGCGGCGATCGAGCCTCCGCCGGGAGCGGGGGACTCGGAGGCAGTCTCGTCAGCGAACCCTTCGAGGGTCATGTCGACGAGCTTCCTGCCCCCCTTGTTCTGCCCGGCCTCGAGGAGGTATTCGATTACCTTCTCTTCGGGTTTGAAGGGTTTCAGCTCGTCAAGCCCCATGGATTTGACGGCTATGCGGATAATGTCAGCTTCGGGGATTCCGAGGGAGCGCTGCTGCTTGCGGAGGAAGTATTTTCCGGCGTCAATCAGGGCTCGTTTTGGTATGAGGCCCACAATCTCTGTGCCGGTGACGCGGATTCCGCGCTCGTTGGCGGCGCGGCATACCTCGTCGAAGGCGACGTGGAGGGGGGTGGCGTTGATGTCGGTTATGTTCATCGACACCTGTGCGATGCCGTATTCGTCGATGTACCAGCCGATTGCCTTGGTGCCTTTGAGGGTGCCGGGAATCATCAGGGGCTTGCCGTTCTCGTCCTTGAGGGGTTTGCCGGTCAGTTTTCCCCCTTCGCGCTGGGGCCGGCCTTTCTCGCGGACGTCGAAGGCAATGGCGTTTGCGCGGCGGGTGGAGGTGGTGTTTAGGTTGTAGTTGACGGCGATCAGGAAGTCACGGGCGCCGATGGTCGTAGCGCCGGTGCGGGCAGCGGCCTCGTCGAAGGGGCGGTCGCCGAAATCGGGGCCTTTGCCGGGGTGGTTCATTTTCTCCGGGAGCGCCTCGTATTCCCCGGCGCGGCAAACCGCGAGGTTCTTACGCTCGGGAATGAAGGCGGCGGCTTCATAGCAGTAGACGGGGATTCCCAGTTCGTCGGCGACGCGGCGGGCGAGGGCGCGGGAAAGCTCGGCGCACTCTTCGAGGGTCACGCCGCTTACGGGAATCAGGGGGCACACGTCGGTCGCGCCCATTCGGGGGTGGGCACCATGGTGCTTGCGCATGTCAATCAGTTCGGCGGCACGTTTGATTCCGGCAAACGCTGCTTCGACGACATCGTCGGGAGCGCCGACGAAGGTCACGACGGTGCGGTTGGTAGCTTCTCCGGGGTCAACGTCGAGGAGCGCCACAGGCGCGGCCGATGTAATCGCCGATGTGATGGCGGAAATCGTTTCCTTGTCGCGCCCTTCGCTGAAATTGGGCACACATTCGATAATTTTCTTCATGGCTTGCGATGGTTAGGTTAATGTATGAAGCCTGATTCGCTTATTTGGTTAACGGGGAATAGTCGGAGGAGTAGCGGAACATCTGGGGGAGGTAGTCTTCCTCGTAGGTTACCTTGATGTCGGTGATGTTTCCGTCCTTGTCGGTCACGGGGGTATAGACCGGGTTTACGAAGCCTTTATAGGGGGCAATGTCGAGGGTCGCGTAGCGGTCGAGCACCTCTTTGTGGAGGGCGGGGTCGACTTTCACGGCGTATTCTTCGACGAGCTTCTCGCCGGCGGGATAGTCGCCTTCGCTCTTGATGCGCTGTATTTCGGCCAGGAGCTGTCCGAAGAGGTCGCGGAGAGCCTGGTAGTCGTTAATCTGAATGAAGGTCTTGCCGTCGCGCTTAACCATTTCGATGACCTTGTCGGGAGCGCCTTTTTCCAGGACCCAGCGGGCGATGAGGGCGCGGTTGCGCATATGGGCTTCTTCGATGTCCTTGCCCGGCTCGATACGCATGAGCTGTGTCATAAGGCCGTTGAGCATGTATTTGTAGTATTCGGCCTTGTAGGCGTCGGGGTTGTCGAGGAGTCCGAGCTCGAGGAGCTTCGGGTCGGCGAGATAGTAGAGGGCGAAGAGGTCGGCGCGGGTCTCTTCGAGGGTCGAGCCGTGGGCTTTCAGAGCGTCTGGGTCAACGCCGGGGAGGAGTCGGCCCGAGCCGTGGCCGAGGCACTCGTGAAGGTCGGTGTGGAGGTTGTCGGTTATGAAGAGGTATTTGTCGAGGAGGTCGCGGGTTGGCTGGTCGATTACAAATTCCTCGTTGAATCCGTCGCCGTGGGAAGCGTCGTCGTAAGCCTGGGTAATGTTCTCGATTGTCACGGACTTGGAGCCGTGGGCGGCGCGGATCCAGTTGGCGTTGGGGAGGTTGATGCCGATCGGTGTCGCGGGGTATGAGTCACCGGCGAGCACCGCGGCGTTGATTACCTTGGCGGAGACACCCTTGACCTGCGGTTTGCGGAAGCGGGGGTCTACGGGGGAATGGTCCTCGAACCACTGTGCGTTCTGCGAGATTACCTCGGTGCGGTGGGAAGCGGCGTTGTTTTTGAAGTTCACGATTGACTCCCAGTTGCCGGTCATTCCGAGGGGGTCGCCGTAGCTTTCGATGAAGCCGTTGATGAAGTCTACCTGTGAGGCGGTGTCTTCGGTCCACATTATGGAATAGGAGTCGAAGGTCGCGAGGTCGCCGGTTTCGTAGAATTTGATGAGTTCGCGTATTACGTCGGCCTGGGCCTTGCTTTCAGCGTATGGGATAGCCTTGCGGAGGTTCTCAACGATGCGCTCGATGGCGGGGGAGTAGAGGCCGCCGACCTTGTAGGTGTTTTCTACGAGCTTGCCGTCGGGGGTCTTTTCGAGGCGGGAGTTGAGGCCGTAGGAGACGGGAGTGAGGTCTGTGGTGTCCTTGAGGGCGGCGTAGTAGGCTTCGACTTCGGGCTGGCTGACACCGGGGCCGTAGAGGTTGTTGGCGGAGGTCAGGATGAGGTCCTGTCCGGCGGCCTGGTTGGTGCGTTTGGCCATGAAGGACGGGTCAAAAATCAGGCGGGAGACCTCGGGGGAGGGGGCGGGAAGGCCGGCCTGGGAGAGGGCGCTGTCGAACCATTCGCGGGTGAAGCCGGGGATGAATTTGTCGGCGGAATAGTGGTGGTGGGGGCCGTTGCCGAACTCAACCTGTTTGAGGTATTTCTCGAAGGCGAGGAACTCCGGGGAGCGGCGGTCACCTTTGTAGCCGCGGTAGAGGGATTCGAGGGTCTGGCGGAGCTGCAGGTTATAGCGGCCGTTCTGGTCCCATAGGATGTCGCGACCCTGGAGGGCGGCTTCGGTCAGATAATATATAAGGAGTTTCTGCTTCGGGGCGAGTTCGTTGAATCCGGGGACCGTGTAGCGGAGTACCTGGATGTCGGCGAAGCGGTCAACGGTGTTGCCGGAGGGGTTGTTTGGGTCGAGGTTGTTTGCCATTGCTGATGCTGAGGCCAGGATCGCGGCGGATGCCGCGGCGAGGATTGCTTTCATCTGAGTTAATGTTTTTTTGCTTTCGGGAAGGGAGGAGGGGGACACCCGCCTTCCGGCGGGCGCACCGGACAGATAATACCGGAGAGGGGAAGGGAGGGGACGCGCCGCTCGCTAAAGCTCGCTGCACCCGACAGGCTGCGCGGGGAAGGAGGGGAGCGCTAACTAAGGGCGGGAAGGAGGGGAAGGGGGCGGGGGGTAAGGGGGTTATTCGACGTAGAGGATGAGGCCCTTGAGGTATTCGCCCTCGGGGTGGTAGATGTTGACGGGGTGGTCGGCGGGCTGGGTCAGTTGGTGGAGGATGCGTATTTTGCGGCCGCTCTGGGCGGCGGCGGAGAATACGGCGAGGCGGAACTGCTCGCGGCTGACGGCCTGGGAACAGGAGAATGTGAAGAGGATTCCCCCGGGGGCGATTCGCTCCATAGCGCGGAAGTTGAGGCGCTGGTAGCCTCGGAGGGCGTTGCGGAGCGCGCTGCGGTGCTTGGCGAAGGCCGGAGGGTCGAGCACAATCAGGTCGTAGGCGCCCTGCTCGGTCTGGTCGAGGAACTTGAAGGCATCCTGCGCGAAGGATTTGTGGCGGGTGTCTTCGGGGAAATTGAGCCGGATGTTGGCGTCGGTAAGGGTAATCGCCTTTTCAGAGGAATCGACGGAATGTACCAGCTCGGCGCCTCCCCGCATGGCGTAGACCGAGAAGCCGCCGGTATAGCAGAACATGTTGAGGACGCGGCGCCCTTTCGCGTAATGCTCGAGAAGGGATCGGTTGTCGCGCTGGTCGACGAAAAAGCCGGTTTTCTGACCGCGTAGCCAGTCGATGTTGAATTTCAGGCCGTTTTCGGTAGCGACGGCTGTTTCAAAGCCCCCGATCAGGTAGTCGTTCTGGGGGTCGAGGCGCGCCTTGTAGGGGAGGGTAGTCTCGCTCTTGTAGTAGACGTTGCGCACGTCGAGCCCTTCGAGGGCCACGAGCTGCCGTGCGATGATTTCGCGGGCGTAGTGCATACCGGGGGAATGGGCCTGTACGACGGCTGTCGGGCCGTATATGTCGACCACGAGTCCCGAGAGGAAATCCCCCTCGCCGTGTACGAGGCGGTAGGCGTCGTTGTCGGGGCGGGCGAGGCCGAGGGCCTGTCGCAGCCTGAGGGCCTGGCCGAGGCGTTCGCGATAGAAGTCGTCGTTGATTTCGCGGTCGGAGAAGTCGAGGATGCGTACGGCGATGGAACCGATCTGGTAGTGGCCGACGCCGATTACCCGGCCGTCGAAAGTTTCGATTTTGACAAGGTTCCCTTCCTCGAGGGATTCGGGGAGTGGGAGCTGGAGCGCCCCGGAGAAAATCCAGGGGTGGAATCGGTCGACACTCTCTTCCTTTCCGCGCCGTAGTCTCAGCACGTGGAGGTCGGATGTATGATGGTCGGGCAGTGTCATTTTATCAGGAAACGGTAAATATCGTTTGAGTTAGCGTATAGCAGGAGAACGAGGAGGAACATCATTCCGGCAACCTGCGCCTTTTCGAGGAGTTTCTGCGGCACGGGCTTGCGGGTCACCACTTCCCAAAGGAGGAACATGACGTGTCCGCCGTCGAGAGCCGGTATTGGGATAATGTTCATGAACGCCAGGATAATCGAGAGGAAGGCGGTCATTTCCCAGAAAGTGCGCCAGTTCCAGCGTTCGGGGAACATGCTGCCGATTGCTCCGAATCCGCCGAGGCTCTCGGCCCCCTCTTTGGAGAAGAGATGTTTCAGGGAGCCTACGTAGGTAACGAGAGTTCCCGTGCCGTTGGAGATTCCGACCGGGATTGACTCGAAGAACCCGTATTCCTTGGTCTGGAAATCAAAAAGTTCCAGGGGTGGGGTGAGCTCGAATCCGAGTTTGCCGGTCTCTGAGGGGGTCGCGGAGAGGGTTATGGTGTCGTTTCCGCGGATGAGGCGCAGGTCGACCGGTTTTCCGGCATGGGCGAGAAGCGCGGGGGAAAATTCGGAGAAAGCCCTGGTTTCCAAGGAGTCTACCCCAATCATACGGTCGCCGGGGAGCACTCCGGCTTCCGCGGCGGCCGAGCCGTTCATAACCTTTTTGACCACTACCGGGATTCGGAAGGCCATAAAGCCCTGCTCGGGGTCGAGGCGGGTCACGGCGTCTTTCGGGATGGAGATCTCGACGGTGTCCTTATGGTCGCGGAGGACGGTAACCGATTTGGATTCCAGCATCTTGTAGAGATGGGAGCGGTCGGTCTGGTCGATGGGCTTGCCGTCGGCGGCGAGGATTATGTCGCCGTTACGGAAGCCCATTTCCTGAGCCTGGGGCGCGAAGTCCATGCCTTCGTAGGCGCTTGAATATGGGATTGAGCGGTCGCCCCAGTAGAAGGCGATTCCGGCGTAAATCAGGAGCGCGAGGATGAAGTTGTTGAGGACACCCCCGGTCATCACCAGGAGCCGCTGCCAGGCCGGTTTGGCCCGGAACTCGTCGGGTTTTGCGGGCTGGGCCATCTGCTCGGTATCCATCGACTCGTCGACCATTCCGGCGATTTTGACATATCCGCCGAGGGGTAGCCAACCGATACCGTATTCCGTATCGCTCCCCTTCGGCTTCCATTTGGCGAGGGAGAACCAGGGGTTGAAGAAAAGGTAGAACTTTTCAACCCGTATTTTGAAGACGCGGGCCCAGAGGAAATGGCCTAACTCGTGGATTATGACTAACAGGGAGAGGGCCAGTATGAGCTGGGCGGCTTTAATGAGGAAACTTTCCAATTGTCTGAGTTTTTATGAGTTTTTAAGCCGTTCAAGCCATAACCGGGGCACCGAGGAGCTCGGAAGCCACAGCGCGGGATTCGGCGTTGCAGGCCACATAGTCGTCGTAGGACGGGTGGGGGATATAGGGTATCTTGGCGAGGGTTTCGGAAATCACGCGGTATATTCCGGGGAATGAAAGCTCGCCGCGGAGGAACGCCGCGACGGCGATTTCGTTAGCGGCGTTGATGACGCACGCGGTGTTGCCCCCCTGTCGCAGGGCGTAGTGGCCGAGGGAGAAGCAGGGGAATCTGTCGGGGTCGGGTTCTTCGAATGTGAGGCTCGACATTTCGGCGAGAGTCAGGCCGGGGCGGTCGGTGGGGAGGCGTTGCTCCGCTCCGAGGGCGTAGGCGATCGGGATGCGCATGTCGGGCACACCGAGCTGGGCCTTGACGGCGCCGTCGACGAACTCCACCATCGAGTGGACGACCGACTGGGGATGGACCATCGCGGTAATCTGCTCCGGCTTCATGCCGAAAAGCCAGCGGGCCTCGATAATCTCGAACGCCTTGTTCATCATCGTCGCGGAGTCGATGGTGATTTTCGCTCCCATGTCCCAGTTGGGGTGACGGAGGGCGTCGGCCGCGGTCGCGGTCGCGATGCGCTCTTTCGACCAGGTGCGGAAGGGGCCTCCGGAGGCGGTTATAATCAGTCGGCGGACGCTCTCGGGCGCCTCGCTGCGGAGGCACTGGAAAATCGCGGAGTGCTCCGAGTCGACGGGGTATATGACGGAGGGGGAGAGGGCGAGGCGGCTGGTCACCAGGTCGCCGGCGACAACGAGGGTTTCCTTGTTGGCGAGGGCGATTTCCTTCCCGGCGGCGATCGCGCGGAGGGTGGGGGTGAGGCCGCTGTAGCCTACGGTCGCGGTTACGACAGTGTCGAAACAGTCGGCCTCCATCATGTCGTTGACGGCGTTCTGCCCTGCGGCCGTGCGGATTCCGAGGGGTTCGAGGGCTTCTTTGAGGGCGGGGTATTTCGATTCGTCGACGATGACGGCCCATGCGGGGCGTACCCTGCGGGCCTGTTCAATCAGTTTTTCGACGCGGCTTCCGGCAATCAGGACTTCCGCCTTGAAGAGTCCGGGGTATTCGGCAATCACGTCCAGGGTCTGCACGCCGATGGAACCGGTAGAGCCGAGCACAGCCACCCGTTTGGGGGCATTTATCTGAGTTGCAGCTATATTCACGCTTTGCTTAAATTCGTTACTAACAGGCGAGGGTGTATCATAACGGCCCATCTGGGTCGTCGCTTGAAGGGTCGGCCTCGGTCACAATCTTCAGATTGCTCCCATCGGCCTCGCCTCCAAGCTCCT
>CALBWF010000052.1:0-8544 GCA_937969265.1 uncultured Porphyromonadaceae bacterium
AAGATTGTGACCGAGGCCGAGCCTTCAAGCGACGACCCAGATGGGCCGTTATGACACGTCCTCACTTTATTTGGGCGGCGAGAGAGGGATTGACCGAGTCCAGCGTCTCGAGAAACGACGCAAGGTAGACATCGGCAACCTTGCCGTGCCCCCTGCGGCGCAGCTCGGCCTCGCGGGAACGGACATCAATCAGCAGCTTCTCCATCTCGATCGTGTCGAGCGGCACCGATGCCGAAAGCTCCATCGCCTGCGCCCTGCCGAGCACCCTGGCGGTGTTTTCCTCGCGTTCCTGCTTGGCGCGGTCGCCGCACGAGGTTGCGAATACGAGAGCGGCGAACACCATTGCTAAATATAAACGTCTCATTGCTTGTCAAGGTTCTCGATTCTCTCTTTGACCTGTTCCATCAGCCAGCGGGGGGTCGAAGTAGCCCCGCATACCCCGATGGTCTCCACCCCGGCGAGCCACGCGGGGTCGATTTCGTCGGGATTGCTCACCATATACGTCCGGGGGTTGACCTCCCGGCAGTTGGCATACAGTACCTTTCCATTGCTGCTCTTCTTGCCGGAAACGAAAATAACCGCGTCGTGCCCGCTGGCGAAACGTTGTAGTTTCTCTACGCGGTTGGCTACCTGGCGGCAGATTGTGTCGTAGCTCTCGAAACTTACTCCCGGAGCCATGCGCCGCTCAATCTCGGCGGAAATCTCGCGTAGTCCCGAAATCGGTTTCGTGGTCTGCGAATAGAGCGCCACGGGACGGGAAAAATCGATGCGCTCAAGATCCTCGAGCCCTTCGACCACAATCGCCTCCCCGTCGGTCTGCCCGACGAGGCCGTTAACCTCGGCATGGCCGAGCTTGCCGTAAATCACAATCTGCGGGCGATCGGGCAACGGGCGGTCGTGGCACTCCTTGATTCGGCGCTGCAGCCGGAGTACCACCGGGCAGGTCGCGTCAATCAGCTCGATGCCCCGCTCCCGGGCCGTCTCGTAGGTCGAGGGGGGTTCGCCGTGGGCGCGGAGAAGCACGCGGGCCCCGGTGAGGCCGCTGAGGTCGTCGTGGTTGATAATGCGCAATCCCTTGCGGGCCAGGCGGCTGACTTCGTCGGAGTTATGCACTATGTCACCGAGGCAGTAGAGCGTCCCCTCCCCCTTGGCAAGCTCCTCCTCCGCCTTGTTTATGGCGGTCACGACTCCGAAGCAGAAGCCGGAATCGGCGTCAATCTCGATGCGGGGCATAAGTCAGGAATTTGCTTTTTCAAGAGCCTCGGCGAAGCGCGCCATCAGCCATTCGTCCTGCTGGGGAATCGTCATCGAGGAGTTGTCGAGGCCGATCGCGTCCTGCGCCCGGCGCAGCGGACTCTCCTCGCGGGTCTGGTCGATATGGTCGCGCGACTTGACGTTGGCAAGCACCTCGTCGTAGCTTACCTGCTGCCCCTTGGCCTGCAGCTCCTTGACGCGACGCTCGGCGCGACATTCCGCCGGAGCGTCCAGGAAAATCTTCAGCTCGGCGTCAGGGAAGACGGTCGTGCCTATGTCGCGGCCGTCCATCACGATGCCCCGCTCGCGACCGAAAGCCTGCTGCTTCGCGACCAGGTCGCGGCGCACGGCTGCTATCGCCGAAACAGGCGACACGCGGTTGGAAACCTCCATACCGCGTATCTGGCTTTCGACATCCTCCCCGTTGAGGAGAGTGTGCTGCGTCCCGTCAGGCTGCAGAGCGAACGAAATCGCGATTTCCGGCAAACGGCGCTCCAGCTCCACGGCGTCGACAACGCCGTCGGGCGAAATCAGCCCCTCGCGCATAGCGAACAATGTAACGGCGCGGTACATCGCCCCGGTATCGACATACCGGTAGCCGATACGGCGCGCCAGGGCCTTGGCCATCGTGCTTTTCCCCGATGAGGAGAAACCGTCGATAGCTATTATTATTTTCTTTGAATCAGTCATAGTGTGATGTATGTGATTGTCAATGCAGCAGGTCCTGCAGATTGAGATTCAGATTGAACATGAAAGTCGTCGCTCCCGTATGAGGCTGCGCGAGAGCCACAGCCAGGCTAACCTTGCGCAGGTTAAGCCCCGCCCCGAGCGAGAAACCGCTGAGAAACGAGCGCTTGTAGGTCGACATATCGGTGCGGGTCTTGTAGTTGTAGCCCAGCGCCACAAAGAAACGGTCGCTCGGCACGAAGTCAAGGCCGAAGACAAGGTGGCGGAAAAGGTTGGTCGTAAACGTGTCCTTCTTCTTGAACGGTTCCTTGGAAGTCCCGTCGCCGCTCTCCCAGTAAGGAAGATGCCATTTCGTTAGGTTCCAGGCAGTGATGGAGACACGCAGCGGAATCCCCGTGAACCCCTTGGCGAGACCGATGCGGAGGTCCATCGGGAGCTTGTCGTTCTGGTCGTTGAACCGCTTCACCTGGCCGCCGAGGTTCGCTCCGACGATAGATGCTGAAAAATCGTGGTCAGGGTCGTAGTAGTTCAGGCCGAGGTCAGCGGCGACCGCCATAGCGGAATATTGCTCGTAGGCGCTGTAGAGGAATTTCAGCGTCACGCCGCCGCGGATACGGTCCGTTATGTCGTAGGAAAACGAGCCTGAGAAATTTATATCCTTCGGGGAGAACGTGCCGGTAATGACACCCGTCTCGTCGGCCGACTTCATCTCGCCATAACCGAAATAGCGGAGACCGATGCCCCAGGCTCCTCTCTCTCCAATCGCACGGGCATAGCGGACACCTGCGAAGTTTGACTCGCCGACATACCGCATATAGTCGAACAACACCTGGTTGTCCATCTCCGGGCCCATAAGCGCGGGGTTCTGGTCCGTCACCGACAGCTCGTCCTCCACGGCGGTTATATTAACCCCTCCGAGACCGTAAATGCGGGCCGATGACGTGACGTTCAGATAGTTATATGCCGTAGACCCATCCTGTGCCGCGGCCGCGGCCACAGCCATAGCCATAACCGCAAAAACCGCGGCGCGGCGAAGCGTCGCGGCAACCAAAGGCCGCAGAAAGGCGCCGGCGCGCCCAGTAAGTCGCAAGATCATCTGTTGTCGGTCAAATCTTTTACCTTAAAAACGTAACCCCCTCCCCGCTTATTATATCCCTCCCCCGCTTTTTCAAAATTAATACCCCGTTTTCAGCCCTATAATTATCAAACCAATTACGGTGGCTTGTATTTTCAATTTAATACGAAAAACAGGATGCTATTCATATATAAATAGCATCCTGATATAATCCTCTTTTTTTTCTTTTCACTAAAAGTATATAATCATTCGTCAATTTTCAAACTATATAATCTGGAAAAGCAATTATTCAAAATATAGTTTTTATAAATCGAATGCAAATATAGGCACAAAAGTTCAATCATCCAAACATTTTCAAACTTTTAACCATTCATCATCGGGTTTCGCTATAAGTCGAGCATTATTAATTGCCATATCCAAAGTCAAACAAGTAGATGCCCTATATACGCCATTTTCCTTATCTATGACTAATGCCAAATCAGCATTAGCCTTTGATGTTAAGCATAATGGCAATAATAGCTGTAATTTACCATTATAATATTGCGGAACAGCAGTTTTATAATTTCGCCTAATCCTTTTTATTGCATCATTGATTGTTCCCTCCAATATAACACCAAGTTGATATTTATCCATCGTTTGCAACGATTTAGGGAATCGGTTCAAATTATCCTCAATGATATGATTAACATTTGGACGCAGCTCAACACTAGTATCGTATATCAAATCCAAGGAATTGTCAAAATAATTAGCACTATCTGGAAGCGTTGAAAACTTTAACAAATCTCTATCACTTTGCTTTCGCCAACCAATAAAATACCATTTTTGACTGGCAAGACGCTTATTAGCTTGTAATAACGCATAAATTTCTTCTTGCAAATCTGTAACCAACCCTGTGTTAAACACGGCATATCCATTTTGTTCAAAAACCTTTTTCTCATCATAAAGTTTTTTGAATGTATGTTTTATATAATTTGCTAAGATAGGATTTTCACCTGTCGGATGCTTCTTATAATCCCAATCTTCATCCATAGCTAATGCCTTTAGCGCATTTACTTGTTCGGGGAATTTAGGCACCCAGGCATACTCAAATAGCTCCATAATTAATCGATTTATTAATTCTTAATAAAATATTACAGTTCAGAATACGCTCTATGTCATTTATCAAATGACAGGTCATTCGGTTTCAACACAACATAGCGTATTAATCCGTTCTGAACGTCAAAATACCTGCACAAGCACAGATAAACACCTGTCACTATCGCAAAGTCTCCCTTATCTCTGGAAAACTCTAACTCAGAATCATTTGGCTCATAAAATACTTTTCCTAACTCATCACAAACCAAATAACTTGGATTTCCCACTTTTGAAAGGCAACTTTTTTGATTCATAATGTATATCTCATCCGCATCTACAATCCGTTGATTAAACTCAATAAAATCCCTTATTCGCGGCCCATAAATTAACTTATGAGCTTTAGTAACAACCTTCCTACTTAATTCATATCGTTTCTCTGCTCTTCGCACTTTGCTCATTATTGCAAATGAATTACTTCCCATCTTTGGAAACATAATTCTAAATGGGGTCACGACTGGTGATTCATTCATGTTAATGCCAATTGGCAGCTCTGTTATTACGGAGCAATCAGCCGCCATATTCACCTGATTTTCCGAATATGGGATTATGGGGATAAAACCAACAAGCTCTAGTTCCAATTTCAGTCCGTGCAGATAAACAACACCCTCCGCATTAACGTCACTATGAGCAGCTCTATTGCTAATTTCTTCACTAATCAGAATCGGTTCTTTTTTCATAATTTGTTGCTAAAATTTATTACTATCGTTTAATAACAATTTGCTAATCATCAAATCAGTATTTACGCAAAGATAACTATTTTACTTCAAATGCTCAAAGCCAAACGATTTATTTGTGTTTTTTTTAACCGTTGCGCACTTAATATTAGCCCACAGAGGAACATATTGCGGTTGATTGGAGAAATTTGCCTAATTTTGTTGTTTGAATTAGAAACAGCAAGATTAGGCATTTTGATATACCCCGACAGTTTTGAAAGAAAGATTGGCTTCGAGGCCGTAAGGAAACGGCTCGGGGCGCTGTGCGCCTCCTCCCTCGGAAGGGAAGAGGTTGAGGCGATGTCGTTCCTGACCGATTTCAGCGCCGTCGAGAGCGCGCTCCTCGGCGTGAGCGAAATGATGGCGGCAATAGGTTCCGACGAGGGATTCCCCCTCGGGGGACTCTCCGACGTGACCCCGGTATTGAAGCGGGCACGCGTCGAAGGCTCGGCGGTGTCGGTCGACGAGCTGCGCCAGCTACGCCGCACGCTGCAGACCTTCTCCGACGTAAACGCCTTCTTCGCCCGCTCGCGCAACGACGAGGGTGCTACCCCCTACCCCGTGCTCTGCCGGGAGGCGGAGTCGCTCGAGGCGTTCCCCGAAGTGACCCGCGAGATTGACCGGGTGATCGACCAAAACGGCAACATTCGCGACAATGCGTCACCCGAGCTCGCCAACATCCGCTCCGAGCTAAGCCGCATTTCGGGAGCTGTCAACTCGATTATGCGCAAGGTGATGGCCCGCGCCGTTGCCGACGGCTACCTGGAGGCCGACGCTTCCCCCTCGGTGCGCGACGGAAGGCTCGTGCTCCCCGTCTCCCCGATGAACAAGCGCAAAATCAACGGCATAGTCCACGACGAATCCGCGTCAGGCAAGACCTTCTTCATCGAGCCGGCCGAGGTCGTCGAGGTCAACAACCGCGCCAGGGAACTGGAAATGGACGAGCGCCGCGAAATCGCCCGTATTCTCGGGGAGCTGACCGCCCGACTGCGCCCCGCGATACCTGAAATGCTTGTCTCCGCGGAAGTCATGGGGCGGCTCGACTTCATCCACGCCAAGGCCCGTTACGCCGCAGAGGTCGACGCCCGCATGCCATCCCTCTCCGACGGCCGGGAGCTGGAATGGTACCACGCCGTCCACCCAGTCCTCCTCGAATCGCTCCGTCGGCAGGGGAAGGTAATCGTGCCGCTCGACATCACCCTCACCCCGGCGCGGCGGTTGCTGATAATCTCCGGCCCTAATGCGGGAGGCAAGTCGGTGTGCCTCAAGACGGTCGGCATCGTGCAGTACATGACCCAGTGCGGCGTCCTACCTACCCTTTTTGAGAACAGCCATATGGGAATCTTCGATGACATTTTCATCGACATAGGCGACGACCAGTCTATCGAGGACGACCTCTCGACCTATTCCTCCCATCTGCGCAACATGAAGAATTTCCTCGGCAACGGCCGTGCCTCCTCGCTGATTCTGATTGACGAGTTCGGCGGAGGCACGGAGCCGCAAATCGGCGGCGCGATTGCCCAGGCGATACTCAAAGAGTTCAACAACAAGCGTATGTGGGGCGTGATAACAACCCACTATCAGAACCTCAAGCACCTCGCCGAGGAAACCGAGGGGCTGGTCAACGGCTCCATGCTCTACGACCGCCAGCATATGCAGCCCCTCTTCCGCCTCTCGATAGGGAACGCAGGAAGCTCGTTCGCCCTCGAGATAGCCCGCAAGACCGGGCTCCCGCCCGAAATCATTGCCGACGCGCAGGAAATCGTCGGCAGCGACTATGTCAACATGGACCGCTACCTTCTCGACATCGCCCGCGACAAACGATACTGGGAGAACAAACGCCTCGCCATACGCCAGAAAGAGAAAAAAATCGAGCAGACCCTCGCCCGCTATGAGGAGGACGCGGACACCCTCCGCTCAAAACGCCGAGAAATCCTGGCCGAAGCCAAGGAAGAGGCCCGCAAAATCCTCGACGGCAGCAACGCGACAATCGAACGGGCCGTGCGCGAAATCCGCGAAAGCAACGCCGAACGTGAGCGCACGATTCAAGCGCGCCGCCGCCTCGAGCAGGAAAAGAAAGAGCTCCTCGCCGAAAGGCAGAGCGCCAACCCCCTGCTGAAAAAAGCGCCGAAGAAAAAACGGGAGCAGCCGGCGAAAACCGAGCAGGAAGCCCCCCTCGCAGTCAACGACAACGTGAAACTCGACGGACAGGGACAGCCCGGCACCATCCTCGAGATTTCCGGCAAACAGGCGACAGTGGCCTTCGGCATGCTGAAAACGCAGGTCGCCCTCAGCCGTCTGAAGCGCACCCTCTCGAAGCCATCCTCCGGGGCAAAGAACGCGTCATTCATCAGCAGCGCGACCACCGACGCCATGCGCGAGAAACAGCTCGGCTTCAAGCGCGAAATCGACGTGCGCGGCATGCGAGCCGATGAAGCCCTCCAGGCCGTAACCTACTTCATTGACGACGCCACCCAGTTCTCGCAGGACGAAGTGCGCATACTCCACGGCACCGGCACCGGCGCCCTCCGCCAGGCCATACGCCAGTACCTCGACACCGTCCCCTCTGTCGCCTCCTACCGCGACGAACACGTCCAGTTCGGCGGCGCCGGTATCACCGTCGTCTCCCTCCGCTAACACCATATCTTTTCGATGTTTGAAACAAGTTCCGCATCGGATGGGTTATAAACTATATAAGAATTTACTATGAGACTGGACGGACGAAGGAACAGCAACAATGTGAACGACCGGCGCGGGATTTCCGGCAAGGCGGCGGGAATCGGCGGCGGGATTGTCGGGATTATACTCGTGGCGGTCGTGACGCTGATGAGCGGCGGCAGCGTGGGCGACGTAATCAGCAATGTCGTCGGACAGCAGGCCCGCGGCACGTATGCGGAAAATTACCAGCCCGACGCGGAGGACGAGCGCCTTGCCGACCTCGCGTCGAAAGTGCTCGCCGGAACTGAGGATGTATGGACCGAAGAGTTCCGTCGTCAGGGCTGGGGCGAGTACGAGTGCCCAAAGATGGTGCTTTACACCGGGGCGGTACAGTCGGGCTGCGGCCACGCAACGTCGCAGACGGGGCCCTTCTATTGTTCCGCAGACCAGACGGTCTACCTCGACCTGGATTTCTTCAAGCAGATGCAGCAGTCTATAGGCGCGAGCGGCGATTTCGCATATGCCTATGTCATAGCCCACGAGGTAGGCCACCACGTACAGTACCTCCTCGGCACTCTCGACCAGGCGCACGACCTTATGAGCCGGGTATCGGAGAAGGAGGCGAACAGAATTAGCGTACGCCTGGAGCTGCAGGCCGACTATTACGCCGGGGTATGGGCAAACCGCGACAACGCGATGTTCAACTCCATAGAGCCTGGCGACGTGGAAAACGCCATAAACGCCGCCTCGAAAATCGGCGACGACTACCTGCAGAAGAAGGCCACCGGCCGCGAAGTGCCTGACTCCTTCAACCACGGGCGCTCCTCGCAACGCATGGCTTGGCTCTCCAAGGGCATCCGCACCGGCGACCCCCTCCAGGGCGACACCTTTTCCCCGGCCTACGAAAACCTTTAGATATTAGCCAGACGCTAAAGCAGCTATACAGGAAACAAGAGGGTGTGTAATAATGAACTGCACCCCAAAAGTTAGACAAAAAACTTTTGGGGTGCTTTTTATGAAGTA
>CALBWF010000053.1:0-7247 GCA_937969265.1 uncultured Porphyromonadaceae bacterium
GTGTGCACGATGCCGGAATGCGCTACATGATGTGGTATTCAGTGCCCTACGTCGGTGTGAACAGCCGGAACCATCAGCGCTTCAAGGGAATGTATCTTACCGACGACAGAACGACCGACGTGCTCGATCCACGTTTCCCCGAGGTGAGAGAATTCCTTAGCGGCATTTATGAGAATGCATTGCGCGACTGGAAACTCGACGGTCTGAAACTCGACTTTATCGACCGCTTCAAATTCACCGGTGAAGACCCGGCCGTGGCGCAGAACTACGCCGGGCGCGACATCAAATCGCTGCCGGCGGCCGTCGATACGCTGATGAACGGCATAAGCCGCCGGCTTCGTGCCATCAATCCCGATGTGCTCATAGAGTTCCGACAGGAATATATCGGGCCAGCAATCAGGCAATACGGCAACATGCTTCGCGCCAACGACTGCCCTTGCGACGCCGAGGGTAACCGCCGCCGCGTGGCATCTTTGCGCATGACTTCGGGCAACACCGCCGTTCACTCCGACATGCTCGAATGGAATGTCGGCGATGCCCCTGAAATCGCCGCCCGTCATGTGCTGTCGGCGATTTTCGGAGTGGTGCAGTATTCGATGATGTTGCGCACTCTGCCTCAGGAACATATGACGATGATGAAACACTGGATGGATTTCAGTCAGAAGCATCGGAAAACACTTCTGCATAGCGATTTCAGAGCCTTGTATCCGCAGGCGGGTTATCCGATGATTGAGGCGGAGAGCGACGATGAGCTGATAGTTGGGTCGTATAACGGCGGCAATCTCGTGGCTGTTCATGACATGAGCAAGCCTGTCTACCTGCTTAACGCCACAAGTGTCGGCTCAATGGCAATGGAACTCGCCCGGAGGCCTAAGTCGGCCGAGGTCTATGACACCTTCGGCAACCTCACGGCGGAAATCCGCCCGGACAAAGGGCTCAGCCGCATAGAAGTCCCCCGCAGCGGTTACATCAAACTAAACTACGAATAAATATCCTTATTTCCTACCGCGAACCGTTCATATACGCATAATAATTCCTTTATTTGATGCGCGCTTTCATTTATTTTTGCTTCCTTTGTGAATCTTAACGCTTAAACCAATCACCACTCACAATCTAAACAGACAACTGAAATATGAAATTTATGAGAGCAATGATGGCTGCGGCCATAGTACTGTCGGCTCTGACGCCGACAATCGCGGCATTCGCCGATAATGTGCCGGCACCTTATCTCGATGTCAACCGCCCGATTGAAGAAAGGGTGCAGGATGCGCTCAGCCGCATGACCACCGAAGAAAAGATTGCCATCATACACGCTCAGTCGAAATTCAGTTCGCCGGGGGTGCCGCGTCTCGGCATTCCCGAACTATGGTGTACCGACGGGCCCCACGGCATTCGTCCGGAGGTGTTCTGGGATGAATGGAACCAGGCCGGCTGGTCCAACGACTCATGCACGGCTTTTCCGGCGCTGACCTGCCTTGCGGCGACATGGAATCCGGAAATGGCGGCTCTCTATGGCAGATGCATCGGGGAGGAAGCCCGTTACCGCGAGAAGGATGTGTTGCTCGGCCCGGGTGTGAATATCTACCGCACTCCGCTCAACGGCCGCAATTTCGAATATATGGGGGAGGACCCATATCTCGCCTCGGCAATGGTTGTGCCCTATATCAAGGGGGTGCAGAGCAACGGGGTGGCAACCTGCGTGAAGCACTATGCGCTCAACAATCAGGAGGAGCGCCGCCACACCACCGACGTCGACCTGAGCGACCGTGCCCTCTATGAAATATATTTGCCCGCTTTCAAGGCGGCCGTGACAGAGGGGGGCTCTTGGTCGATAATGAGTTCCTACAATCTTTACAGGGGGCGCCACGTATGCCAGAACAAGCGCCTGCTGAAAGACATTCTTCGCGACGAGTGGGGATTCGACGGAGCCGTGATCTCCGATTGGGGCGGCGTACACAACACACCTCAGGCCATCGAGGGCGGTCTCGATCTTGAGTTCGGATCATGGACCAACGGCCTATCCGAGGGAATGAAAAACGCCTATGACAGCTATTTCATGGCCTATCCCTATCTCAAACTCATCAAAGAAGGTAAGGCCGACACCAAAGAGCTTGACAAAAAGGCCGCCAATGTGCTGCGGCTGATTTTCCGTACGGCCATGAACCCCTCGAAGCCTTTCGGCTCGATGAATTCGCCCGAGCATATAGCCGCCGCCCGCGGTATTGCCGGCGAAGGAATCGTGTTGCTTAAAAACGAGGGAAACCTTCTCCCGCTCAATCTTGACGGGAAAAAGAAGATTGTCATGGTTGGGGAAAATGCCATAAAGATGATGACTGTGGGCGGGGGAAGCTCGTCGCTGAAAGCGCGCCGGGAAGTTACTCCGCTCGAGGGCCTGAGGCAGCGTGTCGGAGAGGATGTGGAAATTGTCTATGCCCGCGGATATGTGGGCGACCCGGTCATGGAGCAGGACGGCCTGAAGGTGCAGGATATTTCCGACAGCCGTAGCGCCGACGAGCTGCTTGCCGAGGCTGTCGATGCTGCCCGCGGAGCTGACTATGTGGTTTATGTCGGTGGCCTGAACAAGGCTCCGGGTCAGGACTGCGAGGATGCCGACCGCGAAGGGCTGGGTCTGCCTTACGGACAGGACCGCCTGATCAGCGAGCTGGCCAAAGTTAATCCCAATCTGGTGGTTGTGAATCTTTCGGGTAACGCCGTGGCGATGCCGTGGATTAAGAATGTGCCTGCCGTGGTGCAGGGATGGTTTATCGGCTCAGAGGCAGGTAACGCCATAACCGATGTGCTTTCGGGCGACGTGAACCCCTCGGGCAAGCTGCCGTTTACGTTCCCGATGAGTCTGGACGACGTGGGTGCCCATGCCGCAGGGGAATATCCCGGCAACAAGGCTGAGCTTGACGCATCCAACGAGAGGGGCGACACCATCAGGGAGTATTACTACGACGATATTTTCGTTGGTTACCGCTGGGCCGACAAAGAGAAGACCACTCCGCTTTTCCCGTTCGGTCATGGATTGAGCTACACGACTTTCGAATATGGCAAACCGACCGCCGACAAAAAGGCAATGACCGCCGACGGCACCATCACCGTTTCTGTCAATGTAAAGAATACCGGCAGCCGGTTGGGTAGCGAGATTGTGCAGCTCTATATCGCCGATAAGAAATCAAGCCTTCCCCGCCCGGTCAAGGAGCTTAAAGGATTCAGGAAGGTTAAACTTGCCCCCGGAGAGGAGAAGACTGTAAGTTTCATAGTCGACAAGACTGCGCTTAGTTTCTTCGACGACAAGAAACATCAGTGGGTTGCCGAACCGGGCATGTTCGAGGCCATCGTCGGCGCTTCGTCGCGCGACATCAAGGGGTCTCTGACATTTGAACTGAAATAAGATTCCATCGCGTTCCCCGGATTTTTGCCGCAAAGATTCCTACCTTCGTTCCCCTTGACAGGTAGGCTCTCGCAACGAATACAACCCCGTTCATTGACAATAATCGGTAACGAACAACGCGTAGATATTGTTATTTCAGCGCGGGAATGTGTAACTTCGCGGTATGGATTGGCTTGAAAGTCTGTTTTGGGAGCAGTCGGCGCTACAGGCTGTCTGCGTGATCTCGGTAATCATCGCCGTCGGGCTTGGGCTCGGCAAGCTGCGCGTGTGCGGTATCTCGCTCGGAGTAACGTTCGTGTTCTTCACGGGAATCCTCGCGGGGCACCTGGGGCTGTCGATCAACCCCGAGATTCTCAAATACGCCGAGGATTTCGGCCTGATGCTCTTCGTCTACGAGCTGGGCTTGAAAGTCGGGCCCGGGTTCTTCAGCTCGTTCCGCACCGGCGGCATAAAGCTAAACCTGCTCGGGCTCGCGCTGGTACTCGCCGGAACGGCGGTAGCCATAGCCCTGAGCTACCTCATGTCCATCCCCATGACCGACATGGTCGGCATCCTCAGCGGAGCGACCACCAACACACCCTCGCTCGGAGCCGCCCAGCAGGCAATCAGCCAGTTGGGGCTTTCGACCGAAGGCGCCGCCCTGAGCTGCGCCGTGACCTATCCGCTGGGAGTCGTCGGGGTAATCCTGGCCTTCGTCCTGGTACGCAAGTTCGTAGCCCGCAAGGCCGACTACGAACCTCGGCGGCACGACGACTCTGACCATACGTATGTCGCCGAGTTCCGCGTCACTAATCCCGGCATCCGCGGCCGCTCCCTCCGCGAAATCAGCGCCCTCGGAGGGGCCCACTTCGTAGTTTCCCGCATCTGGCACGGCGACGACGTTTCGATTCCCGGGCCCGACGACGTGCTCTCCGAAGGTGACCGCGTGCTGGTAATCACCAACGAGGACGAGGTCGGAAGGCTGACGGTGCTGTTCGGCGAAAAAAGCGACCGCGACTGGAACAAGCCCGACATCAACTGGGACACCCTCGACAAGAACCTCGTCTCCCGCACAATCGCCATCAGCAAGCCCCAGCTCAACGGACGCCGCCTCGGCTCCCTGAAACTGCGAAAGCTGTATGCCGTCAACATCTCCCGCGTCTCCCGCTCGGGGGTGCGCCTCCTGGCGCGCCCCGACCTCCTGCTGCAGCTCGGCGACCGCCTGACAATCGTCGGCACCCCTGACGCCGTCAACAAGGTAGGCGCCCTTGTCGGCAACTCCGTCACCGACCTCAAAGACCCCAACCTCGCTGCGATATTCATCGGCATGGCGCTCTCGCTGATTGTCGGCTCGATACCCATCTCTCTGCCCGGAATCTCGGTGCCCATCAAGCTCGGGCTCGCCGGAGGCCCGATTGTCGTCGGCATCCTGATCGGACGTTTCGGGCCGCGGTTCCATATGGTCACCTACACCACCCGCAGCGCCAACCTCATGCTCCGCGGTATCGGCCTTTCCCTCTTCCTGGCCTGTCTGGGGCTCGACGCCGGAGGGGAGTTCATCGACACCATCCTCCGGGGCGACGGCCTGACGTGGGTTGCCGCCGGATTCATCATCACCCTCCTCCCCTCCCTGGCGATGACCGTCGCCGCCATGCGCTGGTGGCGCCTCGACTTCGGAACCGCCGCCGGAATGGTGAGCGGAGCTATGGCAAACCCGATGTCGATGACCTATGCCGACGGAATCACCCCCGGCGACTGCGCTCCCGTGGCCTATGCCACGACCTATCCCCTCTCGATGTTCGCCCGTGTCGTCATAGCCCAGCTCCTGGTAATCTGCTTCGTATAAACCGCGGAGAACATCCCGCTACAACCTCTTTGACAGCGTGATATGTCCTCCATACCCTGTTCTGGCACTCTAAATCCCGATATTTCGGAATTATTCGGTAACTTTGCGCGTCAGACCTAAGCGAAAATACAGATACCCAATCATAATCCGAATACTCCACTTCCCCTTAAGCAATGAAAAAGCTCCCTCTCATTTTTTTGTCGCTCATCTCCATAATTATCATCCCCGCGTGCTCCGACGGGAAGAAAGCCGCCGCCGATAACGGCTCGCCCAAGTTCTCCTACAACAAACGCGCCTACGAACTTATGGACAGCCTCGCGCCTTTCGACACCATACTCGCCATGCAGGACAAAGCCGTCGAGCAGCTCCGCCGCGGAGAGTCCGACGACGACCCCGTAGACGTGCTCCAGCAGACAGGCTACTTCTACTGCCGGGCCGGAAAGTACGGCCTCGGGGCCGACTATCTCCTCGAAGCGGTCGACTCCCTGAAAAAGCGCGGGTCCCTCACTGAAAAAGACCAGAAGACCGCCGCCTTCCTCTACGGCAACCTGGCGAACCTCTACACCCGCATGAATATGTACGCCGAGTCGCTCGACGCCAACGCCAAAGCCCTGGAATACAGCGGCGACCTTTCCCAAATCTTTGCCAGCAATCTCTGGAGGATGAGAGGCATGGTGTTCCAGTACCTCGAACAGCCCGATTCTGTAATGAGGTGCTACGACCTCGCGCTGGCAAGAGCCGTCGGAAGAGACAGGCTGGCTGCGAGCGCCTACTCCGACCGAGCGGAGTATATGGTCCACCATCCCGAACTCTTCTCCCGGCAGGAAATCCTGCAGGCAATGCGCGACCTCGAAAGCTCCCCATACAACGAGACGCCCCAGAAATGGGCCTCCATACACATCATCGCCCAGGGGAAAATCTTCAGGGGGGACACATTGGAAGGGATAAAAATCATGGAGCGCACCCTCGACTCCCTCAGAGTCCAGCAGGATGTCGAGATGGTGCAATACAACGAGAAGGAACTACTCAACGCCTACGCCCAGGTCGGCCGCGGCGACGACCTCGCCCGCCTCTTCCCCGAATACGACGCCCTGTGCGACACACTGATGAACCGCGAGAAAATCAACTCCGTAACCGCCAGCGAGTTCCGATTCCGGACAAAGGAGAAAGAGCTCGAGGCACGGATGTGGAAGGAGCGCGAAGCCAGCGCCCGGAAGATTATCCTCCTCCAATGGCTCGCCATCATCCTGGCAGCAATCCTCGCCGCCTTCTTCACCATCTCCATTCTCCGGAAACTGCGGCAGACAAGGAAATCTAAAGAGGACATGCGGCAGCGACTCCTCTCCCTCCTCGCCCGCCAGAAAGAGGTCAACGCCACAATCGAGACCCTAAACTCCCGTATCGAGGAACTCAACAAGGAAATCGAGGGCCGCGAAGGGACCGACAGCATCCGCGACCTCATCGCCGGGATGCCCTCCTGCCTCCTCAGCGACGAGCAGGAAGCCCTCTTCCGCCGCTACTTCTCCAAAATCTATCCCCGCTTCATTCCCGACCTGCGCCGCGACTACCCCTCCGTCACCACTAACGACGAACTGGTCGCCATGCTGATCTATATGAAGTACCGCTCGGAGGAAATCGCCCTCAGCCTCGGAATCAGCAAGCAGAGCGTCAACTCCGCCCGCTACCGCCTCCGCAAGAAGCTCGACCTCCCCAAAGAAACCGACCTCGATGCCTTCCTTACCTCCCGCAAAGGCTGACAGACAATATTTTAGGAAACGGCAGTCTCCCAAACATTCCCAAACCCTCTTTATCTGACAAAAAAATTGTGCCGATTATTTTGTCAATTTCAAAAAAGTGCGTAACTTTGCACACGTCAAACGAAGACAGCGCCTCAGCGGAGGCCGAAATCCGGCTTGGCTCCCTCCAAGCGATACGGCCGGAAGCAGAAGCCCTTCCTTGACAATATTTGGAATTGCCTTGTGGTGTAATGGTAGCACGTCGGATTCTGGTTCCGCCTGTGAGGGT
>CALBWF010000054.1:0-17014 GCA_937969265.1 uncultured Porphyromonadaceae bacterium
AAAAGCTCGAAATTGGCCTAAAAGAGCGAAGTTTTAGCGTTTGACAACGCAAAACTCACTTAATTAACAGATATTATTAAACACCCTCTTAATTCGTTCTCTTCACGAGATATTACTTGCTCTTAAAACAAAGTACCTTGAACAGGCGCTAAGTGCTCTTTGCGGTATCTGACTAAATATGAGGTATCATACTTAGCCGCTATTTTGTCCAAATCGATTCTCTTTAATAGATCTCTCGTTACAACTCGTTTTGAATCGCGAAAAACCAAAGCATCAATAAGACTTTTAACCTCCTTTGAGTTCAGAAGATTAAATGTCTCAGCACACTCTTCTCTGCTATCAAATCCTATTTGATAGCATGTGTCATCCACCATAACCGGCTTACCATTGACAGGTTCAATCATTCTGAACTCCACATCCCGGTAAAGGCTTGAAACTACTATTTTATAAGGTCTGAAAGAGTATTCTCCGATTCCAAAGATACTGAATGACTTTTTCCCCTTATAAATCGAGCTTTTACGTTTATTGAAATAACTGATATGGTCGCGCAGATATCTATATGTCAAAGGGGCCTTTTCTGCGATAAGCAGAGTGTCTTCGCCAACAAAGCGCTGAGTAATAATGACATATTTGCGAATTTTATCACTATGTTTACTGATATCGGAGCTTTTAAGCAACGGATAGACAAACATACGTTCTATATCTGCAACCTCTCCCAATCCATTTATCAGCACCTCGTCTTTTTCTTCAAGTTCCATCACCGCCGAACAGTCATGCTTCACGCCGGAGCGCCATTCGTAAGGAGAAACACCGTCAAATGATTCGACAGAACAATAAGAATCGACATCCGCGACGAAACGCTTTCCACACCATCCGTATGTCTGTCTTAAATGCCCGGAATAAAAATCCGTTACCTGGCAGCAAAGGGCGTTGGTCAGACCTACGGAAGCAAACATACACGACGCGCTTACCGATACCCCGAATTCCTTTTTCGCGTCTATCTCCTCCTGTATGAACTTACTCACGCCCAAGCCAGTCGAGAATTGCCTAACTACCAGGTTACGAATTACAGAATTTTTCAACAATAACGCGATTCCGCAATTCTCTCCCGCAACAAGTTCAAGTATGCGGAGCGTAACAGACTCACTGATATCAAAGTTGCTCTTACCGGTAATTGCTTCAATGCCCCGTAGTTTGTCTGTATTTCGCTTTACAGGCAGATTGTCGGAGTCCTCGGCACCAAGCCTGCTATTTGTGACCCATGGCGGGTTTCCAATTATTGCGACCTTTCTGCCAGCAAACCTTGTCTTTAAAGATTCAAAATCAAAATCAAAAAAATTCCCGGTATTAATGTATAATTTGGTATTTGACCGACAGCCGGAATAAAGAAACCTTTCAAGAATCCTTGTTTTCAGTTCATCGGTATATGTTTTGTTGATTTCGATAGTATGGATTTCCTTAGCGGTCTGAAAAATCTCAAGAGCCGCCAAAACAAAATTTCCCTTTCCGCAAGTCGGTTCTACAATAATATCAGGACTTCCGAAAAGATTTTTGAATTTCCTGCATACACTTTCTGCCAACGTTTCAGGTGTCTGCCAATCTCCGTAACATAACCTGTCCTCGCAAACAAGCGAATCGCCCTCGGAATATTTGTTGGCAAAGCGTTGTTTATCCTTATCCGTTTCAAAAAAAGTCACAATCCCGCAGATTTCCTCCAGGAGACAGTTCGCCTCACTCAATGTCAAACTTTTCAATCTATCGGCCAGTTGCCTCATTTATCGTATCTTATTATGGAGTTAATCCCACTTATGTTTTCCTTAAGATTTACAATCCTTCCATATTGCAGCCTCCATTGAAGCGCATTGGATATAGTCAGATAACCTATCTGAGGCGGAGCTTTTAAAACTTCTTCCGCCATCGCATACAACGTAACATCATCGCCGGGTATATTCCGGTCTGAGAGAAAAGCGAATATGTCATCTGTGTTTGCGTTGTTTTCTATAAGTTTTAAAATACCTGTGGTTGTCTGATAATCGGCCGTGCGGCTTTTATCTACAAAACAGCAGGACACAAACTTCAATATTCCAGCCATTCGGACCGGGTCGTCATGCTTGTCGTAAATTAATACCAAAAGGTTATACCCCAAGCCGAATATTTTTTGTTTACTGTCTTTGAACGGACAACTTGACTGCGGCTGTTTAACAGACGTAACTTTAATATCTGTGTCTACGGACGGCAAATCAAGCCCTTTGGCTGAATTTCCAATGCAAAGAGTGTATTTTTGGGCACAAGCCGAAAATTCAGTTTATGGATTTTTGAGAAAGTGTTAAATTTGCGTTATGAAAACCGCAGATGCAATATGGATGTGCCTTCCCGAGGGAATGGACGAGCTGTTTGAGATGGTCAGGTTCGAGCGTACAGATAAAGCATACGATATCTGGCTTGACGAGAAGAAGAAACTGTCGGATGAGGATTATCGCAATCCGAACATCGTGGCCCGTGGATACACGGAATACACAACAATACAGGACTATCCGATGCGCGGTAGGCCGGTGTACCTTCACATGCGCAAGAACAAATGGTGGGACAAGTCAACCAACGAGATTTTCAGTTACAATCTCGAACTACCCAATGAGGAAGGGACACGACTCAGCGCCGAGTTCGTGGCTTTTTTAAAATATGAAGGTGGAGACGACAGCCCTGTCGATTAAGCACATAGCGCGGATGTACTGCGTCAACGGCAAGTATTTCGCTGACCTGTACCGCAATAAGCTGAGCGGCTACGCCCAGTGGCGCGAGAGCGAACTCTGCTGCGGGTTTTACTTCAACGGCGCGAACATCGGCCCGTACATGAGCCTCGACGAGACCTGTCTTAGCAACGGCGAGGTATGGACATTCCTCACAAACAAAGACGGTCACGGAGGTCGCGGGACGCTGGCAGCCGCCATACCGGGGACGAAAAGCGACGAGATAATATCGATATTGATTGGAGCAATGGGCAAGTCGATCAGACGCAAGGTCAGGGAGATTACCTGCGACCTTTCTCCATCGATGATGCTGATAGCCGGCGAAGTATTCTATAGCGCACATGTCGTCAATGACCGCTTCCATGTGCAGCAGGTATACAACGAGGCGGTTGACGAGATACGTGTTGACATCCGCCGGCAGCTTATAGCCCAAGACAACATCCGTGACAAATCAGAGCCTCCGGTTACATATTCCAACGGAGAGACCATGCACCAGATACTCGCCCGCAGCAAGCACACCCTGATGATGGCTCAGAACAAATGGACTGACACACAGCGTCATCGCGCCAACATCCTGTTCAAATACTATCCGATACTCAAATCCGCCTATCAGCTTGCGATGGAGCTGCGCCGCATATTCAATCTGAAAATCTCCCCGACCAAGGCATTGGGGAAGATGAACGAATGGTATGAGAAAGTAATGGCATTGGACAACAATAACTTCCGCTCTGTCATCAAGACTTTCAAGAATCACGCCCCTACGATAATCAACTACTTCCGCCGTCGTGCCACCAACGCCTCTGCCGAGGCGTTCAACTCAAAGGTCAAGATATTCCGCTCGCAGATGCGCGGAGTAAGAGACCGTGACTTCTTTATCTTCAGACTCGTCAAACTATACGCCTAATCTTTAACATTTAAAATCTTCAATTTTAACAAATGCACCTTGATTTCGGCTTGAGCCTATTTTTGGGAAAGATACTCCTTCAACAGATGCTCGATGTAAGTTCCGACAGCTTTTCCGTCAGTGACTCCAAACAATTGAGGGATTGGTTTCTCTGAATATTGTCTGCAAAATTCTAAAGCCTCTTTTTGAAGCTTGTTGATGGTAAGAACGGGTTTCATAATAGCAAAGTTAAGAATTAATTGTCGCAAGCCAAAACTATGCAGATTTTTCCAAAGTGAGAATTGGAAACGGAGAAGAAAATAGGGATGGAAGCCTCCGGCTTCCATCCCTATTTGTGCCCTGAACCGGGATCGAACCGGTAAGGATTGCTCCAACGGTGTTTGAGACCGTCGCGTCTACCAATTCCGCCATCAGGGCTGATATGTTTCGGCCTGCCTGATAGGGCAGGGGGCGGTTCGCGGGGCAAAGGTACGGGATTTTTTCCAGCGGCGCAACCCCGCGGGAAAGTTAAGGACAAAAAAAATTACCCGTCATCACGACGAATAATCTTCTTACCTTAAATCTAATACCATGAAAAACTGATGCAAAGGTACGCGTTTTATGTTTTACAACATATTTTTGGGCGGAAAAATCGCCTCGATTTAACCTTATTTTGCATTTAAGGGAATCAGCAAGGCTCTTGTTTGCGTTTGTTAACGTTTTGCCGGGCAGATTATTTTCAGTAAATTCGCGTCAGACATCAACTTTCGCAAGCTCGAATTGAAGTGAATAGTGAAAATCAGGCTTCGCCTGAGTGAAGATAATAGTTTTCCGAGTGAAACTAACAGCTACCGGAGTATTCCCTTCACCTTTCACCCTTCACCTTTCACCAATTAAGTTGAGCGTCGCGAAACTTAAATTTATTTGGATATGTTTTCGGGAATCGTAGAAGAGGCGGCGGTCGTGAAGTCGCTGCGCCGCGAGGGGGGCAACCTCCACATAACGCTCCAGTGCTCGTTTGCCGACGAGCTGCACGTCGACCAGTCGGTGGCCCATAACGGGGTATGCCTTACGGTGGTCGCCATCCACGGCGACGGGTCGTACACCGTGACAGCCATAGAGGAGACGCTCCGCCGCTCCAACCTGGGGCTGTTGGAAGTCGGCGACCGGGTGAATGTCGAGCGCTGCATGGTGATGAACGGGCGGCTTGACGGCCATATCGTCCAGGGACACGTCGACTGCACGGCCCGCTGCGAGGAAATCACGCCGGAGGACGGCTCGAAGATGTACCTTTTCCGCTACGAGGTATCGCCGGAGATGGCGCGGAAAGGGTATGTGACGGTCGAGAAGGGTTCGGTGACGGTCAACGGTGTAAGCCTGACGGTCTGCGACTCGGAGGCGGACTCGTTCCGCGTCGCGATCATCCCCTACACCGCGGAGCTGACCAACATCGGCGACCTGCGGGTCGGCTCGGTCGTCAACATCGAGTTCGACATCATAGGGAAGTACATCGCGCGCATCGCCTCCGTCAGCCGGGAGTAACACCGTTCTGTGGAGCGAGCGTAAGCGAGCGGCCTCGTCAGAGAAGAAATTTATTAAGGAGAGATACTTACTTACATTTAAATCAGATACTTATGAAAGCTATTCTATTGGGGGCCGCGGCCGCCGGGGCCGTGTTCGGCATGGCGGCGGAGGCACCGGTGCTCCGGGGGAGGACTCCCGACGGGCGCGAGGTCAAGGTCGAGGCCCTCACCGACAACATACTGAAAGTCACCAACACCGCCGGCGCGGAGAGGGTTTCCCCCTCGAAAGTGACGGTCAGGCCCGCGGCGGAAGCCCAAGCGACCCTCACCGACAACGGCGGCCTGGCGGTACTGACCACCGGCTCGGGGCTGAGGGCTGTGTTCGACCCGGCCAACGGGTCGCTGACCCTCTCTGACCGGGGCCGCAACGGCCTCTACGACAACGGCGAACGCGGGGCAGGGGAGGGGAAGCGCTCGATGCGCCTCATGCCCCTCTCGGGAGCCGACGCCTTCTACGGCGCCGGAGAGCGGGGCCACTCGTTCAACCTCGCCGGGGACACCCTGGTGATGTACAACCGCCAGAACTACGGCTATACCGCCGGAGACCCGCGCATCTCGCAGATGAACATCACCATGCCGCTCTTGGTCAGCCCGAAGGGCTACGCCGTGCTCTTCGACGATTTCGCGGCCTCGAGCCTGGTAGCCGGGTCGCCGCTCGTCTACGAGACGGAGAGCCCCGAGCCTGTGTCCTACTACTTCGTCTCCTCCCCCGAAGGCTTCGAGGGGGTCGCGGAGCAGCTCACCTCGCTGACCGGGCGCCAACCCCTTCCCCCCTTCTGGAGCCTCGGATACATAACCTCCAAATACGGCTATAAGACGCGCCGTCAGGCCGAGCAGGTTGTCGACTCGCTGAAAACCGCAGGCTACCCCGTCGACGGCATGGTGCTCGACCTATACTGGTACGGCAAGGAGCAGGACATGGGGCGCCTCGACTGGGACCCGGAGCAGTGGCCAGGCCACGAGAAGATGCTCCGCTCGCTGAAAAAGAAGGGGGTCAACATAGTCGCCATAACGCAGCCCTACGTCCTCCGCGACGGCCGCGGAATCGACAATTACAACTACCTGGCCTCCAACGGAATGTTCGCCAAGGACTCCGTCGGCAACCCCGCGGAGGTAAAGATATGGGTCGGCGAGGGGGGCATGATTGACGTCAGCAACCCCGAGACGGCCCGGTGGTACCGCGACACCTACCGCCGCCTGACCGACCAGGGGATGGGGGGCTGGTGGGGCGACCTCGGGGAGCCGGAAGTGCATCCCGAAGGATTCCGCCACGCCAACGGCCTGACAACCCGCCAGTACCACAACCTCTACGGCAACGACTGGAGCCGCATTATCTCCGAACTTTACGCCGAGGAGTACCCCGGCACGCGCCTGATGACCCTCATGCGCGGGGGCACGACCGGGCTTCAGCGCTTCTCTGTATTCCCCTGGAGCACCGACGTTTCCCGCTCCTGGGGAGGGCTGCAGCCGCAGGTGACGATCATGCTCGGAGCCGGCCAAAGCGGCCTGGGCTACATGAGCCACGACGTCGGGGGCTTCGCCATCGACCCCTCCAACCCCGTTGACCCCGAGCTGTATGTCCGCTGGCTCCAGCTCGGCCTCTTCTCGCCGGTGCTCAGAACCCACTCGCAGCACTACGCCGAACCGTACCTCTATACCGACTACCAGGACATCATACTCCCCCTGGTCAAGGCCCGCTACAAATGGCTCCCTTACAACTACACCCTGGCCTACGAGAACGCCTCCAAGGGGTTGCCGCTGGTGCGCCCCCTCGGCACCTACTCCCCAGACCCCGAGGCCTACGACCATATCTCCGACCAGTACCTTTGGGGCCGCAACATGATGGTCGCGCCCGTGCTAACGCAAGGCTCGGTCACCCGCTCCGTGACCTTCCCCGAAGGGCGCTGGATCGACTATAACGACCCCTCCGTCAGCTACGAAGGGCCGGCCGACTCGGTAATCGTCGAGGCCCCCCTCGACAGAATCCCCCTCTTCGTGCGCGCCGGAGCCATAATCCCCTCCGCGCCCTACGAGATGCGCAACGTCGGCGACTACGACCCCTCGCGCTATACCTTCGACTATTACCCCGCGGATGGGGTAGCCGACAGCGAATGTACCCTCTACGAGGATGACCGCGCCAACCCCCGCGCCATCGAGGAAGGAAAGTACGCCCTGCTGCGCGTCGACGCGTCCAACACTCCCGAAGCCTATACCCTGAAAGTCAGCGCGGAGGGCGTGTATCCCGGCCTACCCGCCAAACGGCGCCTGACCTTCGTAATCCACAACATCGACGCTCCCGGCGCCATCCTGCTCCCCGACGGCCGCTCCCTCAAAGGGGACTACTCCGACGGGACGCGCACGCTGACCGTCACCCTCCCGCAGTCACCCCTCCCGCAAACCCTGACGATACGCCGATAATAATTATGCGAAATTTATAAAATTTCAATATGTAATGTATAATTGCATATTTATGACATAAAGCCACATAACAGAAAATTTATTTGGCAAATATTTGCAAATTTCGGAATTTATATATTAACTTTGCGGTGGCATACAGGTTATGCCGCCGCTTTTTATTGCCGGACACCGCGATCCATCAATTAATTCAATCCCCAAATCAATATCCCCGGCGCAGCGGTAACCACCGGATTACGGTCCGGTATTTTTTTGAAATCATATACTCCAATATCTCATTATCATTCATACCGTTATCGCATGAATAAAACTTTACTCCTTCTTGCCGCGGCTGCGGCAGCGACCCCCGCGTTCGGAGCAATAAAAGCCCCGGTAATCTACGACAACGCCTCGTTCTATTGCATTTCAGCCAACGGGCAGTATGCCGTATCGGAAATCTACGGCACACTCGTTGTCTACAACCTCAAGGACAACTCCGAAACAGCCTACGAGGCCGACGACACCCACTATTACGGCGTAGGCCACGGCAGATGCATGACTGCCGACGGGAACATCATCATCGGCAACACAACCGAGGCTTGCGACGCCGCATATTGCGAGGCCGGCGAATGGAAGCAGCTTAACGTCCCCGACCCCGAGAAGACAAACCTCTCTAACGCCGTCACCCCCGACGGAAAGAGAATCTGCGGCACAATCGGCAACCACCAGATGACAATCTCCGAGGATGTCCTGATGGAAGCGCCGGTCTACTGGGACCGCCAGGAGGACGGATCCTACGGCGAATGTCACCTGCTACCCTATCCCGAAAAAGACTTTTTCGGAGAGACTCCGCAGTATGTGACCGCGATCAATCTCAGCGACGACGGAAAGGTTATCGTCGGCCTGGTGACCGACTGCTCCGGCGCCATGCTGTACCCCATCGTCTACACCCAGGCTGACAACGGCGAATGGAGCTACTCCCTGCCGACCAAGGACCTCTTCAACCCCGACAACCTCCCCGCCGCGAAGAAGCCCGGCGACGGCCCCATGAGACCCTCCGAGGAGCAGTTCATGACCGAGGAGGAGATAGCCGCTTACCAGGAAGCGCTTCAGGCTTATTACGACAGCGGCTACAATCAAGAGCTCTATCCCAAATACGAGAACTATATGACCGAGGAGGAGAAAGCAGCTTTCGACGAAGCCTTCGCGGCATATGAGACGGAACAGGCTGCCTGGCAGGAGCAGTCAGATGCCTGGTACGCGTATTTCGACCAAGTACTCGCTACCTCCCCCTCCTTCGTGTTCAACAACATAATGGTCTCGCCCGACGGAAAGACAATCGCCTCGACTCTCATAGAGACGAAGGAGAACGACGACCCGTTGTCCTACCCCCCGTTCTTTGAAGTCTACATCCCGGCTACCATCGACATCGCGACCGGCGCGCTCACCAAGCACGAGAGCGAAAAGTCGATAATCGTTTCCTGCATGGCCGCCGACGGCACGATTATGGCCGCCACCGAGCAAGGCTCGATTCCTTCGGAGGGCTTCATTATCAAAGACGGAACGATTACCCCGCTGACTGACTATCTCAACGCCATTTCTCCCGAATACGGAGTGTGGCTCAAGGAGAACATGACCCATGAGGTAATGACCGACTATGTATACGACGAGGATCTCGACGATTATGTAGAGGTTTACGAAGAAGTTACGTTTACCGGTATCCCGGTAGCCACCCCCGACATGAAAGTGCTCGCCTTTTGGAACGACTGCCCCTGGGATATGATGGGCTTCGCGCAGAGCGTTGTCATTGACCTTACAGAAGAAGCCGGCATCTCCGCCGCGGAGGCCGACAAGGCTGCCAAGGTAGCGATTGATGCCGACGGCAACCTTACGGTAGGCGCGAACGTCGTGAGCGTGACCGTCTACGACCTCGCCGGTGCTACGGTAGCATCCGTGGAGAACCCCGCTGGAACCGTGGCCCTCGGCCTCAACAGCGGCGTCTACGTCGTCAAAGCGACCCTCTCCGACGGAACTGCCGAGGTTGCCAAGGTGGCTAAATAAACCTTACAGACTTTCATACCAACTTTCTTTCATACCTATGTGGAACTCACAGCACGGGAGCGCCTTCGGGCGCTCTCCGTGCCGTGGTTTTCAAGTAATTGTTAACTCAGTATGAAGCGAATACTTTTAGCGCTCGGCATCCTGGCCGCCTCTCTGGCGGTTTCGGCCCAGCTCCCGCAGGTACAGGTAAAGGACACCAAGGGGCGCGCCGTCAACGCGGCGACACTCTCCAACGACGGCAAGCCGTTCGTAATCAGCTTCTTCGCGACCTGGTGCAAGCCCTGCCTCCGCGAGCTCCGCGCGATTTCAGAGGTCTACGACGACTGGCGCGACGAGACGGGGATGAAACTCTACATCGTCTCGATCGACGACGCGCAGAACGCCTCCAAGGTAAAGCCGCTGGTCGACGCCGAGGGGTGGGACTACGACGTGCTGCTCGATCCCAACAGCGACTTTTTCCGCGCGATGGGGCTGCAGACCGTCCCCCACGTAATGGTCGTTGACGGCAACGGCAAAATCGTCCACACCCATTCGGGCTACACCGACGGGGCGGAGACCGAGCTGATCGACATTATCCGCGGACTCAACCAGGGCAAGTAGCATGAGGCGCGCTTCGGCAATACTGGCGGCGGTCCTCGCCGCCCTCTCGGCCAGCGGATTCGGCTCGACGGGGGAGAACGGCGTGGCGTTCCACGGGAGCGTCCAGGCCGACGTGCTCTTCCCGAAGGAGGACAGCGAAATCGGCACCGGCGAGTACGACGACAAGGTGCTCTTCAACACCTACGCCGACATGCACATGATCAGCCGCTATGTCGACGCGGGACTGCGCGTCGAGTTCATGAAGTGGCCCCTCCCCGGCTACGAGGATGACTTCGCGGGGTGGGGCGTCCCCAACATATACGTCAAGGGGCGCTACAAGGGGTTCGAGCTTACCGCCGGCGACTTCTACGAGCAGTTCGGCGCGGGCTTCATCCTGCGCACCTACCAGGAGCGCTCGCTCGGAATCGACAACTCCATCCGGGGCGGACGGCTTAAAATCACCGCCCTCCCGGGGCTGCGCATTACCGCCCTGGGGGGCCTCCAGCGCCGATACTGGGACTGGAAGACCTCCTCGCAGGTCTACGGCGCCGACGCCGAGCTGGCCATCACCGACATCTTCAAAGGGCTGCGCGGGCGCGACATCGCCTGGACCTTCGGCCTCTCCTACGTCCTGAAACACGAGAAGGACCAGGACATCATGGTCGACGGCCGCGACTGGCGGCTCAACCTCCCGAAGGGGGTCAGCGCCTTCGACGCCCGCTCCGAGTTCCAGAAAGGCCCCTGGACACTCGGCGCGGAGTTCGCCTGGAAAGGGCAGGACCCCTCGTTCGACAACAACTACACCTACGGCAAGGGCACGGCGCTGATGCTCACCGGCTCTTACTCCCGCAGCGGCCTGAGCGCCCTCCTACAGGCAAAGAGGAGCGAGAACATGGCGTTCCGCTCCCAGCGCTCGATGAGCGGCACTTCGGCCTTCCTCAACAACATGCCGGTATTCACCTACCTCCACACCTACGCCCTCGCGGCGATGTACCCCTACGCGACCCAGGCAGCGCCAGGCGAATGGGCCTTCCAGGGGCAGTTCGCCTACAATTTCAAGCGCGGAACTGCCATAGGGGGGCGCTACGGAACGAAGGTAAAGGTGAACCTCAGCTATATCCGCGGCCTACATACGACCGGCCTCCGAGGAGCTACCGACGGAATCCTGATCGGCTCCGACGGACAGGGCACCGACTTCTTCGGGATGGGGAAGGAGTATTACCACGACTTCAACATCCAGCTCGAAAAGAAATGGAGCCGCTCCGTCAACCAGACCTTCATGTATATGAACCAGCTCTACGACAAGCTCCTCGAAGGGCACCCCGGCGAGGGACGGGTGAAGGCCAACATCTTCGTGCTCGACACGAAATGGAAAATCTCGCGCCGCTTCACCCTCCGCAACGAGCTGCAATACCTCCAGACCCGCCAGGACCGCGGGGACTGGGTCTACGGGCTGCTGGAGCTTTCGATCGCCCCCTACCTGATGATTACCGCCGCCGATATGTGGAACTGCGGCGGAAGCGGCACCCACTACTACAACTTCGGAATCGCCGGAAACTACCGCGCAAACCGCTTCGCCCTCAGCTACGGACGTTCACGCGCGGGATTCAACTGCGCCGGTGGTGTCTGCCGCTATCTCCCCGCGACCCGCGGCTTCCAGGTAGCCTACAATTATACCTTCTAAGAGGATAAGATGATGAGATTCAAGAAAATATTAACCCGCATACTCCCCGCCGCGCTCCTCCTCGCCGCCTCGTCCTGCGGCGACATCGCCCCCGACGAGCGCTATATCGACGTACCCCCGGCGGAGACGCGCCGCACCGTGCTCCTCGAGGACTTCACAGGCCAGGGATGCAGCAACTGCCCCGCCGCCCACCGCAAAATAGAGGAACTGGAAAGGCAGTACGGCGACCGCCTGGTGGCCGTCAGCATCCACGCCGGAAAATTCGGCGTTCCCGCAGACAACAAGCGCTATACCGGCCTCATGCAGCCCGAGGGGCAGGTGTTCAACGACCGATACGGAATCAGCGAGTACCCCCAGGGGGTCGTCGACGGACGCGGCCCGATGAACTCCGACCGGTGGGCGACCGCCGTCTACGATGCGGTGGAGCAGACAACTCCCCTGACAATCAGCCTCTCCGCAGCGCTCGACGGGGCGGAAATCGCGATTGACTGCGAAGTGGAGTCGACCGCCGCGCTCAGCGGGAACCTCTCCCTATGGGTTATCGAGAGCGGAATCATCGCCCGCCAGGAGGACGAGGAACGCGGGCGCATCCCCGACTACCCCCACAACAACGTCTTCCGCGCCTGCGCCAACGGCGTAGACGGCCAGGGCCTCAGCCTCAACGCCGGAGAGCCGCGGACCGTTACCTGCCGCGTCCCACTCCGCACCACGGAAACCGAGACCTGGAAGCCCGAAAACCTCGCCATAGTGGCCTTCGTTAAGAAAGGCAGCAGCGTCATGCAGGCCGCGAAATGCCCCCTTACCATCCCCGAAACAAACGAATAATCAAAACCGACAGCATATGAAGAAAATCTACCTCCTCGCGCTCGCCGGCCTCTGCGCTTTCGCCGCGGACGCTATCGAGCTTTCATTCCTCCTCGGAAACCGGACTATTGCCCCCGGGGAAACCATCGAGTTCAACGACATAACCGTCACCGACGAAGGTACCTACAAAGAAGTCCGGATGGAACCGCAAGTATTCCTGACAACCAACATCTACTCCTCCTCAATCGAAATCACCGCCGCGTGCACCAGCGGCCAGTCAATCCAGATGTGCGCCGGAGGCCTCTGCAACGGCGGAGAGACGGTGACGAAATCCAACGTAACAGTCCGCACCGGCGAGAAATTCCCCCTGAAATTCGACTATGTTGGGGAACTCGACCTCGACGAGGAGGTGCCCGTAGTTACCACCACCCTCAGCGCCGAGGACAAGACCGAGCCGGGAAGCCGCGTCCAATTCATCCTCGTCATGGGCGAGAAGGGAGCCTCCCTTGCGAAAGTCGAATCGACAGGAGCGACCCTCGCCGCTGTCGCCGGAGGAATCGCCTACTCGACCGATACCCCCGCCAACCTGACCGTCGTAACCCCCGACGGAGCCGTGGCCTTCTCAGCGACAGTCTCCGGCACCGGCGCGGTATCCCTCCCCTCCGGCCTATACATCGCGACCTTCGCCTCCAAAACTACCAAACTCCTCGTAAAATAAAACTCAGACATATATGAAGAAACTGCTTCTCACCCTCGCGGCGCTCGCCGCCGTGGCCTCCGCCTCCGCTTTACAGCTTAAAGAGCCGGGGAAAATAACTAAGCCCCTCAATCCCGCGTTCCGTTCGGTGGAAATCCCCGCCGAGTTCATAAAAACAGCTCCCGCGCCCCTTCCCGCATCCCGCGCGGAGAGCGAGGAAGTTCTCTACACCCTCGCCGGCAACCCCGCGCGGATTTTCGGATATAACAATGCTATCGCCGGCATGCAGATGGCTATGGCAATGCAGATGGACCCGACTTTCGTAAGCCAGATGGTGGGTAACCAAATCACCAAAATCTCCTTCTACACCGGCCGGGATTACAGCGTCAACGTCAACAAACTTACCCGCGCGACAGTATTCATCACTAACGACCTCACAGCCGAACCCGTCATAACCCAGCAGACCGCATGCCCCCCGCAGAGCGCCTCGCAAGTCGTCGTCGACCTTGACACCCCCTATACCATCGAGGCCGGCCAGAAAGTCTACGTCGGCGTGTACTATACCCTCAACAGCCCCGAAAACCTCCCCATTATAACCGACTATACCGCCCACTCCAACGACTACGGCGGCTGGGTCGGAGTCCGCTCAACCCCTTCCGCAAATTGGTCCTGGGACAACATCGCCTCGGATTTCGGATTCGTCTGCGTTGGCGCTATGGTGAAAGGGGACAACTTCGCCAAGAACAGCGTCGCCGTGACCGCCGTCGAAGCCATGCCCGCGTTTTACCAGAACTCCCCCTTCGAAGCCATTTTCCTCTTCCAGAACAACGGTACCAACGACGTTAACAACATCACGGTCGAATACGACATCGACGGCGAGGGTACCGAGAGCGGAATCGTCGAAATGAAGACCCCCCTCCCGTTCAACCAGAGCTCCGGCGTGCGGCTGACCGGCCTCACCTGCGAAAAGCCCGCCAAGAGCGCGGCCCTCAACATCCGCGTAACCCACATCAACGGAGAGCCCAACACCTGCGCCGATAACTCCGGCTCATACCCCGTGACAGTCATCCCGACCGGAATGGGATTCGACCGCAACGTCGTCGTCGAGGAGTTCACAAGCACCTCCTGCGTCTACTGCCCCGTAGGCTATACCGGAATGGAGTACGTCCGCGAAAACTACACCTCCGGAGACCTCATCCCCGTGGCCGTACACGTCAACTCCCCCAACAAGGACCCCATGACCGCCCTGACCTTCAACAACGTCTACTCACGCTACTGCACCGCCGGTGTCCCCTCAGCGATCATGAACCGCACCTACAACGTCTATCCGACCCCCGAAGAACTGGTAGAGACCTTCGAGGGCATCCGCTCACTCCCCGCCATCGCCAAAGTAACCGCCGAAGCCGCTTATGACGAAGCCACCGGAACAATCACCGTCGACACCAAGACCTCCTTCTCCTTCGACTACACCGACGGCGACAGCCAGTTCGGCCTATCATACGCCGTAACCGAGAACAACGTCGGCCCGTACACACAGCAGAACGGCTACGCCGGAGCCCAGGGCGACTACTTCGGCTGGCAGAGCAAGCCCTCGGAAATCGACCTCGTATATAACGACGTCGCCCGCCAGCTCGACTCCTTCACCGGCGTAAAAGGGAGCGTCCCCGCCGAAATCACCGCCGCCGCGGAATACAGCTACTCCCGCTCAATCAAGCCCGTTTCCGCCATCCGCGACATCAACCGCGTCAACGTCGTAGTCTACCTCCTCAACAAGAAGACCGGCGCGATCGAAAACGCCGCCTTCCTCCCCTCCGCCGCGATCACAGGCCTCGCAGGCATCGAGAACGTCGCCGCCGACACACCCGACGCGACCCTCCCCGCCGAGTACTTCAACCTCCAGGGCCAGCGCCTGGCCAACCCCGCCCCCGGCACCCTCGTCATCCGCCGCCAGGGCAACACCGCCGCCAAAGTAATCCTCTGATCCCCTCCCCAGCTTCCCCCAGCTTCCCCCCGCGTCCCTTCTCCGCCTCCCTCCCCCGGGCTTTCCTCCCGAATGGGTTCTGGTCCCGGTGTGAGGGGCCGCGGCCCCGAAGCCGCCTGGTTCCCTCCTCGTTCCCGCCAGCCGAAAGTATCTCCGTTCTGTGGAGCGAGCGTAAGCGAGCGGCCTCCCCGCCTTCCCTTCCCGGTTCGTCCGCTTGGTGCGCGAGGCGTAAGCCGAGCGAAGGAAAAGAAAGTAAGCAAACACCCCCGCGTAAAAGCGCCGCGCCTTGATTTAAGCGCGGCGCTTTTTCAAAAAAAATCATTACCTTTGCCCAAACTTACCCTAAAACACAGGCATAAAACAATCATGGAAAGAATCAGACTCTACATCGCCGCGGCCCTCACAGGAGCCCTCGCCGTCGCTTGCGGCTCAAAAGCCCCCCTGACTGAAACCACCCTCTCCGGGCTCGACCCCGCGAACTTCGACGCCCTCTACGACGGCGACACAACCGCCCTCTACGTGCTCAAAAACCCCGCCGGAATGGAGGCCTGCATAACAAACTTCGGCGGACGCATCGTATCGCTGACAGTGCCCGACAGGAACGGAACCCCGCGGGACGTCGTACTCGGCTTCGATTCAGTCCAGGCATATTTCCCCGAAAACAACCAGACAGACTTCGGAGCAGCCATCGGACGATACGCAAACCGCATAAACCAAGGCCGCTTCACCCTTGACGGCAAAGAATACCAGCTCCCCCGCAACAACTTCGGCCACTGCCTCCACGGAGGAACCGACATGGGCACCCGCGGATGGCAGTACAGAACCTACAGCGTCGCCGAGCACACGGATTCAACCCTCACCCTAACAATCGACTCACCCGACGGCGACAACGGATTCCCCGGACGCGTCAACGCAACCGTCAAGTACACCCTCACCGCCGACAACGCCCTCGACATACAGTACAGCGCCACTACCGACGCCCCGACAATCATAAACATGACCAACCACGCCTACTTCAACCTCTCCGGCGACCCCTCTAAACCCATTACCGACCAGCTCCTGACAATCAACGCCGCGGAATTCACCCCCGTCGACTCTACCTTCATGACAAGCGGCGAAATCATCTCCGTAGAAGGAACCCCGATGGATTTCCGCACCGGGAAACTAATCGGACAGGACATCGAGCGCGTCGACTACGAACAGATCCGCAACGCCAACGGCTACGACCACAACTGGGTACTCTCGACCAACCGCGACATCGAAGTCGAAGCCGCCTCCCTCTACTCCCCAGCGACCGGAATCCTCATGCGCGTATATACCGACGAGCCCGGCATACAGGTCTATTCCGGCAACTTCCTCGACGGCACCGCCACCGGCAAACACGGCGTCAAATACCAGCAACGCACCGCCATCTGCCTCGAGACCCAGCATTACCCCGACTCCCCCAACAAACCCCACTGGCCCTCCACAACCCTCCGCCCCGCCGACACCTACGCCTCCCGCACCATCTACCGCTTCTCCACAAAATAACCCCCCGCGCCCCCTCCCCCCTCTCCGGCCTCTTTCTCTCCCTCTCCTGTCCCCTCTTCCCCCGCTATCCC
>CALBWF010000055.1:0-17047 GCA_937969265.1 uncultured Porphyromonadaceae bacterium
GAAGAACGGGATAAGGAGGCTGCACAGATGAATATCGTCCCACCGCCGGAGAAACACCCGCTTTGGCAGACCGCTGTGTTCTTCTTTACTCTCGTGGCAATCCTGGTGTTCGCCAACTGGGGCGCGCCTGCGGCAATCGACCGTGGAATATGGGCTGTCATATATGGGGCTAAATGGTGGATAACATCAGCTCTTGCAATAGGTATGTGCGTGATGCTTGTAAAAATCCTCCATCTGAAAGCCCGATGGATTATCCTCGGAGCTGTCGCCGTTGCTGTTTCAGCATTTGTCGCCAATGGTTTCATTCCCGATGCAAAACTGGCTCCGCTTGTGCCTATGGTCGTCTCGGTCGCCGTCCTTGCCATCGTGTTGCTCTGCGATAAAAACGATGACGAGAACCGGGAATGGGCATTGTCATCGTGGGGATTCGCCAAACTGATACTGCCATTACTTGCCGTGGGTGTCCTGACCGCGGGATTTCTGCTCGGATCAACGCACGATGGCATAGAGCTGCCCGGCATTATACCCAACAGTTGGGTTGAATGGGCTGTAGGCGGCAATTCGTTGCGGTCAAACTTCTTCGCAAGTTTCACAGGCGCGTTTATGTATTTCGCCACCCTCACTGAAGTGCCAATAATCCAAGGGCTGCTCGCTTCTGGAATGGGTGAAGGCCCCGCACTCGCCCTGTTGCTTGCCGGACCTTCGCTGTCATTACCCAATATGCTCGTTATACGAAGTGTGATAGGAACGAAAAAGACCGTGATATATGTCGCTTTGGTGATTTTTTTGGCAACCGTAGCCGGATATTTTTACGGATGTTTCTTTTAACAGAACCGACAATGGCTTGTTTATGCGTACAGGCAATGATTTCGGAAGCTGATTTCTCTATGAGTTAGGAAAAAAGGAGATGAAAAGTTTGGCTGTTCGGGGGAAAAGATGTACCTTTGCGGTCGCAAAACAATACAAAACCACTTTTTAATAACAATTAATGGCTACAAAAATCAGATTACAGCGCCATGGTCGTAAGAACTATGCGTTTTATCCTATTGTAATCGCCGATAGCAGGGCACCACGAGATGGTAGATTTATTGAAAGGATAGGTTCCTATAATCCGAACACTAATCCTGCTACAATCACTCTTAATTTCGAACGGGCTTTGTATTGGGTAAATGTGGGCGCGCAGCCCACCGACACCGTCCGCTCCATCCTCTCCAACGAGGGCGTGCTCCTTATGAAGCACCTCCAGGGCGGCGTTAAGAAAGGCGCTTTCGACGAAGCGGAGGCACAGCGCCGCTTCGAGGCCTGGAAGGCCGGCAAGCAGAAGTCAATCGACGCTCTGAAGGCTTCCATGGCTGACAAGAAAGAACTCGCCGCCAAGGAACGTCTCGAAGCTGAAAAGGCTAAGAACGCTGCCAAGGCTGAGGAAGTCGCCAAGAAGAAAGCTGAAATCGCTGCCGCAAAGGCTGCGGAAGAAGCTGCCAAGGCTGCCGCTGAGGCTCCCGCTGCCGAAGCTCCCGCTGCCGAAGAGGCTCCCGCCGCTGAATAAGCAGGTTATCACCCCTACTTCAGCAACCAGCTACAAACCGTCCGGAGAAATCCGGACGGTTATTTTTTTAATCGTTATATGTCATAACACCTCACCGAGCGGTGTTATTATAGCCCCTGAGTCGAACGCAAGCGGCGGAGCCGCAAAGATGCGGTGCAATCTATAGTCCCAGGCCAAGCGCAAGCGGCGGAGCCGCGACGTAATTGTAGCCCCAGGTCGAGCGACCGCAGGGAGCGATGGCCTGGGGTTCGTTTCGGATTCCGATAACGACCTCGAAGAGGCCGTATAATCCTGATTACCGGACATCTCTGATGCCCCCTCCATTAGTACGCCTACACCCCAGGCCATCGCTCCCTGCGGTCGCTCGACCTGGGGCTACAATTACACTGCGGCTCTGCCGCTCGCTTCAGTACTGGAATCAAAAAAAAGACAGGCAGCTCGAAAAGAGCAGGTCGAACAAAAAGAACAGGCCGTGCGAGAAGCACGGCCTGTCTTGACTTTGCCAGAAAGGGAAAAGCCTTATTTCATACGCTCGAGGTAGGCGCCGTTGCGGGTATCGACGCGAACCTTGTCGCCGATGTTGCAGAAGAGGGGCACTCGGATTTCAGCGCCGGTCTCGACGGTGGCGGGCTTCAGAGTGTTGGTGGCGGTGTCACCCTTGATGCCGGGTTCGGTATAGGTGATTTCAAGAACCACGTTCGCGGGGAGCTCGCAGGTAAGGATGGTCTCGGACTCAGCGTGTACCATCGCTTCCACGATATCCCCTTCCTTGAGGAACTGCACGCCTTCGATGCTTTCGCCAGGGAGAGCGATCTGCTCGAATGTCTCGGTGTGCATGAAGTTGTAGCCCATGTCATCCTTATAGAGATACTGGTAGGGACGACGCTCGATGCGGACTTCGTTAATCTTCACGCCGGAGTTCCAGGTTTTGTCGAGGATGCGGCCGGTCTTGACATTGCGGAGCTTGGTGCGGACAAAAGCGGGGCCTTTGCCGGGCTTAACGTGAAGGAACTCCACGATGAAGAAGTAGTTGCCGTCGATGTCGAGGCACATGCCGTTTTTGAAATCAGCTGTTGTTGCCATAAATTCGTTCTGTATATTTTGTGTTGGATTATTAATCAGCGGTTAGCGCGCTTTGCGCGACCGCGAAGTTAGGAATTTTCCCGCAAACGGCAAAACCGCCGCAGCCGATTGCGCGAGTTCAGACACAATTAGTGCGAATTTGGCGTAAATGAATGAGAATTTAGATTGGTAATCTGATAGATTTGGCGTAAATTTGCATTCCTTAATAAGGCGGCTCTCCGCTCGGAAGCCCACCGTTAAATATGCGATACAATTCTGAACATCCACCCATGGACGATTATAACTTCTCCCCCGACGGGGTTGACTACGACCCCGACCTCCTGATGCCCGACCCCGACCGAGGCGCCGGACGCCGCCCTTACGGCGACCCCAGCCGGTCGAGGACCTACGACTCGGACCGGCTTCGCGAAAGAGAACCGCGGCGCGGGCAAACCAACGACCGCGATAGTGTCCGCGGATACGACCGGCAGGCCCCGGAGCGCTCCCAATCCGCAAGGCCCAGAGACCACCGTACGGATGCCGAAACGGCCTCCCATCCCCGGCGCGACGGAGCGACCCAGCAGCGCCAGCGCCCTAAAACCGCGGCAAAGACAGCCGGAGAAAAGAAACCATTCACCAATCCGTTCAAAGGAATCTGGGAGTTTTTCTGCGATAAGCGCACCCACGCCGTTGTCGGTGTCGGGCTGATATGCCTGGCGCTATACATAGTTGTCACAGCCATTTCCTTTATCCGATACGGAGGTGCCGACCAAAGCGTCGTGACATCGATGGACCTTCCGGAAGTTGCTGCCGGCGGAGCTACGGTAGAGAACCAGGGTGGCCCGCTTGGCGCGGCCCTCGCCCAATCGGTATTCGCGCAAGGTCTCGGACTGGGATCGCTCGCCCTGATCGTGTACCTCGTAGTCCTCGGCCTCGGACTGATGGGAATCCGCAAATGCTATTTCTGGTCGACCACGTTTAAGGCTCTTTTAGTCGGTATCACCGTCTCGATGGTTCTCGGACTGGCGAGCCTGTGGCTCGGGCTTGACGTAAATCTCGGTGGCACCCACGGGCGCTATGTCAACCTGCTGATACAGAGCTACGCCGACTGGATTGGCGCTCTATTGGTCAGCATCCTGCTGATCTCAGCCGTTGTATATGTCTATATCAACGACCTTCTGACGCTGTACAACAAGTACGCGGCCATCCGCAGGGCCCGGCGCGAACGGGCCGAGCAGGAGCGCATAGAAAAAGAGGAGGCTAAACTCAGGGCAAGAGAAGCGATGGAGAACTCCGAACTGAACTCCGAGCATGAAGCCGAACCGGCCGAGGAGGGCGCTCCCAGCGACCCGTTTGTAGAGGCAAAGCAGCTCGAAGAGGTAGGGTTTGAGGAATCTCCCGAAGAAACATTCATGGGAAACGAAGAACCGAGCGCTATTGACGGCACCAACCAAGACTATAATCCGGTCGCCGCATCCGAAATTATTGATGAGGAGCCTGTTGAAACGCCGCCGGATGAAGCGGACGAAAACACTGTCCCCGCTGAAGAAACAGACGATACGACTAAGGCCAACTCGTCAGTTCGCACTGCCGCCATATCCGACCCCGGATTCGCCGTATATTCAACCGAAATAGAGAAAGCGGAGGTAAAAAACGAGGAGCTGTACGACCCGACAGCGGAACTCTCGCGCTACGTGCCCCCCTCGCTCGAACTGCTCCACGAAGCCAGGCAGAAAGCCAGCTCCGTAGACCGCGAGGAGCAGGAAGAGAACAAGGAACGCATCACCAAGACCCTGAACGACTACGGCATACAGATTTCCCATATCGACGCGACTGTCGGGCCGACCGTGACGCTGTATGAGATTATTCCCGCCGAAGGGGTCCGCATCGCAAAAATACGCCGCCTTGAGGATGATATCGCGATGAGCCTGTCGGCACTCGGAATACGCATCATAGCGCCGATTCCCGGCAAGGGCACCATCGGCATCGAGGTCCCGAACAAGGAGCCGCAGGTGGTATCGATGCGCAGCATCCTCGAATCCAAGGCTTACCAGGAGTGCAAGTACAAACTGCCGATGGCGCTCGGCGCGACAATCTCCAACGACGTCTATATCGCTGACCTGGCGAAGATGCCCCACCTCCTTGTCGCCGGTGCCACTGGTATGGGTAAGTCTGTCGGACTGAACGCCATAATCGCGTCGCTGCTTTACCGCAAGCACCCGGCGGAACTGAAATTCGTGCTGATAGACCCGAAAATGGTCGAATTCAGCCTGTACAGCGTCCTCGAACGGCATTTCCTTGCCAAACTGCCTGACGAGGAGGACGCAGTCGTCACGGATATGGACAAGGTCGTGCGCACCCTTAACTCGCTCTGCGTCGAGATGGACCAGCGCTATATGCTGCTCCGCGATGCCAACGTGAGGTCTATAACCGAGTACAACGAACGGTTCGTAAAACGCATATTGAACCCGGAGAAGGGGCATCGCTACCTTCCCTACATCGTCATGATCGTCGACGAGTTCGCCGACCTTATAATGACTGCCGGCAAACAGGTCGAGACCCCCATCGCGCGTATCGCCCAAAAGGCCCGCGCCGTCGGGATGCATATGATTGTCGCGACCCAGCGCCCGTCGACCAACGTCATCACCGGCATAATCAAAGCGAACTTCCCCGGGCGCATCGCGTTCCGCGTGGCCCAGATGGTCGACTCCAAGACCATCCTCGACCGTTCGGGCGCCAACCAGCTTATCGGCCGCGGCGACATGCTCTTCTCCCATAACGGGTCGATGGACCGCGTACAGTGCGCCTTCATCGATACGGACGAGGTAGAGGCAATATGCCACCATATCGACTCGCAGGTAGGTTATGAACACGCCTACTATCTGCCCGAACCGATCATGGACGACGGCGACACCGCCGCCGCTGTGAACCTATCGGAAAGGGATTCGTTATTTGAAGAGGCGGCTAAATTCATCATCACCTCCGGCACAGCGTCGACCTCCTCGCTGCAACGCCGCTATTCAATCGGATACAACCGCGCCGGGAAAATAATGGACCAGCTCGAAGCCGCCGGAGTAGTCGGGCCGAGCGTCGGAGGAAAGCCCCGCCAGGTGCTGATGGACACAATCGGCCTGGAGCGCGTCCTGCAAACCGACATTTAGTTAAAGTGAATGAAGTATCTCCTTCACCTTTCACTATTCACCTTTCACCTTAAAAAGATATTATGCTGAAAAAAATCGCTATATTGCTTGCCCTGTTGACGGCAATGCTGCTCCCCTACCCCGCACGGGCTGCCAAAAGCTCGGCAACCCAGGTTGTCAGCGCTATTTCCAACGTGCTGGCGAAATCGCCGGCTATTGAGGCGAAATTCACCCTGCGCCAACCCGGACAGCCGCTGACAACCGGCTCCGCCGTCATCCAAGGGAAAAAATTCACCCTTAACTTGGCCGCCATGAGGGTTTGGTTCGACGGCAAGACCCAGTGGACCTACTCAAAGGATGCGGCAGAAGTCAACATAACCGAACCTGACGCGGCAGAGCTCGCCGAGACTAATCCGCTGACAATCATCACATCCAGCGCAAAGGGGTGCAAGGTGCGGCGCCTCGACGCGGCAAAAGGCACCGACCGCGTCGAGCTGACGCCTACCACCAAGGGCTCGTTCTCCAAGGCGGTCGTTACATCCGACGCGACCACGAACTTTCTCCGCGAGATAGTCGTTACAATGAATGACGGTTCCAGGGTCGTAATTACTTTTGACTCAATGAAGAAAATCGCGAAGAAGCCGGACTCTTATTTCCGCTTTGACAAAAAAGCGGCCCATTCGGCCCAGATCGTCGACCTCCGCTAACAACTACAACTAATATATGAGCAACAAACCTGTTTCCTGCGTAATCATAGGCGCGGGACCCGCCGGATACACGGCGGCCATCTATGCTTCCAGAGCGAACCTCTCGCCGGTATTGTTTGAAGGCATGCAGCCCGGCGGCCAGCTTACCACAACCACCGAGGTGGAGAACTTTCCCGGATACCCTAACGGAGTGCAAGGCCCCGAAATGATGGGTCATCTGCGCGAACAGGCGCTCCGTTTCGGAGCCGACATACGGACCAAAGTCGTGTCCGCGGTGGACTTCGACACGCGCCCGTTCAAGATAACGACAGACAGCGGGGAAACTGTCGAGGCCGAAACGGTGATTATAGCTACCGGGGCTTCCGCCCGTTATCTCGGACTCCCCGACGAACAGAAATATATGGGTATGGGAGTTTCCGCGTGCGCTACCTGCGACGGATTCTTCTATCGCAACCGCCGTGTCGCTGTCGTCGGAGGTGGCGACACAGCCTGTGAGGAAGCGCTCTATCTTTCCTCTATCGCCAAAGAGGTGTATCTGATTGTGCGCAAATCGTTCCTCCGCGCGTCGAAGGTAATGCAGAACCGTATCGTTGAGGCGAAAAACATCACGGTACTCTACAACACCGTCACCGAGGGGCTTTACGGCGAGGAAGTGCTCGAGGGAGCCAAGCTGGTCGAAAATATCGGCACAGAGACTGAACGCCATTACGAGCTCCCCATCGACGGCTTCTTCCTCGCGATAGGCCATACTCCCAACACATCGTTGTTTGAAGGGAAGCTGGCACTTGACGAGCAGGGGTACATCGTGGTCAACTCGCCGTCGACCCGCACGAGCGTTCCCGGCGTGTTTGCCGCCGGAGATGTCGCCGACCCGTTCTACCGCCAGGCAATCAATGCCGCGGGCTCAGGCTGCCGCGCCGCCCTCGATGCCGACCGCTTCCTTCAGGAACTACGCTAAACAACCCCCATAAACGAAGTGGCGCGCCAAAACCAACTTGGCGCGCCACTTCATTATAATGAATAGATAAGGATATTATGACTGCGGTTTCGCGGCATTCTGCCTTGAGAGTTTCGCGATAGTTTCGGGGGTCAGCACCGTATGCTTCGTCGAGAAACGAACGTTGTTGAGCTGGGCAGCGGAGAGCGGCTTGGCTTCAGCAGGGAGATTCATATTATCAGGGAGATTCATCGTTTTATCGTTGTCAGCCATAGTTCATTCTTCATTTTGGATTAACGGAGACAGGCGGTTGATAGCTAACAGAACCGTAGTATAGGTAACGCCAAGCACGAAAAACTCAATCCGCAAAGGGAACATCTCCCGAAGGAATCCGCCTCCCCAAAAGCAGAAAAAGAGTAGCCAGAGTGTCGCCTGGACGCTGACGCAAAGCGTACACCATTTCTTCGCACGGAATTTCTGATACCATATGCTCCAGAACGTGAACGGTAGCGCGCAGACATTACATAGGGCGAGGCAGCCGGTCCATTGCGGAAAAACCAGCAGGCACAGCAAGGAGACAGAGAAATAGGCGAAACCTACCTCGCTCCACTTGAAGATGCCGAAAAACGAAGACACCTTCATTTCGAGTATGCTGTCGCATCCCCCTTCATCGAGCACCCGGCATACCGCGTCGGCATGCGGATTGTTAATCTTCAGGCTCTTCTGCATAAGCATATATGTCAGATAAAGCCCTACGAGGTCAAACAGGGTAAGGAGGATGGTGGAAGCGTGGCGATAGATGCCGTTGCTGATGAACAGATACAGGAAAAGGAATACGGTTCCTGCCGCGAGACATATCTTTTTCGCTTTATCGAAGAAATCAGCACGGCGATGTTCGGCATAGCCAGGCTCCGCGGCACCGGGCTGCTTCTCGAACAGCAGCACCTGACCCGCGAACGCCCCGTTGAGTTCATCGGCAGGCAAAGTCTCGGAGACACCCTGGGTCAGGTAAGTTATCTTACCATCCTTAATCGACGTGACAATTATGGAGCCATCTTTCGTAGCCGCGAGAAACGGCGTCGGAGCGTCCGCCATCGACCCGAGGCTCCCTACCGAGAACCCGCGGCTTTCGACTCCGTAGGAGCGCAGGAGTTCCGCCAGACCGAACCACGATTTAAACGACATTGAATCGAAGCCCTGTCTTGAGAAACACGGAGTATGGGGGACCCCAAGCTCTTTCAGCAGGTCGTTAAACAGATCAGGCGTGCTCATCATCGTGGAGTTGACGCGGTCTTTTAAAGAAACGCCTCGACTTTGCCGAGCAGTACCTCTCCGTCGATCTCGCCCGTATGACGCCAGGCGACCTGTCCGTTGTGATATACCAGGAAGGTCGGGATAGACTGCACGTCGACCTTGTCGGCGAGCTGTTTGTTCTCGTCGATGTCGAACTGGTAAACGTCGGCCCGTCCTTCAAGCAGAGCCTTTACCTGAGCCACGACGGGCATCATCTTCTGGCAGTGAGGGCACCAGCTCGCGAAAAATTCCACGAGAACGACCGGCGCGGAGTTAACGAGTTCGGAATAAGCGCTGAATGTTGCCATAATGGGATATGATTTTAGTTTGAGAATATTTCAGTTATTCATACAGGAAACGCCGCAGCCATGCCGAGGGTTGATTCAGCCGCCGTTTTTAAGCTAATTTAAGCCATGCGACACTTAACAGAAAAGATAGAAAACCGCGCCCTGTTTTTGTTGAAATAATCGCGACAAAAGCCCTGTTGATTTATTTTGACAATTGGAGCGGTTTTGCTAACTTTGCAGTATGAATTTGCTAATCCGACATGTCGAGTATCTGCTTGAACGCCGCAACTGCGTGGTGCTCCCCGGATTGGGTGCCCTTATCTGCGCGACAGAGGGCGCCCGCTTTGACCAGCGCCATGTCGGAGTGCTGCTGCCTCCCCGCCGCCGCGTCGCTTTCAACGGCTCAATAACGGCGGACGACGGCATCCTTTGTGCCTCGTTCCGCAGAGGTCTTGGCGTGACTCTCGAAGAGGCGCGCGAACGCGTGGCTTCTGCGGTCGACTCCCTGCGCCAGGCGGTGCTGCTCGACGGGAGCGCGTCGTTCGGTCGGCTCGGTTTTTTCCGCACCACCCCCGAAGGAGCGATCGCGTTCTCAGCGGCAAAAAACTCCCCTGTCAACGCTGCGTTCGCGGGCCTTGGCGGCATCGACATCGACGCGTTAAAGACCGGAGCGCTTCCGGCCGCCGACAAACAGGAGGCAAAGCGCGTCAGTCAGTCCGAACAGGTTTCCGCGCCCCTCTCCGCTGCCGCTACGACCCCCAAACAGCCTACGGGCGAAACGGAGTCCGCATCCCGGCAGGGGGATTCCGGCAAGATAAGGGTGTCGGCATGGAAGAGGGTTCGCAACGGCGCGGCCGGAGTCGCGGCCTCACTGGCTGTACTCGTCACCCTCACGCTCTTCCTCCTCAACCCTATCAGAATGGCGAACGAGCCTCAGAAGGCATCGATCGCGCCGATTCCCGCGGCTACCCCTTCCGCGACGGTTGACAACACCGACGCCAAGCGACCAGTCAGACGGCTGACAATAGGCCTACCCGACGGAAACGGCTATGTTGAAGTCGCCCCGGCGGAAATCGCCGAGCGGGAACTGCTCCGCAAAACCTTCGCGGCCAGCGCCCCCGCGAGCGGAAACAACCCTTCCCTCGCAAGCCAGTCGGACCGCTTCTGCGTTATTGTGGCCTCCTTCCCCACTATCGCCCAGGCCCGCAGCTATATAGCGTCTTCCCGCCTGGAGGGGCTTCAGATTCTTGAAAAAGATGGCAAATGCCGCGTATATTCGGCAACAGCCCCCACTTACGAGGCCGCAGACGCGCTTCGCAACACTTGCGGGGTTGCCGACGCGTGGGTCTGCCGCCGCTAATAATATCCCGAATACACCATACCGATGGAAAACTTCCACGAGCTTCTGCTTAACAGGCGTTCGATTCGACGCTACACTTCCGAGCCGGTCAACCCCGACCACGTCAAACTGATTCTTGAAGCGGCCCTCACCTGCCCGACCTCGAAAAGCGGGCGTAGCTGGCACTTCATCGCCGTAGAGGACAAGGATATGCTCCAGCGCCTCGGCGAATGCAAGCCCAGCTACGCGCTCTCTGTGGCAAACGCGCCCCTCGCGATTGTCGTATGCGCCGATATGACGAAATCCGACGCCTGGATAGAGGACGCGTCAGTAGCAGCCATCGTGATGCAGCTACAGGCCGCGGACCTCGGCCTCGGAAGCTGCTGGGTAGAGGTTCGCGACAGGTACCGCGAAGACGGCACCCCCTCGGAGGAATACGTGCGCGAGCTGTTAGGCATCCCCGAACATTTCGGAGTTGTCGCCATTGTTTCTATCGGCCATAAGGATGAGGACCGCAAGCCGATCAATCCCGAAAAACTGCAATGGGAGAAGGTAAGCGTCGGCCGGTTCAAAAGCCCCGAAGCGGAATCATGAGGGAACGGTCGGCCTTACCCAGGGTGTGCGTGATCGGAGCGGGCAATGTGGCCACCCATATGGCCCTCGCCCTATCCAAAACCGCCCGCGTGGCGCAGATATGCTCCAGGAATATCGAACACGCCCGTTCTTTGGCCGCCAAACTCGGCAACGGAGCGACAGCTTCCTCAACCGACGAGCTGCTCCCCGACGCCGACTTCTACATCATAGCCGCCAACGACGACTCGATTGCGGAAATAGCGGCCTCGACACCCCCATATCCGGGCATATGGGCCCATACCTCCGGGAGCGTCCCGGTTTCAGTATTCGAGGGCAAAAAAGACCGCTTCGGCAGTTTCTATCCGCTGCAGACCTTCTCCAAGGATGTCGACGTCGATTTCCGACGCGTTCCGATGTTCATAGAAGGGTCCGACGCCGAGACGCGGGACGAGCTGCTGGCGCTCGCACGGGGGATTTCGGAATCCGTGGAGCTCGCTGACAGCGCGCGCCGGAAGGCACTGCATCTCGCGGCAGTGTTCGCCTGCAATTTCGCCAACCTGATGTGGCTCGACGCGGACACGCTGATGCGCCGTGAGAGGCTGACTGTGAACTACCTGGCCCCGTTGCTTGAAGTGACACTTCAAAAGCTGCGCGACGCGACGCCGCGCGACGCCATGACCGGTCCCGGCCGCCGCGGCGACATGGCCGTAATGCGCTCGCAGCTATCCGCCCTCCCGACTGAACTTAAAGACACATACGCGCTGCTGTCGCAGCGAATACTTGACATTTACCACCCCGAACTGCGCCTTTTGCCAAAGGAAGATTAATCTTGTTGAATCCACGCTATGAGTAAGATATGCCACGACCTGCGCTCCATAAAGGGTATTGTTTTTGATGTTGACGGCGTGCTGTCCCCCTCCACGATACCTCTCGGGAGCGACGGCGTTCCCCGCCGGATGGTCAACATCAAAGACGGCTACGCCCTGCAGCTTGCCGCGAAGTGCGGCCTCAAACTCGCGATCATATCCGGCGCCGATTCCCCCGGGGTACGGGAGCGGTTCGTCGGGCTCGGCATAAAGGACGTGTACATGAAAGCCGGACAGAAGCTCCCGGTCCTCAACCGCTGGATGGAGGAAAACGGACTCATCCCCTCCGAAGTGGCGTATGTCGGAGACGACATTCCCGATATGGAATGTATGAGAGCCGTGGGCCTCGCTGTCGCTCCTGACGACGCGGCTTTTGACATAAAGCGCGTAGCGGGATACATCTCCCCTGTCAAAGGTGGTTACGGAGTCGCCCGCGACCTTCTCGAAGAAATCCTGAAGGTCAGAGGAGAATGGCTCGATAAAGCCAAGGCATTCGGCTGGTAAGGGAGAGAGCGCGTCCGCGACAGGCAGGCAACAAAGAGACTGTATAAAAGAATGGCAAATAGGTTTGACATACTCAACGGCTGGGAACTGCTCCTGGCCTCGGCATCACCCCGGCGCCGCGAGCTGGTAGAGAATCTGCAGCTTTCCTGCGAAATCGCTTCGCCGATAGAGGTTGACGAATCCTATCCGGGGAATATGCGCCCCGAAGAGGTTCCGGCATATCTTTCCCGCAAAAAGGCTCACGCGTATCTCTCCTCGCTGAAACACAACCAGATTCTGCTGACGGCGGACACCGTGGTAATCAACCGCGGGGAGGTCGTAGGCAAGCCCCGGGACCTTAACGACGCCGCGGCGATGTTGCGCCGACTGTCGGGCCACACCCACAAGGTCGTCACCGGGGTCACATTGGCGACAGTGCGCTCGCAGCACACGTTCGCGGAAGAGACCGAAGTCGAGTTCGCGCCTCTCACCGACCGGGAAATCGCTTACTACGTCGAAAATTTCAGCCCGTTGGACAAAGCCGGAGCTTATGGAATCCAGGAATGGATCGGCTATATCGGCGTGCGGGGAATAAGGGGTGACTTCTATAACGTCATGGGTCTCCCTCTAAGGGCGCTCTACGAGCACCTGCTGAAAATCACATCGCGGCCTCCCGTACGATTGCCCCTGGCTGACTTATAAGATTGCCGCCCTCCCTATTACAGCCTGACATTCAGACTATCCCGATAAAATAGCTATCATTGCGCGGGACCAGCCAGAAGGCTCCGTCGGGTACGATATTCGCCGGCGCGACAATGAGCTTTTTATCGCGGAAGCGTTCTATGCGCTCAGTCAGGCGATGGGCGACAACCCCCATCGTCAGCCTCAGATTCAGCTCGACGCAGGGGGCAAGCATATACCCTCCGCTATGGTCGCGGCAAATCATCATATCCACTCCGAACCTCCCCCGGTAATCCTGTCCGACAAGTTCGGAGAGAATATCGCGCAATGTTTCCGCCACTCTCCGTAACAGCTCCCGCGGCACAAATTCGGCGAGCCGCCGCTCGATTTCCTCATCCGGCAGAAGAAGATTTCCCCCGTAAGCGCTCCCGCGGCCGTTAAAAAACAGCGAATAGCCTTCAAAAGCCACATTCCCCGACCCCGATTTAAACAGCATCGCGAAATCTACAACCTTATCCAGCGCCTTCTCGACCAGTACCGACCCCTGACGGCGCATCGTGCCTTCGCTACGTCGCAGCAGTTCATCAGTAGAGATACCTTCCGAGCATATCACGCCCCTCCCGGTTGACGACCACGGAGCTTTCACATATACCGCGCCCCATTCCTTTATCGCGGCTTCCAGTTCAGCCGGACTGTCTATTTCTTTCGGCAGAGGGGGGAACATCCCGATCGCGGCGTCGGCAAGCCGGCGGTTGATTTCGACTGAAGAGCGTCGGTGGGAAAGCATGCGGAGGCGGTCCATCCGGTCATGCTCCTCCCGCGCTACCGCGCACCCCCCGTTTTCAAACAGGCGCAAAGCGTTGGCGCTCCATCCCCACGGGACCGGTTCGCCGACATCACACCCGCGCGCGTCAGCAACGACTTCCGGCCCGGCGCCGAACAGGTTCCCCGCCTCAGCGCCGAAACGCTCGGCTGCCTCGAAATCCCGTTCATCGACAAGCACGCCGTCGCCGGAATCCCCCAGCCACCATAGCAGCATGGCACCGCGCCGGTGAAGTTCCGCCGCGTTCTTGGGCGGGGTGAACCCCGCCTTGCCCGACGCGAGCGCTATATCGTTTTCCGGATTGAACAAAAAGAGGCGTTTCATAGGCGCGAAATTACTAAAAAAGCGCTAACTTTACATTCCCAAAGTACCAACGAACAGCGAAGCCCCACGATACAGATATATGAGTGATGTAATCAAACTGCTCCCCGACTCCGTTGCCAACCAGATTGCCGCGGGCGAGGTTATCCAGCGCCCGGCATCCGTCATAAAGGAACTGGTTGAGAACGCGGTGGACGCGGGCGGAAAGTCAATCAAGATAATACTGCGCGATGCCGGCAAGACCCTGATACAGGTTATCGACGACGGTTGCGGAATGAGCGACACCGACGCGCGCCTGGCCTTCGAGCGCCACGCGACATCAAAAATACGGCAGGCGGCCGACCTTTTCGACCTTCACACGATGGGCTTCCGCGGGGAGGCGCTCCCCTCCGTCGCCGCGGTAGCGCAGATAGAGCTGCGCACCATGCGCGAGGGGGAATCCGTCGGTACCTACCTGGAGATTTCCGGCTCGAAATTCGAGGGGCAACACCCGGAAGCGTGCGCCCGCGGGACCAATATGATGGTCAAGAACCTGTTCTTCAATGTGCCCGCCCGGCGGAAGTTCCTGAAAAAAGATTCGGTCGAGCTGTCGCATATCATCCACGAGTTCGAGCGGCTGGCCCTCGTCAATCCGTCGCTTGAATTTTTGCTGGTCCATAACGACGTCACCCTCCACCAACTGCTCCCCGGCTCGCTGAAACAGCGGATAGCCGGTCTCTTCGGAAAATCTCTCGAAAAACAGCTTATCCCCGTAGAGACTGACACCCCCCTGGTAAAGATTTCCGGCTTTGTCTCCCTCCCCGAAAACGCCCGCAAACGGAATCCGCTGCAATATTTCTTTGTCAACGGGCGAAATATGCGGCACCCGTACTTCCACAAGGCGGTCATGACCTGCTACGAGGACCTGATTCCGGCCGACGTACAGCCGAACTACTTCCTTAACTTCGAGGTTGATCCGCAGACAATCGACGTCAACATCCACCCGACCAAGAACGAAATCAAGTTTGAGAACGAACAGCCGATCTGGCAGATTCTTGTAGCGGCCATAAAGGAATGTCTCGGCAAATTCAATGTCGGGCCGGCAATCGACTTCGACGCGCAGGACGCTCCCGACATCCCGGTCTTCAACCCCGACGCGACAGCCGAACACGGGATTGTGACCGACACCTACAACCCGTTCGCCGTCCCCTCGAAGGGTAAAGCGTCCGCTCTCAACGGCGCTTCCGCGGGAGGGCCGGATTCCTGGAAGCGCTCGACGAGCCGCATAACATCCGACTGGGACAAGCTCTACGAGGGGCTTTCTGCGCAGACCGACGCGCTTCCGACCGCGGACAGCTACAACCCCTTCGCCCAGAACGAAAACGGAGAGGCTGCGGACGACAGCGGGGTCAGCGCGTCAGCCCTGAACGATTTCCTACCCGACGAGGAGGCTCTGACTTCGGGCGCCGAGCCTATGCGGAACCTCCCCGAAATGGACGGCGCCCCGACGGGAGCCTCCGTGATGCAGATAAGGAACAAATATATCGTCACCCCGTCGCGCGAAGGGCTGCTGCTGGTCGACCGATACCGGGCCCACATCCGGGTGCTCTACGAGCGTTTCGCCGCGATCGGCGGGGGAAGCCTCGGAGAGACGCAGCGGGTTATCTTCCCCGAAGTGCTGACCCTCACGGCCTCGCAGAACGCCATATTCCTCAGCCTTCAGGAGGAGGTCGCCGCCCTCGGGTTCGACCTCTCGTTTATCGGAGACAATTCCTGGAGCATCAACGGCGTTCCTTCGGCGCTTTCGCAGGGGAATCCGGCCGACGCTCTGCTTGGCATCATAGAGAATGTGACCGAGACAGGCCGCGAGACCGGCGAGGAGCTTCACAAGGCCGTAGCGATAGCAATGGCGCGGTCGGCGGCTATCCGTCCGGGGCAACCCCTTACGCCGGCGGAATGTGAGCGGCTGCTGAGCGACCTCTTCTCTCTGCCTGATCCGCGCTACACGCCGGACGGCCACCCGGTAATGTTCACCCTGTCAATCGAAGAAATAGAACGGCGGCTATGACTATTAATAACCATCCATCGAAACCTGAACAACGCCTTATAGCCGTCACAGGAGGCATCGGCAGCGGGAAATCAGTAGTTTGCCGTATCCTTTCATCGCTCGGCTACCCCGTCTATGACTGCGACAGCAGGGCGAAAGCCCTGATGGCGGCCTCAGAAGAAATCAAGGAGGTATTGCGCCGCAGGATTACCCCCGACGCTGTCAATCCCGACGGGACACTCAACCGGGCGGCGATAGCCGAAGTAGTCTTCTCGAATCCCGACAAGCTCGCGATTCTTGACCGAACCGTGCATGCGGCGGTAAACGCCGACATAGCGGCGTGGCGCGAGACCGCGGGAGGCAGAACGCCGGACGCGGGAGCAGGTCTGCTGTTCATCGAGAGCGCGATACCGTTCAAAAGCGGGCTCCATAAGATTGTGGATGACATATGGGAGGTTGCCGCGCCGGAAGATGTCCGCGTCGCCCGTGCCGTAAAGCGGGACAACGTGTCGGAAGAGGCTATTCGCAAAAGAATCGCCTCCCAGGCGGCGGAATCCCCGGCCGCTTTCGCCTCCGCCAATCCCACGACGGCTCCCTCCTACCACACCATCCTCAACGACGGCGCCTCCCCACTCCTCCCCCAAATCCTCAACCTCATCGAGGCAACCCGATAACCTCTCCCGCCGCTGTCCACCACTGTCCACGGTGTCCACTCTGTCCACGGTGTCCACTCTGTCCACGGTGTCCACGGGGTGGACAGTGTGGACACCGTGGACAGTATGGGCACCCGAATACGATCCCTGTGTAGGGACGCGGCGTGCCGCGTATGATTAACCTATTATGGTAAAACACACATATATATACCACGCATATAAAAACCATACGCATATTATAAATCCGCTGTAATTCTTGTATTTATCCCCCGCTTAATAATCCTCCATTTACGCGGCACGCCGCGTCCCT
>CALBWF010000056.1:0-44764 GCA_937969265.1 uncultured Porphyromonadaceae bacterium
ATTGTGACCGAGGCCGTTATCGGTCTTTGACCGCTTCGCCTTAGCGAAGAATCCTGCAAGCGACGACCCAGATGGGCCATTATGATACACCCTCTTTGGCTTCTGCGCTGGAGACAATAAACTCCGCTGAGATGCTGTATTGGCGGGTTACGACAGAAAAACGCCCTATAACTCCTTGATAATCCTGGCCGGATTTCCGCCGACCACGACATTGGAAGGCACGTCCCGGGTAACAACGGAACCGGCCCCTATCACCACGTTGTTCCCTATCGTCACACCCGGGACAATCGTCACTCCACCGCCAATCCATACATTATCCCCTATCGTCACCGGTTCGGCCCATTCAATCCCCTTGTTCCGCTCAGCCGCTTCGAGCGGATGGCAGGCGGTATAGATGCTGACGTTCGGACCGATGAACGCGTGGTCCCCGATTCTCACCTCAGCCTCGTCGAGAATCGTAAGATTGAAGTTGGCGAAGAAATCCTCCCCGATATGGATGTTGCACCCGTAGTCACATCGGAACGGCTGGTTGAAATGGAACCGCTCGCCGCACTTGCCAAGCAGCGAACGCAGTATCTCTTTCTGTCCCTCCAAATCCGACGGAGGCAGGTCGTTGAACAGCCGTATCACGCCGCGCGTCGCCTCCAGCCGTGCAATCAGTTCGGGATGAAGGGCATCGTAAACCTCTCCGGCGAGCATCATTTTCCATACTTTGTCGAAATCTTCACACATAATTGCTCCATGATTAGGTATTATGGCGCGAAGATAGACAATTTCTCCCTAATCCTCCTACCGATGCGAAGCGGAACGGAGCGGAATCACTGGGGCCGTACTTCTGTCAGATTTACGAGCTTGTTCAATATGGCGAAAATTGTCAGTCCGGCGCTGGAATGGATGCCGAGTTTAGAGGTGATATTTCGACGGTGAGTCGCGACGGTGTGGACCGACAGACAGAGCTCGTCAGCGATTTCCTTATTGCTCAAGCCCCGGGCCACGCAGCGGATTATCTCTTTTTCCCGCTCGCCGAGGGCTTCGAGCTGTGGATTCTCAGCCTCCTCGTCTTCTCCGGCAGGTTCCGCTGTCACCAGCGATGTGCGCAATGAATTTTCCAGGCGCTCCACAGCCGGGACAAACAGGCTGTTCTCGACCTCAAAGTGCGACATAAGGTCGCGCTCACATATTATTATATCAAATAGCGTGGCACTGAGGCGGGCGTTCTCCTTCTGCTTGTAATGGTAGATATAAATATCCTTCAGCTCGTTCAGCTTCGCCGCCATATGGTTATGGCTCAATGAGAAATTAGCCATTGAGAAATCCTCGTCAACCTCTCCCCGCAGCAGGCGGTCGACATAGGAGAAAATCACATCGTTCTCGTAATCCATATGCCGTTTCACCTCCATAACGTAATCGTCGAAAAATTTCATTAGCAGGAACGCGACGTCATCGGTTTCCGAATAGTTTATCGCCTCTATCAGGTGATGGCGTATCTTTGGCAACGTGACATCGAGAAATGATGTGTGCGCCCTGCGCAGATACCCCATGAGGGATACCAGGGAGACTTGCGGTTCAGCCTCGGGATGGCCGCTGAGGAGGTTGCATACGGCGAGAAAGGTAGGGGTGTCAACTCCGTTTTCGCGGCATGCCTCGTCGATTGTCGAATCTCCGAAACCGAAGGCAATGTCAAAGCGGCTTATCGCCATAAGCAGCATATTGTTGTCGCGTATAAGCTCGCGCATCCTGTTCGAGCAAAGGTACTTCTGCTGGTTTCCTATCATTGTCATAATATTTGCGCCGGGTCATATTTCCCCATGCAAAGGTACGACGAACATCCCGTTCCGACAATACTCATATTTGACTATCATGACAGCGTTCTGTGACCTTGCGGCGGAAAACAGCGAAGACATAACGCCTCAGAACACCCGATTTTGGGTATTGCCGGCCCAAACGGCAAATTCTAATTTTGCCATCGAAAACAAACCGTATCACTCGCAAATGGAAAAGAGCCATAAGAATAAAATGATTTCTTGGAGGAGGATCCATCGGTGGATAGGGATTCCGGGAGTTGTTTTCCTCTTCATTTTCTGTATATCCGGAATAATTCTCAATCATCGGGAGACTTTCGCTTCGATTGACGTAAGCCGGACACTTCTTCCCGGCTCATACGCCTTAAAAAAATACAATAACGGTTCGGCTCGCGGCACAACCCGTCTCGGAAGAGACTCCATCCTACTTTTCGGAAACACAGGTATATGGCTGACAGATTCATCGTTGTCACGATTCGCGGATTTCAACAGAGGTATAGACAAAGGCGTTGACAACCGGAACATCCGCAATATAGTAAAGACAAACGACGGGAAAGTCTGGTGCGCCACTCAGTTCAAACTATACCGCCTTGCCGAAACAGGAACATGGGTCAATGTGGAACTCCCGGGTAACGACGAGCGGCTTTCCGACCTGACACTCACTCCCGACAGCACCTCAGTTGTAGCCCTTACCCGGTCGGCCGTCTACGTCCCTGACGGGGATAGTTTCCGTCGCGTCATCCCGGAAGCACCTGAAGGATATATCCGTCGTGTATCGCTCTTTAAGACTGTCTGGAAACTGCATAGCGGCGAACTGTTCGGCACGCCAGGTAAACTGTTTGTCGATTTCATTGCCTTGGCAATTATAATATTATCTTTTACCGGCTTGGCGATTTTTATAATTCCGATTTCGATACGCCACTCCGCCGGAGGCGAAATCGCGGGAAAGACTGCCCGTTTAAAGAAACATCTTATGTGGCATAACAGTATCGGGCTGTACACGATTCTGTTTACCCTGCTGATAGGGGGCACGGGAATGTGCCTGAGGCCGCCGGTAATGATACCTCTGGCAATAACCGGGACTGCCCCTCTTCCAGGAAGCGCCCTTGACAGCGACAATCCGTGGCACGACAAACTGCAAGCTATCAGGTATGACGACGCAACAGGCTCATGGCTGATTGCGACAACCGACGGTTTCATACTCTCCAACACGGATTTCTCCGGGAAACCGCGGAAAATTTCAAAAGACAAGGCACCGCCGCTCAGCCCGATGGGGGTCAATGTCTTCTGCCGGGATGCGGACGGAGACTGGCTCGTAGGCTCTTTCAGCGGGCTGTACAAATGGAATCCGGCTACGGGAATCGTCACTGACTATTTCACTGGCAAAACAACGTCTTCAGACGGAGGCAGACCTACGGGACAACATCTCGTAAACGGCTACTCCTCTGACCTGTCGACAGGTCCGGTCGTATTTGACTACTCGCTTGGGGCACCTGAATTACCCCCGATGCCTGAAGAGTTGGCGGCCATGCCCATGTCGCTATGGAACGTCGCCCTTGAGCTACATGTCGGCCGGTGCTACGCTCCTGTTCTCGGACCATTCTCCGCGTTGTTCGTGTTCCTGTCGGGTCTGTTCCTTATAACAGCCCTTCTATCCGGCCTGATACTCGAAAGACGGCAACATCGTCACAAGAACCCATAAACAATTTTCCATAACATAATTAACACATAGTCTTATGAGCATCAAAACACAAATCACCGCTTTAGCGCTCCTTCTCGGGGCAGCCACCCTTGTTTCCTGTTCCGACGACAAGGACAACGACAAGCCCGCGACACCCGCCGCAAAGGAAATCGCCGGGACCTACAAAGGAGACATGACATGTTCCGTAATGGGCAGCGAGTCAACATTCGAGGATATGACATTCACTGTCACGGCAACAGACGAAGCCACCACCTCGATGACAATCTCTTCTTTCGGCAATCCGCCGATGCAGGTCCCCGAAATCACGATTACCGGCATCAAGGTAAGCGGAGAAGACGGAAACTACACCCTTGCTCCTACCGATTTCAGCGGTACAACAGAATCCGGGAAACAATTCTCCGGCACAACCAGGGGAAGTTTCGCCAAAGGCACTCTCGACGTACAGTTCAGCCTCCAGTACGGCGCGATGCCGATGCCTATGATCTGCTCATTCTCCGCTGTTAAAGAATGAATCCGAGCCGCGACATATTCTCTTTGCTCTGTCTGTCGCTGACGGCCCCCGCGCTCCTTGCCGGAAACACATCCGGCAACGGAGGCGCGGAAGAGCCTGAGTTCAGCATCGACGAAAAAATGCTCGACGAGGTCGTGGTAACCGCTACCCGCACACCCAAAGCGCTGAAAGACGTGCCGGTTGTGACGAGGGTAATCACCACGGAAGAAATCGAGAGAGCCGATGCCACTAATATTCAGGACCTGTTGACGGAGGAACTCCCCGGACTCGAGTTCGGATACGCGATGTCGCAGGAGACCTCGCTGAACATGAGCGGGTTCGGAGGGAACGCCGTGCTCTTTCTCATCGACGGCGAAAGGCTAGCCGGAGAGACGATGGACAACGTCGACTACAACCGCCTGGACCTCGGAAACGTAGGACAGGTGGAAATCGTCAAAGGCGCGTCGTCGGCCCTCTATGGCGCTAACGCCGTCGGGGGAGTGGTCAACCTGATAAGCCGCGAGAGTTCCGACCCCTGGAACGTCAACGTCAACTCTCGCTACAGGTCGGAAGGGAACGAATGGCGCTCCGGGGCGAATATCAACTTCAATGCCGGTCGCTGGAGTTCCAATACCTCCGCCCAGCACTCGATGCGCGAGACAGTCCGACTGACCGACGCGTTCGACACGGAGTCGAAAATCCACGATATATTCGGAGGGGAGACTTTCAGCGTAAAGGAACGGCTGACCTACCGCCCGACGGACAATCTCCGCCTTACCGCACGCGGAGGTTACTTCCGCCGCACAAGCAACCGCTATAATTATACCGACCGTTACGGCGACTATTCCGGCGGACTTCGGGCGCTTTGGAATATCGACACGACCCGCTATCTGGAAGCGTCGTACAGCTACGACCAATACGACAAGGCCCGTTTCGTATCGGCAAAGCGCACCCACGACCACGACTATTCCAACCGGCAGCATACTCTCCACCTGCTGTTCAACAAGTTCTGGGGCAAGCATACGCTGACCGTCGGCGGGGACGTCCTTCACGACTTCCTGACAACCTACCAGTTCGCCGACAACGGGAATCACGAGCAGACGTCGGCCGACCTGTTCGTCCAGTTTGACTACAACCCGACCCGGTGGCTTAACCTGGTCGCCTCGGTTCGCGACGACTATTTCTCGGCATCGCGCAACAACGCTGTCACCGCACGGGTCGCCTCGATGTTCAAGTTCGCCGGTCTCTCCGTTAGAGCTTCCTACTCCGGCGGATTCCGCGCTCCGACCCTTAAAGAGATGTATATGAACTTCGACATGGCCGGCATACAGATGATTTACGGAAATCCCGACCTAAAGCCGGAACGTAGCCATAACTTCAACCTTTCGCTTGAACATTACGGCGAGATACGCTCGACCGTGTTCCGGGGAAAGTACAGCGCGACCGCCTCGGGTTACTACAACTACTACGACCGGCGGATAACCACAACCGATTTCCCTGGTGACGACGAACGCGAGGAAGGGGCGGTCTATGCCAACGAGGATGGCGTGAAGGTGTCCGGACTCGACATAACGGCACGCTACCGGGCCGTCTGTGGATTCGGACTCTCGGCGAGTTACAACTACCTGCATATCGCGGGCAGCTCCATCGACTCGCAGTTCACCCAGCCCCGCCCTCATTCCGCAACCTGGCGCGTGGACTTCAAACACGACATCGGACGATATTACGGATTCTACATCGGCCTGTCGGGCCGGTATATGTCAAAACCGACGAGCCGCTACGAAACCGACGGCGCGTATTCCCTATGGAAGTTCACCTTGCAGCAAAGCGTCTGGAAAGGAATCAATATAAATTTCGCGATAGACAACCTTTTGAACTACGTTCCAAAAGTCTATTACTGGAATTCAGCCCCGACGACGGGACGAACCTGGACCGTCGGCCTCTCCCTCGACATCGACAAGATGTTCAATTAATCAGATATGAAGAAAAAGAAGATTATATTATCGGTTTGCGCCTGCGCCCTGATATTGGGCGCGGGCTTGTTTGCCTGGTCAAGGTACGCGGCTCCGACAAAAGTAGCGTTCGTAAACTACCAGGCGATTGCCCTTGGCCAGATTTCCAAGGCCAACAGCGATAACTCGTGGGTAAAGATTTACGAACTTCCGGCCGAAGATCTTGACAACGCCGGAGATTTCGATATGGTGCTGGTCAACGGCATGGGGCTGCGCGTCACGGAAGGACAGCGACAGGCGCTTATTGACGCCGCTCAGAAAGGTACCCCCGTCCTGACAACGGCAGCCACCAATCCCCAGAACATGATTGTATCGGTTGACTCGGTCGACCATTCATATATCAGCCAGTATCTTGCGGGGGGACGATCCAACTACCGCAACCTGATGGAGTATATCCGCCACTTCATCGACGGGAAGAAAATATTCGCTCCTGTGCCCGGCGACCCGCAGTCATCCTCGGCATCACTGCTGTATTACCCCTCCGAGGATGAACCCGGATTCAATTCTGTCGCCGAATACGAGGCGTGGCTGAAAAATCAGGGCAAACTTACGTCTGAGTCACAGAAGATTATTCTGACCGGGCAAATGGGCGTTGCAGATTCCCTGGTTACCGCTCTCGAACGCCGCGGCTTCGCGGTGTACCCAGTCAGCGTAATCCAGCGGTTCGTAGCCGGCGGACACGCCGATTCCATCGGGGCGTCAGCGGTAATCAATATGGCCCATGGCCGTATGGGCGACGATATCGTAAGATGGCTTTCGGAAAAGAACATCCCCCTGTTCTCCCCGCTGAATGTCAACAGGCCCTACGAGGAATGGATGGCTGACAAGATGGGAATGAACGGAGGTTTCCTGTCGCAGAGCGTGGTAACGCCCGAAATCGACGGCGCGGTACTCCCCTACTCCCTCTTCGCTCATTTCGAGGGACGCGACGGACTTCCTGAAGTCGCCGCAATCCCCGACCGCCTGGAACGCTTCACTGAAACCGTATCGAACTACGTCGCGCTTCGCTCAAAGCCGAACAAGGAGAAGAAACTCGCTATTTTCTATTTCAAAGGCCCGGGCCAGAGCGCCCTGGTAGCCGAAGGAATGGAGGTGGCTCCCTCTCTGTTCAACTTCCTGACCCGGCTGAAATCGGAAGGTTACCGCATTGACAATCTCCCGGCCGATGCGGCCTCACTCGAAAAAATGATTAACGACTACGGTCGCATATTCAACGACTACGCAGCCGGGGCGAAGGCTTCATTTGTCAATTCCGCACACCCCGAAACCATCAGCCGCCGTGATTACGACGAATGGCGTTCCGCATCCCTTTCTCCCGCAATGGCAGCCGCTACCGACAGTGTCGACGGCCAATTCCCGGGACACGCCCTGTCTGACGGCGACGGCAACCTCGCATTGGCAAGACTTGATTTCGGAAATGTCGTACTTATTCCGCAACCTGCCGCCGGTCTCGGCGACGATGACTTCAAGATTGTGCATGGGACAGATGCCGCGCCTCCCCATCAGTACGTCGCGGCGTATCTTTGGGCGAAAAACGGATTCGGTGCGGACGCGCTACTGCATTTCGGCGCGCACGGCTCCCTGGAGTTTACTCCCCGCAAACAGGTCGCCCTCGGAAGCGAGGACTGGCCCGACCGCCTCGTAGGCACTCTCCCTCACTTCTACCTCTACTCCACTTCCAACGTCGGAGAGGCAATGATCGCCAAGCGCCGCTCTTACGCCGGGATTGTCAATTATCTGACTCCTCCGTTCCTTGAAAGCGGTCTGAGGGGTGTATACAAGGACCTGACCGACGCCATCAACGCGTATAACGGGGCTAAAAACCACGCAGACTCTGTCCGCAACGCCTCCCTGGTCAGGAACAACACGCTCAAACTCGGTATTCACCGCGAGCTGCGGATTGACAGCGTTAAGCCCTTCTCGGCCGACGAGATAGCGCGCGTCGAGAGCTTCGCAGAAGAACTCGCCAACGAAAAGATAACCGGCGCTCTGTACGTTCTCGGACAGCCGTACTCTCCAAAACATATAGCGTCGACGGTAGAGGCGATGACAATCGACCCGATAGCGTATTCCTTGCAGAAGTTGCGCGGCGGCAATCTCGCCCAATTGCGCCAGCAGGCCAAACAGCTTGTTAATTCGGGAAAACCGATTGACGACGCCGCAATCTGCCGCATTGCGGGAATCTCCTCCCAGGAACTCGACAGCGCCCGTTCTTTGAACGCCGCGATCGAAGGCTCTAAAGGTATGTTCTCCCGTATGATGGTGATGGGAGCGATGATGCCGCAAAACCGCCAGCAGACCTCCAGAATCGCCGACCGCCCCGAAACTCCGAGACACCACGGCAGCGGCATGATGGCCGGAATGGACCCCGAGAAGGCTATCGAGATGGCCCGCAAGATGGGTGCCTCCGAAGAGTCTATAAAAAAGATGAAGGCGGCAATCAAGTCCAAAAAAGACGTGGTTAAAGGCTCCGTCGGCCATCCCGGAGGACACGGAATGGGCGCCGGACGCAAAGAGTTCACCAAAGAAGCGATTGAATTTGCCACCGCCGTTAGCGAGGTAGAACGCGCGCTTGGCAACGTAGCCCGCTACCGCGACGCCCTCGAGGAAAGCCCGCGGGCGGAAATCTCCTCGCTCGTCAACGCTCTGAACGGCGGTTATATCAGACCGACCTCCGGCGGAGACCCCGTACTCAATCCCGAAATACTCCCGACCGGCCGTAATATGTACGCCGTCAATGCCGAGGAAACCCCTTCGGCAACCGCCTGGGAAAAAGGAAAGGAACTTGCCCGGAATACTATCGCTATGTATCGCAAGGCACACGGCGACAGCGTTCCCCGCAAGGTAAGCTATACGCTTTGGAGCAGCGAGTTCATCGAGACGGAAGGAGCAACTATCGCCCAGGTACTGTATATGCTCGGTGTGGAACCGGTCCGCGACCCGTTCGGAAGAGTCACGGATCTCCGCCTGATTCCGTCGGAAGAGCTTGGACGCCCCCGTATCGACGTTGTAGTGCAGACTTCCGGGCAGCTCCGCGACCTCGCCGCGTCGCGCCTGTTCCTTATCGCACGCGCTGTCAAGATGGCTGCGGCGGCCGAGAATGACTCATATCCCAACTATGTGAAGGAGGGGGTCAACGAGTCGGAAAAGACCCTGGTCGACAAAGGGATTTCGCCCAAGGAGGCGCGCCAGCTCGCTTCGCAAAGAGTCTTCGGCGGGGTCAACGGCAATTACGGTTCCGGCATCCAGGGGCTTGTCGAATCGGGCGACCGCTGGGAAGACGCTTCGGAAATCGCCGAGACCTATATCAATAATATGGGGGCTTCGTATGGATCAGAGGAGGATTGGGAACAGACCCGCCAGCACGCGTTCGAAGCTGCCCTGACTCGCACGGATGTCGTTGTGCAGCCTCGCCAGAGCAATACCTGGGGCGCACTGAGTCTCGACCACGTCTACGAATTTATGGGGGGCATGAACCTCGCTGTAAAGAATGTTACCGGCAAAGACCCCGAGGCATATCTTAGCGACTACCGCAACCGCAACAGAGTGAAGATGCAGGAAATCAAAGAAGCAATCGGCGTTGAAAGCCGTACGACCATCCTGAATCCCGCTTATCTTAAAGAGAAAATGAAGGGTGGCGCCGGTGATGCTTCCGCAATTGCCGACGTGGTCCGTAACACATACGGATGGAACGTGATGAAACCCGACGCCATCGACAACGAGTTGTGGGACGGCATCTACTCCACCCTTGTCGAAGACTCCCACGGACTTGGCACCAAAGAGTTCTTCACCTCGAAGTCGCCGGCCGCCATCGAAGAGATTACAGCGGTAATGCTCGAATCTTCCCGCAAGGGGATGTGGAAGGCAACGCCCGAACAGCTCTCGAAACTTGCCGAACTTCACACGGAAGTCGTAGCGGAATACGGAGCCGCTTGCACCGGCTTTGTCTGCGACAACGCAAAACTCCGCGACTACATCGCCTCAAAGGCTCCGGCGAGCGAGCAGGCTTACCGGGAGGAGGTTGCTAAGGCAAGAAACGAGGCTCTCGTGTCTGAAAAGGACGGAACGGTAATGAAGCGGGAGGAGCTTAATTCCACTCAGACAGAGACAAACCGCCTGAATGTACCTGCGATTATTGCCTGTGTGGTAATAGCGCTCGGCATTATCGCCCTCGTTATCCGCCGCAGACGCAAAGAAGCCAATAATTAATTGTTATGCAAGTTGTTGTGTTTATAATACTGTTGATGGTGGGCTTCATCTTCCTGGTGAAGCTCACCTATCACGGTCTCGTCGGGAAAATAGCGTTATGCGCCCTGGGAGCGCTCTTCTTAGCATTCTCGACCGACATTGCCGCATCCCAGTCTAAAACCCAGATTGACACCTGGCTCTCCTCCCCCGACCTGATGCTTGACGCCGCGGTTCTGCTCACAATAGATGTTGCCGCTCAACTCGGGTTCTGCTTCCTCATGGCCCGACAGCTTGAAAAGCCGCTGCGCCGATGGAGCCGCATACTTTTATTGGCGCTCCTGTGGTCCCCGGGTCTTATGATTTTCCCCGCGCTCATGGCGTTGCTTACGGAGCTGATTTTCTCTATGACAGGCGCTGATTTCGCCACTATCGGTTACGGACTGGCCGGTGCGCTTTTGATTCTCGGCCCCCTGGCGGCAATCGGCTTCAGATGGCTGCTCCCTGAAGACGACATACGCCTTGAACTCATATTCCTCGCCTCGCTGCTGACAGCCGCTCTCGGCATCGCGGCTACCGTCAACGGGCGCACGGCCGCAGTCGGCACAAACTCTGTCGAATGGGGCGCGCTGGGAGCGATTCTCCTGCTTATTATACTCGGGACCGCGGCCGGAATAATGCTTAACATACATCTGACAAATAAAAAAATACGAAATATATGAATGTTATATCCAACATCCTCTACTGGATTTCTACCGGCCTGCTGGTACCGGTAATCGTGCTCCTTATTTTCTTTTTCGCGAGAGCCCTTGTTATGGTCGGGGCATATTTCGGACAGTGGAGCCGGGCCCGTAAAAGCTCGGCGCGCCTTGAGGCCGCGGTCACGTCGCTCGACAAGGGGGACGCAGCCGGAGCCCTCGCGGCGCTCCCTGAAAAACCGCTCACGCTGGCCGAGGCTTACGGTCGCCGCCTGTTTGAGGCCGCGGGAGACGAGCCGAAACTGAACCTGCTGTTAAGCGACTTCGAGCTGGAGACAGAGAAGGAAATATCCACCTCCAAGACCCTGACGAAGATGGGCCCGATACTCGGTCTGATGGGTACGCTTATCCCCATGGGTCCCGCACTGGTCGGCCTGGCGCAAGGCGACATCGCCTCAATGGCTTACAACATGCAGGTGGCTTTCGCCACGACGGTGGTGGGACTGACCGTCAGCGCTATCGGCTTCCTGACCCAGCAGGGTCGCGAACGACGAGCCGCAGCGGATCTGAGCCGTCTCGAATATATCGCCGACAACCTCAGCCAGACCACCTCTAAAAACAACGCGCTATGAGACGTCGCCGCCAATCTTTCCTCAAACGCCGCAGCCGCGAAGACAGCGACCCGATGAGCGTTGTCAGTAACCTGTTTGACGTGGCGATGGTATTCGCCGTAGCGCTGATGGTGGCCCTCGTAAGCCGATTCAATATGACTGAAATGTTCTCTCAGGAGGATTTCACCATGGTGAAAAATCCGGGGACCGACAAAATGGAAATCATTACCAAGGAAGGGGAGAAAATAAACCGCTACACCCCCTCCGAAGCAGACGATTCCGACCCTTCGGCAACCCGCGGCGAGCGCGTCGGCACCGCCTACCGCCTCCCCTCCGGCGACATTATCTATGTCCCCGAATAATCCTTCCCCAAAATAGGCTTTGAAATAAATGTCGGGTGGAGTGAGCCGAAGGCGAACGGCTCCTCTACCCGACATTAATAATTATAAAGACGATATTGATTATAGCAGCGCCAGGTCGGTTACCTCGTTAATCGTAGCTGCATAATGGAAGGTAAGCCCGGTAAGGTAGCGGGCAGGTATCTCCTCTATGTCGCGGCGATTGTCGGCGCAAAGTATTATATCGGTAATTCCGGCCCGTTTCGCCGCGAGGATTTTCTCCTTAATACCCCCGACGGGGAGCACCTTCCCGCGAAGGGTTATCTCTCCGGTCATCGCCAGGCGCGGACGCACCTTCCGACCCGTGAAGGCCGACACGATAGAAGTCACCATAGTTATGCCGGCCGACGGACCATCCTTGGGAATCGCGCCCTCAGGCACATGGATATGCAGCCGTTCCTCGTCGAAACGCGTTGTGTCGATTCCATAGTCTGAAGCGTGGCTGCGGACATATTGCAACGCGATAACCGCCGATTCCTTCATCACATCGCCAAGATTGCCGGTGAGCGTCAGTCGGTCGCCACCCTTCGCCTTTGCCAGCGAGCTTTCGACAAAGAGGATTTCGCCTCCGACCGCCGTCCACGCAAGCCCGGTGACAACCCCCGGAATGTCGTTCCCTTCGTAGCGGTCGGCGTGACGCGTTTCAAGTCCGAGGAGCTGGCGTATATCTGCCGCGCTGAGTTCCTTCGGGTAATCCAGTTCGCCGCGCATCTTCCGCAGAATAACCTTGCGCACAACCGATGTCACCGCTTTTTCAAGCTGGCGCACCCCGCTTTCCGCCGTGTAACCCTCGATCAGTTTCTGAATTGCCTCGTCGGTGAAGCGGAGGTCAGCGTCCGTCAGCAGATTCGCTTTCAACTGGCGGGGTATGAGATGACGCTTCGCAATTTCGAGTTTCTCTTCAGCCGAATAGCCCGCGATTTCGATAATCTCCATTCGGTCAAGCAACGGCTGGGAGAGGGTCTGAAGCGTGTTCGCTGTTGCAATGAACAGGACATCTGACAAATCGAAATCCACGTCGACGTAGTTGTCGTGGAACCGGCAGTTCTGTTCCGGGTCGAGCACCTCGAGGAGGGCAGCCGAAGGATCCCCCTTGAAATCCTGACCGATTTTGTCTACCTCGTCAAGCAGGAGCACCGGGTTCGATGAGCCGGAACGCCGGACTGCGTCTATTATACGTCCCGGCATAGCTCCTATATAGGTACGGCGATGGCCGCGGATTTCCGCTTCATCGTGCAGTCCGCCGAGCGACACGCGCTGGTATTTGCGTCCGAGCGCCTCGGCAACCGACTCTCCGAGCGAAGTCTTACCTACACCGGGGGCGCCGACAAGACACAGAATAGGCGACCGCCCTTCGGGATTGTTCATCATCGCCGCAAGCTGCTCGAGTATGCGCTCCTTCACCTTGTCAAGGCCGAAGTGTTCAGAGTCGAGAATCTCCTCGGCCCGCGAGAAATCCGTATTCAGAGGAGTTGAAACGCCCCATGGGAGGTCAAGAAGCGTTTCCAGGTAGCCGTAGCCGACAGCATAGTCGGGATGGGTAGGATTAACGCGCCCAAGCTGGGCCGCTTCCTTGTCGAACCGGGCGCGCACAGCCTCGGGCAACGGAAGTTCGGCAGCCCGGCGGCGCAGTCCCTCGACACCGTCAGCCTCCGAACCGTATAGCTCGGAATGAATCGCGTCCATCTGCTCGCGGAGGAATGCCTCGCGCTGGTTCTTTGTCATCTCCTCCTGGGCCTTCAGCTTGATGGAATTGGCGATATCAGCCTTTTCCCCGAGCTGCCCCAGAAGAGCCAACAGCCTGATGCCGCGCTGCTTCATCCGGTACATACTGAGCATCGCGACCTTCTCATGCTGCGGGAAAGGGAGCTGGGTCGCCAGGTTGTTGATCATCCAGCCGATTGACCGGGACTCCTCGGTAGCCTGGAACAGCATCGGGTCTTCGAGCCCCTTGTTGGAGAGCTCCTTTACCTGCGCCTTGATGGAGTCACCAAGAACCTTCCACTCCTCATCTTTATCCCCCGGCTCCTGTTCCGACAGGGAACGCACGCGGACCGTCAGGTCGCATCCCGCGAAAGCGCTCTGCTCGGCATCTCCGAGAATACGCACGCGGTCAAGTCCGCGCACCAGGGCGGTATGCGTGTCGTTCGGAAGGTCGATTACGTCGATAATCTGGGCGAACACCGCATAGGGCGCGACATCTTTCGCCGAACGGGCGTTTCCCGCCGCAGGATCATTCTGGCAGGCAAGCACCACGAGCTTCTTCTCGTCTACAGCGTAGCGGGCGACCTTCAGCGCCGAGTCGCGTACCAGCTCAATCGGTATCGTGATTGAAGGGAATAAGACGAGATTGCGTGTGGCGAGCACGGCCACAGCCGACTTGTCGGCATCCTTTACGGTCGGACAGGAGGAGATGTCGATACTCCCCAGGTTTACTATCTGGCAGTTCTGATGTTCCATCTTTTGCGGTTTGCGAGCGCGAAGATACGAAATTTCCTCCATATAATATTAAAACCGCTTCCGACCGCGGGCAGCTTCGGTAAAGATGTTAAGCATCCACCGATTTTATGTTATGAAACATACAGCCGGGGTATTGCCGACTGAGAAATAATGCGTAATTTGCGGGCAGAAATTTCAATTCAGACCCCGACGCCACACGGCACAGGGGATTCTTACCTTAAATACTCTTTGAAAAATGAAGGTTTACCAGACTAACGAAATCAAAAACATCTCCTTGCTCGGTAGCAAGGGATCGGGGAAAACCACACTCGCCGAGGCTATGCTCTACGAGTGTGGGGTCATAAAACGCCGCGGCACAGTCGAGGCCAAAAACACCGTTTCCGATTACTTCCCTGTTGAAAAGGAGTACGGCTACTCGGTGTTCTCGACAGTGTTTTACGCCGAATTCCTCGGTAAGAAGCTGAACGTCATCGACTGCCCGGGAGCCGACGACTTCGTCGGAAACGCCGTGACCGCCCTCAACGTCACCGACACCGGCGTCATCGTGATCGACGCGCAGTATGGCGTCGAAGTCGGAACCCAGAACATCTTCCGCACTACCGCGAAGCTCCGCAAGCCCGTGATTTTCGCTATCAACCAGCTTGACGGCGAAAAGGCTGACTACGACAACGCGATCCACCAGATGCGCGAGATTTTCGGCCCGAAGGTAGTGCCCATCCAATATCCTCTGAGCTGCGGCCCCGGCTTCAACGCGATGATCGACGTGCTGCTGATGAAGAAATACTCCTGGGGTCCCGACGGCGGCGTGCCCGTTATCGAGGAGATTCCCGAAGAGGAGAAAGAGAAGGCCCAGGAACTGCACCAGCAGCTCGTAGAGGCCGCCGCCGAAAACGACGAGACCCTGATGGAGAAATTCTTCGACCAGGGACATCTCACTGAGGACGAAATGCGCGAAGGAATCCGCAAAGGACTGGTAGACCGCTCGATATACCCCGTGTTCTGCGTTTCGGCGCTTAAGGACATGGGCGTGCGCCGCATGATGGAGTTCCTCGGCAACGTCGTTCCCTTCGTTGAAGACATGCCCGCTCCCGTCGACACCAAGGGGGAGGAAGTTAAGCCTGACAGCAACGGCCCACTGAGCATCTTCATGTTCAAGACTACCGTGGAGCCACACATCGGCGAGGTGCAGTACTTCAAAGTCATGTCCGGCACACTCAATGCCGGTGCCGACCTCGAGAACGTCACCCGCGGCAGCAAGGAGCGCCTGGCTCAGATTTACTGCGTTTGCGGCCAGATTAAGACCCCGGTTGACAAACTCTGCGCGGGAGACATCGGCGCTACCGTCAAGCTCAAGGACGTGCGCACCGGCAACACCCTTGACGAGAAGGGGTGCGACATACAGTTCGACTTCATTAAATATCCCGCGCCCAAGTTCCAGCGCGCCGTCCGCCCCGTCAACGAGGCCGACGCAGAGAAACTCTCCGGCATCCTCAACCGAATGCACGCCGAAGACCCTACATGGATCGTAGAGCAGAGCAAGGAACTTAAACAGACAATCCTCAAAGGCCAGGGCGAGTTCCACCTCCGCACCCTCAAATGGCGCGTCGAGAACAACGACAAGCTACCCATCATCTTCGAGGAGCCGAAGATACCCTATCGCGAGACTATCACCAAGGCCGCACGCGCCGATTACCGCCATAAGAAGCAGTCGGGCGGCGCGGGCCAGTTCGGCGAGGTTCACCTGATTATCGAGCCGTATTCAGAAGACGCTCCCCTCCCCGATACCTACCGTTTCGGCAACCAGGAGTACAAGATGAATATCCGCGACACCCAGGAGATACCCCTGGCATGGGGCGGCAAGCTCGTGGTCCACAACTGCATCGTAGGCGGCGCTATCGACGCACGTTTCATCCCCGCGATTGTCAAAGGCCTGATGGACCGTATGGAACAGGGCCCGCTGACAGGCTCCTACGCCCGCGATGTCCGCGTCTGCGTTTACGACGGCAAGATGCACCCCGTTGACTCCAACGAAATCTCCTTCCGCCTGGCAGCACGCAACGCCTTCTCCGAAGCGTTCCGCAACGCCAACCCGAAGGTGCTCGAACCAGTCTACGACGTCGAAGTAACCGCTCCCGACGAAGTGATGGGCGACATAATGAGCGACATTCCTTCCCGCCGCGGTATCATAATGGGCTCCGAATCGGAAAGCGGATTCCAGACAATCCAGGCCAAGGTGCCTCTTAAGGAAATGGCCTCCTACTCGACCGACCTCAGCTCCCTTACCGGAGGCCGCGCGTCCTTCACGATGAAGTTCGCCTCCTACGAGCTCGTTCCGGGCGACGTCCAGGAGAAACTCCTCAAAGAGTACGCCGCTAAACAGACCGAAGAATAACAGGACTAACCCTATCTCGGAGGCCGTGCCGTTCCCTGGCACGGCCTCCTTGGCAATATAAGCATATTCTCTACGTTATTAACATAATGACAAAGCAAGCCAACGTTTCCGGAGTAGTTGCGACAGACAAGGCTGCTGGAGACTCGTCTCCAGCACTTGTTTCTGTCATTATTCCTGTATACAACGCTGAGGCATATCTTTATGAAGCCCTTGAATCTGTTCAAATCCAAAGCTACCCGCACTTCGAGGCAATAATGGTTGATGATGGTTCCACAGACTCATCGGCTGATATTTGCCGGGATTTCGTTCGCAAAGATTCCCGTTTCCGCCTTTTTCAGCAAGAGAATATGGGCCTTGGAGGAGCGAGAAACACAGGTATTGAAGCGGCAAAAGGCAGTTATCTTAGTTTTCTCGATGCCGACGATTCACTTTATCCCCAAGCATTAGAACTTCTTATGCAAGCCATTTCGAATACGGGCACTTCATTAGTCATTGGCAGAATACGTAACTCAATCAGCCCAGAAAAACCTACTGGCAGCGGGAAATACGAAGTTCTTGATTCAGACAACGCCATAATCAGAGTACTTTATCAAAAAGATATGGTCAATAGTGTCTGCGGTTCTTTGTATGCGACTTCGCTTTTTCATAATAACGCTTCAATTTGGTTCAGCAAGGGATGGTACGAAGACCTGGATATATTCTACCGGCTTTTTGAAAAGGCAAGATATGTGACCCGCCTCGACAAAGAAGTCTACTTTTACAGAGATAATCCTAAGAGTTTTATCAATACTTGGTCTATCGGTCGACTGGATGCCCTCGATGTTACCGACCGCATAGTCGCACATTTCCGTCAACGGGCAAAGTACCGCCCTGGAAAAAATTCCGATTCTTTGTTGCGGGCAGCCCTTGACCGGCGTTTTAGCGCTCACTTCAACATATTATTGTTAATGTTACGCTGCGGATGTTTACCGAAAGGACAAGTAGACCGGTGTATGCGAATAATTCGTCAGGAGAGGCGCAACGAACTGGCGGACCCGAGAGTGCGGGTTAAAAACAAACTCGGTGCTTTGGTAAGTTATGGTGGACTTTCAACAATCAAACTGGCTGCTCGTGTCTGTCGAAATTGAACTATTACCATTCCAACTCCTTTCAAATAAGATTAATTACTTGTATGCAAGTCATAACGATAAACGCCCCGGGGCTTGAGTGGCAGGCAAAATGCCTGGCTGACCGCGTCGGGAAGGAACACAAGAGAAATTTTGACGCAATCGTGGCCGTGCGCCGCGGCGGCTCCTTCGTGAGCGAGGCGTTCCGGAAATACTTTCCCCGCGAAAGATACGGCGAACGATTTGAAGTCGACCTACACCGCCCTTCTACAAAATACAAAAAAGGGAGGCTGGTAAAAATGCTTCCCCACGTCCCGCTTTGGATTCTCAACACAATGCGGCTCTCGGAGGCACGGCTATTGAAAGCGCGACAGGCCATGTTCCCGAACCGGAAAAAGCCGAATGTCGACCTCGAACCGGCGTTGGTTGACCTGCTTAAAAACACCCCGAAGCCGGAAGTGCTCCTTATCGACGATGCGATAGACAGCGGCATAACCCTTTGGGGCATTGCCGAGGCTATTAAGGCGGTTAACCCCGACGCAGTCATAACGACAATGGCAATCACAGTCACTACGCGCCACCCGAAGATAATGGCCGACTTCTATATGTACAACAATTCGACACTCGTACGCTTTCCGTGGTCCAAAGACTTCAAGAACCGTTGAAGCCCCTTTGCGTGGTTGACCTCGACGGGACTCTTCTGCGCGGCAACTCAATGAAGCGGCTCATGCGCTGGCTTCCGAAGGCGCTTTGGAGCGGGAGACATCCGGCAGAAGCGTTGCTGGCGTTCGGATGGATTTCTCTCCGGGGCGCGCGTCTCGTCAGCCACCGACGTATGAAATGGCATCTCGGAGCAATAGCCCGACGGACACTCGCTCCGTCCGACTGGAATCGGTTCGCGAAGGAAGAGTTACTCCCCATTGTCAACACCGGGGTTGCGGCGCATATCGAGGCATTGAGAGAAAAAGGTGCCGCAGTCTGCGTGGCATCAGCGGCAATGTCTGAGTATGTCGAGCCTCTTTGCGATATTCTTGGCTACGACCACGTCCTATCGACCGCGCACACCAATCGATTTGCCGACTATGCCGAATTGCGCGGGGAACGCAAGCTACTCGCGATAAACAAACTTCTCGCGGCAGGCAATTATACACTTACTCGCTTCCTTACCGACCATTCCGACGACCTTCCTACCGCGACAGCTTATCCCGAAGCAACCATCCTCGTCAACCCGTCGGAAAAGTCCGCCGCCCTCTTCGCGAAAGCCGGAATATCGCATAAGTTATAATACGGGTTCAGTCTAAGAATACACAAACAGCCCCGACGAAAATTCGTCGGGGCTGTTTGTGTAGATAATTAGTTATCATTGTTTGAACACTTTCTCTCCGTCAAGAATATAGAAGCCGGTCGGAAGACGGTCAAATTCCGCGGCAGAAGCCACAGGCTGCCCGGCGAGGTTGTAAACCACTCCGTGACCGAGTCCCTTGTCGCGGACTACATTGTCGATTCCGGCTTCGTCGCTGAGGAACGTACCCTTGACCGTGGCACCCTCGGCTGTTATCGTTTCAGTATGGCGAATGTCTGCCGATGAAGCGGCGAAATGTATCTCGACTTCACCCTCTTCAACTTCGAATGTATGAGTAGCCGTATTATAGTACGCAAGCTGCCCGTGGTTAACCGGAATAACTACATCGGCGCTCTCGCCCGGTTCCAGTTCAACCCTTGCGAACCCTGCAAGCTGTAGCTTGGGGCGCTCAATCGACGAACTACAGGTCGCGTAAAGCTGGACAACCTCCGCGCCAGCTCTGTCGCCCGTGTTAGTCACTTTCAACGATGCCTCGACGGCACCCTCTTTGGCAAGCCTACCTGCCGACAACGCATAGTCGGAATATTCAAATGTCGTATAACTCAGGCCGTGTCCGAAAGGATAAAGCGGCGTTTTCGTGTGATACATATAAGTGTACCCGGCCTTGCGTATGTCGTACTCCAACATTCCCGCAGGAAGGTCTGAAAGGGATCTGTACCAGGTCGAAGTCAGCTTGCCGCAAGGATTAAAGTCGCCGTAGAGCACATCGGCGATAGCCTGGCCCTGCGCCTGACCGTCGTACCACGCTTCAACGATTGCCGGGACATTCTCATTAGCCCAGGGGATTGTGACAGAGGAGCATGTCTCCAATACCAGCACCATATTCGGATTGACCTTGTATAGCGCTTCGAGTAGTTTCTGCTGGTCGCCGGGGAGATCAAGCGACGTGCGGTCGTTGCTTTCGTCGGAAACATCGAGAATTGTGCCCGCGACAAACACAACCACATCGGCCTTGGCCGCTATTTCGCAGGCACGGGTTATATCAGTGGAAGCCGTTCCGGTCACATCGCAACCTTTGAAATAATATGCCGGCCCCTTATCTTCCAGCGGATTGGTGACTGCGGGATCGAAGAATCGGAACCAGTCCATATTGGCGCAATACTTATCTCCATTGTTACCACCCTCAAACTTCACATATACCTTATGCTTCCCCTTGCATAAGGCCGGGTCAACGTCAACCGAAGTTTCCTTATAGGTGCTCCAGTTACCGGTAGTCGGGCAAGTTACCTCTGCAACCGGCGCGGTGGTCAGATTGTCGAGATAAAACCGGGCGATTGTCGGGTTATTGTTCTTGGCGGCATGGCATACCGTAAGGCGGGAACACCCTTCTCCGAAATCCACGCCGTCGAATGCCACCCAGTCATTATTGTAAATATAACCAAGATTACCCCCGGAACCGTTCGCTTCATGTGTCAGGCGTTTGCTCCCGGAAGCGACAGACTGTTCCTCGGTATCTTCAAACTGTATAGTACCGTCGCTGGCGACAAAGCCCAATTTCCCGGCTATCCCCTCGAACGGAGTCGTCAATGCTACCGGCGACCCTGAATAGCCGCCCAAAATAACCGTGTTAGCCAAAGGACCAATCACAGCCACAGTCTTATCCTTTGATAACGGAAGGAATCCGTTGTCATTTTTCAATAAGACGATTCCTTCGCGTGCTGCTTTGAGCGCGAGTGCGCGGTGCTCTTCGCAATCCAGCTTGGAAGACGGGATTGAAGTCCAGCTCACATCATTGCGGGCATCGAACTCACCAACCGAAAAACGAGCCGCGAGCACGCGGGTGAGCGCCGTATCAAGTTCGGCCTCGGTCATCAGCCCCCTGTCGAGCGCCTCCTTGGCATAGAGCTGGAACGTCGTGCCACAGTTCAGGTCCTCCCCGTTGCGTATCGAGACAGCGACAGCCTCAGCCCCGCTCTTGACGTAATGGTGGCGGTTCGTCTGCCACACATCGTCGACAGCACCGCAGTCGGAAGTCACGAAGCCGTCGAAGCCCCACTCCTTGCGAAGAATATCCATCAGCAACAGATGGTTGGCCCCGCAGGGGATGCCGTTTACCGCGTTGTAGGCGCTCATAACCGACCTGACGTTACCATCCTTTACCGCCATCTCGAACGCCGGAAGATAATACTCGCGGAGATTGCGGTCGTCCATGTCGGAGGATGTGCTGTATCTCCCTTTTTCGTAATTGTTCGCGGCGAAATGTTTGGCGGTGGCGATTGTCTTGTAATGCTTGGGGTCGTCCCCCTGCATCCCCTTGATAAACTCTACCGCGATTTTGCCGGTCAGGAAGGGGTCTTCGCCGTAGTTCTCCTCGTCCCGGCCCCAGCGGGGATCGCGGCTCATATTGATTGTCGGGCACCAGTAAATCAGCCCTTTGTTCTTGTCGTTGTTGTAGATACGGCACTCGTCGGAAATCGCGGTCGCGACCTCGCGGGTCAGCGCCAGGTCCCAGCTCGACGAAAGCGCCTTGCTGACCGGGAAGGAGGTCGCCAGTCCCGACCGCGCGACTCCGTGGATTGCCTCGTTCCAATAGTTGAAGCCTTGCAGCCCGAGTCTGCTTACGGCCTTGGTCTGATGGCCCACCTGGTCAATCTTCTCGTCGAGCGTCATCCGGGAGACCATATCCGCTGCCCGCTCCCAGTTGGATAGCGTCGGATCTTTATACGGATAGCTTTGCGCCGACAGCGCAGCCGAGGCCACGCAGGCTACACCAATTAGCAATAAGGTTTTCATTCGGTAATTCATTATATGAAGTGAATAATAGGTTTTCAAGAATCTGTGACAAATTTAGCGAACCGCCGCGCCATTTCGGGGGAAATATTGCCGCAAACAGCAGAATTTCGTAAATTCGCGTAATATGGATGAAAAGAAAGAAATTTCCGGCGGGTTTGCCGAGGAGGCGAAGCGCGCCGCGGAAGTCATGCGGCGCGGCGGAATCGTGGTGTACCCGACCGATACTATATGGGGCATCGGATGCGACGCAACAAACGACGAGGCCGTACGCCGCGTCTATGAAATCAAGCGCCGTGCCGACCACAAGGCCATGATCGTCCTCGTCGGCTCCCCGGCAGAGGTCGAGCGCTATACCGACGGCGTCCCCGACATCGCGTATGAGCTTATGGAGGCCGCCGAAGGCTCCCGTCCCGTCACCATAATATATGACAAGGGGCGTATGCTCGCTCCCTCGCTGCTCGGGCCTGACGGTTCTGTCGGAATCCGCGTTACCTGCGAGCCGTTCTCCCGCGCGCTGTGCCGGGCGATACGACGCCCGATTGTCTCCACCTCGGCGAATATCAGCGGCGAACCCGCCGCGGCGCTGTTCAACGAAATATCGCAGGAGATTCTTGATGCCGCCGACTACGTTGTCGGTTGCCGACGCGACGAGACCGAAAGGCATCGCCCTTCATCGGTAATTCGTCTGACGAACGACGGCGTGGTGTCTATCCTCAGAGACTAAGGCCCATAAAGGCCATAACTTTCGGAAGCGAGAGATGATAAAGAAGAAAAGGCAGATTGTGAGGTATGTCGTCGGCGACTGGCTGGCGACCTCGCTGGCTTGGTTCGTGTTCAACATCATCCGCTTTACCGATGTCGTCGAACCCGCCAACGGCGCTCCTGACCTAACCCTCGGCGTTTTTCTGCTGATCAACCCCGTCATCCTCGGCCAAATCCTCTTCCCCGTAGGGATGCTTGGCATATACTACCTCTCGGGGTACTATAACCGCCCATTCTTCAAATCCCGAATCGAGGAATTTATAACCACCTTCTCCACGGCGCTGATAGGCTCGCTGATTATCTACTTCATAGCGATAATCGACGATCCGATACCCGACCGCGCGAGCAACTACGAGCTGCTGGCGATGCTGTTCGGCCTGCTCTTCTCGATGGTCTACCTCACCCGTCTCTCCATAACCGGCTTCGCGACAAAGAAAGTCCACCGCGGAGAGCTTGTATTCCCGACACTGATTATCGGCACAGGACCGGACGCACTGACGCTCTACAACCGCCTCACGCATCCCCGTAACAGACCTACAGGCTACAAAGTCGTCGGGTTCGCCGCATACCCCGGAGCTGACGCTCCCGGAACGATAGAGGGGCTGCCGGTCGTGCGGCTCGACGATATCGCGGAAGAGATGCCGCGCCTTGGAGCGAGCCATATCGCCCTTACCATCCATCCTGACGGCCTCGACGCTACGCTCCGCACCATCCACGGCCTTTACGGCCTGAACGCTCCGGTGCTCATTTCCCCCACCCTGTTCAACCTGCTGACCCCCAAACGGCGGCTAAGCGATGTCGCCGGGGAGCCGTTATGCGACATTACAGGCCCCAGCGTCGGCCAAAGCACCCTCAACCTCAAGCGCGCCGGCGATGTCGTCGTGTCCGCGCTCGTGCTCCTGGCTCTGATGCCGGTTTTCGCCATTGTCGCAATTGCGATAAAGCGCGATTCCGACGGCCCGGTATTCTACCGCCAGGAACGAGTCGGCTACCGCAAACGCCCCTTCCGCATACTGAAATTCCGCACTATGCGCTCCGACGCGGAGAGCGGCGGCCCACGCCTCAGCGCGAAAGACGACCCCCGTATAACATCCGTCGGGCGCTTCCTGAGAAAATACCGAATTGACGAGCTCCCGCAGTTCTGGAACGTCCTCAAGGGGGACATGTCGATTGTCGGCCCGCGCCCTGAACGGGAATTTTTCATAAACCAGATTCTCCCGAAGGCCCCATATTACGCGCTGGTCCACCAGGTGCGTCCCGGAATAACCTCCTGGGGAATGGTTAAACACGGCTATGCGTCCTCCGTCGACGAAATGGTCGACCGGCTGCAATACGACCTCATATATCTCGACAATATTTCCTTCCTCGTTGACCTCAAAATCCTGTTTTACACGGTCAACACGGTAGTAACCGGGAAGGGCGTATAACTTAAACATCAGATAATGACCAGACAGGAAACCATATCTTCCCGTAACAGCGAGCGCTTCCGCCAATGGTGGATGAGCATCCTAATCTGGAGGGAACGGCATATCAAGGAACGCACGTTCGTTATCCTGCTGTCCCTCGCCGTCGGCGTGTTCGCCGGACTGGCGGCGATGGTGCTTAAATGGCTGATACATACTATCGCGTCCCTCCTGTCGACAAACATCAACGTCAGCGAAGGAAACTACCTGTACATCATCCTCCCCGTAATCGGCATCCTGCTGGCCTGCTGGTATGTGCGCTACGTCGTCCGCGACAACATCTCCCACGGCGTCACCCGCGTGCTCTACGCCATATCCCAAAACAAGAGCCGCCTGAAGCCCCACAACATCTACACCTCGATTGTTGCCTCCTCGATAACCATCGGCTTCGGCGGATCGGTCGGAGCCGAAGGCCCGATTGTGTACACCGGGGCCGCCATCGGCTCCAACATCGGCCAGGCGTTCCGGCTCACCCCGCGCGTGCTGATGATTCTCGTCGGGTGCGGTGCCGCGGCCGGAATCGCCGGAATCTTCAAAGCCCCGATTGCCGGCATGCTGTTCACTCTCGAAGTGCTGATGCTCGACCTCACGACGGTTACCGTCATGCCGCTGCTCATCTCCTCGATTACAGCCGCTTCCGTCGCGTATGTGTTCACCGGATACGACCTGGAGTTCTTCTTCGTCCAGTCCGAACCGTTCACAATGGGGCGCGTGCCCTTCTTCATCGCCCTCGGTATCTTCTGCGGCCTGGTGTCGCTCTATTTTACCCGGGTGATGAACAAGATGGAGCGCCTTTTCAACAAGCGCCTGAACGTTCAGTGGAAAAAAACTCTCGTCGGAGGCTCCATCCTCGCGGCCCTGGTGTTCCTCTTCCCCCCGCTTTACGGCGAGGGCTACGGTGCGATTAACTCCCTCCTCAACGGCGACCCCTCCTCGATTGTCGACGGCTCGATATTCTATCCCGACCGCGGCAGCGTCTGGTTCATTACCGTTTACATCGGTCTCATCATCCTTCTGAAAGGATTCGCGACTTCGGCTACCAACGGCGGCGGCGGTGTCGGCGGCACTTTCGCGCCCTCCCTGTATGTCGGCTGCATGACCGGGTTCTTCTTCGCCTTCCTGATGAACAACCTCGTCGGCGACCTCGGTCTGTCGGTTAAGAATTTCGCCCTGATGGGTATGGCGGGGGTCATGTCGGGGGTCATGCACGCTCCGCTGATGGGCATCTTCCTTACCGCCGAGATGACCGGGGGATACGAGCTGTTCCTCCCCCTCCTTATTGTTTCGACCCTCTCCTACGGGACAATCAAGCTCTTCGAGCCTTACTCCATCTACACGATGCGTCTGGCGCGCGACGGCAAACTGCTGACCCACCACAAGGACAAGGCGGTGCTGACCCTCATGAAAATGTCCTCCGTCATTGAGACCGATTTCCTGAGCGTGCGCCCCGAAATGAACCTCAAGCAGATGGTCGACACAATATCGCAGTCGAAACGCAACCTGTTCCCGGTTCTCGACCCCGAAAACCACCTGATTGGCATTGTGTCGCTCGACGACATACGCAACATCATGTTCCGCCCCGACCTCTACAAGCGCATGCACGTCAGTCGCTTCATGGCTATGCCGCCCGCCAAACTCTCCACTACCGACACAATGGAAGCCGTCATGAAGACCTTCGACGACACCGGAGCCTGGAACCTCCCGGTAGTCGACGAAAACGGCCATTATGCCGGATTCGTCTCGAAATCTAAAATCTTCAACTCCTACCGCCGCGTCCTTCGCCACTATTCCGAAGACTAACAAGCCGTTTCACGACGGCTAAGAGACTGTTTAACAATGATTGAATACATATCCGGGCGGCTTGTGGAGCTGAACCCCGCGACCGCCATTATAGACAACGCCGGTATCGGCTACGAAATGAACATCTCCCTGAGCACCTTTTCCGCGATTCAGGGAAAAAACGAGGTCAAGCTCCTCGCCCACGAGGTGATACGCGAGGACGCGCATCTGCTCTACGGCTTCGCAACCGCGACTGAGCGGACGCTTTTCCGCGAAATGATCGCGGTCAGCGGCGTCGGAGCAAACTCCGCGCGGCTCATTCTATCCTCTATACCCCCCGCCGAACTCGAAGCCGTCATATCAGGCGGAGACGAGAAAAGGCTTAAATCCGTTAAGGGAATCGGCGCTAAAACCGCGCAACGCATAATTGTTGACCTCAAAGACAAAATAAAACCCTCGGAAACTTCGTTATTATCGCAGCCGGCTCTCCGCTCCGATGATTTCGAAGAGGCGCTGGCAGCACTGCTGATGCTCGGTTTCGCGAAACCCGCGTCGCAGAAAGTGCTCACAAAGCTATTCTCCGACGATCCATCCCTACGAGTGGAACAGGCCGTCAAGAAAGCTTTGACAATGCTTTGACCGCCTAATGAAGAAACCGGGACAACGACCTATAAAGCGCGACCTCATAAAACTCATCGCCACCGCGGGATGCCTCGTGCTCCTCGCGGTTTCGGCCGTCATAGCGAGCCCCCAGCTCGTCGGTCCCCCCGCGAAACAGCTGCCCCCTCCCCCGCCGATGCCCCCCGTCCCTCTCGACAGGGCCGACTCCATCATGATGCCCTTCCCGGTGCAGCAGACCGTCCCGGCAAGCTACGAGGCGCTGATGGAGGACCAGTTCGCGGCCGACCTTGCGACTCCGTCGAATATCACGACCACCCCGGAATATGACCCGGAGACCGGCTACTACGTTATCCGCACTAAGCTCGGCGACACGGAAATAACAACCCCCTTCCTGCTGTCGCAGAAGCAGTTCGACAACTGGCAGCTCCGCCGTTCCCTCCAGGAATACTACCAGGAGCGCAACCAGATGCTGGCCGAGGACAAGGAAAAGCAGCCCTTCAACATCTTCGACATGAATTTCGCCTACGGGCCGCTGGAAAAGATCTTCGGCCCCGGGGGCGTACAGCTCAAGACGCAAGGCTCCATACAGCTCAAGATGGGTGTCAAGTCCAACAAGACCGACAACCCCTCCCTCGCTATGAACGCGCGCCGCAAGACCTACTTCGACTTCGACCAGAAAATCCAGGCCACAATCAACGCGTCGGTAGGCGACCGCCTGAAATTCGCGATGACCTACAACACCGACGCGACCTTCGCCTTCGACTCGCAGAACATCAAAATCGGGTATGAGGGAAAAGAGGACGACATAGTGAAAAGCATAGAGGCCGGTAACGTCTCGCTGACAACCGGCTCATCACTCATCCGTGGCTCGACGGCGCTGTTCGGTATAAAGACCCAGTTGCAATTCGGCAAACTGACCGCCACCGCACTCGTCTCGCAGCAGAACTCAGAGTCAAAGACCGTCAACACCAAGGGTGGCGCGCAGACTACCGATTTCTCCGTCAACGCCGACCAGTATGACCAGAACCGCCACTTCTTCCTGGCCCAGTATTTCTACGACAACTACGACCAGTTTGCCGCCCGTCTGCCGCTGGTTACCTCCGGCATTAACATTACCCGTATCGAGGTATGGGTGACCAACAAGGGCGGGAAATACGACCAGTCGCGCAACATCGTGGCCTTCACCGACCTTGGCGAGAACCAGTATCTCGCCAACGGCTACTGGCAGCCCGACCCGACCATCCCGGTCCCGACCAACAACTCCAACAACCTGCTCCGCGTCATAAAGGAAGAGTACCCCGACGCCAGAAACATCAATACCGTCACCCAGGCCCTCGAACCGCTCCGCGCCGTTGGCATCGAGGGGGGCAAGGATTTCGAGAAAGTAGAAAGCGCCCGCCTGCTGAGCTCTTCGGAATACACTCTGAACTCGACCCTCGGCTATATCTCCGTAAAGGCGCAGATTAATTCCGACGAAGTGCTCGGCGTCGCCTTCCAGTACACCTACAACGGACAGGTCTACCAGGTCGGGGAGTTCTCTTCCGACATAACGACCACCACTCAGTCGCTCTACGTCAAAATGCTGAAGAGCACCACTATCGACACCAAGATGCCGATGTGGCACCTGATGATGAAAAACGTCTACTCCCTGGGAGCCTACCAGGTGCAGCGTCAGAACTTCCGACTGAACATCAAATACCTCAGCGACACTACCGGCACCCAGATCAACTATCTCCCCGTACCCTCGCTGAGCAACCAGCCCCTGCTCCAGGTAATGAACCTCGACCGCCTCGACTCCAACCAGCAGGGAAACCCCGACGGCTTCTTCGACTTCATCGACGGCTACACCATCATCCCCTCGACCGGCAAGGTGATTTTCCCCGTCGCCGAACCGTTCGGCTCCCACCTCGAGCGCAAAATCAACGACCCGGTGCTGGCCGAAAAGTACGTCTACAAGGAACTTTACGACTCTACCCAGGTTGTCGCGCGCCAGTTCTCCGACAAGAACAAGTTCATCCTGACCGGTTCGTACCAGGCTTCCTCAGGCTCGCAGATACGCCTGAATGCGATGAACGTGCCTCGAGGCTCCGTTGTCGTGATGGCCGGCGGCGTGCGACTGGTTGAAAACTCCGACTATACAGTCGACTACTCGATGGGTATCGTCACCATCACGAACCAGAGCATCATCGACTCCGGCCAAAGCGTCTCCGTGACCCTCGAAAACCAGTCGCTCTTCTCGACACAGCGAAAGACCCTCCTCGGTCTCGACCTCCAGTACGAGTTCAACAAGCACCTGAATATCGGGGCCACCATCCTGCATTTTTCCGAAAAGGCGCTGACAGAGAAAGTCAACATCGGCGACGAGACTATCAACAACTCGATGTTCGGCTTCAACCTCTCCTACAACACGAAGCTCCAATGGCTTACCAACCTGATTAACAAAATCCCGACGGTCAACGCCACAGCCCCCTCGCAGCTCAGCGTGACAGCCGAGGCCGCGGTACTCGTGCCCCACAAACAGAAATCGGGCACCAACAAGGGCAGCTCGTACATTGATGACTTTGAATCGTCGCAGATCGGTATCGACCTGCGCTCACCCTACGGCTGGTTCACAGCCTCAACCCCCTACGACCCGGGACGCGACGCGCTCTTCCCCGAAGCCGCCCTTAGCAACAATGTCGACTACGGCAAGAACCGCGCCCTGCTGAACTGGTACTATATCGACCGCCTCTTCACGGAGCGTAACTCCTCCCTATGCCCCGGCTACCTGAAAAACGACCTCAAACAGCAGTCAAACCCCTACGTCCGCGAAGTGACCTCGAAAGAGATATTTCCCGGCCGTGAGCTGACCTACGGCGAATCTGCCTACATCCAGACCCTCAACCTCTCCTTCTATCCCAACGAGCGCGGCCCGTACAACCTCGATGATACAAATATCGACCCCGAAGGCAACCTCCTTAACCCCGAAAAACGCTGGGGCGGCATCATGCGCAAAATGGAGACCACCAACTTCGAGCAGGCCAACATCGACTACATCCAGTTCTGGATGATGAACCCCTTCCTCGACCCGGAGAACCCCAATTACGACGGTGGCGACCTCTACTTCAACCTCGGCGAAATCTCTGAGGATATTCTGAAAGACGGCCTTAAGAGCTATGAGAACGGCGTTCCTTACGACGGCAACGACCGCTTTATGCAGAATACCGTCTGGGGACGCGTCTCCTCCCAGAACTCCCTGACATACTCCTTCGACAACAATTCCGGCTCCCGCGCCGTGCAGGATGTCGGCCTCGACGGCCTCATCAACGCCGACGAGTACACTTCCCCCTCCTACCAGTCTTATCTCGAAACCCTGCGTGGAAAGCTCTCCGCTTCGGCTATGGAGCGGATGAACGAGGACCCCTTCTCGGCCATGAACGACCCCGCGGGCGACAATTACGGCTTTTTCCTCAGCAACAACTACGACGCCAGACGCGCATCCGTGCTCGAACGATACAAACACTACAACGGCGTCGAGGGGAACTCGCTACCCCCTGAAAGCGCGCCCGACCCGCAGTACCAGAGCTCCCGCGCCGTGCCCGACGTGGAAGACATCAACCAGGACAACACCCTGAACGAATACGAGCGTTATTTCCAGTACAAGGTCTCGATACGACCCGAGGACCTCGTCGTCGGGAAGAACTTCATCACCGACAAACAGGTTTCCTACCCGCTGACGCGCGACGGCAAGAACGAGCCCGTCGAGTGGTACCAGTTCAAGATTCCCCTGAGCGCCTTCGAGAAAGTCGTTGGCTCGATCAACGACTTCTCGACCATCCGCTTCGCCCGCATATTCCTGACCGGGTTCAAGCAGACGACCCACCTCCGTTTCGCGACCCTCGAGCTCGTCCGCGGAGAATGGCGCACTTACGATTTCAACCTCAACACCCGCGGCGACTCTCCCGCCGAGGGGGAACTCGACGTGTCGGTGGTCAACATCGAGGAAAACGCCTCGCGCGAGCCGGTTAACTACGTCCTCCCTCCGGGCGTAACCCGAATCACCGACCCGGGACAGTCTCAGGCCGTCCAGCTCAACGAGCAGTCGATGTCGCTTAAAGTAACCGGCCTTAACGCCGGAGACGCACGCGCCGTCTACCGCGACACCCAGCAGGACCTCCGCAACTACAAACGCCTGCAGATGTGGGTCCACGCCGAAAGCCTTATCGACGACCCGACGCAGCTCCGTTCGGGCGAGCTGTCGGTGTTCGTGCGCCTCGGGTCCGACGTGAAGAGCAACTTCTACGAATACGAGATACCCCTGCAGCTCACTCCCCACGGCGTCTACAACAACTACGTCAGCGCCGACCGCGACAAGGTATGGCCCTCGCAGAACTTTATGGACCTCAAGCTCCAGAACCTCGTCGACCTCAAGAAGGCCCGCAACCGGGCCAAGAACGAGGAGGGCTCGCAGGTTGGCTTCGCGACACTCTACACTGCCCGCGACCCCGACGACGAGCGCAACCGCATGGCCGTAATGGGCAATCCGTCGCTCAGCGATGTTAGGGTTATCCTCGTCGGTGTCCGCAACAACTCCAACCAGCGCAAGGACGGTATCGTGTGGGTCAACGAGCTTAAAGTGACCGACTTCAACGAGGAGGGGGGATGGGCCGCCAAGGCCAATGTCAACCTCTCGCTGAGCGACATTGCCAACCTGAACTTCTCGACCCATATGGAAAGCGCCGGATTTGGAAGCGTCGACCAGAGCCTCAACTCGCGCCGTCTCGACGATTACCGGCAGATTAACTTCGCCGTTCAGGCCGACCTCGGACGCTTCATCCCCGAAAAGGTAAAGCTCAAGGCACCGATTTACTACTCCGTTTCCGACGAGAAGCTAACCCCGAAATACAATCCCCTCGACCAGGACGTGCTCCTGAAAGACGCCCTCGACGACGCGGCGGACAAACACGCCCGCGACTCCATCGAGTCTTACGCCGTTGAGCGCAACAAGATTCAGAGCTTCTCTATTTCGGGGCTGAAGTTCGATGTCCGCTCGGCGAAGCCCATGCCCTGGGACCCCGCCAACTTCACCCTCAACTTCTCCTTCAACAAGCAGCGCAAGGAGAACCCGACCACGGAGTACGAAATCACCAACGACTACCGCGGTTCGTTCGCCTACAACTACTCACCGATGGTAAAGCCCCTCAAACCGTTCGGCTGGATGAAAACAAAGAACAAGAACCTGCGCTTTTTCAAGGAGTGGGAAATCAACTATGTCCCGACCTCCATTTCGTTCCTGACGAACATGTCGCGCTACTACTACGAGATGCAGACCCGCTCGGAGACCGACCAGATGTTCCAGCTTCCTGTTTCCGTCAGCAAGAACTTCCTTTGGGACCGCCAGTTCCAGCTCGTATGGAACCTTACAAAGACCATAACAGTTAACTTCAACTCCAACACATCCGCACGCATCGAGGAGACTGTCGGGGCGGTGAACCGCAAGCTGTTCCCCGACAAGTACAAGGAGTGGAAGGACACCGTATGGCAGTCGATTCTTTCGATGGGTACTCCGTGGGCCTACAACCAGTCGTTCACGGCCCAGTGGCGCGCCCCTTTCAACCGCGTGCCGGTACTCGACTTTATAACCTCCAACGTAAGCTATAACGCGACCTACCGCTGGGACCGCGGCGCCGAAGTAGAAGGCTATTCTACCGGCAACACTATTGCCAACCAGGCAGCGTTCAGTGTCGACGGCCGCCTCAACTTCGAGAGCCTTTACAAGAAAATACCCTTCATAAAGGATGTTGAGAAGCGCTTCGCCAACACCCGCCGGGCCAACGTTCCCGTGAAGCCCAAGAAGTTCGAGCGCACCTACAAGCTCAAAACCGACACTACCCTGACTATACGCCACAACCTCCGCAACAAGAAGGTCAAGATTTCGGCCCGTACTGCCGACGGAACTGCCTTCCCGGTAAAAACCCGCGTTATCGACGCCAACTCCATCGAAGTGCTGACAAAGGGGGACAAGGATATCAAGTTCTCCATCGAGGAGATTCTGAAAGAGGATAAATCCGTCTGGCGCGAAATCGGGGAATACGCTACCCGCCTGGTGATGAGCCCGCGCAATTTCTCCATCCGCTACAAAAACACCCGCACTATGTCGGTTCCCCTGTTCCGTCCCGAAATAGGCAATATCTTCGGCGAAAGCACCCATTACGGCCCGATGGCTCCCGGTCTTGACTTCGCGTTCGGTTTCGTTGACGAAAGCTATATCGACAAGGCGAAGGCCCGCGGATGGCTCATTTGCGACGACGGCCAGACCTCACCCGCCATGTGGTCGAGGGCCAACGAACTCAACATCGAGCTGCAGCTTGAACCGATAAAGGGTCTTAAAGTGCAGCTCACGATGAACCGCACCGACAACCGCAACACCCAGGTGCAGTTCATGTATGCCGATATGCCGATGACATATTCCGGATCCTACACCAAAACCCATTGCGCGATCCGCACCGCCTTCGGCTCCTCAAAGGCCGAGGACGGATATTACTCGAAGCATTTCCAGCAACTGATCGACAACATTCCCGTGATTGCCGGACGTTATACCGACCAGTACCGCGGGACGACATACCCCACCGGGGGATTTATGGCCGACAACCCCCTTGCCGGACAGCCGTTCAGCACCGAGGTCGGCACCACTCCCGAAACATCTTCCGACATTCTGATTCCCGCCTTTCTTGCCGCCTATACCGGGACTGACGCTAAAAAACAGTATCTCTCACCCTTCCCCTCCTTCGCCCACGTCATCCCCAACTGGCGCGTGACCTACGACGGATTGGTGAACCTCGGCAATATGCGGAAGATTTTCAAGACATTCACCCTCTCCCACGCATACCAGTGCACCTATACCGTCGGCTCCTATAACTCATACCTCAACTGGCTCTCGGTTGACGGCAATATCGGATTCATACGCGACGAGGCGACAGGCAACCCCATCCCATCTTCCCCCTACAACATCTCCTCCGTAGCGATAACCGAACGCTTCGCGCCCCTTATCGGCGTGAACGCTACGCTGAAAAACGAAATACAGTTCAATGCTGAATGGCGCGACCAGCGTACCCTTACGCTTAACACGTCGGCCGGACAGCTCGTCGAGGCCACTACCCGCGGCCTCACAATCGGTGCCGGATACAAGATTGTCAATTTCAACTCTGTGCTCAAACTCGGCTCCAAGCAGAACGGCGTTTCAAACGACCTGACAATCAACGCCGACTTCTCCCTGCAGAACACCCAGAGCCTGATTCGCCGAATCGAGAGTAACTATACCCAGGCGACCTCCGGCACCCGTACCCTGACAATCAACTTCCAGGCATCCTACGTCGTGAGCCGCCGGCTGACTCTCGCCGCGTACTTCGACCATCAGGTGAACACCCCTCTCGTATCGAACGCCGCATACCCCACCTCCAACTCCAACTACGGCATATCCGTAAACCTCAACCTCGCCCGATAACCATCAATCGGCCTGATTAATTCAAAACATTATGAAGAAATTATTATTCTTGCTGATTACGACAGCCTCATTCCTGTCGATGAGCGCCGCTACCGACTTTTCCCCCTACAAAGGAGTATGGAGCAGTAACGACGCGGAAGCTGTTCTGACAGACTCGATATGCATCCTCTATTTTCAGGCCGACAGCACGATGCAGGCGGTTCTTGAAATTCCTTCCGCGGGGATTTCCAGCAAAACCGTCTTTGCCAAGGACGGGAGCGTCACAACTACTTCCGGCAGCGAGCCTCTTGCTATTTCCCGGGTCGACGGCAAATTGAATATCGGGGGCCGCACACTGAAAAAGGTGGAGGATATTAAGATTGTCAAGCCCTACGAGATGGCGAGGTGCGAGTCAAAATTCGATGTCGGCAAATGTCTGCAGCAATGGCGGCTTGGAGCTGGATACGGAGTCTCTGACGATATGGTTTATTGCGAGATTAATACGAACCGCCATATGTTCGTATATATGGTTAACCCCTCTATGGTCTATATCCGCGCGGCGGCTACGAGGAACAATGACAACGGCACATTGTTCTTTCAGAATATCCGTATGATGAAGAATCAGAACACCGGCGAGTACACAATGCACATCGACCCGGATAATTTCCGGGTCTCCTGCAACGATCTTGAAATCGACAATTCAAAATTCCAGCCCGATGGCTGCACATTCAGCCCCGACGGGGGAATCTACTGGTCGCTCATCTCGTTTGAGCCGGACGTAATCCTGCTGAACGGCTGCGGTGAAACCTACACCGTCAAACGCCGCCCCGTTGAAAATGACTGCGAGTATATCGAATATGTCCCCTATTCCCCCGATTCCACCCTCCCCTCCTTCAACTGAACAAAAGGAACATAAAAGCGTCGGCAGCCCGCAAAGAGCTGCCGACGCTTTTAATTTTAATTTCGAGTATGGTATTGCTGTATCGCTAAATGAGAATCACTCGGCTGAGTCGAGGGGGATGCGGGTGAGGGTGAAGAGTTCGGTGCCGTCGGGAGAGGTCAGGGTAATCGTGGCCGGCCCTGTCTGACGGGCGCTCTCGACTGACTCCAATGCCAGCAGGAACTCTGTCTCGCGGCTTTCGGGGGAGCACATCATCCTGGTAGTCGCGACATTTAAGATTTGTAGAGAGTTTTTCTTGTCCGGATCGATAAACAGCTTCCCGTTAAGACGGTTGCAGCCGGTTGTCCCATGAATCTGCAGGTCTGTTATGTTGAATGTCAGCGAAGCCGGTTCGCCATCTTCCGTTACGAGGGGTGTGCCGTTGAGAGTGTCAACCTTCCAGGCACCGTTTAGGAAATCCATATTATGACGGCGGAGCACGAGGATCGGCTGGGTGCTCTTCCCGTCAAGGAGGTCGAGGAACGTAATCGGGCCTTCGACACGGGCGCTGTAAGAGCGGACGTCGCTCGTAGCGAGATTGATCAGATACTCAAACTCAGCAGCGTTGCAGAGCCGCATCGTCGAAATCATGTTGTCGAGGCGGATAGCGCCATTCTCTCCTAAGACAAGGTCACCATTGATATAGTTACACCCGTTGTTGCCGTAGAAACGTTTGGCCGGAAGGTCGAATGTCAGATACGGACGCTCCTCGCCGGTTACAACGTTCCCGCGCACGGAGTAAATCGTCCATTCCCCGTTGATTGTGAAATCCTTGTCAAGGTTGGGATTGTAAGCCGGTCTTTTCTCGGTAGTCGCGGGGGCATTGGAATCTGTCAGAGGGCGGCGGTTATCAGCCTGTCCCGGAACGACGGGGGTCTTCCCCTTCGAGGGCTTGGCTGCGGTTTCTCCCCGCCCCTTGTTATTCTTGTTTTTCACACCCTTCGGTTCTTCAGTGTTGGTGGTCGCGGACTTGGAGCCAGCGTTCTTTGGAGGCGTCAAGGTCTTTCCGGCCGTTTTGCTTTCCGTAGTGCGTTGGGCAGTAACCTGGCCTGAAGAACCGGCAACCTTGTTAGAGGAGTCCTTGAACAATGAGCAGGAAGGAGCCGCGGCAAGAACCAGAGCGGCGGCGGCTCCGAGAAGTATGTTTGGCGAAACTTTCATTATCTCTCAATCGTTTAATAGTTGTTTATTAGATCTGTATTGAATATGCAACCATATATACCAGCATGTCCTGAATGGAGGATACTTTGCAAATCTAACAAATTAATTCTTGAAAAGAACGCGGATTAGAAGAAAATTTGCTTAATTTTGCAAAATTTAAAATCCATTGCCATGAAAATTTCGACGCTTGCAGGCGCCCTGCTCATCGGGGCGGCCGCATTGTCGGCCAACGGACTCCCCGCCCGATATTACGGCACCAACTATACTCTCCCGTTCGCCCACGGATACCGGGCCGCTGAAATCCTGGAGCAAGACCGCAAGGAGGCTATCGACCAGGATGTCTACCATATGGCGCGCCTTGGGCTGACAGGCTTCCGCATGCACCTCTGGGACGCTGAACTCGCCGACTCCGTCGGGGACCTCCTCACCAACGACCATCTCGACCTGCTCGACTACCTCATCAACCGCCTCGAAGAGCGCGGAATAGCGGTTATCCTGACTGCGCAGACCAATTTCGGCAACGGCTATCCCGAACGGGACACTGACACAGGGGCTTTCACTTACGACTACTCAAAATGCGACATTCATTCAAATCCTGAGGCGATAAAGGCGCAAGAACGCTATCTCGGACAGCTCGCGCGCCACGTCAATCCCTATAACGGCCGTTCATACGCCGCCGACCCCTCCATTCTCGCGATGGAAATCAACAACGAGCCATGCCATTCGACCAATCCGAAACAGGTAAAAAGTTATATCAACCGGATGGTTAAGGCTCTGCGGAAAGCCGGATGGAAGAAGCCGCTGCTGTACAACGCGAGCCATAACGGCGACATAGTGCAGGCGTATTTCGATTCCGATGTCGACGGGACTACATACCAGTGGTATCCTGTCGGACTTGTGTCCGGGAAGGAACGCTCTGCCAATTACCTGCCATATGTCGACAGCTACAAGATTCCGTTCGATACCATCAGAAGGTTCGACACGAAATTCAAGGTCATCTACGAGTTTGACCCCGCCGACATGCTCGACAGCTATATGTTCCCCGCTGTAGCCCGCACCTTCGCCATAGAGGGCTTCCAGTGGGCCACCCAGTTCGCCTACGACCCGCTTTTCCTTGCCCCGTATAACACGGAATATCAGACCCATTACCTGAACCTCGCCTACACGCCGCAAAAAGCGCTCGGAATGATGATCGCGGCCGAAGCTATGCGCGAGGTCCCCGAAGGAGCCGATTACGGCAAATATCCCGCCGATACCATTTTCGGCGACTTCACGGTCAGCTACAACCGCAATCTCGCCGCTTTAAATTCCGGTAACAAATTCTTGTATACCAACTCAAACGATCTCAAGCCGAAGGCCTTGCAACACCTGCGGCAGATCGCCGGCTACGGCTCTTCGGAATTGGTGAAGTACGACGGGCTTGGAGCGTATTTCCTCGACGAGGTAGTCCCCGGTGTGTGGAGGCTGGAGGTGATGCCCGACGCGCTCTTCTCAGCCGACCCGTTCGGAAAGCCATCCCTTGACAGGCCAATGGCCTGGGCGCTCTATCCCGACAGCAGGGAGATAACCGTTAAACTTCCCCAGCTCGGCGAGAATTTTGTTGTATCGCGGATTGATACAGGGGCTGGAAATATCGCTAAAGCAGAAAACTATAAATTCAAGGTTAGCCCCGGGGTCTATCTTCTTGGCAAGGATGCCGCGATGCTTGACCCGGCGAAACTCCCCGCGAAAGTAAGAAACATCGGGCTGACTGAGTATGTCGCGCCCCGAAATCCGAAGGAAATACCTACTATTATTAACCATAAGGCACCCCAGGCAATCGTCAAAGGGAGCGACTTGATAATAGAGGCACAGGCATTTGCCAATCAGCCTATTGATTCCATTTTGATCTACCCGACAGACGCATCATTCTGGAACAAAAATAACCATTTATACCGAGCCGATGAAATGGTTACTTATGATTACCGGGCGGTAATCCCCGCGGAAGCGCTTGCCGGCAAAGACCGTTTCGACTACCGCATAGCAGCCTTCAGCGGCGGCAAAGCCGTGACGTTCCCGTCTGCCGTTCCCGGAACACCCCTCGACTGGGACGCGCCTGACGGAACGCCGCTCTACTCGACTGAAATACTGTCCGCAGACTCTCCCCTTATCCTTCTCGACGCCGCGACCGGATACGACGGGACAGAGCTCGCGACGATTCCCGACTCCTGGGGAAAGGTATGGCTGTCGCACCAGCGCAACTCCCCTTTGGCAGAGAACGCCCTCGAAATCGCGGCAAAGCCGGATGATGACCTGCTTGCGATAATGACGAAAGAGCTTCCCGTCTATCCCGAAGCCCTGACCCGCGGCCGGAAGACACTTAAAATCAGGCTGGGAGATGTTGACGGCACCGACTCGTTGCGGGTGATGCTCGCCGACACCGACGGCATCACATTCGGCACCACCATAACCCCGGAGGCCGACAGCGTTATCGAAGTACCGCTACACACGCTGGAGGTTGTGCCAACGCCGCTTGTTCCCACTCCCTACCCGACCTTCCTCTCCCGGTGGTTCAAGCCGGAGGGGGATTTCGACCTCGACCCGTCCCGCTTGCGGAAACTCCAGATTGCCGTTCCCTTCGACTTCAACGGCGGCCGGGTATCGGTTATCGGAGCGTGGCTTGAATAACCACGCGAGAGGCCACGGCAAACCTGTATCGCAAATAGATACAACCGATAGAATTTCTAACCAACAACTGAATATGACGAGACAACTAAACATCCTTGCCCTCGCGGCGCTGCTCGGAGCCATCCCGGCCGCGGCGCGCAGAGAGATTTCCCTTTCGGGGGAATGGCAGTTCGCAAAGGTCGATTCCAACGGCGTCGCCGGGAAATGGCAGACCGTCAGGGTTCCCCACGACTGGGCAATCCACGAACCCTTCTCCCGCGACAACGACCTCCAGATTGTCGCCGTGGAGCAGAACGGGGAGACCGAGAAGACAGAGAAAACCGGGCGCACCGGCGGCCTTCCCTATATGGGCCGCGGCGAGTACCGTACTACCTTCGAGGTGGCCGACACCGCCGGACAGCGCTTCACCCTCCTTTTTGACGGCGCTATGTCAAACCCGAAAGTTTCGGTAAACGGCCACCACGTCGGCCACTGGGCCTATGGCTACAACTCCTTCCATCTCGAAGTGCCCCAGGGGATAATCAAGCCCGGCGAAAACAGCATCACAGTCGAACTGGAAAACAAGCCCCAGAGCTCGCGCTGGTATCCCGGAGCCGGACTTTACCGCAACGTCAGCCTTATCTCCACCTCCAAGATACACGTTCCTGTCTGGGGCACATACATCGTCACGCCGTATGTCACCGCCGAGGAAGCCTCCGTACGCCTCACAACCACAATCGAGGGGGCCAAAAAGGCCGAACGGGTGATGGTAAAGACCGACATTCTCGATCCCGACGGCAACGTTATCGCGACTAATAACTCATATTATTACTCGCAGGGACAACCTTTCGTTCAGAACTTCCTCGTGAAGAATCCAAACCGCTGGTCCTGCGAGAACCCGGCACTTTACACCGCCCGCACCACACTTGAAGTAGACGGCAAGGCGGTTGACACCTACTCGACGCGTTTCGGCATCCGTTCGCTCGAATACATTCCCGAAAAAGGGTTCTTCCTCAACGGCGAGTACACAAAATTCAAGGGGGTCTGCAACCACCACGACCTCGGGCCTCTCGGAGCGGCGGTCAACAAGGCAGCGCTGCGCCACCAGATCGAGATGTTGCAGGACATGGGAGCGAACGCCATCCGCACCTCCCACAACATGCCCGCGCCGGAACTGGTCGAGCTGTGCGACGAGATGGGCATGATGCTCATGATCGAGCCGTTCGACGACTGGGGCTTCCGCCCGAAAAGCCCCAACGGATACGGCTCGATATTCAAGGAGTGGGCAGAGAAGGACATGGTAAACATGCTGCGCCACTATCGCAACAACCCGTCGGTAGTCATGTGGAGTATCGGCAACGAGGTACCGAGCCAGTGGGGGCCCGACGGCGTCAGCGAGCTGCAGATGCTTATGGACATATGCCACCGGGAAGACCCGACGAGGCCCGTGACCTGCGGCATGGACCAGATCGGCTCGGTATTAGACAACGGCTTCGCAGCCACCCTCGACATTCCCGGCTTCAACTACAAGCCCCAGTATTACCTCCGTGCCTACGAGACACTTCCCCAGAAACTCGTTCTCGGCTCGGAAACAGCGTCGACCGTATCGTCGCGCGGCTGCTATATGTTCCCTGTCGAACTTAAAGCCAACGCGACCTACGACAACCACCAGTCATCAAGCTACGACACCGAGTTCTGCTATTGGAGCAACATCCCCGACATCGACTTCGCGATGGACGACGATTATCCCTGGATGATCGGTCAATTCGTATGGACCGGATTCGACTATCTCGGAGAGCCGTCCCCCTACGACACGGACGCGTGGCCCAACCATTCCAGCGTGTTCGGCATCATCGACCTGGCATCCCTCCCGAAGGACCGCTATTATCTCTACCGCTCGCAATGGAACAACAAGGACAACACGCTGCATATCCTCCCCCACTGGACCTGGGCCGACCGCAAGGGGAAAGTGACCCCGGTCGTAGTCTACACCTCCTACCCCGCCGCCGAGCTGTTTGTCAACGGCAAGTCCATGGGTGTCCGTCATAAAGCCGCCGCGGAGAAACTTGATTATACCCAGGTTGCCGACAAGCCTTATTGGGAGCGGGGGAGCGTCGAGCACATCTCCCGCGCCAACGACAGGAAAGGGATGGAACGCTACCGCCTGATGTGGGACGACGTGGTCTATGAACCCGGAGAAATCAAGGTCGTGGCTCTCGACGACAACGGCAAGCCGGTAGCGGAGGCCTTCGAGCGTACCGCGGGGAAAGCGCACCATATCGTCCTATCGGCTAACCGAGAGACAATCACCGCCGACGGCAACGACCTGGTTTATATAACGGTTCAGGTTGCTGACAAGAACGGCACGATCGTGCCTACCGACAGCCGCATGGTCAAGTTCACCGTCAGCGGCGCGGCAGAGTTCCTGGCAACCGCCAACGGCGACCCGACCTGCCTTCTGAGTTTCGACGAGCCTCAGATGAAACTGTTCTCGGGAGCCGCCACCTGCATCCTGCGCACCGCTGCCACTCCGGGAACCGCTACCCTGAAAGTAACCGCGCCGGGCGTCAAACCCGCCACCATTACTATAAAAGTCAAATAAAGCGAAGGAGGAGTTACACAACCTACTCAGAAGCATATTCAATCCCGCCGAAAGCAAAAAAAAGCTAACGGCGGGATTTTTTTCATTATCAGGGGGCGCATACGGGATTTTTTGCTTAAATTTGTAGGAAATACGGCGCAAGCAGCCAGCGGGCACCGTGTCACCTCAACAAACCAAACAATTCGATATATCATGGAACAGAAACTGAAAGCCATTTTCAAAGAGAAATTCGACAAGGAGCCGCAAATGTACGCATCAGCCGGCCGCATCAACCTCATCGGCGAGCACACCGACTACAACGGCGGATACGTATTCCCCGGCGCCATCGACAAAGTGATAATGGCCGCCATACTTCCCAACGGCACCGACAAGGTAAAGGTGTTCTCGGTAGACATCAACGAGGAAGCCGAGTTCGGGCTGAAGGAAGAAGACGCTCCCCAGCAGCAGTGGGCCCGCTATATTTTCGGCGTTTGCCGCGAGATTATCAAGCGCGGGGGAACAGTAAAGGGTTTTGACGCCGTATTCTCCGGAAACGTGCCCCTCGGTGCGGGTCTCAGCTCCTCGGCCGCCCTTGAAAGCTGCTTCGCCTTCGCCCTCAACGACCTCTTCAACGGCAACACGATCGACAAGTTCGAACTCGCGCGCATCGGCCAGAGCACAGAGCACAACTACTGCGGCGTAAATTGCGGCATCATGGACCAGTTCGCTTCCGTCTTCGGCAAGAAGGACCATCTGATGCGCCTCGACTGCCGCTCGATGGAATTTGAATATTTCCCCTTCAAAATCGACGGCTACAAGCTCGTGCTGCTCGACTCGAAAGTTAAGCACGCCCTGGTCGACTCTCCCTACAACAAACGCCGCCAGAGCTGCGAGCGCGTGGCAAAGATGCTCGGCGTGGAGACGCTCCGCGACGCCACCATGGAGGCCCTCGACGCCGCGCGCGGCGAACTGACCGCCGAAGATTACTTCCGCGCCAAATACGTAATCGAGGAGAAGCAACGCGTGCTGGACGTCTGCGACGCCCTCCAGCGCGGCGACTGCGAAACCGTCGGCCAGAAGATGTACGAGACCCACCACGGCCTGTCGAAGGACTACGAGGTTTCCTGCGAGGAGCTCGACTTCCTGAACGACATCGCCAAGAAATGCGGCGTTACCGGTTCCCGCATCATGGGTGGCGGTTTCGGCGGCTGCACAATCAACCTCGTAAAGGACTCTCTCTACGATGAGTTCATCGCTACCGCGAAGAAGGAATTTAACGAGAAATACGGCCACGAGCCGGTAGAGATTCCCGTAATCATCTCCGACGGAGCCCGCAAACTTGACTGAAAACACAAACAACGCATTATATGAAACCTACACTCTTCGTTCTCGCTGCCGGCATGGGCAGCCGATACGGCGGTCTCAAACAGCTCGACCAGCTCGGCCCCAACGGCGAGACTATCATGGACTATTCGATTTACGACGCACTCCAGGCCGGTTTCGGCAAGGTCGTGTTCGTAATCCGTAAGGACTTCGAGGACCAGTTCCGCGAAAAAGTCCTCAGCAAATATGAGGGACACATCCCCGTCGAGGTCGTGTTCCAGTCAATCGACAAACTTCCCGAAGGGTACACCTGCCCCGCAGACCGCACCAAGCCCTGGGGAACGAACCACGCCGTGCTGATGGGCAAGGACGCGATCAAAGAGCCTTTCGCCGTAATCAACGCCGACGATTTTTACGGACGCAACGCGTTCGAGGTAATCGCCAAGGAGCTTTCCCGCCCCCGCGACCGCAAGGGGGACTACTGCATGGTAGGCTTCCGCGTCGGCAACACGATGACCGAAAACGGGTCGGTAGCCCGCGGCGTATGCGGCACCAAGGACGGGATGCTCGACACCGTTGTCGAGCGCACCGCTATTTCCTATGCTCCCGACGGCCGCATCGTCTTCACTGACGAGAACGGCGTCGAGCAGACGCTCGAACCCAACACCCCGGTTTCGATGAATCTCTGGGGCTTCACTCCCGACTATTTCGACTTCTCGGAAAGGGAGTTCCGCAAGTTCCTCGACAAAGACATCAACACCCCGAAGGCGGAGTTTTTCATCCCACTCTGCATCGACACCCTGATCAAGAACGGCGAGGCGACAGTCAAGGTTCTCGACACCGATTCCAAGTGGTTCGGCGTGACCTATGCCGCTGACCGCCCCGGAGTCGTTGCCAAGTTCGCCGAACTCCACGAGAACGGCACCTATCCCGCGAAACTTTTCTAAGCTGATCCGTCATGAAACCAAGAATACTCGTAACCGGCGGTACCGGTTACATCGGTTCGCACACCGTGGTCGAGCTTCAGAAAGCCGGCTACCCCGTGGTAATAATCGACAACCTCTCCAACTCCAACGTCAAGGTGCTTGACGGCATCGAGCGTATCTCTGGTATCCGCCCCGATTTCGTAGAAGCCGACTGCACCGATATTGCCGCCGTACGCAAGCTGTTCAACGACTACCCCGGCATCAAGGGCATCATCAACTTCGCCGCCTCCAAGGCCGTAGGCGAGTCGATGCAGAAACCGCTGCTCTACTACCGCAACAACCTCAACACCCTGATGAACCTCCTCGAGGTCATGGGAGAGAAAGAGGTCGAGGGAATCGTGTTCTCCTCTTCCTGCACGGTTTACGGCGAGCCCGACGTAAATCCCGTCACCGAGGAGTCACCCATCAAGAAGGCTACCTCCCCCTACGGCAACACCAAGCAGATTTCCGAGGAAATCATCACCGACGTGATCAACTCAGGCGCTCCGTTCAAGAGCATACTTCTCCGATACTTCAATCCCGTCGGGGCCCATCCCTCGGCTGAAATCGGGGAGCTGCCCAACGGCGTTCCGCAGAACCTCGTGCCCTACCTCACCCAGGCCGCGATGGGCATCCGTAAGGAACTCAGCGTATTCGGCGACGATTACAACACCCCGGACGGATCCTGCATCCGCGACTACATCGATGTCGTAGACCTCGCCAAAGCCCACGTCATCGCCATAGAGCGCATGCTTGACAACAAGTCGGAAGAGAAAATCGAGGTGTTCAACCTCGGAACAGGCAACGGAGTCAGCGTCCTGGGGCTCATCAACGCCTTTGAGAAGGCGACGGGCGTCAAGGTACCCCACAAAATCGCTCCCCGACGCGCCGGCGACATAGAGAAGGTATGGGCGAACCCGGCCCGTGCCAACAACGTGCTCGGATGGGTCGCCGACACCCCCATCGAAGAGACCATGCGCAATGCGTGGGCCTGGCAGATGAAGCTCCGCGAACGCGGCATTATGTAACCCGCTCCGCGACCAAACAAACATTTAAGAGGGTGTATCATAATGGCCCATCTGGGTCGTCGCTTGCAGGATTCGGCCTCG
>CALBWF010000057.1:0-46245 GCA_937969265.1 uncultured Porphyromonadaceae bacterium
GAAGCGGGTAAGGGAGGATGTGCTCTTTATTTTAGTTTAAATGAAAGAGCCGTGTACTACGGAGCGATTTGGACAAATTTGTGCAAATGAAGTTGTACGCTGGTTGAATCTGCGATGAGAATTGGGCCATACGGCTGAAAAGAGGGGGCGTCATCGGCGACGTCCCCTCTCCTGCTATCCACAGATTTCCCCTACCACAGGGAAATACCATTCTCTTATCTGATGCGATCTATATGATGAGGTTGTTGATAAAGGTCGGGATAAAGGTTCCTGATTAGTCGCTTTATGAATAACGGTTTGACTTTAACCAATCTAATCTGTCGTTTTTTATGTGGATTGTATTCTGTATGGTCGCAGTGAAGCGGTGTCCCCTCATTCGTAGCGGATGGCTTCGATGGGGTCGAGGTTTGCGGCCTTCTTGGCCGGATACCAGCCGAAGAAGACACCGGTAACGGTGCAGACGGCGAACGACAGCACTACCGAGTAGGCCTGGATATATACCGGCCAGTGGGCAATCAGGTTGACGAGCCACGAGGCCGCGCATCCCAGGATGATTCCTATGACGCCCCCGCTGACGCTGATTATGACCGCCTCGATTAGGAACTGCGAAAGGATGTCGATTCCCCGCGCGCCGATTGACATTCGCAACCCGATTTCGCGGGTACGTTCCGTCACGGAGACGTACATGATGTTCATAATCCCGATGCCTCCGACCAGGAGCGATATGCCGGCGATACAGGCCAGCAGGATTGTCATCATGTCGCTGGTGGAGTTCATCATCTCGCTCAGTTCCTGCTGCGAGCGTATGTCGAAATCGTCCTCCGCGTCGGGCTTGATTTTGTGGCGCTCGCGGAGCATCGAGGTGATTTGCCCGATTGTCTCGTCGGTGCGGGCCTCGTCGACGGCGCTCGCGAAAATCCCCTGGATATAGTCGATCGCGAGGATGCGCTTCATGACGGTTGTGTAGGGGGCGAGCACGACGTCGTCCTGGTCCATCCCCATCGAGTTGGTGCCTTTCGGTTCGAGCACCCCGATGACGGTCAGGGGAATCTTGCCGAAACGGATTACGCGCCCGACGGGGTCCTCTCCTCCGGGAAAGAGATTGTCTACCACGGTCTTTCCCAGGACGCACACCTTAGCCGCGCTCTTTATGTCGTGGTCGGAAAACATCGCGCCGTCCTTGACCTTCAGCTTGCGTATGTCGAGATAGTCGGGGGTGATTCCGTAGATGGTCGAGGGGTAGTTGTTGTTGCCGTTGACGAGCTGCCCCCCGGAGTTTACCGACGGGGAAATCGCGGCCACGCCGGGAAGGGTGGCGAGCGCCTCGTAGTCGGCGACCTCGAGGCTCTGCATGTCGTCGGCGCTCTGACGGACCCCTCCGCGCTGCATATGGCCCGGATGGATCATGATCATGTTCGACCCCATTTCGGAAATCTGCTCCTTGATGCTGTTCTTGGAGCCTTGGCCTATGGCGAGCATCGTTATGACCGAGGCGACGCCGATTATGATCCCCAACATCGTCAGGAAGCAGCGCAGCTTGTTGTTGTTCAGCGCTTTCAGCGCTATTTTCAGGAGGTTCGGTATGTTCATTGCCTCAGTCGTTGTCGGTTGGAAGTGCCTCGAAAGCCTCGCGGGCCGAGGCCGGAGCGGGGTTGAGGGTGTCGGCCACCACTTTCCCGTCGCGGAGCACGAGTTGCGCGACGAGTATTCGGCCAGCTCCGGGTTGTGGGTCACGAAGATAATCGTGCGCCCCTTGGCGTGCAGCTCCTGGAAGAGTGTCAGGATGCTGAACGAGGTGCGCGTGTCGAGGTTGCCGGTGGCCTCGTCGGCGAGGATGATTACCGGGTCGTTGACCAGGGCGCGGGCGATTGCCACGCGCTGCTGCTGCCCGCCCGACATCTGGTTGCTCTTGTGGTTCAGGCGCGAGCCCAGCCCCACGGCTTTCAGCGCCTCGACGGCCTTCTCCCGGCGCTCCTTCGCCCCTACCGAGGGGTTGTAGAGGAGTGGCAGCTCGACGTTCTCGACGGCGGTTGTCTTGGGTAGCAGATTGTAGTTCTGGAACACGAACCCGATTTTGCGGTTGCGCGTCACGGCCCGCTGGTTCTTGCCCATCGACTGTACCGAACGGCCGTCGAGCAGGTACTCCCCGGAGGTCGGGGTGTCGAGGCACCCTAATATGTTCAGCAGCGTCGATTTGCCGGAGCCGGAGGAGCCCATGATGGTCACGAACTCCCCTTCGCGGATGGTGAACGACACGCCCCTCAGGGCCTTTACCTTCTCACCTCCGACGATGAACTCGCGCCGCAGCTTCTCCACGCGGATTATTTCTTTGGCCTCCATATTCGTTCTTGTTATTCAGGCTTTTGAAAATCCGGCTTATTTCTTTTTCTTTCGGCCGGGAGGCTGCGGGGCGAACGGGGAGCGCTCTCCGCCATCCTCCGCAGGCGCGGCGGCCTGGGCCGAGTAGCCGGTAGCCACGACGGCGCCATCCTTCAGCCCGGAAACAATCTGAGTCTTGATGCCGTTGGAGGCTCCGACTTTCACGGCGGTAGGCACGAGCGAGTTCCCTTCGACTACCCACACTACTTTCTCTCCATCCTCTGTGGCCGGAACCTTCCCGGCGGCTTGCGGCAGCTTCGAGTCGTCGTTTTCGTCAGCCTCCGGCTCGAAGGTGAACGCCTTGGAGGGGAGAAGGAGCACGTTCTGCTCCCGCATGACGTAAATCGTAAGGTTCGCCGTAAGTCCCGGAATCAGCTTGTGGTCGGGATTGGGAGCGGCCACCACTACCTCGTAGGTAACTACGTTGCTCTCCGTCGTCGGGTTTAGTCTGACCTGCGTCACCTGTCCCTGAAACAGCTCGTCGGAGTAGGCGTCGACCGAGAACGTGACGGGCTGTCCGACCTTGACCTGGCCTATGTCGGCTTCGTCTACGTTGCCGATTACCTGCATGTTGTCGAGGTCGGCAATCGTGTATAGGTTGGCGACGTTCATGTTGGATACGACCGTCTGCCCGACCTCCACGTCTCTTGAAATCACGATGCCGTCGATAGGCGAGTAGATTTCGGCGTAGTTGAGGTTCTTGGCGGCGCGCACGCGGTCAGCCACCGCCTTGTCGTAGGCCGTCTTCGACACTTTCAGCTCCTTCGTCGAGGTCTAGAACTCGTAGTCGCTTATCAACTGCTTGTCGTGCAGGGCCTTGTCGCGGTTGTAGTTTGTAAGGTTATACTCGTAGGTCAGCCGGGCCGACTCCACGTTGGCCTCCGCGCTGTTGAGCTCGCTCTGGAGTAGGGTCTTCTCGATTTCAGCAATCAGTTCCCCCTTGGAGACTACGGAGTTGTAGTCGGCATACAGCTTGTCGATTATGCCTGTCACCTGGGTGCCGACGTCGACCTGCGTGACCGATTCTATGGTGCCGGTGGCGGTGACGGTCTCTGTCAGTTCCCCGCGCTCGGCCCTGACGGTCTCCAGGCTTGTCTTCGGCTTCTTGGCGCAGGACGCTAACGCGAGCGCTGCGGCCCCTATTAAAAGCAACTTGGTGGTATTCATTTTCATAACATTTATCTTCACATTTTTCACCCTTCACCCTTCACCCTTCTTACGGCAGCGTGATTGTCGCCTCGCGGTAGAACTGAATCATTTTCAGCCCGAGCATCGCCATATACTTCGATTGCAGCAGCGTGTGGTGCGCGTCGATATAGGCGTTGTGCGAGGTAAGCAGCTCTATCGCGTCGACGTAGCCGAGGTTGAAGCGTTCGTTGGTCAGTTCGTCAGTCAGGCGCGCCGACTCGAGCTGTGTCTGCGCCGCCGTGAAGCGCGACTGGGCCGAGCGGGTGTCGATATACCAGTTCTCTACCGTCTGCGCCAGCTCCGTTTCCCGCTTGTCGATGTCGAGCTGCGCGTCGAGTTTTGCGACATTGGCGCGGGCTACCGCCGTCTTGGTCTTGCGGTTGTCGAAAATCGGGAGGGCCAGGGTCAGCCCGATTGACTCGTTCCACCCCTGCTTCATCGAGGTGCCGAACGATTCTCCCGGAGCGTAATAGCCGGTGCCGACGCCGGCCGAAAGCGATATTTTCGGAAGCCGCCCCGCCTTGGCGATCGCGACGTCGAGTTCGGAGGCCGATTTTTCCAGCTCCAGCCCTTGCAGCTTCAGGTCGGTCTGCCGCGCAAGCGCGTAGCTTTCTGCCAGCGGAGGCAGCTCGGCGAGCACCTCCCCGTCCGACCATTCCACCCCGCGGAGGGTGATGTCGCTCTCAATCCCCAGTTCCAGAAGCTGTTTCAGCTCCATACGCCGGGTGTCGTAGGTCGCCCGGGCGTTTACCAGCGAATAGCGGTCCTGTTCGTACTGCGAGTTGAGCTGCGCGTAGTCAACCCGCGAGAGTTTTCCGGCCTCGGTCAGTTGCCGAGCGCGTTCGGCCTGGGCCGCGCTGAGTTTCACCGCCTCCTCGTAGATGGCGATTGATTCTTTGGCGTACAGGATGTTGAGATATACCTGCAGAAGGTCTGTCTCGAGAGTGCGCAGGATGTCGCCCGTGTTGAGCCGGTCTATTTCCGAGCGCAGGCGGTTCTGCTTGATTGTGTTCTCGCGCTGTCCGCCGTTCCACACGGTCCATCCGGCGTTCAGCCCGTATGAGCTGTTGTATGAGTTCTTGTCGCCGCGTTCCCAGGGGGCGTTTGTGAAGCCGTGGGTCGTTGCGAAGTCGAGTGTCGGCTCCCACTGGGCCTTCGCCTCCTCAAGATTGTATTCGGAGGTCTGCTCGCTCAGGCGCGACTTGCGGAGCGAGATGTTATGCTCCCTGGCATACTCCACGCAGTCGGCGTAGCTCCACCCGGAAACCTCTCCCGCTGCCGCGGAAGCCTCTCCCGCTGCCGCCTGAACCTCTTCTGCTGGCGCGGAAGCCTCTCCCACGGTCTGTCCGAAGGAAGCGGCCACTCCCGCGAGCATGAACGCTGTCGAAATCAGGTATCGTTTCATCGGTCACTCTGTTTTGCCGACAAAGCTACCCAATTCCCCCTCTCCCCGAAAATCCGTTCAACAAACCGCCCCCTTTATCCCACGAACAAACCCCAATCCTGTTTCGCATCAATTATCCGCAAATAAGATGACAAATAAAAGTGCCACAGTCTGTGGCACTTTTTATAAGGTAGGTAATAATGCGTTTCCCAAACGATTGTCAAACAAAGTAATGTTTGGGAAGACGGCTTTGGATGTCCTTCACGATTTGGATAAAGCCGTGAAGACTATTGATCTCAGCCCTGTATTCTTGCGGATAGTTACTGATAAATTTTGATGGGACTACAAGTCGGACTTTTGCGTCCGTCATTTCTGACAATTGGTTTCTCGACAGAGCTTGCTGGGTGGTGAACAGATACTTGATTTCAACTCTGTCGGCTTCTGAAATGATTTGCCGCCAACGGTCTTTGCAAGTAGTTTTTACGCCCAACATTGTTAAATTGCCTGCGGGAAAGCTGAAATCATGGTAGCATCGGCCATTGGGAAATACAAAATCAGGCTTTTTATTGTTTTCCGTGATAACCTGTTCCTCGAAAACCAAGCTGTTGCGGCTGAAAATATTTGCCAAATGATGTTCCAAAGATTTTCCAGCTCTTGATTTACGCCGGTTTAGAACGAGATTGGCTGACTGGATGAATGATTCTACTGAATTGAACGGCTTGTTGACTAAGTCGGCGTATACATTGTTTTCGATTGCTTTGAATAATGAATATTCCGTATCGAGCCATTTCAGCAGTAAATCATCCGGATTAGTCAGAATGTCCGTGTCAGAGATTTTAAAAGTCTTGTCATAGCACGTTCTCGCACATTCCGCCATTGTTGCCGTAGACGGAAATTCCCCGAATTGCGAAGCGGTTTGATTGATTAACAGGTTGAATGCGTTTTCACTGGTCTCTAATCCTCTTATGTCTATTAAATTGCCTATATTCGCAGCAGAAATGTTGAAGTAAGAGCAGAATGCGTCAATATCATCGTCTTCACGCAAAACAAATCCGGCATATTCTGTATCCGCCTGTTTGGCGAGAATCATAAGATCGCCGACATTATCGTCTTGAAGCAATGGGAACTTTTTACCGAATCGGGTGATTCGGTATTCGTTTCGAGAGCCTTGACCATAATATTTGACGCTGCTGTCAGTATGGAAATCGTTTTGCCATACTATCCTGATGCTCTTTTCTTTGTTTTCGCCTTTTCTGCCTGGTTCGTCAAAAAACAGCTTTGACGCATATTTGGGTACATAGAATCCTGCCTGATGGCTTCCTGTTGAACCGGTGTCATTGGCGGTAATATACCGGCACCAGGCTGCCTCAGATTGCAGGACGCTGTTTATCGCGGAGGTCAGAAGATTGCTCATAATTGTCAATTGCTGATATGATATTACCCGCTACCGCTGTTATCAGTGGAACGACAACAGAGTTACCGCACTGTCGGTATGCCTGGACGTCGGAAACTTGGGATAGTTTGTATTCATCGGGATATCCCATAAGGCGAGCGCACTCGCGCGGCGATAGTCGTCGCGGGTTCTGTCCCGCTCCTTGGGGAATTAATATCTCAGACCCATCCTTGTAATAACGCGCGCTCAATGTCCTCGTTATTCCATCAAGGTCAGCCATTCCGAATCCGAATCCGTTCCCTTTGGCTTTGTGCTTTTCCGCATAGTTTTGCAGATAGCCCCATAATTTATCGCTCAAAGTATATTTCGGGTCAACGTCCGGATCAAGTATTTCTCTCAATTTCCTCGTTGATTCTTTTTGCTCAGGAAATTTGAATGCTTCTTCTCCGTTGAAATAGTCTCTGTTAAACCCTACTATCATGATCCTTTCGCGATGTTGGGGCACATATGTCTGTCCGTCCATTACGAGATAATGCAGGGAGTAGTTGAGTTCTTCCAAAGTACCTTTAATTACTTTGAAAGTGTTGCCTTTGTCGTGTGATAAAAGGTTCTTGACATTCTCCAAAAAGAAGGCTTTAGGCCGATGACGGCTTATAATATCGGCGACATCGAAAAAGAGTGTGCCTTGTGTTTTATCTTTAAAGCCGGTTTCGCGTCCAAGACTTTTCTTCTTGGAAACTCCTGCGATTGAGAAGGGCTGACAGGGGAATCCAGCGCAAAGAATATCGAAATATTTAGGAATGTAGCTTTTAGTCAGAGCGTTGGTTATGTCGCCAAACGGCATTTCTCCAAAATTTGCCAGATATGTTTTCTGTGCGTATTTGTTCCATTCCGAAGAGAAAACGCATTTCCCTCCGTGGGATTGCATCGCGAGACGGAAGCCTCCCATACCGGCGAATAAATCTATAAATGTGAATTTCGGATTAGTCGGGCCGGGAAATGGAACGGCGAAAAAATCTGAGAAGAAACTGTATTGCATGGGGGCTTCCGCCACCATCGAAATATATTCAGGGGTAAGATCGTCATTGTCACATTTCTTACTTTCCAAGAAATCGCGTATGGCGTTGACAATTTCATGTTTATCGTTGTCTGAGATTTCGAGGTTGCCATTATGTAAATAATGGCTTAATACCGCCAGCCTGTTTTCTATACTGGTGGTGCCAAAGATTTTAATGTTGTTATCAGAGTCGATTTCTTCCGGAAAATCCGATAGGGAGGTAGAGGTTATGTTGCCGTTTTTCTGCTTCATTGCTGGTGTTTTATTTGGCAAAGTTAGTAAAAAAAGACGACAATAGATGATGTGGCGGCGGGTTATTTCGGTTTGCCGACGGCGTGGGAGGCGAGGTAGGCCTGGAAGGGGGCTTTGAAGCTGTCGCCTACCGGGAGGTACAGGTCGGGGCCCATCACGACGCGGTTGCGCTCAATCTGCCCGACATGGTCCATGTTGACGATATACGAGCGGTGGATTTGCAGGAAATTGTCGGTCAGACGCTCCTTGATGCTCGCGAAGGAACTCAGGGTCAGCAGCGGGCTGGTGCTTCCGCTGACGTAAATCTGTAGATACTCGCCGTACCCCTTTATATAGCGGATGTCGGCCAGCGAGACGCGGATATAGCGGTAGTCGACCTTCACGAACAGCGAGCCGCTTCCCTGCGGCTGCGGAGCGGTCTCTGCCGCGGGGGCGTTCTGATGCCGCTGGCTGTAAAGCTCGAGCGCCTTCCCCGCGGCCCGGTGGAAGTCGGCGAAGCCGTACGGTTTCAGCAGGTAGTCGACAGCCGACACGCGGTAGCTGTCGACGGCATATTGCGGATATGCGGTAGTGAAGATAACCATCGGGGCCTTCGGGAGCGACTTCACGAAGTCCAGGCCGTCGAGGTCCGGCATGTTTATGTCGGTCACAATTAGGTCGGCCTCGTTGGCCGAAAGATATTCAATCGCCTCGAAAGCGCTCTGACATTCCGCCGCGAGTTCCAGAAAGGGTGTCTTCCCGACATAGCTCTTCAGCTTCTCTAGGGCGATAGGCTCGTCGTCAATTATTAGAGTTTTCAGTTTCATTGCATGGGATTGTCAGGTTAACGGTGTATGCCGAGTCGGTGGCGTTTATCTCGAGCGAGGCGCGGTCGCCGTAGAGGAGCTGCAGGCGCTGTTTGACGTTGCTGAGGCCGATTCCCCCGTCGGAGGACTGTTCATCCCCGCGGGAATGGCGGCTGTTGACGCAGGTAACGCGGAGGGTGTTCCCCCCGAGTTCCATCGAAACCCCGACGAAGGAGCTCTCCCGGTAGCTGACCCCGTGCTTGAACGCGTTCTCGATGAACACCAGCGACAGGAGCGGGGGCACCGAGACACCCCGCGTCTTCTCTTCCGGGGGAAACTCCGTCGTTATGCTGACGCGGTTTTCCGGGAAGCGCAGCCGCATAAGGCGGAGGTAATTCTGCAGGAACCCGATTTCGTCAGAGAGGGAAATCAGCGGTTTGGAGCTGTCGTAAAGCATGTATCGCATCAGATGCGACATATCGATCACCATCGCCTGGGCCCGCTCCGGGTCTATCTCGATCATGCCGTGGATATTGTTCAGCATGTTCATGTAGAAATGGGGGTTGATTTGCGCCTTGAGGTATTCCAGGCGTGCCTCGGCGTTGGTCTTCATCAGGCTCTCGCGCTCCAGGCGGTCGTCGAAGCGCTGGAAAATAAGCGCGATTGCCAGGTTTCCCCCGACTACGAGCAGCGAATATGTGAAATCCAGGAACAGCGGCAGCGGGATAAGTGACCTCATATGCGGGCGTGGCCGCGGATGCGGCCCGTGGAACATTTCGGCCATACGCAGGAAGTCGAAATACTGGTAGCACCACATCAGCGCGAGCGCTGCCCCGGTAGCGACGAAATAGACTCTTAGCCGGTTCTTTAGCAGCAGTTTCGGAATCAGCAGGAAATTGTTGACCAGGAACAGCGCGATGAACGGCAGAAGTGTCCGGGCCATACGCGCCAGCAACGCCCCGTCGAACAGCGGTTTCGACAATTGCGCCCGGGTGCTCATCGCGTCAAGCAGGTACAGCCCGATCGCGAGCACCCATAACCCTGCGTACACCCAGCTTTCAAGTTTTCTGTCGCGGAAATCCGTCATAACTAACCTTTATTCCGCGAAGTTAGCGAAAATCCCCCGATTCCCCCCGTCCGTTCAACCAACCCCCTCTTTCTCCCAACCAACCGCCCCTCCACCCCGAACCATCTGCGGATGATGTGCGTCTATAGGCTTGATTTAAGTTCGTTTATCTGGGCGCATACCCTGTTTATATGGTCTAACCCGTAAAGCAGAGAGTTGCTGTCAATACCCATCCAGGAAAACAAGGTCTTGATTTTCGTATAGATGTTGATAACGTAGGAGGTGTCAATTTGGGATGTGTTTGAGGCAAAGCATACAGTTTCGTGATGCGCTATCCGATTTCGCAAAGAGTTTACCTTGTCAAGTTCATTGAAAATATATGTTTGGTTATACTGAATCTCCCTCGAAGATTTAGGCTTGTTAGGAAAAATGGTAAGCAGGTTGCGCCCAGTAACTCTGTACTGGATTGGGGAAAACATATATTTCCATATGCCAAATTCCATTTCCGCCAATAACTTGTAATGGGTGTATGAATGTGTCTGTTGAAGTTTTTTATGGGCAAACGCTATGATGTCGCGGGTTTTTCTCAATAACGGTTGGGTGAACACTCCCCCCGGCATGATTGAGTCCTTGAGCCATTCATTTCCCAGATTCGTTGTCAGCTTGTGGTCTATGGCGTTGCGGAGGGCGACTTCAAAACAGCTTACAATGGTGAACATTTCCTGGGAAATTTGTAGATTGTAGCGATAGAGTGTCATTGCCTTCCGGGAATTGCCGCCGCAGGCCGTCAGGTATCTGCGCATGCGTTGGGATGACATCGTTTTCTCGAAATCCGCGTATTTCATCAGGCTGTCGTAATCTTTTTGGAATAAAATTTTGTTTTCTAAGATAGAAGCACTATCTTTGCAGTGTTGAATCCCGGTAGCCCCTGTACATCAAGCTATCGGGTTTTGTTTTTATTGAGGGGGATATTAGTACCGCAAATATACGATGTTTTTGCGATTATTTTTTTAATTTGGGGCGGCAAAACGAGGTAAATGGATTGATAATAGCGTATTATTGATACGGTATCGGCAAATTGGTATTGTTGCCCTCGGACTTTTGGCGAAACGAACCATCCGCGGCGGCGTATTGTTAATGATGGTGAAATACTATTGCTCACAACGTTTCAACTTGGAAGGATGAGAAACAGACTCCCCCTGGCGATTATGGCCCTTGCCATTTCAATGCCTTACAAAGGATTCGCCCATAACCCTAACGCGCGGCTTGCGAAGAACGACACGCTCCCGCAGGTGTCGCTCGGCGATGTCGATGTCGTTGCCCGTGTCAACCATCTGAGCGAGGTCTCGAAAGTCGACCTCGCGGTAAATCCCGTCAAGTCGTCGCAGGAGGTGCTTCGGACTGTCCCGGGCCTCTTCATCGCGCAGCACGCCGGGGGCGGGAAGGCGGAACAGATGTTCCTCCGAGGATTCGACCTCGACCACGGTACCGACATTAACATCTCCGTAGACGGGATGCCGGTCAATATGGTAAGCCACGCCCACGGGCAGGGATACGCCGACCTCCATTTCCTCCAGCCGGAAGTTATCGAGCAGGTCGATTTCGACAAGGGGCTATACAATATGACGAAGGGGGATATGGCGACCGCCGGCTACGTCGCCTTCAAGACCCGCGACCGCATGCCCAACGAGGCCGCCGTCGAAATCGGTATGCACGACTACCAGCGCTACCGCGCCTCGCTGTCGCTTATTAACCGCCGCGACGAGAGCTTCTATTTCTCCGGCGCTTTTCTGAGCGACAACGGGTTCTTCGACTCTCCCCAGCATTTCAAGCGCCTTAACGCGATGGCGAAGTACACTAAATGGACCGACGCTGCGAGGTTCAACATTATCGCCTCCCATTTCAACAGCTCATGGAACGCATCGGGGCAGATTCCCGAGCGCGCCGTCGACAAGGGGATGATCGGATGGTTCGGCTCGCTCGACGCCAGCGAGGGGGGCTCGACCTCACGCACCAGCTTGCAGTTCATCCACCGCCTCGACCTCCCCGACGGCGGTCAGCTCAACAGCGATTTCTATCTGTCGTATTACACCTTCGACCTCTTTTCCGACTTCACTTTCCAGCTTAACGACCCGGAGCACTGGGACGAAATCAACCAGCGCGAGAAGCGTTTAATCGCCGGAGGGCATACGGAATATGACAACCACTTCCATGTCGGTGGCGAGACCTGGAAATGGGCTGCGGGCGCGGGGTTCCGCTACGACCACGTCATGGATATCGCGCTCTACCACGCCGAGCAGCGCCACCGCCTCGGCACTTACGCCCTGGGCGACATCGACGAGAGCGACCTCTTCGGATATGCCGGGATAGAGATGAATGTCGGGCGGTGGATGTTCAACCCCTCGGTGCGCGTCGACTGGTTCCATTTCAATTACGCCGACAAGACCGCCGAGAAGTATGACGACCGGGGTTGCGCCCAGGCCTTCGTTTCCCCGAAACTCAACATAATCTATAACCCCTCCGACAACGTGCAGCTCTATCTCAAAGGGGGCCGCGGATTCCATAGCAACGACGCCCGCGTGGTTGTCGTAAGGGACGGGAAGAACGTGCTGCCGCAGGCTCTCGGAGCCGATTTCGGCATCCACTGGAAGCCTCGCAAGAACCTGATGCTGAACGCCGCGGCATGGTACCTGCATATGAACCAGGAATTTGTCTATGTCGGCGACGAGGCTGTCGTCGAGCCGTCTGGCAAGAGCCGCCGCTTCGGGTTCGACGCCGGATTGCGCTGGGAGTTCCTTAAATATTTCTACCTCCAGGCGGATTATACTTACAGCAACGCCCGTATGACCGGGGAACCGAAAGGGGAGGATTACATCCCTCTCGCCCCCGAACACACGCTCCTGGCCGGACTGACTTTCCGCAACAGGCATGTAACCGCCTCAATCCATACCCGCTGGCTCGGCAACCGTCCCGCCAACGAGGACTGGTCGCTGACGGCAAAGGGGTACTGCGTGACAGACATAAACGCCTCCTATACCTGGCGCAAGTTTACGTTCGGCATAGCGATAGAGAACCTTTTCAACACGAAATGGCGCGAGGCGCAGTTCGCTACCGAGACCCGCATTCCGGGCGATTCCGAGCCGCTGACCGACATCTGCTTTACTCCCGGCACCCCATTCTCCCTCCGCGGCTTCGTCTCCTTCAAGTTCTGACCCTTCTACCCGGATTGGAGGGCGAGTTATCTATCTCTCAGATATAGATAGAAGTGCCATATCGCGAGGGCCGTGGAGACCGCGACATTCAGGGAGTGTTTCGTGCCTTCCTGCGGTATTTCCAGGCAGAGGTCCGACGCGTCGACCACATCCTGCCGTACTCCGTTGACCTCGTGGCCGGCGATTACGGCGTAGCGCTTCCCCGCTTCCGGGCGGAACTTGTCGAGCGGCACGCTGTCGTGGGCCAGTTCGAGCGAGCATATCGTGTACCCCTCGCCGCGCAGGGTGCCGACAGCCTCATGGGTGTCGGCGTGGTATTCCCACCTGACGGTGTCCTCGGCCCCGAGGGCTGTCTTGTGGATTTCGGGCGAGGGCGGGGTGGCGGAGATGCCGCAAAGTATAACCCGTTCAACCCGGAACGCGTCGCAGGTGCGGAACACCGACCCGATGTTGTTGAGGCTCCGTACGTTGTCGAGCACGATTGCGAGGGGAATCTTCTCTGCCCCGCGGAACTCCTCCGGGGTCACGCGCCCCATTTCCCATATCGTCTTTTTCTGCATGGCGGTCTATTTCTCCGCGAAGTTACTTAATTTGGAGCTTTTTCAGTAACTTTGCGTCTGATTAGTGCGTTATTAATGCAGAACGCGGGGAGTGCCGGATTACGGCAGGCCCCCTTCGAACTCAACATACGGTTAATTATGGAATCAACACGTCAAGCCAAAATATCGCGCCTTATCCAGAAGGAACTCAGCGAGATTCTGCGCCGCGAGACCGCCAAGACCCAGGGGGTTCTGGTATCGGTGTCGGTCGTACGCGTAAGCCCCGACCTCTCGATCGCGAAGGTGTATCTCTCGATTTTCCCCTCGGCCCAGGCTAAGCAGATTCTGGAAAACATCGAGCGCAACGCCCGCACAATCCGCTACGACCTCGGGACTAAGGTGCGCTTCCAGCTCCGGAAGATACCCGAACTGGCCTTCTACCTCGACGATTCGCTCGACTATATCGAGAATATCGACAACCTGCTTAAAGAGGGCGACGCGTGATGCTCTCGCTCCGGGTCGCGCTGCGCTACCTGTTTTCGAGGAAGAGCCACGGGGCGGTTAACATAATATCGGCTGTTTCCGTGGGCGGGGTCGCCGTGGCTGCCGCGGCGATGGTTATCGTCATGTCGGTTTTCAACGGTTTCAGCGGCCTGGCCGAGTCGAAACTCTCCCGAATCGACCCCGACCTCTCCGTGGTACCCGCGGAGGGTAAGGTGTTCGCCGGGGCCGACTCTCTCGCGGCGTTGCTGCGCCGTATCGAGGGGGTAGCGTCGGCCGAACCGGTGCTGACCGAACAGGCTTTCGCCGCCGTAGAGGAGAAACAGATGCCGGTGACGCTCCGCGGGATGACCCCCGCCGGGCTCGCCGCCTCCGGACTGGGTGAGGCGGTTATCGATGGCGCTTTCTCTCCCGGAGCCGATGCCGCGCTCCTCTCCGTCGGCACCGCCCTGGGCCTTAACGTGCGCCCTGCGATGGGGATTCCCGTCGCGGTGTTCGAGCCGAGGCGACTGGGCCGAGTAAACCCCTCGAATCCGGCGACAGCCTTCCGGGCCGACTCGCTGAGTGTCGGAGGGGTGTTCCAGATTGAGCAGGAGGAGTATGACCGCGACCTGTTGGTGGTGCCCCTCGCGATGGTGCGGCGCCTCCTCGACTACGATACCGAGGCATCCTCCCTCTCGCTGACCCTCGATTCGGCAGCCGATTTCAAGGCCGTTCGAGCCGAGGTTGAGAAAGCGCTTCCCCCTGGCCTCGAAGCCCTCGACCGCCGCCAGCAGCAGGCCGACGCGTTCCGTATGATCGAGGTTGAGAAATGGATTACCTTCGTGATGCTCGCCTTTATCCTCGCCGTCGCCTCTTTCAACATAGTCAGTACCCTCTCGATGCTTGTCATTGAGAAGCAGCAGAATATCGGCGTGATACGGGCGATGGGGGGGAGCAGGAGGTTCGTTAGCTCGATTTTCGCCAACCAGGGTTGGCTCGTGACGGTCGCCGGGGGTGTCTTCGGCATCATCCTCGGAAGCGCCTTGGTACTCTGCCAGCAGCATTTCGGCTGGGTGAAGTTGCAGGCCGCGGATCCCGCGATGCTGTCGGTCGACAGCTATCCCGTGCGCCTCGACTGCGGCGACCTCGCCGTTACCGGCGCCGTAATCCTCCTCGGCGCCCTCATAATGGCCGCCGTAGCTGCCGCGATATCCTACAAGAAAGCCAGGCCCTAAGGCCTGGCTTTCTTGTAGGATATCGGTGAATTGTGAATAGTGAAAGGTGAAGAAAATTGTTAGTTCTAAACCTTTAGCTCTTGGTTCTGTTCCTGGTGCGAGCCGCGGCGGCGAGGGTGTCAGAAAGAAGGGACCATACGGGGCGCCTCGTCGTCGGCATCCTCCCCGGAGGCGATGGAGTTGGCCATCACGACCGCCTTGGAGATATGGTCGCAGATGTTCGCCGCCCCTATGAGCTTGTCGATTCCGGCATGCACGAGCGTTTCCTTTACCTGCGGCTGGACGCCTGAGAGCACGATCGAGATTCCCTCTACCTGCGACGATTTGATAAGTATTTCGAGGTTGTGCATCGCCGTGGAGTCGATGAATGGCACTTTGCGCATACGCAGGATGCGGACCCGCGGCTTGGCTCCCGGGGTGGAGCGCATCAGCTCGTCGAACTTGGTCGCGACCCCGAAGAAGAACGGGCCGTCGATTTCGTAAACCTCCACTCCGGGGAGCACGTCGAGCACCTCGTGGTGCGTATAGTCGAGGTCGGTCCCCTCGGCTACGTCAAGCTGCTCGGAGTAGACGCGGATCTGGGTGTTCTCCATGACGCGGCGCAGGAAGAGCACGACGGCCAACAGGAGGCCGATTTCTATCGCGATCGTGAGGTCGAATACGACGGTCAGAAGGAACGTCACCGCCATCACCGACACATCGCTCTTGGGGCTTTTCAGCAGCCCGGCGATCGTGCGCCAGCCGCTCATGTTGTAGGCGACCACGACAAGCACCGCCGACAGGCACGCCATCGGCACATAGCTGATCAGCGGCATCGCGAAGATAAAGATAAGGAGCAGCGTAACGGCGTGGATAACACCTGCCACCGGGGTGCGCCCTCCGTTGGAGATATTCGTCATGGTGCGGGCGATGGCCCCCGTCACGGGGATACCCCCGAAGAAGGGAACCACGGCGTTGGCTATACCCTGGCCGATCAGCTCCGTGTTGGTGTTGGTGTGCGACCCGGTCACGCCGTCGGCCACCGTAGCGGAAAGAAGCGACTCAATCGCGCCGAGCACGGCTATCGTGAACGCCGAGGGGAGGAGCAGGTTGATTGTCGCCATATCGAATGTGAAGCCGTGGAACTCCGGCATCGTCGCCCGCATTTCGCCGAAGCGGTCGCCGATGGTGGTAACGGCGAAGCCGGGAAGGAATCCGCGGAGAACAGCTACCCCGGCGGTCACTATGACAATCGCCGCCAACGCTCCAGGAAGGCGCTTGGAAATCTTGGGTGTCAGGGTGATAATCAGCAGCGAAACGGCCGACACTGCGAGCGTCGCCGGATCAGTAAGTCCTAAGTTGCTGAGGTAGACACCCCATTTGGGCAGAAACTCGGATGGGAGGTCGGTAAGCCCCAGGCCGAGGAAATCGTTTACCTGCGTAGAGAAGATTGTCAGGGCGATACCCGCCGTGAAACCGACTACGATAGGGTAGGGGATGAACTTGATGACCGTTCCCAGGCGGAACAGCCCCATTATAATAAGGATAAGCCCGGCCATAAAGGTCGCCATCGCCAGTCCTCCGAGGCCGAAACGCGCGATAATGCCGTAGACAATCACGATGAACGCGCCCGTCGGCCCTCCGATCTGGACGGAGTTGCCGCCGAACATCGACACTAACAGGCCGCCGATAATCGCCGTGATAAGGCCCGTCGTCGGGCTTACGCCCGACGCGATACCGAACGCGATTGCAAGCGGGAGCGCCACGATGCCGATTACCAGTCCGGCGGTGAGGTCTGCCTGGAACTTCTTGGCGCTGTAATGCCTCAGCGCCGACAGCAGCTTGGGTCGGAAATCAATTTTACCAGAAAAATTCATTGAGCTGTACCTAAAATATTGAAACCTAATATGTAAAATATTGAAACCTAAAATATTGGAACCAAAAGAAATTTTCCCCGGGGAGCCTCCCCCGGAGCCAGACCGCGAAGATACGAAATTCCCCTAAATATTTTTTAACATCCTCCAATAAATCTTCAAATTCCGCTTCCTTTCCTCTCTTTCCTTCTTCCCCTCTTCCCCGCCTTCCGCTGCCTCCCCCCGCTTTCCCCCCTTCCCTAAACCGTGGCGAGCCGTAAGGCGAGCTTCCCAAAATTCCCCAAATCTCCCAGCCTTCCCAAACCTCCCAGCTTTCCCAGCTTTCCCAAAACTCCCAAAACTCCCATAACTCCCATCCCTCCCATCCCCCTTTCCCTCTCTCTTGCTTTTTACGGCGCGATTGCGTAACTTTGGTCTCCGAAAGAACAACTAACAATTTCGGACTATGAAAATCGTTAATTTCGCTGAGCAGAGGTCGCTCGTCAGCCAGTACATGGCCGAGCTGCGCGACATCGACGTCCAGACCGACATGCTCCGCTTCCGGACCAACCTGCGCCGTATCGGCCAGATTATGGCATACGAAATCAGCCGTACCCTCCAATTCCGTCAGGAGGAAATCCAGACCCCGCTGGCGAAGGCCGTTGCCGACGTGATTGACACCAAACTGGTCCTCGCGACCATTTTCCGCGCCGGGGTGCCGTTCCACCAGGGCTTCCTCGACTATTTCGACCGGGCTGAGAACGCCTTTGTCTCGGCCTATCGCAAATATAAGGAGAAGGAGAACTTCGATGTCTGCATCGAGTATCTCGCCTCCCCGCGGCTCGACGGCAAGACCCTCGTGCTGGCCGACCCGATGCTCGCCACCGGGGCATCGATGGAACTGAGCTACCGCGCCCTCCTCACCAAGGGGGAACCCGCGGAAATCCATGTCGCCTCGGTTATCGCCTCGCAGAAGGCTGTCGACTATATCGCCGAGCATTTCCCCGCCGACAAGACAACCCTATGGGTAGGAGCCATCGACCCGGAAATCAACGCCCACTCATATATCGTCCCGGGCCTGGGCGACGCCGGCGACCTCGCCTACGGCACCAAGGACTGAACCCCGCCAATAGAAAATAAAGAAGAAACCGGGGCGCGCCGATCGGCGCGCCCCGGTTATGTTTTTATCCTGTCGCGGGGGGATTAGAGGGCTACCTTGGTAACCTTGTTGCCCTGGCGGCGGATGAAGATGCCGTTGGCGGGTTCAGCGACGCGGATGCCCTGGAGGTTGAAGTACTCTGCGGCAGCGTTGCTCTCGGCTGCTACGTTCTCTACGCCTGCGCCGTCACCTACGGTAACCAGCTCGGGTACGTCCTGAAGAACTTGGTAGCCCTGGTTGTCGGCGGGAGGATTGTAGCCGGGGAGCTTGGAAACGGGCACTACGGATACCTCGCGAACATACACAGGTACGTTGCGGGCGCAGGAGAGACCTCCGGCGTTCCAGAGGAGGCTGATGTAGTAATTCTCGCTGTCAAGGTTGTTTACGAACTCGAACACATACCAGCCGGGAGTGTTCCAGAACTCCTCGTTCTGTACGTTGATTACGGGGTAGTCAGGTGTGTCCTGGTCGCTGTCGTCCATAAGCATTACGCTGAATGGCTTCTGGCCGCCATTATACCACGCATTGTCGATTCCGGTTACGTCAGTCTTGAGCACCACGCGGATGCGGCAGGGCTCGCCTACCTGGGGAAGGGCGAAGTTGAAGTTACCGAAAGCCCACCACTTGGCAGCCTGCATAACGACCGCGTACTGGCCTGCTGCGGGGTATTCGACCGCGGGGCATACTTCGAGGCAGGACGCTGGGGTATCGAGAGCGCCGGGTACCTGGCTCTCGATCTGAGAGAAATACATACTGGTGTAGCCGAGGTTGAGGTCGAAGAGGGCCTGGCCTTTCAGACCTTCGGCGGGGTACTGGCCGTAGGTTTCGCCGGCATCCTTGGCGAGGTTCCATTCAAACACGCCGGGTTTGAAGTCGTAGGAGAAAGCGTCGCCCTTCGCGTAGTTCTGGGCGGAGGCGCCCATTGCCATAAGGGCGGCGCCGAGAAGGAGTAAATTCTTCTTCATAGTGTTTTGGTTTGTAAATAGTTAGATGGTATTGTTGCTTTTGGATTGCCTTATGAATTCCGGTTTTTGTGAGGCGGGAGGAGTTTTTACCTCCCCGGCAGCCCGATGCCCCCGGGGAGGATATGGCGTTGTCAGCGTTTGATGTTGGGGTTCTTTTCTGTCTCTGTCGGAGGATAAACCTGGTAGATTGAGTTCTCTCCGTTCCAGCTCGGTGCGACTTCCATGTTTTCGGGCATGATCAGGTCGTAGCCGAGTTCGTAGGTATAGGCGACGTTGCGGTATTTCGGGCGGGGATTACCTTCCTCGTAATACTTTTCCTGCTTGTAGGAGTAGGTTGTCGTGCCTTTGGGTACGATTATCTTGTCCTGGGAGCCGTGGCGGTAAGCCCAGTTCTGTTCCATACGGTTCATGCGGAACTCGTCGGAGCGTTTCGAGCAGAGGGCGAGGGGATAGCCGGCCACTTCGTAGCCGTGCTCCTGATAACCCTGCTCCGCGAGGTCTGTGATCGCGGGAGCGTTGTCGTAGGCGCGGGCCATGACCTGCTGAAGGGCTGCCGTTGCCTCGGCGGTATGCTTGCCGGAGCGTCCGGCGGCCTCTGCGAACCAGCAATAGACTTCTGCCAGGCGGATCGTGCGGTGGGTCTGCGGGTACGACTGGAACGTTGTCGTGTTCATCCGGCAGTCATAAGGCTGGATTAGGGCGTTGCCGTCGGAATCGGCGTTGATGCTGAAGGGGGAGAACATCGGGTGGTAGACCTCTACGAACGCGTTCTTCTTGCTTGCGTTGTAGGGCTGCTCGTCTTTTGTCGCCCACCAGCTTACGCAGATAGGTTCGCCGGTGGCATAGTCTGTCAGGCCGCCGTAGAGACGGATTACCGGGTCATAGACGGCGCGCTTGCGGGGACCTTCGGGAAAGTCGGCCCAGAAGTGGCGCTCGCCGGCGAAGTCGCCCCATCCGCCGTTGAACTGCGAGAAGCGGTGGCACAGGGGGAACTGCGAGGTGTAAACGCCGGCATTGCCCATCGTTCCCGGGCTGTCGTAGTAGCTGATTCCGACAATCATTTCGGAAGCGAAGTTGTCCGCGATGCTGTAAACCTGGTTCCAGTTGGGAAGCAGGGCGTGGCGGTATGTCCCGTTTTGCACGCCGGTATAGATTTCGTAGCCCTTGTCGGCTGCTTTCTCCATGTATTCCGCCTTGTTAAGCGGGTATCCGGCGAGATTCATATAAACCGCCATCTGGAGCGCCTTGACAGCCTGTTCGGTAATCCAGGTGTTCATCTCGCCGACGTAGCCCAGACCGTCCTTGCGGAGGCCTTCGTAGGTGGTCGGAAGCGCGCACCTCTCTGCGTTGTCGAGGTCCTCGACAATCAGCTTGTAGATTCCCTCGACATCGGTAAGCGGGGTCGAGTTGTTGTCAGGCTCGTTGTGGATGTTGACCGGGAGCGGCCCGAATACGCGTACCAGACGGAAATACGCATAGGCGCGCCAGAAGTAGGCGTTACCCTTGCCTATATTTATGTCCTGGGCGGAAGCGGCGCATTTGTCTGCGTTGTCGATTATCAGGTTGGCGGCCTGGATGATGTTGTAGGTCATGCCCCAGAGGTCGTTGACACCCTTGTAATCCGAGGGCTCCTCGTAGGCGTCGGCAGAGAGGTACGGGCCCTTGTTAGAGCCTGTTGCCGAGGTTATGTCGCTTCCCTGCCAGTCCACGATAAACGGGTTGGTGTGGCGTTGCCCGGTCTGCACGTTGTAGTACAGGGCGTTCACGGCCAGGGTCAGGTCGTTCTCGGTCTGGAAGAAGTTCTCTGTTACGAGGCGCCCCTTGGGATCCTCTGTCAGGAAGTCGTTGCAGGAGGAGAGCACCGCGCCCGACAATGCGAGGAGCGCGCCTGCCGTTAAAATATATTTGTTCTTTTTCATTTTGGTGTCGGATGAGGTGTTCAGAAGTTAAAGCGTACGCCTGCGGTAAATGTGCGGGGGGCGGGGGCAGTTCCCATATCGATACCCTTCTGCCATTCGACAGTGCCGTAGGAGAGCGCCGCGGGGTTCACGCCCTTGTATTTGGTGATCGTGAAGAGGTTCTGGATGGAGAATGAGAGGCGTATGTCGGCGAAGCGGGTCATCTTGCGGGGGAACTCGTAGGCCAGGGAGATATTCTCCAGACGCCAGTAGTCGGCCTTCTCTACCCATTTGTCGGAAGCCGCGTTGTAGAAGTTGTTCTGGTACTTACGCGGGTCGGCCATAGTCTTGCCGACTTCGCCGATCCAGTCGGCATCGGTCACGAACTTGGAGTTGCCGTACATGGTGTTCATCGCGAAGCGGAGGGCGTTGATGCGTTCACCGCCGAACGAGCCGTTGAAGAACACGTTAAGGCTCCAGTTTTTCCAGGTGACGGTGTTGTTCCATCCGAGGGTGAAGTCTGGGCTGGAGTGGCCGATTACCTCGCGGTCGTCCGCGGTCGGGGTTGCTGTCTTGTTGCCGTCCTTGTCGTAATACATATCCTGTCCGGTCTCCTGGTTGATGCCTGCCCAGCGATAGCCGTAGAATGTGCCGATTGGCTCCCCTTCCTTGACAATCATCGCGTCGGACATGATTGACATAGTGTTGCCGGAGTAAAGCACCGGTTCGAGGGCTGTCAGCTTCTCGACCTTGTTCTTCATCCAGGAGCCCTGGATGCCGGTCGACCAGGTCCAGTCGCGGCCCTGTATGATGGTGGCGTTGATGCCCAGGTCGATACCCGTGTTGCTGACCTCGCCGGCGTTGACGTAGTACTGCTTTCCGCTGAGGTAGGCGGGCGGGGTCGTGTTCAGCAGGGCGTCGGTTGTGCGCTTGTAGTACCAGTCGAAGGTGAAGTCGATACGTCCGTTAAGGAACCCTGCGTCGATACCTACGTCGAACTGTTTGGTCTTCTCCCATTTGAGGTCGGGGGTCGGCATCTTGTCTGACCACATGCCCGGAACGGGGGTCTTGTCGCCGTAGTAAGTCGTGGTCTGGGTCAGCAGCTCGAGGGTCTCGTAGGCCGAGATGTCCTGGTTGCCGATTATACCGAAGCTGGTGCGGAGCTTGAGGTTGCTTAGGATCGGGTTGATGGACTGCATGAACTTCTCGTTGGAGATTGTCCAGGCGAGGGCCACGGAGGGGAAGTATGCCCACTTATTGTTCTGCAGGCGCGAGGAACCGTCGGCACGGAAGGTGACGGTCGCCATATAGCGGTTGTCGTAGTTGTAAATCGCGCGGGCTACGGCTGACATAAGGGTCCATTTCGAGTAGCTGTTGGATGCGTCCTTGGTCGATGCGAGACCTACGTTCCACCATCCTACCGATTCTGTCAAAAGGCCGGAGCCGGAGATGCCCATGTTGCGGGTGGTGGCGCTGGTGGCTTCCCATACGGCGGTAGCGGTCAGGTTATGTTTCTCATTGAAGGTCCCGATGTATGTCAGGTTGTTGGTGGTCTGAAGCAGCCAGCGGTTGCCGTTGGAGTTGCTCATGCTCGACGTGCAGCCGGGGTAACGCGACGACGGGGACATGCCGTAGTTGTAGGAGTTGGCATAGTCAACGCCGTTGGATGTCGTGAACGTCAGTCCCTTGGCAATATTGAAGCGGAGGTCGATATGCCCGTTGACTATGTCGCGGCGGCGTTCGTTGGGGTTGACAAGCTCTCCGACGGGCGAGTACATCGACGAGTTGTAGGGGTCGGTGTTATAGGTCTTGGTGCCTGGGAGGTATTTGCTCATCGTCGGGGAGTAGGTGTACGCTGCCCAGACGGGGCCGGTGACGGTGGCGCTGAAATCGCCGATGCCGTGGCCGTTGCCGTGGGAGAGGTTCACGTCGGCGGTGACGGATAGCCACTTGGTCAGGTCGGCCTGGATGTTGGCGCGGGCTGCGAAACGCTCGTACGAGGAGTATTCGAGCACGCCATTCTCCTTCATGTAATTGGCCGAGACGTAAACCTGCATGCCCTCTGTGCCCTTCGAGAACACGAGTTTGTAGTTCTGCGAGTTGCCGGTGCGGAAAATCTCGTCAATCCAGTCAACGCCCGGATTCGAGCCGTCGAGGTAGGACGCCATGTCGGATTCGGTAGCGGGACCATAGTCGACAAGGGCCTTGGCATATTCCTTGGTGCTCATCACCTTGGGAAGGTGGGTGGCTTGTGACCAGCCCCAGGAAGCGTCGAAGGTGATTCTGGTCTCACCCTTGTGGCCGTTCTTGGTGGTGATGATTACAACGCCGTTGGCGCCGCGGGAGCCGTAGATGGCGGTCGAGGAGGCGTCTTTCAGAATCTGCATCGAGGCGACGTCCTCGGGGTTGATGCCGTCAAGTCCTGACTCGCGGACCATGCCGTCGACAACGTAAAGAGGTTCGTTGGACTTGTTGATGGAGTTCGTGCCGCGGATGCGGATTTTCGGAGAACCGCCGGGGACGCCGGAGGGGATGACGTTAACGCCCGACACGCGGCCCTGGATGGCGTCGCCTACCGCCAGGATCGGCTGGGCCTGGAACGACTTGCTGTCGAGCACCGAGACGGAGCCGGCCAGGTCGGCCTTGCGGACTACGCCGTAGCCGACAACCACTACCTCGTCGAGGGCGGCGGAGTTGTCCTCGAGCTTGATGTCGAGATGGCCGTAAGAGGTGACTTTGACTGATTTGGCCACATATCCGATGGAGGAGACTTTGATTGTGGCCGGAAGTGATTTTACCGCGATGGAGAAATTACCGTCGATGTCGGTCGCGGTGCCTGCCGAGGAGTTTTCGACAATTACCGTGGCTCCGATTACCGGCTCGCCGGTGTTGTCAGTCACGGTACCTGTGACGCTTTGGCCGTAGGCGGCGAATATGCCGCAGGGGAGTGTCCATAGCATCATCAAAAGGAGTAACCTGAATCTGTTCATGGTATAGGACTGGTTTTTAATACAATGGTGCAAATTTAGACAAATTTTCACCATTTACCCCCCCGATTAGTTAAATCGTGTTAACGTAACGAAAATGCCATATGCGTGTTAAAAGGAGTGGCCGCTCCCCCGGCCGGAGCGCTCCGGCCGGAGATTTCCGTTTGGCGGTTACGGGGAAATGACGTAAATTTGCGTTCCGGAGATTGTCTAAAATTTTCAGACAATCTCTTAAACCCGCCCGGCGCGGAGCCGCCTCCGAGGGCTACACCATAATTATATATATAGTATGCAGAAAGTAAGACCAAAGAAGGCCCTCGGGCAGCATTTCCTTACCGACCTGTCGGTCGCGGAGCGCATCGCTGCCACCCTCGACTCTTTCGCCGGGACGCCGGTAATAGAGGTCGGCCCGGGGATGGGGGTGCTGACGCGCTTCCTCCTCGATAAAGGCCACGACCTCGACGTCGTCGAAATCGACGGCGAGAGCGTCGAATACCTCCGCGCGGAGTTCCCCGGACTCTCCGAGGAACATATTATAGCCAAGGACTTTCTGAAGCTCGACCTGGGTGCCCTGTATCCCGGTCGAAAGTTCTGTGTCATAGGGAATTACCCCTACAATATCTCCTCGCAGATTTTCTTCCACGTGCTGGAATGGAAGGACGAGTGCGTCTGCTGTTCCGGCATGCTGCAGAAGGAGGTGGCCGAGCGTATCGCGGCGAAGGAGGGAACAAAGGCGCGCGGCATCCTGAGCGTGCTACTCCAGGCGTGGTACGATGTCGAGTACCTCTTCACCGTCGACGAGAACGTGTTTAACCCGCCTCCCAAGGTGAAGTCGGGTGTGATACGCCTGACGCGCAACGCCGTCACTGACCTCGGATGCGACCCGGCGCGTTTCAAGGCAGTCGTTAAGACCACTTTCGGCCAGCGCCGCAAGACCATACGCAACTCGGCCAAGTCGCTCCTCCCTCCCGGAGCCCCGATGCCCGACTCCCCCCTTATGGCCCTCCGCCCCGAGCAGCTCTCGGTCGCGCAGTTCGTCGAGCTGACCAATCTCCTGACGGAGAAGAGCGGTGAAGGGTGAAGAGTGAAGGAGAATCCCGGCTTATAAAAATTATAAGAATTATAAGTTTTTATAAGAATTATAAGAATTATAAAATCGCCTGGTATTAAAGTTTTAAGCAAAGTTTTGAGCGATGAAGGAGTTTGACGAAGAACAGCTTGAGAACGTCAAAGATATAGTCGGGCGCCGCGACGACGAGGCGGCCCGCGCGCTGCTCGCCGACCTCCATCCGGCCGACATCGCGCAGCTTTACAACGACCTCAACCTCGAGGAGGCCGAGTATCTCTACAAGCTCCTCGACGACGACAAGGCCGCCGAGGTGCTGATGGAGCTTGACGAGGATGACCGCCGCAAGCTCCTCAGCGGCATGGAGCCGGAAGATATCGCCCGACAGTATATCGACCACCTCGACACCGACGACGCCGTCGACCTGATCCAGGACCTCGACGAGGAGGACCGCGACGAGGTGCTCTCCCATATCGACGACGTCGAGCAGGCCGGCGACATCATCGACCTTCTTAAATATGACGAGGACACCGCCGGCGGCCTTATGGGCACGGAGATGCTCGTCGTAAACGAGAACTGGTCGATGCCCGAATGTATCAAGCAGCTACGCATGCAGGCCGAGGACATGGACGAGGTTTATAACGTCTATGTCGTTGACAACGACGACCGTCTGCGCGGAACCCTCCCGCTGAAAAAACTGATTACGCATCCCTCGGTGTCGAAAATCAAGAACGTTATGGAGACCGACCCGGTGGCCGTGAAGACCGACACTCCGCTCGACGACGTGGCGATTGACTTCGAGAAGTACAATCTCGTCGCGATGCCGGTAGTCGACTCGATCGGGAGGCTCGTGGGGCATATCACTGTCGACGACGTGATGGACCGCGTACGCGAGTCGTCGGAACGCGACTACCAGTTGGCTTCCGGTCTGTCGCAGGACGTGGAGTCGGACGACACCATCTGGCAGCAGACCAAGGCGCGCCTTCCCTGGCTGCTGATAGGCATCGCGGGCGGCATCGGCAACTCTTTGATTCTCGGCAGCTTCGAGCAGGGATTCGCGACCAACCCCGCGATGGCGCTCTTCATACCGATGATCGGCGGAACCGGCGGAAACGTCGGAATCCAGTCGTCGGCCATTGTCGTGCAGGGCCTCGCCAACGGCTCGCTCGACATAAAGGAGTCCGGGCGCCAGATTCTCAAGGAGGTAGGCGTCGGCTTCGTCAACGGCCTGATAATCTCCCTGATAGTGTTCGCCTATAACGCCTTCAGCCTCAACCCCTGGAACCCGACGACGCTCGCCGTCTCTGTGTCGCTGATGGCTGTCGTGCTGTTCGCGTCGATTTTCGGAACCTTCGTGCCCCTTACCCTGGAAAAATTCAAAATCGACCCGGCGCTCGCGACCGGCCCCTTCATCTCGATTACGAATGACATTATCGGCATGCTGATCTACATGCTGATTTCCCAGGCCCTCATGCAGGCCCTTGCTTAACTTGTTCAACTTTCGCAAGCTCAAGTTGAAGTGAAACAAGTGAATAGTGAAAGAGGTGAAGATAACACTCAATATGGGTATCTCCTTCACCTTTCACCTTTCACCCTTCACCTTAATAATTTATGTATCAGATATTCCATTCGGTAGAGTTCTACGTCGTGCTGCTGACGGTCGCCGCTGTGGTCGTCGGGGTGCTGAGCGCGCCCTCGGGGCGCGGTCCCGCTGAGACGAGCTTCCTGACAGGATTCCTCCGCGAGAGTCGCCGGGGGGAGCCGATGGAGCCGTCGATAGAGGTCGAGTGCCTCCCCGACGGGAACGTCACGATTACCCGCTACGGCCTCCACGGCCTGACGACCGCCTCGACCGTCGCCCTGGCGGTCACCCGCGCCGGGTTCGACATATCGATCGAGGAGCGCGTGACCCCGGGCGGAGCCTCCTACGGCGTCGTCCCCGAACCGATTGACTGCGCGGTCTTTATCCTCCCCGACCTCGGACACGAGCGCTACCACCTCAAATACAACTCCCAGTCCACCTCCACCTTCGCCGCCCTCACTTTCCGCAACACCCCCGGCCTCCGCGCCCGCCGCCCCCTGACCTGAGGGGCGCTCCATAACTGACCTCCGGGTAACCTCGTCTGCATTAAGCCTCATTAAGGAAATTTTTCCTTATTTTTGCGGGCCAAAGTGTTGGCAGTGACAAAATTTTCGTATCTTTGCACTCGGATAACGCCGCCAAATCGGTTTGCTGGGTGTAACTCGTTGAGACACACCCTCGTAACCGTCAAGCTCCACTGACGGCGCAATCGGAAGAAACAAAATACACCAACATACTTTTTACTTATCAACTATGACTAAAATTGGTATTAACGGCTTCGGCCGTATCGGTCGCTTCGTTTTCCGCGCATCCTGCAAGCGCGACGACATCGAAGTAGTCGCTATCAACGACCTTCTCCCCGTTGACTACATGGCTTACATGCTCAAGTACGACACCATGCACGGCCAGTTCGACGGCACCGTTGACTTCGACATGGACAAGTCCCTCCTCATCGTCAACGGCAAGGAAATCCGCGTTACCGCGTGCCGCGACCCGAAAGAAATCGGCTGGGGCGCTGTCGGCGCTGAGTACGTCGTTGAGTCGACCGGTCTCTTCCTCACCAAAGAAAAAGCCCAGGCCCACATCGAGGCCGGCGCTAAATACGTCGTTATGTCCGCTCCCTCCAAGGACGACACCCCCATGTTCGTATGCGGCGTGAACGAGAAGACTTATGCCGGACAGCAGTTCGTTTCCAACGCTTCCTGCACCACCAACTGCCTCGCCCCCATCGCGAAGGTCCTCAACGACAAGTTCGGCATCGTTAACGGCCTGATGACCACCGTTCACTCCACCACCGCTACCCAGAAGACCGTCGACGGTCCCTCCATGAAGGACTGGCGCGGAGGCCGCGCCGCTTCCGGCAACATCATCCCCTCCTCGACCGGCGCCGCAAAGGCAGTAGGCAAGGTGATCCCCGAGCTCAACGGCAAGCTGACCGGTATCTCGATGCGCGTCCCCACCCTCGACGTTTCTGTTGTCGACCTGACCGTCAACCTCGCTAAGCCCGCTTCGAAGGAAGCCATCTGCGCCGCCATGAAGGAGGCCGCTGAAGGCGAACTCAAGGGTGTGCTCGGCTACACCGAAGACGCGGTCGTTTCTTCCGACTTCCTCGGCGACACCCGCACCTCCATCTTCGACGCAAACGCCGGTGTTTACCTGACCGACAACTTCGTAAAGGTTGTTTCCTGGTACGACAACGAGATCGGCTACTCCAACAAGGTTCTCGACCTCATCGCCCACATGAAGAAAGTCAACGGCTAATATCTGCCACTGACCCAACCATACAGAAGGCGCCGCGTCAATCCCTGACGCGGCGCCTTCCCTTTTCCCGAAGCCAAAGTGTATTGCCTAAACCATAAACCTTAACCCGGAAACTCTCCATAGGCGCTGTCGCGTGGTGCGCGAGGCGTGAGCCGAGCGAAGGACTGGCGCAAGTGCTCTGCCTGCGGAATCAGAAGTATGTTAAAATGGGTTAATGGATTGGCCGAAATAAGGTTTTTCGCTAACTTTGCGGGCATACTTGTAAGCTAATCGGGCGTTTTAACGCCAATTTGGCTTGTGCAATTGATAGCAAATACGTTAATCAATCATAGATTTAGAAACCATAATTATTGAATTATGAAGACCTTACGCAAAATTGGGATGATGATCGCGGTCGCTTTTGTCGCTCTCGGCTTCACTGCCTGCGACGACGATGACGACGATGCCGTAGCAAACGCTTCCTTCGCCGGAACCTGGAAGATTATCGAGAACACGAATCTCACCTCTACCGTGACCACCCCCGATATGGTTGTCGACGCCGAGAATCCCGCTGCTCCCGTGGCTCTGGTGTTCAACGCCGACGGTACCGGCGCTCTCAAATATACTGCTATGGTCGAAGAGCCTTATGACGAGGACGGCGACGGCGTTTTCGACGGCACCGAGCTCGTCGCTAAGGAGTTTGAAGGCCCGCTGACATATACCGCTACCGCCCGCGACCATGGCCTTACAGACCTGGTAATCACGCTCGAACCGACTGATTACTACAAGAACACCGCAAAGGATGCCGAGGACGGCAAACTCGTGCTCAACACCGTTTACAGCATAAAGGGCGACCTGATGTACCTCTATCTGAAGTACCCGCAGTCCCCCGACGTGCTTCGTAAGCAGTAATCCCCTTTAAAAGAGATATATAAACGCTCCCGAATGGTTTGCAACCATTCGGGAGCGCTTTTTTATTGAGGCGAAAGTTGCATTATCGCATACGGGCTACCTCTGCCGGTAGCTAACTTCGCGTCACAGGTGTTTTTCATAAGTTGTTATTAATTCCCTAATTCTATGAACGACAAACAGAAAGAGCCCGTAGCGGTATCGGGAGGGGATGCGCCCAGGGCGGAGAAAAGATTCAGCTCTTCGAGGCGGATTGACGAGATTATAGTCCATTGCTCCGCGACGCGGCCGGAGCAGGGCTTCATGGCGGCGGATGTCAGGCGGTGGCATACGCGGGAGCGCGGTTTCAGCGATATCGGATACCACTTCGTGGTGGAGACCGACGGCTCGGTTTCAGCGGGGAGGCCCCTTGACCGGGTCGGGGCGCATTGCAGGGGGCATAACGCCCGCTCGGTGGGGGTCTGCTATATGGGAGGAATCGGCGCGGACGGCAAACCGGCGGATACGCGCAACGCGGCTCAGAAAGCGGCTATGAGGGAGCTGCTTTCGGCTCTGGCGCGCTCTTTCCCCGGAGCGCGGATACGCTCCCACCGCGATTTCGCCCGCAAGGCGTGCCCCTGTTTCGACGCAACGGCGGAGTACGCTCCTCTTTGCGGCGGAGGCTGAACCTACCCTCCGAATCAAAAGTCATAGCTTGACTTTCCCATACCCGGATGGGAGGGAGTTGTCGCAGAATCGGATCTGTGTAGGGACGCGGCGTGCCGCGTCAGGCCCGTATATAAATTATCAGGCCTGTAAATCAACTAATTGCTTGGCTCACCAAATTATACGCGGCACGCCGCGTCCCTACACAAATCATCGATGGGCCAAAATTCGCGTTTTGAGACACCTTCTCAAGGTCGGTTATTTTTTTGAAGCGATTTGGGCGGAGTTTCGATTTATTTCGTAAATTTGTGCGCCATAAAAGCACAAACCGCCTATCGATCATCGTATGACCAAGCCTAACCCCAAACTCTGGCTCTATGCCAAGGATTATCTGATTATTATCTTCGGAATCGCCATGTACGGCCTGGGATTCTGCGCCTTCATAGCTACCGCCCCCGACAAGGTGGTGATCGGCGGTATGGCGGGCCTGAGCCAGGTGGTCGATATGGTGACGATGGGGCTGTTCGGCTTCCACGTCCCTTACTCGGTTACGATTTTTACCGTCAACTGCCTGATGCTGATCGCGGCGTACCGGATCGTGGGGCGCACGTTCGTTGTCAGGACACTTTTCGGCGTCGTCGTTATCTCGCTGATGTTCGCGGTGTTCCAGCCGCTGTTCACCCAGCCCCCCGTCGAGGGCCAGACGTTTATGGACGTGATTATAGGAGCCGTTCTCTGCGGCCTGGGTATCGGCCTGGTGTTCGTCCACAACGGCTCGACGGGTGGAACGGATATTGTCGCCGCTGTGGCCTCGAAGAAGAGCAACGTTTCGATTGGCCGCGCGATGATGTATTTCGACCTCTCGATTATCAGCTCCTCGGTGCTCCTGAAATTCATCTTCTACCCCGACTTTGATTTCCAGGATTCGGTCCCGGCGCTCGTCTACGGCCTGATTACCCTCTTCGTGATACCGTTTATGGCCGACATGATGATCAACACTAACCGAATGGCGGTGCAGTTCATCATCTTCTCCCCGAAATGGGAGGAAATCGCGACGGCGATCAACAACGAGGCCCAGCGTGGATGTACCGTCCTCAACGGCATGGGATGGTATTCCAAGGCCGAGGTGAAAGTGCTGCTGGTGATGTGCCGAAAGATTGAGTCCGTTACGATTTTCCGCATCATCAAGTCAATCGACAACGACGCGTTCATAACCCAGGCCCAGGTCAACGGCGTTTACGGCAAGGGTTTCGACGAACTGAAGCTCAAGATGCGCCGCCCGGGGAGCGTCGAGGAGAAGCCGGTAAGACCAGAACCAACCACCCGCATATTATGACCACCCGCTCCCTGCCGCTCCGATTCCTCACGCGGGCTTTCGCTGTACTGCTGACCGCGGTTTCCTGCGCTCCGCTCGCTGCCCAGGAGCTTACCTGGGATGTCGATTTCGCCTCGGTGTTCGACAACCGCGAAGGCTCAAACCGCTATACCGACACCAAAACCTTCTTCTTCACAAACCTGGCTCCCGAAATAGGGCTGCGTTTCTCGGAGAAGGACCGTATCGCCGGAGGGATCGTGTGGAACCAGCCGATTGGCTGCGAATGGGAGGGGGCGCGCGTCTCCCCGACGCTCTATTACCGGCGCGTCGACGGCCCCTGGCGCTTCTCGATGGGCATGTTCCCCCGCCGCCAGTTGCGCGAGGAGATGCCCTCGTTCCTCTGGTCCGACTCCCTGAGCTACCACCAGAATAATATCCGCGGCGTCCTCGTCCAGTACGAGCGCCCGGGCCGCGGATTCTTCGACGCGTATGTTGACTGGCGCGGTATGCAGACTGCGACCCAGCGCGAGGCCTTCAACATCGTTTTCCACGGACGCTGGTACCCCCGGCGCGAAGGGGTGTTCTTCTTCGGAGCACACGCGATGATGAACCATTTCGCCCTATCCCGCGAGAACAAGGAGAACCAGCACATCGTCGACAACTTCCTCGCGAATCCCTACGTCGGAACCGACCTTTCCCGCGTAACCCCGCTCGACTCGCTCCGCGTGCGCGCCGGCCTCCTGCTGACCATCGAGCGCAACCGCGCAAATCCCGACGATTCCTGGCAGACCCCTTGCGGCGGATGGCTCGAGGTAATCGCCCAATACCGCCGTTTCGGAATCAAGAACAGCCTCTACGCCGGGGGAAAGCTGTTCCCATCGTACCTTGACTTCGGTGCCAAACTTTACCAAGGGGAATCCTTCTACCGCTCCTGTCTCTACAACCGTACCGACGTGTGGGCCGACATAATCCGCGGCGACCGCCTCGGCCTCCGCGCGTCCCTCGACTTCCACGTCACCTCCGACTCCTTCATCTTCTACCAGCGCCTCATCCTCCGCGTCAACATCGGCTCCCGCAACCTCCCCCGCCGCCCCCTCCCGCTATAACGGGAGGTAGTCGGAGGTGGAGGGGGAGAAGCGGACGGCGCGGCCCGGGAAGAGGGAGGGGAGGCCGTCGGGGCTGGCGGCGAGTTCGGCGGGGGTGCCGGTTATGAGCGTCGAGAGTGGTGAGTCACAGGCTGACGCGGCGGGAGCGGGATCGGCTGATGCTGCAGGTTTTACGAGCCAGAGGCGGGTCGAGAGGCGGAGGGCCGGGGCGATGTCGTGGGTGGACAGAAGGACTGCTTTGGAATGTTCCGCGGCAAGGTCGCGGAGGAGCGAGAGGGTCTCGATGCGCGACGCGGCGTCGAGGAAAGCGGTGGGTTCGTCGAGAAGCATTACCGGTGTGTCCTGCGCCAGGGCGCGGGCTATCATCGCTTTCTGGCGTTCGCCGTCGGAGAGCGTGGCGGTCAGTCGTCCGGCAAGAGGCGTAAGGCCGACAGCGTCAATCGCGGAGGCTATGATTAGGCGGTCGGCGGGGGTGTGCCGTCCGAGCGCCCCTGTGTGGGGGTAGCGCCCCATAGCGACAAGCTCCTCTACGGTCAGTCCTCCGGCCATGCCTTTTTCGGTCGTGACGATGCTCACGAGCCGCGCGCGCGCCATCGCGGGAAGGGTCGCGAGGTTCCGTCCTTCGACTTCCACCATCCCGGAGGAGGGGCGCAGGTTTCCGGCCAGGGCTTTGAGAAGGGTGGATTTGCCGCTTCCGTTGGCTCCGAGAAGCGATACCAGTTCCCCGCGGCGCAAGGTGGCTCCGAGGTCGCGGAACACGTCGCCCCGGCCGGGATAGCCGAGCGTCAGATGCTTCAGGCGCAGTATGGCGGCGTTGTCGGTCATCGCATATAGGATAGGCGGTCGCGGTTGAGGATTACGTAGATTATCACCGGCACGCTAAGCACCGGGGTTATGGCGTTGACGGGGATGAGGCTCCCACCCCCGAGCCACACGCTGAGGAAGGCGCAGAGCAGCCCCGTGGTGCCCCCGAAGAGGAGGGTCGAGGGGAGCAGCGCGGCGTGGTTCGAGGTGCCGCAGGCCATTCTCGCGACATGCGGCACTACCAGTCCCAGGAACCCGATCGGCCCGCAGAAGGCTGTGACGGCGGCGGTAAGGATGCCGGAGAGGGCAAGTAGGGCGTTGCGGGTGGCCCGGATGCTGACCCCCATGCTGACGGCGTACACGTCGCCGAGCAGCAGGGCGTTAAGGGGTTTGACAAGGAGGAAGCAGCAGGCCGCGGGAAGGAGCACCGAGGGGGCGAACACGGCGAGGCGGTCGAGGGTCACCCCGGAGAAGTTTCCGAGGCCCCAGATAACGTAAGAATGGACTCCCTCCTGGGTGGCGAAGAAGTTGAGCAGGGAGATTGCCGACGAAGCAAGATAGCTGATTAATATGCCGATAATCAGCAATATTGCCGACGAGCGCACGACAGTAGAGAACAGCAGCAGCGCGGCGAGCACCGCTGCGGCTCCGAGAAGCGCCCCCCCGAGCAGGGCGGCGAAATATCCGGCCGACAGCGCCGCGCCCCCGAAAAGAAGCATCAGCACCGCGACCCCTAACGAGGCCCCGGTCGATACTCCGAGAATCGACGGTCCGGCGAGGGGATTGTCGAAAACCGTCTGCAACAGCAGTCCGGCGAGCGCGAGACCCGCTCCCGCCAATAATGCTGTCAGTGCCATCGGGAGGCGCAGTTGGGTGACAATCAGTCGGGAACTCTCGTCTCCGCCTCCACATATGGCGTTCCATACCTCGGATGCAGGGATTTCGACCGTCCCGACGAAGAGCAGGGCGGCGAAAAGCGCGAGGGAGGCCGCGGCCGCGGTCCAGCAGGCCGCGGCCGAGCGGTCGGAACGTTTCCCGGCAAGAGAGTTCATTGACGTACTGGCTTGAAATAGCGTAAGTTGTCCGTATTCCCGGAGAAAATAGCGGCGTATTCCTCCAACAGCAGTTCGGGATGAAACGGGAACTCCTCGTAGAGGGTGACTTTCTGTGTGTCGGCGAAATAGACGCCCCCCTTCTTGAACGCCTTGATCTGGGAGTTAAGGGGATAGACTTCGCGGAGTCCGGCGAGCGTAAGGTCTGAGCCGTAGGTCTTTATCAGCCATATGTCGGCATCGGCGGCGCGGGCGTAGACGGCGGAGAAGTCGAGCTGCAGCGAGCCGGTCGACTTGTCGCCGGCCCAGGGATATTCGCCCCCCGCGTCGGTAATCAGGCGCGCCATGTAGCTGTTGCCACCCGGAACGAACCAGTAGCCTGAAGTCAGCATCTCGGTCAGCACCTTCGGGCGCTTCTCGAGCTTCGATGCATTGGCAGCGAGGGTGTTATACTTCGATTCCACGGATTTGAAAATCGAATCGGCCTCGGCGGCTCGGCCGTAAAGCCGCCCGAGAAGGCGGATCCATTCGGCGCGTCCGAGCGGGGTGGTTTCCATGTAGTCGGCCATCTCGATAATCGGTATGCCGGAGTTCTCGAGAGCTCCGTGTCCGGCATTCTGCATAGGGTACATCAGGAACGCGTCGGGGGAGGCGAGGGTGATTTTTTCCATCGAGGGGGAGAGCGAGGAGCCGAGGTCGGCGATCGAGCCGTCGGCGATTCCGCGGGCGAACGCTCCCTTGAAATACTCGGCGTCGGCTACCGCGGCCACGCGGCCTGTCTCCCCAAGCTCCTCGATCGCGCCGGCATGGATTGCCGAGAATACGGCGGAACGCTTCAGGGGTACCCGCAGCTCCGCGAGCCGCTGTCGGGGGGGGACGCTGTCGGGGCGCTTCTCCCCGTCGAGCAGCAGGTAGGAGGCGAGCAGCGTCGCGGTGTCCCAGGGGTTGACGACGTCGACGAGGACCGCTCCGTTCCCTAACTCCCGCATACTCAGCAGTCCGGCGCTGGTGGTTATATCGGGGAACAGCTCCGGGGTCTCTGCCGCGACCTTTTCTTCTTTGCCGGAGCAGGAGAGGCGCAGCAAGGGAATCAGCAGGGCCAGCAGCAGGAAGAGGACGGCTATTGTCTTGGGAATCTTCATTTTGTAAGGAGCGTTATTGCGAAATCGAGCATCGTGTCGTGTCCGGCCAGGGCCTCAACAGGGTCGAGGTCAACGGCGCACCCCTCGGTCGGCTCCACGCCGAACTCGGTAAGGTTCCCTTCGGGGTCGCGCACCGGCGAGGCGGAGAAGCGTATCCCCCAGCCGTTGTTAAGCTCTGAGTTGAAGGGGATTCCGGAGCCTCCCCCCGTGGTGGCTCCGGCGACGGTCACGTTCGGGAGCGACTTCATTACCGACACGAAGTTGTTGGCGGCGGAGAAAGTCGAGCGGTTGCAGAGCACCACTACCGGCTTGGCCCACATGACGCGTCCGGCCGGGGCGGGGTTGTAGTAGTATTTGTACGGCTCGGAGAACTGGTCGCGGCCGGGGCCTGTCTTGTGGCAGATGGAGCCTGCGAGCGTCCGCTTGCTGATGAAGCGGCTGACGATGCTCTCAACGTTGGTGAGAGAGCCGCCGCCGTTGTCGCGCACGTCGATAATCAGCCCGTCGGCCGAGGCGCAGTAGGCGAGAACCGCGTCCATCGCGCTGTCACCCACGGGGTAGGAGAACGATGAATAGTACATATATCCCACATTCTGCGGGAGCATCCCGTAGTTGATTCCCCCGAGGGTGCGGTAGTTGAAATTGAAATAGTACTGCTCGACCAGGCGGGCGTCGTAGTTCTGAGGGTAGTCGCTCCACCATTTCTTGTAGTAGGAGGTCTCGAAGGGGGCGGAGAGGTTTGTGTGTCCGTCGCGCAGCTCGCCGAGCATGTCGGCGCAGACGCGGAACAGCTCCTCGCGGGTCATCTTGTTGGAAACCCGGGGGGCGTATCTGGCGTGTACCTCGTCCCAGTCGACCCCTTTCTGCTCGAAGAAGCAGTAATGTTCGTCGAGAATGCTCCATAGCTGCTCGAAGTTGCCGCGCGGGTTGTTGTCGTACTCCTCGATTTCGTGGCACGCCGACAGCCAAAGCGACGCGGCGAGGATGGGCAATATGTAGTGTTTCAGTCGCATGGCTTAATAAAGGGCGTAGATTATTCGGGTTTCGGGAGAGGGGAGGCCGTGGCGCGGGTTGAGGGAGAACCAGTTGCCGCTCACGCCGATGACGAAGGAGAAGTTGTAGCAGCGGGTGACGATGTCGTTGGCCTTGGTCGATAGCACCGACGACTCGAAGCCCAGGCGCAGGTCCCAAGGGCCGAGCCCCAGGTCGGCCGTCACCAGGTTGTTCCAGCGGAAGAAGTTGCCCCACCAGGCTCCCTGAACCAGTCCCGACCGGTTGCCGAGATAGATTTCGTAGTACAGCTCGTCGTATTGCGGAGAGAAGAATATGCCCGTCACAGGGATTGTCGTCTGCCAGCGGAGGGTGACGGGCATGCGGTCCAGGCGGAACCGCCATGCGGCGGTCCCGGTGACGTTGACCGTCCAGTCGGCCTTGGCAGCGGCGGGGTTGTTGCCGTTGCGGCCGTTGTAGATTACGCCGAGGTCAACCCCGGTGCTCCCTCCGAGGCCGAGCTGGAATCCGAGAGGAAGTTTCCATACGTGTACCATCCCCCAGGAGGCCGCGAGGTTGAGATAATACATCGTCGCGTTCCGGGCGGGGTTTTCCGCCCCGTTGGCCTCCACTCCGATTTTGAGCTGCTGGCGCCATCGGTCGGGGTTGAACTTCATTGCCTGCATGCGTTCGTAGCGGAACGCCGCGTTCCACCCCTCGTATTTGAGGGGAGTGAGGTAAGTGTCGGCCAGGTGGGAGGAGCCGGCCGACAGCATGAAGGCCGAGTTAACCGGGCGCAGGGGCTCTTGCGGAGCCTCCGCTGCCGGTTCGGAACCTGTCGCCGGGAGCCAGGCGGCTCCGGCGGCGAGAATGGCTGCCAGGAGTTTGCGGAGCATTGGGAGGAGGATGGGGCTGTTGGATGTAGGGGTTATTTTTGGGCGAATTTCTTTGCCTGCTCGGCAATCAGCTTCTCGTCGGAGAAATAGTTGATTTTCATCGCTTCTCTCACGCGCTCGAGGGTCTTGGCGGCTTCGGCGCGGGCCTTCTCTGTTCCCTGGCGCAGAATCTCATAGACGGCGGGGATGTCCTGCTCCCACTGCTTGCGGCGCTCGCGGATGGGGGCGAGTTCCTCTTCGAGCACGCCGATCAGGAGCTTCTTCACCGTGCCGTCCCCTACGCCGCCGCGGCAGTAGTGGTCTTTCAGTTCCTGGAACGACTTGTAGTCGGGGAGGAGGCGCGCTACCTGCTCGTCGGTCGAGAAGGCGTCGAGGTAGATGAAGGGGCAGTTTCCCTCGAGGTGTCCCGGGGAGTCGATTGTGAGGTGCTCGGGGTCGGTGTACATACTCTTTACCTTCTTGGCCAGCTCCTTGGGGGTATCGGAGAGGTAGATGCAGTTGCCGAGCGACTTGCTCATCTTGGCCTTGCCGTCGGTTCCCGGAAGACGCATGCAGACGGCGTTTTCGGGAAGGAGGATTTCCGGCTCTACAAGCGTCGGGCCGTAGATATTGTTGAAGCGGCCTACGATTTCGCGGGTCAGCTCGATCATCGGGGCCTGGTCCTCTCCGGCGGGGACAGTCGTGGCGTTGAAGGCCGTGATGTCGGAAGCCTGGCTCACGGGGTAGGAGAAGAATCCCATCGGGATGCTCTGCTCGAAGCCGCGCATCTTGATTTCGGTCTTGACGGTCGGGTTGCGCTGCACGCGTCCGACGCTGACGAGGTTCATATAGTAGAACGCCAGCTCGGTGAGTTCGGGAACCCCCGTCTGCACTAAAATCGTGGTCTTGGCGGGGTCGATGCCCACCGAGAGGTAGTCCAGGGCTACCTCGATAACGTTCTGGCGCACCTTCTCGGGGTTGTCGGCGTTGTCGGTCAGGGCCTGGGCGTCGGCGATCATCACGAAGATTTTGTCGAACTCACCGGAGTTCTGAAGCTGCACGCGCCGGCGCAGCGAGCCTACATAGTGGCCCACGTGGAGGCGTCCCGTCGGGCGGTCGCCCGTAAGTATTATCTTTTCCATAACAAGATTCAGAGCAAAATTCAATTGAAAGTACAAATTTAGCGAAAATCTCCCAACTTCCACACATTCCGCCCCGTTTCCTTCCGCAAACCGCGTTTTGGCCCCTCTAACCGCCCTTCCGCCCGGGAATGGTACTCCGGGAATGCCGCGCTTTGGCCGGGGGCTTGCGGCTTAGCGGAAATTGCGTTATATTCGCGATATATAACGTGGCTGATTTAGACGTATAAAATCGCATACAATAGGTGAGTAAGAAGTCGATACGGTTTTTTAACGACCGCGAGGTGCGGGCGGTGTGGGACGACGGGAACAACTGCTGGTGGTTCTCGGCAACAGATGTTGTGCGGGCGATCAACGATGAGCCTGATTACAGGAAGGCCGGCAACTACTGGCGCTGGCTTAAGAGAAAACTGAAACAGGAAGGAATTGAACTCGTGAGTGCCGCTCACGGGTTCAAGTTCGAGGCTCCTGATGGTAAGCAACGCGTCGCGGACGTGCTTAACAGCGAGGGTGTTATTCTTCTTGCCAAACATTATCCCAACAATAAGGCGGCTAAGTTTCTCGACTGGTTTACTTACAGCGACAATACCATTGACGGGCAGAGTCGCAAAAAGGCTTATACCCTGTTTGAAAGCGGGCTTCTTAATTCGCTTGAGCCGGGAAGCATAAAGTGTCTGCAACAGATTCACGCGTATCTGTTTGGCGGCTTGTATGACTTTGCCGGGCAGATAAGGACTAAGAATATTTCAAAAGGGGGATTCACCTTTGCCAACTGCCTTCATTTTGCCACGATTATACCGACGATTGAGCGGATGCCGGAAACAACTCTCGACGAAATAACAGACAAGTATGTAGAAATGAATGTCGTGCATCCGTTTATGGAGGGGAACGGCCGAAGCACTCGCATATGGCTTGACTTGATGCTCAGACGCTCACTGAAACTCTGCGTGGATTGGAGCCGGATTGACAAAAACGAGTATCTGGCGGCGATGCGCGAGAGCGTTGTCGATTCTTCGCGAATCAAAACGCTGATTAAAGGTGCGTTGACAAACAAAATCAATGACCGCGAGATGTTTATGAAAGGTATTGATTACTCATATTATTACGAGGAAGAATAATCAGTAGCTGTTCAAAATTAAAATAATTTCGACCAGTAGCCGCGCTTTGGCCGGGGGCTTGCGGCTTAGCGGAAATTGCGTTATATTCGCGATACAAAACAAAACCCGATAGCTTGATGTACAGGGGCTACCGGGAATCAACACTGCAAATGTAGTGCTAATTTTACTATAAAACAAATTTTGGCTTGGGTGGAAAGTCAGGGGATTAGCGGCCGGCGGTGGCGGAGCGGTCGGCGGAGGCGGAGGAGTCGACGAGCTTGCGGGCGGAGCGGCGCTGGCGCCCCCACTGGAGGTTGTAGCTGACCTGGAGGTAGGGGATGCGCATGTCGAGGCGCATGTGCTGCTCGTTGCGGTTCCAGCGGCTGAGCGACCGGGAGCCTTGGTCGTATTTGCCGAAGGGCATTATGATGCCGGCGCCGAACTGCCAGTTTTTCCAGTTGTAGCTCAGGTCGATTATGTTGAGGTCCTCGCCCCAGGAGATTTTCTCGCCCCACAGGTCGCGCTGGGCGCGCGTGTACTGGCCGCTGAGGACGAAGCCCCAGTGGGAGAGCTGGAGGGAGGCGTTGCCGCTCCAGGCGTTCGAGCGGTATTCGTAGCCTGTGCCCCGCATGCGCTCCATGCGGAACTGGACGTAGCCGCTGGCTGTGAGCCAGCCGGGTACGATTTCTACCTGCGGGGCGAGGAAGAAGGAGAGGTTCTGCAGCCCGCGGCTGTTTTCGTAGGTGGTTACCAGGCGGTTGTCGTCCCAGCGGAGCAAGGGGGTTATGGCGTTGGGGGAGGTGAAGGCGCGGATTCCGAAGGAGCCGTTGACGCGGGGAAGGCTGAATCCGTAGCGGAAGGTCAGCATGTAGGAGTTGGCGGTGCGGAGGTCCTGGTTGCCTACCTGCCACTGGAATCCGTCGAGCTGCCGTGGCACGATGTTGGTTTCGGCGAGCGTGGGGGTCGACTGCCAGGATGTGAAGCTGAGGCGGAAGTTGTGGCTCTGGCAGGGGGCGTAGGTGACGGTGGCCTGAGGGCGGGGGCTCCAGGAGTGGTTCCCGCGGTTCGACTCTTTGAAGAGGAAGTCGGTGTACTGGACTCCCATCCCGGCTGTCGCTGTCCATTTCCCGAAGCGGTGGAAGTATTCGGCGAAGATGTAGACTTTGTCTTGGCGCTGGTGGAATACTTCTCCGCCGAGGCTGACGTATTCGGAGCGGTTGCGGTTGGCGGTGTAGGAGGCTCCGGCGGTGAAGCGGCCGTTTTTCCAGTTCTTTATGTAGTCGGCCTCCACGGCGTAGGCCTGGTTGCGGTCCTTGATGTCGGTGTGGATGTCGGTAAGGTAGGATGCGGCGTCGGGGAGCTGCTCGAGGTAGTCGGAGTATGTGCGGCCGAAGTAGAAGGAGCTGCTGAAATTCAGAATCAGCATCTGGCGGCGGGAGAAATTCTGCTGCCAGTAGAGGGAGAGGCTGGGGGTGTTTCCGTCGGCTCCGCGGCTGTCGGTCAGGAGGATGTCGTCGGAGCCGTCGCTGAGGGATAGGAGGCCGTCGTAGCGCGTTTTATCGTTTATGTCGCGGTGGATTCCGAATTCGGCCATGAACACCGTGGTGTCGGGCTTGATGTAGTTGTATGAGGCCCATATGTTTGCCATAGAGTTGTCAATCCGGCCTCCGCGGGAGGTCTCGTCGCGGGTTATCGAGGAGCCGTCGGGGTAAGTGAAGGTCTCGGTATAGTCGCGGTGGGCGCTGAGGTTGTCGGTCAGTTTGTAGTTGCCGCCGACCTCCCATTGCGAGCGTCCGACGTTGAACTTGGCATCGGCCATATAGAAGCCCCAGGCCGTGTTGAGGGCCGGCCGCGCGCTGGCCATAAGGGAGCCGCCGAGTGTCGGGTTCGCGACGATTATGTTCAGGACGTAGTTCGCGCCTCCGTAGCGGAGCCCCGGGTTGTCGACCCATTCGACGCGTCGGATTGTTTCCGGCAGCAGGGCCCTGACCTGGTCAATCGTGGCCTGGCGGCCGTTGATACGTAGCTGTACCGACTGGCCAGCGGCCTGTACCGTTCCGAGGGCGTCGCTGACAGTCAGGGATGGTATCATCAGGTTGCCGAGGAGCTGCATTCCGTTTTTAGAATTGCCGACGGCGCTTTTCGACGGATGGTAGACATCCATGTCGGCCTTGCGGATTACTTTCGGTGCTTCGATTACCACTTCCTGCAGCTCTTTCGCGGCGATGGTGTCGGTTTCTGTGCTTTGCGCGGCGGAGGCTATCGGGAGCAGCGCGAGCGATGAAAGGAGGATGAATTGTCTCATTGTTTTGCGTTTCTGTTAATAAGACGCGGGAACTTCGCGAAAAGTTACAAAGCCTGCGAAAAAAATTATCCGAGGTCGGGAAAAACGGTTGTTCCCGACACTGCAAAGTTAGGCCCGAAAATCGGTTCGGGCCTACTTAACGGGGATATAAATTGTCTTAATCTCAGAAGCGCAAATTATTGGTAATCAGAAGATACCTGCTTAGGATTTCTTAATGGCGCGCTTCGGACGCCTTAACGGCTGAAACGGGGTCGGAATCAGTCGCCGAGAATGGCCATGAAATCGGCTGTCGGAGGGGTAGCGAGTTTTTTGCGGATCGAAGATTTCCGAACGTAGACCGTGTTGGCCGACTGCTCGGAGAGCACGCAGATTTCCTTTGTGGAGAATCCGGCTTTCATAAGCATTATTATCTGCAGCTCTTTTTCGTTGAAAAGGCCGGGATATCGGGCTGCGACCTTGGAGTGGAATCCGCCGTACAGTTCATCGATCATCGAGTAGAGGGACTGCCAGTCGACCAGTCCGCTCCCATCGCTTGTTTCGGAGATTTTGCGGAGCGCGTCCTGGTTCTGTGCGGTGGGGGCTTCGGCGAATTTCTTCAGTATTCCGAGCTGCCGCAGAATCAGCCGCCTAACGGTCTCGGATTTGTCGTCAACTGCCGGACGCTCGGCATCGCGCAGCATGGCGGCGAGGGTCTCCGCTCGCTCTTCGGCTGCTACGAGTCGCTGGCGGCGCCTGAACACTGCCGCCGCTGCCCCTCCGGCGATTATGAGGGTGAGGGCCACGAGGGAGAGGATCATAATCCACAGCCTCTGGCGCTGGAGTGTCAGCTCTGATTTTTCGCGGTCGAGGGCGTAGATGTTCTCTATGGCCGTGCGGCGGTCGTTGAGGGCCAGGGAGTAGGCTTGCCCGGCGCGCTTTGGCGCGTTCTGCATCACATCGGCGGAGAGAACCCCGTTGTCGCTGTATTCGAGAGCGCTTTTGAGAAGGGCCATTTTGATGTATACTTCGGGATGGGGTTTGACGAGCGTCTCGTCGATTGACGCGAGTACGCGCTTTGCCTCAGCCCTGTTCCCGGCGTTGAGCTGGAACTCGGCCATCGAAAGCAAGCGGCTTGTCTGCTCCATTTCGTGGGGCGCGGGGGTGTGGGCCATCATATCCGCCATAACCGCCACGGCTTCCGCATACCGGCCGTTACCCTGTAGGGCGTAGGCGTAATCGTTTATGAAATCGCCCCATTCGGGGGTATATCTCGCGGGGAGGAAGTCGCTCGCCAGGACGGAGTCACCAAGGGCCGCGGCCTCCGCGGAACGGCCTGAGAGGTACAGCGCGCCCATAAGCGCGTCGGTGTAGCGGAGCTGGTCTTCTGGCTTGGATGTGTGGTCGAGGAGCCAGCGGGCGTCCGTCGCGGCTGTAGCGTAGTCCTGTTCGCGTAGGGCGAGCTCGAGGCGGTTGATATGGATGTCCCATCGGAGGTCCGGGGTGGTGATTTTCTCCAGCAGGGAATCGATTCCCGCGACTGCCTCCTTGGTGCGCCCGGTTGAATACCTGTGTCCGGCGAGTAGGCGGCTGGCGAGGACCCAGCGGGCGGTGTCCTGTCGGTGGGAATAATAGGAGACAGCGCGGGGGAGGAGGGTGTCGGTCAGCAGCGAGCGGTTGAGAGTGTTGTTGGCGAGGGCGCGGACGAGGGCGAAGGCCGCGGTCTGCTCCTCGTTGTCTTTTATATCGTTGTAGCTTATGTGGTTCAGGATTACCAGGGCGCTGTCGGGGTTGGCGGCGACCAGGCGCCCGGCTGTCGCGACGCGGTCGGGAGTGGAGTTGGAGCAGGAGTGGAGGCAGAGGGCTGCCAGGAGGGAAAGGAGAAGATTTCGGAATCCGAGAGGCATTGGGAAGGGGAATGGAAGATTTGGGAAGAGCTGGGAGATTTGGGAAGCTCGCCTTACGGCTCGCCACGGTAGCGGGAGGGGAAAAGCGGAGGGGAGGGAAGGGAAGGAGAACAGCGGAGGGCGGAGAAGGGAGGGGGGAGCGGAGGCCCCGCCTCCGCTCCCGGGAATCGATTCAGGGTTATTTCAGGGTTATAAGGATCTGGCCGTTGGGATAGGCGGGGTCGTCTTTCTTGACGGTAATGGATTTGATCCGGTCGGGTTTCAGCTCGTCGAGGGAACCGGTGAAGGGCTTGCCGTTGACGAAGTAGGCGGGAGCGCCGGAGGCGCCGGGGGCGTATTTGCGGTCGTTGAGGCTGATTTGGGAAGAACCGGGGTCGGATTCGAGCGCCATTCCGTCCATTGTCAGAATCATATGGTTGTCGCCGGTACGGGTTTCGGAAATGTTGGTGACTTTTCCGTTGGTGACGGTCGTGGTGGTTGTCGTTGTCGTGGTGACGGTTTTGTTGGTCGGGGCGCTCGGAGTCGAGGGGGTCGAGGGGGTTGAGTGGGAGCTGGCTTTGTTGTCGCCGCCGGAGAGGGCGAAGTTGATCGGGACCACGAAGTAGCAGCTTACGGCTTCCCCTTTCTCGTTCTTGCCGGGAGTCCACGCGGGCATTGAGGCCACGACCCTGAGCGCTTCGGCATCGAGTTCGGGCGACTGGCCGCGCACGATTTCGGGGTCGGCCACGGTCCCGTCGGACTTGACCACGAAACGCACTACGACGCGTCCCTGGGTGCCGGCTTTCATCGCGGCTTCGGGGTAATGGATGTTCATTGCCAGGAATTTCATCAGTTCGTTCATTCCGCCCGGATATTCGGGCTGGACGGCGACGGTCGCTTGCGGTTCATCGGATTTTTCAGTACTTTTGCCGGCGGAAAGGGCGTTAGCTTTCGACGGCTGCTTCTTTGCCTCGGTCCCGGGGATGGCAACTGTTGTTTCCGAGGCCGCGGAAAGTGCCGCGGCCACCGCGGGGGAGTCCACCGCCACTGCCGCCAGTAGCAGCGCGGGTGCGAGGGCCAGGGCGCGAAGACGCCCGGAAACCCGGTTCGATTGTTTGTACATCATAGTGATACGTTTTGAAAGATTACTGTGATCCAGGCTGTTGGCGATTGACTGCAATCTGACGCCGGCAGCCTTTTCTATTAGTAGCATCTGATATTCCCGGAGGTTGGCGCCGCGGTCGAGCACGGCGCTGTCGGCCTGGTATTCGTGGACGCGCCGGAGTTCGCGGCGGGCGAGCCACGCGGCGGGATTATACCACATCAGGGCGCATACGGCTTGCGCGAGGAGCAGGTCGAGCCAGTGGCGGTGGCGCAGGTGGCCCAGCTCGTGGGTTGTCACCATCGAATCCGTTCTCGCCGCGTCGGCTTCCCCCATCACGATATAGCCGGCAAAGCTGAAAGGCACGCAGTCGGTCGGGAGCACGACCAGTGTGTAGCTCCCTCGGAAAATCCGGCGACCGCCGCGGATAATCGCGGCAAGGCGGCCGAACCCGGCGAGGGTGTAAAGGAGCACGGCGGCAACCCCGGCGAGATATATCCACAGGATCACCCGGGGGAGCAGGGAGGTGGCGTCGGGGTCAGCGACGGCGGTAACGGCAATCGGACCGATATTTATGGACTGGAGGGACGGAGCGGGAGCCGCGGCGAGGGAGTCGAGAAGCGACATCAGGGGCATGGCGGCGAGGCTCGCGCCGTAAATCCCGAGGAGGGCAGCCCGGTTAAGGGCGGGCTGTTTTTCTCCCGCCAATAACAGGCGGTAGACCAGGAATCCGAGCAGGAGGAATATGCCTGAACCGAGGCTGTAGGAAAATATAGCGCCCATAATCAAGATTTTTTGCTGTTCTGTTCGACCATTTCTATAATGCGCTTCAGCTCGTCGACCGAGATTTTCTCCTCCTCGACGAGAGCGGAGACGGCTGAGGCGTAGCTATTGTTGAAATAGCTTTTGACAACCTGCGCCAGCGAGCGCTCGCGGAACTCCTCGGGTCGCGCGGCCGCGAAGTAGCGGTGAGAGCCTCCTACGGCCTCGTGGCCGACGTAGCCCTTGTCCTCGAGGATTCTTACCGTCGTTGAGACGGTGTTGAAATGGGGCCGGGGCTCGTCGTAGAGGGGGAGCATCTCGCGGACGAACATCGGGCCGCGCTCCCAGAGCATACTCATTATCTGGGCCTCTTTCTCGGTCAGTTTCTTGGAACGGGTTCTCATGAATGGGTTAATCGGTTTGATATTTTCCTGCGGCAACTAAAAGATTAGTTGCTGGGGCAAAAGTATAACGAAAAATTTAGTTGAGCAAATTTTCCGGCGATTATTTTCGGAGGATTTTTCTCTTTCTGGCCCGGGAGAGGGGTATTCCGGGGGTATTTCGGAGGCGGATGGCGAAAAAATGAGGCAAAAATTTTTCAAATCCCGGAAAAAGCCTTACCTTTGCAACGCATTTAGGACAACCTCCCGCCGCGAGGCGGTAACCAACTTCAATTCCGTCCGGTCTCAGCCGCTATCGTGCGGAGATTCAGTAGAGACGGATTTGATTTGACTGAACAACAAGCCGCAGGCTGAACATAGGCGCCTGTGGCACAACAAAACAGCGCCGCGAGGCGCTTTTTGCCAACGCCAGGAGGGTTGTCCTCCGCATATAGCGGCCCCGGACCAACGGGCTGCGTCGACCAAAGGAAAGATGCCGGAGCGGTCGATCGGGACGGTCTCGAAAACCGTTGTACCCTTACGGGTACCCAGGGTTCG
>CALBWF010000058.1:0-10781 GCA_937969265.1 uncultured Porphyromonadaceae bacterium
CTTTTATCGCTAATCACCAAATTTTCAATCACTTAATTTCGTCGAACTCACGTTATCTTATGGCTAACAACGCGAAATTCACAACCAGGCTCGGCGTAATCGCCGCGACAGTCGGCTCGGCCGTCGGCCTCGGCAACATATGGCGCTTCCCGTATGAGGCGGGGATGCACGGAGGAGGAGCGTTCCTCCTGATCTACGTCCTGTTCGTGCTCCTGATCGGGGTCCCGGTGGTCGCCGGGGAGTTTGTCATCGGGCGCTACACGGGAGAGAACGTCGTCGGCGCTTTCAAGAAGCTCAAGGCGGCACCGCTGTGGCACTCCGTGGCCTACATCGGCCTGCTGAGCTCCCTGCTGATTCTCGGGTTCTATAGCGTCGTGGCCGGGTGGACGCTCGAATACATCTACCAGGCGGCGACAGGATTCGGAGGCGCCGCGTCGCAGGAAGCGCTTCACGCCCAGTTCGACAGCTTCACCACCTCGGGAGGGCGCCAGATTTTCTGGACGCTCCTCTTCCTGGCAATCAACTTCTTCGTAATCAGCCGCGGGGTGCAGAAAGGCATCGAGCGGATGTCGAACATCCTGATGCCGATGCTGTTCGCGATTCTGTTCGTGTTCTGCGTCAACTCCCTCTTCATGCCCGGAGCCACGGAGGGACTTTCGTTCCTCTTCCATCCCGATTTCTCGAAAATCGACGTCTCGACCGTCCTCGGGGCGATGGGGCAGGCCTTCTTCTCGCTGAGCGTCGGGATGGGGGTGCTGATGACCTACGCCAGCTACTTCTCCCGGTCGACCCGCCTTATAAACACCTCCGTGACCACCGCCGTACTCGACACCCTCGTCGCCGTAATGGCCGGAGTGCTGATATTCCCCGCCGTGTTCTCCTTCGGCGAGGCCCCGGCGGCGGGTCCGCGGCTCGTGTTTGAGATACTCCCGGCAATATTCACCACTCTTCCCGCCGGGAGCCTGTGGGCGATGCTGTTCTTCATCCTCCTGTTCGTCGCAGCCCTTACCTCCACGATTTCCCTGTCGGAAGTCGTGATCGCCTGGTTTGTCGGCGAGTGGCGGTGGAGCCGCGGGAAAGCGACGGTAGTCTACGGAATCGCCGTAGCCTTGCTGAGCTGCCTCAGCTCCCTGTCGTTCGGTCCCCTGGCCGGATTCAGAATATTCGGGATGAACTTCTTCGACCTGCTTGATTTCGTGTCGTCAAACATCATGCTCCCCCTCGGCGGACTCCTGATCGCCCTCTACACGGGCTGGAAGCTCCCCCGCCGCATCCTCCGGGCGCAGCTCTCCGCCCCCGGCCGCGTCCCGGAAGCCCCTTCCCCCCTGGCCGTCCGCCTGATAATCTTCAGCCTCCGCTTCATCTGCCCACTCGCCATCCTCGCCATCTTCCTCTGGGGCCTCCTCCCCCACTAACCCGCCGGACACCCCCGGACAGAGTGGACAAGGTGGGCAGAGTGGGCAGCGTTTATTTGTAGTTGGCCCAGCGGACGAGGTCCTTGACGGAGGGCTTCTTGCCGTGCATGAAGATGCCGACGCGGTAAATCTTGGCCGCGAACCAAGCCATCAGCACGAACGAGAGGTAGAGCGCGGCGACCGATACCCAGATCTGCCACCCCGGAATGTCGAACGGGATGCGTATCAGCATCACCATCGGGGAGGTGAACGGGATGACGGACGACCAAAACGCCAGCGGGGTGTTCGGGTCGGTAGCAGCGGCCATGCCGATTATAAGCCCGACGATGATGGGCATGACGGCGAACGACTGCAACTGCGACGCGTCCTGGATGTTGTCGACCGCCGACCCTATCGCCGCGAATATCGAGGCATAGAACAGGAAGCCGCCGACCAGGAACAGGAGGATGTAGCCGAAAAGCTTCGCCACGAACCATACCGAGCCGAGCACCGAGATAGCCTGCAGGAGGTCCATGTCGGTTGTCGCAGCGGCGGCGTCGAGCGTCCCGGCGTTAAGCATGTCGACCTGCTGGCTGACACTATCGGGGAGGATCGCCGGGAGAACGAAGGCGGAGATGCAGCACAGTAGCACGCCCCATATCACAACCTGCACCACGGCCACAAGCCCAACGCCGAGTATCTTCCCCATCATCAGTTGCATCGGCTTGACCGAAGTCACGACAAGCTCCAGGACGCGGTTGTTCTTCTCCTCGATTATCGAGGTCATTACCATCTGGCCGTACATCAGCAGGAACATATAGAGGATGAACGCCATAAATATGCCCATGACGTAGGAGAGCATCGAAGAAGTGCTTTCCCCCTCGCCGCTCTCGTCGATGCGGACGGTGCGGAGGCTGACGTCGGCGTGTATCTCGTCGAGAATCTGCGCAAGGTTCTCAATGTCGTAGGACTGGAGGCGCTGCTCCTCGACGGCCTGCCTGACGACGTTGGAAATCGTCGCCTCCATCTCCATCGAAGCCGCGTCGTGGAGGAAGAGGGTTACCCCCTTGCCCGGGTTCTTCACTACGTCGGGGGCTACGGAGAGCACCGCGTCATAGGCCGTGTTCCGCAGCACGGAATCAGCGTCGGAGCTGACGGGGATGAACCTGGCGTACTCCATATCGGCCTTCTGCAACGCCGGAAGCACCACGCCCGAAGGATCGTGGACCGCCACGACCTTCTCCGACGGGGTCGAAAACATCGCGATCAGGGCCGGGGTGACCATCAGCCCCAGCATCAGCACGGGCATCAGAAGCGTGGTCACGATGAAGCTCTTCTTCGCCACTCGCTCGCGGAACTCGCGGCCTATTATTATACCTATTCTGCTTTTCATATGTCAGCGGTCGTTATGCCGTGGCGGCGGTTGTAGTCCTCCACGGTGCGGATGAATATATCGTTCATTGAGGGAAGGGCGCGGTCGAACGTCACCAGGTCGACAGCCTCGTTGGCCAGCGAGATAACCTCCCGGCGGTCGATGTCGGGGCGCAGGCGCAGCGAAGCCTTCAGCAGCCCGTGCTCCTTAGTGACAGAGCTGGCAAGCACCCTGTCCCCTAAGGCGGCGAACAGCGCGTCGGGGTCCCCCTCGAAGCTCACGGTGTAGCGCCCCGCCCCCAGGCGCGAGCGGATTTCGGCCACGTTGCCCGAGAGGATGTTACGCGAGCGGTTGATCAGCGTGATGTTCTCGCAAAGCGCCTCGACACTCTCCATGTTGTGGGTCGAGAAAATGACTGTCGACCCCTCCTCCTTGTTCAGGCGAAGGATTTCGCGGGTCAGGATGTCAGCGTTGATCGGGTCGAAACCGGAGAAAGGCTCGTCGAAGATGAGCAGCTTGGGGCGATGGAGCACCGTCACGATGAACTGCACCTTCTGCGCCATACCCTTCGACAGCTCCTCGACCTTCTTGTCCCACCAGTCGCTGATTTCCAGCCGGTCGAACCACTGGCGCAGCTCCCGCGCCGCGTCGACAGCCTTCAGCCCCTTCAGCTTGGCGAAGAACAGGGCCTGGTCGCCGACCTTCATTTTCTTGTACAGGCCGCGCTCCTCAGGGAGGTAGCCGATACGGGCCACGTCATCCTCCCTTAGTGGCTTTCCGTCGAATATGACCTGGCCGCTGTCGGGGGCCGTGATATGGTTTATGATGCGGATGAGAGTGGTCTTTCCCGCGCCGTTGGGCCCGAGAAGGCCGTAGACGGTGCCCTGCGGCACCGCGAGACTAACATCGTCAAGAGCCTTGTGGTTAGTGTAGCTCTTGCTGACGTTCTGAACTTGAAGAATATCCATTAATGCGATAAAATTGGTTTATCAGGGCAAAATTAACACTTTTAAGCCGATTAAGGTGAAAACCGAACGTTAATTTGACGAAAACAGGACACAGGAAGTTGCATCGGACGCTCAAATTGTTTATTTTTGCGGCATAAAAACCTCTTGTCACAGCTATTTCTGACAATGAAACTCTCGAGAAATTTACGGACGGCGCTCCTGTGCTGCGCCGCGGTCTGCGGGCTGACGCTCTGCGGATGCGGCTCGTCACGCTCCTCCGTCAAAGGCTCGCAGGGGAAAGTCGTCCGCAGCGAGCGCAAGGGGGACTCCGGGCGCCAGCCATACACGTCGAAGCCCGTCAGCATCTCCGGCATCGACGACCAGATGGCCTGCGACCTCATCTCCGAGGCCAACCGCTGGCTCGGAACCCCCTACAGCTACGGTGGCACCACCACCGGGGGCACCGACTGCTCCGGCCTCGTCATGAGCCTCTACCGCGACGTCACCGGCGTGAAGATTCCCCGCACAACCCGCGAACAGGTGCGATACTGCACCAACCTGGCCCGCAACAACATCCGCCCCGGCGACCTCGTGTTCTTCGCCAACGGCAAAGAAGTGAGCCACGTCGGCCTCTATGTCGGCAACGGCTCGATGATCCACGCCTCATCCTCCCGCGGCGTGATTGTCAGCGACATAGACAGCGGCTACTGGGCACAGCGCTACCTCACCGGAGGCCGCGTCGAGCCCGCCCGCGAGTCCTGGGCCTCCCTCAACGGCAACCGCCGCGGCAAGAACAAGGCCGCCCCCCGCCAGCCCGCTCCCGCCTCACCCGCGACCCCGCCCGAAGCCCCCTCGCAACTCCTCTACAACCACGGCGAAATGGCCGCCGCTTCTCCCCGCCCGGCCTCTGCCGCACCCTCCATCCCCGCCTCCCAGGTCGGCGACCTCCTCGCCGCCTCCTCCGCTCCTCAGCCCACCGCTCCCAGTCTTCCCACCTCTCCCACCACTCCCAGCCATCCCACCCCCTCCTCCGTCAGCGAAATCGACCTCCTCGACCTCATAATAACCCAGAAGACCGACTCCATCTTCTCCTCCCAGTTCCTCGACTGAACCTCCGCCTTTAGCTTGCGAAAGTTGAGCCATTTAAGTATTGTTTTGAATTGACAGCGGAATTTAGTAACTTTGCGGGCAAAAATTTCGCGTGCCACAGGGCACGGCAAAAAACAATACGACCCGATGAAATTCGCCGAACACAGCAAGTTCAACCTCTCTGACATCAACAAGGAGGTGCTCGCCCGCTGGAACGAAGAGAACCTCTTCAACCGCAGCATGGAAGTGCGCGAGGGGTGCCCCTCGTTTGTCTTTTACGAAGGCCCCCCGTCGGCCAACGGCATGCCCGGCATCCACCACGTCATGGCCCGCACCATAAAGGACATCTTCTGCCGCTACAAAACGATGAATGGCTTCCACGTCAAGCGCAAGGCCGGATGGGACACCCACGGCCTCCCCGTTGAACTGGGAGTCGAGAAGGCCCTCGGCATCAAGAAAGAGGACATCGGCAAGAAAATCTCCGTCGACGAATACAACGCCGCCTGCCGCGCCGAGGTGATGAAGTACACAAAGGAGTGGTCGGCCCTCACCGACATGATGGGCTACTGGGTCGACCTCGAAAACCCATACATCACCTACGACAACCGATATATCGAGTCCGTGTGGTGGCTCCTGCGCCAGCTCTACGACAAGGGATACCTCTACAAGGGGTACACCATCCAGCCCTACTCCCCCGCCGCCGGAACCGGCCTCAGCTCCCACGAGCTCAACCAGCCCGGATGTTACCGCGACGTAAAGGACACCACCGCCACCGCGATTTTTGAAATCCTCGAGCCGAAGCCCGGGATGACCGGCTGGGGCAAACCCTGCTTCCTGGCCTGGACAACTACCCCCTGGACCCTCCCCTCGAACACCGCCCTCTGCGTGGGTCCGAAAATCGAATACGTCTGCCTGCGTACCTTCAACCCCTATACCGGCGAGAAAATCTCCGCCGTAATGGCCCGCGAGTGCGTCAAGAGCTACTTCAAGCCCGAAGGCGCCGAGGCCCCGATGGAGGACTACAAGCCGGGCGACAAGCTCATCCCCTACCGCGAAGTCGGGAGTTGGACCGGCCCCGAACTCGTCGGGATGCGCTACCGCCAGCTCATGCCTTGGGTGAAGCCCGTAGCCAAGGTCGACGACCTCGCCCCGGAATATGTAACTGAATACGCCGCCGCGAACCCGGCGAAACGCTTCTCGGTCGGCAAGGACAACTTCGTCGAAATCGCCGACGAGGCCTTCCGCGTAATCCCCGGCGACTATGTCACCACCGAGGACGGCACCGGAATCGTCCACATCGCCCCGACCTTCGGCGCCGACGACGCGAAAGTGGCACGCCTGGCCGGAATCCCCTCCCTGTTCATGATCAACCTCCGCGGCGAGACCCGCCCGATGGTCGACCTCCAGGGCAAGTACTACCCCCTCGACGAACTGGCGCCCGAATTTACCGAGCGCTGCGTCGACACAGAGCTTTACGCCCGCTACGCCGGGGCCTACGTCAAGCCTCAGTACGAGCGCTGGTTCAACCCCGAAAAGACCGACGAGCCGGAAGACCTCAACGTGACCCTCTCCGTCGAGATGAAACGCGACGGGGAGGCCTTCAAGGTCGAAAAGCATACCCACAACTACCCCCACTGCTGGCGCACCGACCAGCCCGTGCTCTACTACCCCCTCGACAGTTGGTTCATCCGCACCACCGCCGCCCGCGAGCGCCTCATGGAGCTTAACGACACAATCAAGTGGAAACCCGCCTCGACCGGCTCGGGCCGCTTCGGAAAATGGCTCGAGAACCTCCAGGACTGGAACCTCTCGCGAAGCCGCTACTGGGGAACACCCCTCCCCATCTGGCGCACCGAGGACGGCCGCGAGGAGCTGTGCGTCGACTCCGTCGAGCACCTCTACGACGAAATCGAGCGCGCCGTCGAAGCCGGCCTCATGAAGGAGAACCCCTACAAGGCCAAAGGCTTCAAGCCCGGCGACTTCTCCAAGGAGAACTACGAGAAAATCGACCTCCACCGCCCCTATGTCGACGACATCGTGCTCCTCTCCCCGACAGGGCGCCCGATGCGCCGCGAGACCGACCTCATCGACGTATGGTTCGACTCCGGCTCGATGCCCTACGCCCAGATCCACTATCCCTTCGAGAACAAGGAGGGACTTGACTCCGGCGAGCTATACCCCGCCGACTTCATCGCCGAAGGGGTCGACCAGACCCGCGGATGGTTCTTCACCCTCCACGCCATTGCGACGATGATCTTCGACTCCGTCTCCTACAAGGCGGTGATTTCCAACGGCCTCGTCCTCGACAAGGATGGCAACAAGATGTCGAAGCGCCTCGGAAACGCCGTAAACCCCTTCGAGTCAATCGAGAAATACGGCTCCGACCCGCTCCGCTGGTACATGATTTCCAACTCCTCCCCCTGGGACAACCTCAAGTTCGACGAGGCCGGGGTGCAGGAAACCGCCCGCAAGCTCTTCGCGACGCTCCACAACACCTACTCCTTCCTGGCCCTCTACGCCAACGTCGACGGCTTCACCGGCGCCGAAGAGCAGGTACCCTTCGCCGAGCGCCCCGAAATAGACCGCTGGATTCTCTCCCTCCTCAACACCCTGGCGAAGACAGTCGACGAGGCCCTCGAAGACTACGAGCCGACCCGCGCCGCCCGCGCCATAGCCGACTTCGTAAACAACGACCTCTCGAACTGGTACGTCCGCCTCAACCGCAAGCGCTTCTGGGCCGGGGAGATGGACGCCGACAAGCTCTCGGCATACCAGACCCTCCACACCTGCCTGGAGACCGTCAGCCGCCTGATGGCCCCCTTCGCGCCCTTCTACGCCGACCTCCTCTACCGCGACCTGACGGCTCCCGCCGCCGAAGCCCGCAGGGAGAAACCGGTGTCGGTCCACCTCGTCCTCTTCCCCGAGGCCGACGAAACCCTCATCGACAAGAAGCTCGAAGAGCGCATGAACATCGCCCAGGTGATAACCTCCCTCGGCCTCTCGCTCCGCCGAAAGGTAGCCATAAAGGTGCGCCAGCCGCTGCGCCAGCTCATGCTCCCGGTCGACTCCGCCGAGCGCCGCGCCGACATAGAAGCGATCGCCCCGCTCCTCCTCTCTGAACTAAACGTAAAGAATCTGCGTTTTGTAGGCAGCGACGAGGGAGTGCTCGTTAAGCGAATCAAGCCCGACTTCAAGAAGCTCGGCCCGAAATTCGGGAAGCAGATGAAAGGTGTCGCCAAGGCTGTCGGCGAGATGACCCAGCAGCAGATCAACGCCCTGGAACGCGACGGAAGCGCCGTGCTGACCGTCGACGGAGCCCCCGCCACGATAGAGCTTGCCGACGTTGAAATCCACAACGAGGATATTCCCGGATGGCTCGTGGCCAACGAGGGGTCCGTAACCGTGGCGCTCGACGTAACCCTTACCGACGAGCTCCGCAACGAGGGTATCGCCCGCGAACTGGTCAACCGCATCCAGAACATCCGCAAGAGCCGCGGCTACAACATCACCGACCGCATAAACGTCGCCATTGCCCCCGGAGAGTTCACCGACAAGGCCGTGGCCGACTTCGCCGAATACATCTCGCGCCAGGTACTCGCCTCCTCGCTCCTGGTGGCCCCGGTTGAAACCCCCGCCGAAGACGAAGTGCTCGACATCGACGGCAACAGGGTCATCCTCAACGTCAAACCTGCTTAAAATTGTGCTACAATGAGTGAAATGAGTGAGAAGACCCGCTACACCGACGAGGAACTCGAAGAGTTCAAGGCTATCATCGAGGAGAAGCTCGAAAAAGCCCGCAGCGACTACGAGATGCTCCGCTCCAACGTCATGAACTCCGACGGTAACGACACCGACGACACATCCCCGACCTTCAAGGTGCTCGAAGAGGGAGCCTCGACCTTCTCCAAGGAGGAGGCCGGACGCCAGGCGCTCCGCCTGGGGCAGTACATACAGAAGCTCCAGAACGCCCTCCTGCGCATCAAGAACAAAACCTACGGCATCGACCGCATCACCGGCAAGCTCATCCCCAAGGAGCGCCTCCGCATAGTGCCCCACGCCACACTGAGCGTCGAGTCGAAAAAGTAACGACAGCAAAACGCAGCAACCCACCTTGGAAAAAGCTAAACAGGGCCGCGGCATCCTGGCCGCGGCCATAATAATCCTGCTGGTAATCCTTGACCAGGCTATCAAAATCAAGGTAAAGACCAGCTTTTACCTCGGCGAGAGCCTCCCGGTAACCTCCTGGTTCCAGCTCGTGTTCATCGAAAACAACGGCATGGCCTTCGGATGGGAAATCGGGAGCAAGCTGCTGCTGACGCTTGGCCGCATAGTGGTCGTGGCGTTCCTCATATATTACATCTGCCGCATACGGCGCTCCCCGAAGGCCCGGACAGGCTACATCGTCTGCCTGGCGCTGATTGTCGCCGGAGCCGCCGGAAACATCATCGACTGCGTTTTCTACGGCCGGATTTTCAACAACCCCCTCCCTCCCGAAACCGCCGTGATGTTCCCCGCCTCGGGAGGCTACGCCCCCTTCTTCTTCGGCAAGGTGGTCGACATGTTCTACTTCCCCCTCGCCTCCTGGTACTGGCCCGATTGGATGCCCTGGGTCGGAGGGGAGCACTTCATCTTCTTCCGCCCCATATTCAACCTGGCCGACGCCGCTATTTCCGTCGGAATCATAGCGCTTCTCCTGTTCTATTCGAGGCAGATTTCCGAAGTCCCCTTCTCGCTGAGGGGTAAGAAACCCGCCGCGGGAAAGGAGGGTGAGGCGGAATGAGGCTCTGGGGGTTAATAATGGCCGCCGCGGCTCTGATAGGGGCGCTGCTCGGAGGATGCCGCAAACAGCCCGACGGAGTCCTCTCCCAGGAGGAAATGGCCCTCGTCGTGGCCGACCTCCACATGGCCGACGGCGTGACAGCCCTAAACTACTCCCAGTACCCCACCGATTCGGCCCGCCAGGCGCTCAAACAGAGCGTACTCGCCGCCCGCGGCGTCACCCAGCAGCAGCTCGACACCTCCTTCATGTGGTACGGCAACCACCTCGACAAATATATGGAGGTCTGCGACCGGGTAATCGAGATTCTTCAGGAACGGCAGAACAGCATCGCCGCCGGAGCCAGCGCCCAGATCGCCATGGCAGGCGACTCCGTGGAGCTGTGGCCCAACGCCCGTCACATAATCGGCTCCCCCAGGATGCTCTCCCGCGTCATGACCTTCACCCTCGACCCCGACACCAACTGGCGCCCGGGCGACATCTACACCCTCCAGTACAAGGTAATCAACGCCCGCAACCGCGTAGCCTCCAGGATTCTCGCCGACTATTCCGACGGCACCACCGACTACCGCGACGAGCCGGGAACAAGCCAGGGCACCGCCTCCCTCAAGCTCCAGCTCGACTCCACCCGCACCCCGGAGCGCGTCTACGGCTACATAATCCTCGACCCCGACCGCCGCGACTACTTCCACCTCGACAGCATCTCCCTCGTCCGCACCCGCCGCGAGTCGCGCCCCGGCGCCTTCTTCCCCCACCGCTCCTTCCGCTTCGGCGCCACCCCCGAAGAAGTCGCCGACTCCGCCGCAGCCGCCTCCGCCTCCGATTCTATCCAGTCCTCCCAGTCCTCCCAGCCTTTCCATCCCTCCAAAAGCGCCATCCCCTCCAAAAGCGGCCGCCGCATCTGACCGCTGTATGTCACTGATAATAACCGACCGCCGCGTCCTGGCCCGCATCCTGCTCCACAACGGGCAGACCCGCCGCCTCGTCGTCATCGACCGCCGAGGCCCCCTTCTCCGCCTCTACCCCTTCACCGGCGAACTCCACTCCACAACATACCACGCCGCTTCCCTCCTCCTCCTCGCCGCCCCCGGCTCCCCCTCCGCCACCGCCCTCCTCCTCCCCCTCTCCTGACCGCCCCCTCTGAATATCTCTTCTGAGCGGCCCTCCATCACGCCCTCCCCCTTTCCCAAACCCCCTTCCCC
>CALBWF010000059.1:0-2667 GCA_937969265.1 uncultured Porphyromonadaceae bacterium
TATTGAAATAATCAGACCCGTTAGTATAAAATAATTTTGAACAGTTACTTAAAATTTATTAGGCTGGTTTATGAAGTTACGCAAACTTCTTCATCCGTTCCACTACGGGATGTTGAAATACATCCTGAGTCGAGACAACAAGGCTGTCGATAAGAATAGTGATAACGGTCGCGGCAGAGTGTTTTTATTGCAGGCGGCTGATTACGGGAATATCGGCGATATAGCGATAACGCTGGCGCAGATTCAAAGACTGGAATCCTTGTTCCCTGACAAGGAATTGGTAGTTATGCGCGCGTCCAGCGAGTACGACGACTTGAAGTCACTGACACGAGGCTTGAAAAGCGGCGACCTTATAACAATCGTCGGTGGCGGCAGCATAGGAGATGTGTATTACTATTATGAGATTTACCGTCAGATAGTGGTTACGTTGTCACGTCATATCCCGATTGTGATATTTCCTCAGTCGGTAAGATTCCGCAAGCTGTCAAATTTCAAAAGGGCCGCTAATATATACGGGCGCAAACGCGAACTTCTTTTTGCGGCAAGAGAGGAAGATTCGTACCGTAAGCTTTCATGCTTCAATGTCCGGCGCACGTTGCTCCCGGATATAGTGATGACAATGGACTTCTTCAGCGATAATCCGAGGAGAGGCGCCGGCGTTTGCTTGCGAGATGACAGAGAACGGTTGATTAACGATGCTGAAAGGGATTTTTTGGGTGATTGTGTGACTGAAAGATTCGGCTCCGTCTCGTTTTTCGACACTCATTGCGGCCATGACAACATATCTCCCTCTCACTGGCAAGCCCTCTTGACGAAATTGCTGAATCATATCTCTGAAATGGAGTTACTGATTACAGACCGTTTGCATGGTATGATTTTCGGTTTTATAACCGGTACGCCGACAATAGCTTTGAGCAATAACAATCCTAAAATCCGCGAGAGTTACAAGTGGATTGAATCCTGTCCGTACGTCAGTTTCATCGCTGACGTGCGGGATTTACCCGAAACGCTCGACAAGATGTCTCGCATAAGGGTGTCATATGATGATTTCCGCTTGTGCCATGACAAAATCCTTGGCATGTACGAGGACTTCGATAATATGGTCCGGGAATTTGCTGAAAACCCGAATAGATGATGTCTGTCCGCTATCTTGCGGCTTTGCGGTAGAGGATTACGGCGATTACGGAGTAGAGGATGTTGGGAATCCACATCGCGACGCGGGGCGACGTGATGCCGCTGACGGCGAACGAGGAGGTGACGGTCATAAACAGAATATAGCTGAAACTCAGTACGAGACCCAGGCCGATGTTGACTCCCATTCCTCCTTTTACCTTCTTTGATGAGAGGGACATGCCGATGACAGTCAGGATAAACGCCGCTGCGCACATAGCGTAGCGCTTCTCGTATTCGATTTCAAAAGCCTTGATATTCGCGACACCGCGCTCTTTCTGTCGGTCGATATATTCCCGCAGTTCCGGGAGCGTCAGCGTTTCCTGGTCGTTACGCGAAATCAGGAAGTCGCGCGGCTCGAAGGGTATGACGGTGTCGAGTTTCGTGCCTCGGGTGATAAACTCCCTGTTATCTTTGAAATCGCGGATTTGGTAATCCCTGACCTGCCATTGGAAGAGGGTGTCCCAGCGTATCGACTGCGCAGTCAGTCTGGAGACCAGTTTTTTGTCCTTGAACTCTTCCAGCGAGAAGCGGTAGCCGGTTTTGGTGGTGTTGTCGTAACGCGACATATACGCGATTCGGCCGGGGCCTACCTGCAGCATTATGTTGTCTCCGAAATCGACGCGGCGGTTGCGGACGTAGGTGTTCATGAACTCGATGCGCTTGATGTTGGCGGGAGGAATAACGTAAGCCCCCAACACGAAGGTTCCCGCCGCGATTACCGCTGCCGAAATCATATACGGGCGCAAAAGCCGCCGGAAACTCAGGCCGCTTGAAAGCATCGCGATGATTTCGGAGTTATCGGCGAGTTTTGACGTGAAGAATATGACGGCGATGAAGGTGAACAGCGGGCTGAACTGGTTTGCGAAATATGGCAGGAAGTTCAGGAAATAGTCGAAAACGGTAGCTTTTAGCGGCGCCTTTAGGAAGGAGTCGAGTTTCTCGTTGATATCGAAGACAACGGTAATCGCCAATATCAGAAGTATGGCGAAAAAATACGTTCCGAGGAATTTCTTGATGATATACCAGTCGAGTATCTTAACCGGGGCGTGCTTCCAGAACGACGGCGTGGGATATTTGGCCAGCCTGTCAGGCAATTTTGGCGTTTTCGGGAGTTTCATCTGTTGAAGTGATTGTTTAGGCTTTACAGGATAATGCGATTAAAGCCTGTTTGTTACCCTGCGCACCATTTCCGGCTTCCATGTCGCGAAGTCACCGGCTTGGATATGGCGGCGCGCCTCCCCAACCAGCCATAGATAGAACGCGAGATTGTGGATCGACGCGATTTGCATCGCGAGCAATTCTCCGGCGATAAAGAGATGGCGTACATATGCCTTGGTGTATACTTGGTCGACAAAGCAGTCGCTTCCCGGGTCAAGAGGCGTGAAATCGTCGGCCCACTTCTTGTTGCGCATGTTCATGATGCCGTTGCGGGTGAATATCATGCCGTTGCGGCCGTTGCGGGTAGGCATCACGCAGTCCATCATGTCCACACCG
>CALBWF010000060.1:0-9007 GCA_937969265.1 uncultured Porphyromonadaceae bacterium
CCTGTAACCTTCTGATCCGTAGTCAGATGCTCTATTCAGTTGAGCTAGCGAACCAAGCGCTAAAAACTTCCGTTTTGCGAGTGCAAAGTTACGAACCTTTTTCCATTCCGCAAAATTTTTCGCCAACTTTTTTTATCCCGTTTCCGCGCCTCCGATAAAGCCCCGTTAATAAATTGTTAATATACATTGGCTTAGCTCACGTGTTTTCTCCTATGAGTCTTATAAGGGAATTTTACGGTTGGGGATTATAGTCTTCCGCGATTTGCTCAAAAAGGAAAGGATTGTAGTTATTGCCTTGATGGTCAGGATTTTTCTTGTCGAAATACCCTTTGTCGGTTATCCGCTCCGCCAATTCCTGGTCGTCTGCAAGAAAGGCCTTATGCCAGTCCCTCGCCCTGCCAGGCTGCATTAGGTTTAGCGGAATACTGACAGCGTGTTCAGAATTCTTTTTAAGGAAATAGTGCGAATTATCGTCAATCTCGTATTTGATTGCCCCCTTTGTCAGCTTTATCTTATTGAACCAGACCAGGTAGCTCAGGCAATCCCCTTGCGCGCAGACGGCCATCCAGCCTTTGTTATCGCGCCGTTCAGCCTTGTCTTTCTTATGGTTGTACTCGCCGATGCCGACAACGATCCCGCCGCACCAAGCCCGAACAAGGAGTATTTCTGCCGCTTAAGAGCATTTGCGCTTTTTGGCAAAGTTGCGGAATAAAATTGAATAGCAAAGTGACAAATGTCTCATAATGCGTTGGTTATACGATTTTATTCTTTGAGTGAAAAATAAAAGCGGCTTATCGGGCCGGGGCGAATGAGCGCGGGGCGGTAAGCCGTTTTATGATGGGGGTGAGGCGCGATGTAGGCGGAGGGGGGTGCCGGAGGGGGTCAGGCGGGGGACTGGCGGAGGCGTTCGGCGAAGGAGTCGATGCGGTGGAGCTGGGCTGGGATGTCGATCTGCTGGGGGCAGTGGTGGGCGCACTGGCCGCAGCCGATGCAGTGGTTGGCCTGGCGGAGCTTCGGGACGCTGCGGTCGTAGCCGATCAGGAAGGCGCGGCGGGCCTTCCTGTAGTCCTCTCCCTCGTTGGTTTCGGGGACGTTCCCCTCGTTGACGCATTTGTTGTAGTGGAGGAGGATGGCCGGGATGTCGAGCCCGTAGGGGCACGGCATGCAGTATTTGCAGTCGTTGCAGGGGATGGTCGGGTACTCCATCATCAGGTCGGCCGTGTCGTAGAGGAAGCGGTTTTCCTCCTCGGTCAGGGGCTTGAGGGGGCAGAAGGAGCGGAGGTTATCCTCGAGATGCTCCTTGTAGGTCATCCCGCTGAGCACCGTCATCACTCCGGGATGGCTTCCGGCGTAGCGGAATGCCCAGGAAGCTACCGAGCGGTCAGGCTCCTTCTCTTTCAGGCGCGCCACGATATGGTCGGGCACGTTCGAGAGGCGTCCGCCGAGCAGCGGCTCCATTATAACCGCGGGGATGCCGCGCTTTTCGAGCTCGCCGTAGAGGTATTCGGCGTTCGTGTTGCGCGGGTTGACCTCGGCGGCGTGTTCCCAGTCGACCCAGTTGAGCTGGATTTGCGCGAAGTCCCATTTGTATTTGTCGTGCTGCGACAGCAGGTAGTCGAAAACCTCCACGTCGCCGTGGTACGAGAAGCCCAGGTTGCGGATTCGACCCGCCTCCCTCTCTTTGAGAAGGAAGTCGAGGATTCCGTTCTTGATATAGCGGTTTTCGAAGGCCTCCATGCCCCCCATGCCGATTCCGTGGAGCAGCATGTAGTCGATATGGTCGGTCTGAAGCTCCTTCAGCGAGTTGCGGTACATCGCGATGGAGGCTTCGCGGCTCCAGGTCTCGGGGGCGAAGTTGGAGAGCTTCGTGGCGATGAAATAGCTGTCGCGGGGATGACGGCTCAGAGCGATTCCCGTCGCGTGCTCCGACATGCCTTTGCAGTAGGCGGGGGATGTGTCGAAGTAATTGACCCCGTGGCGGAGGGCGGTGTCAACCAGGTCGTTTACGGCTTCCTGGTCGATTTCGTCAGCCTGGTCTCTGGCGCTACCACCAGAAATGGTCGGCCAGCGCATGCAGTCGTAGCCGAGAATGGATACCTTCTCGCCCGTCTTGGGGTTGCTGCGGTAAGTCATCTTGTCGGTCGGAATCTCGCCGGTGGCGGTCCCTTCCGGGGTAATCTTCTTGCTTGCCGAGTCGCATCCGGCGAGCGCCAGCCCGGTGGCCGAAGCCCCGATTCCGAGGCGCTTGAGGAAGTCGCGGCGTCCTATCTTGTTGTTCTTCATCGTTCGGAGGTTTTGGAGGTTGGGGCTTGGTTCATATCACGCGATGGCGTTCGTGGCCTTCGACATATATAGCGCTGAAGGGACGGGCGGGGCAGAGGTTCTCGCACGCTCCGCACCCGATGCATCGCTCCGCGTTGACCGCCGGGATTTTCGGGGAGTCGGGGTCTCCGGCAACGGATGGAATCATCGTGATTGCACCCGAGGGGCAGTGGCGGGCGCAGTTGCCGCATTCGACCCCGTCTGTCAGCGGCACGCAGTTCTCGCGGACCCATACGGCGTGGCCTACCTGAATTGAAGACTTGTCGGCACGGGTGATTTTCACAATCGCCCCGGCGGGACAAACCTCGGAGCAGCGGACGCACTCCGGGCGGCAGTAGCCCCGCTCGTAGGAGGCTTCGGGCTGCATCAGCGTCGCCGGGTCGGTCGAGGGGCGCAGCACCCCGTTGGGGCAAGCCGCGACGCATAGCTGGCATGCCGTGCAGTGGTCGCTGAGGTTCTTGAGGCTCAGAGCTCCCGGGGGTGCGATGCGGGTCTTGCGGTCGGGAATCTTCTTGTCCTCGATTACCGCCAGGCCACCGTCGACAGTCTTCTCCTTCGCCTTGGCGGCGAGGGCGGCAGCAGTTACCGCGGTAAGCGAGAGGAATTTGCGGCGGGAGGTATCGGTTGCCTTGTCAGCGGCTACCTTTGCGGTGGCGGGGCGGCGGAAGGTATAGGAAATCGCTCCCTGGTGGCATTTCTCCAGGCAGTCCATGCAGGCCACGCAGCGGGAGTAGTCGATTTTATGCTCCTTGCTGTTGATGCAGGCGCTCTTGCAGTTGCGGGCGCAGAGGCCGCATCCGTTGCATTTCTCCAGGTTGATTACCGGCTTGAACAGGGAGAAGCGGGAGAGGAAGCCGAGCACCGTCCCTACGGGGCAGACCGTGTTGCAGTAGGTGCGCCCGTTGCGCCAGGCGAGGAATGCGAGCACCCCCAGCGTCACCACCGCCACGGCGAGGGTCACGCCCCCTTTCAGCCATACGTCAACGGTATAGAAGGCGTAGCTGTCGGCCTTTTCGGCCCACTGCGCCAGGAGGTTGTTCCCCCAGGCCCATACCGGGGCTATGAGGCTCTGTGCGATACGCCCGTAGGCGCTGTACGGGGCCAGGAGCGCCACTATGACGTGGACTCCGAACAGAATGGCGAGTACCATAACGCCTAAGAAGGTGTATCTCAGGATGTTCCTGGCCTTGGAATAGGAATAGCGGTTGCGCTTAGCCTTCTTCCCGAGCCACGCGAAACCATCCTGCATGATTCCTAAGGGGCAGATTACAGAGCAGTAGACGCGCCCGAAGAGGAGTGTCAGGACAACCAGCCCGACCACCACGGCCGCGTTTAGCGCCAGGAGGGCCGGCAGGAACTGGATTTTCGCCATCCATCCAAGCCACGCGTGGGCGGTGCCGGTGAAATCGACGAACAGGAGCGTCACCGCCAGGATGCTGGCGACGGCGAGTATTTGTCTTGTCTTTTTCAGCATAATGTCGATAAAGATCTGATTGGTCGGTCGCGAAGTTAGGGCATTTCTCCCAATGATGCGTTGCATATTTTACGGGAGCGCCTACCAATTTCTCTTGCGGGGAGCCTATTTGCCCTCTTTGGCGCGTTCGGCGGCCCAGCGCATGACGTTGGCGGGGGGGCGCTCGGCGGCGAGTTCGGCCTTCATGAAGTCCATGTAGGGGGCGACATGGGCGAAGAAGCGGCGGTACCCCCCGCAGAGGTAGTTGAGGCCCGGCTGGCCGTCGGCGGTAAAGGCGAAGCGGTTCTTGGGGCACTCGCCGTTGCAGGCGAAGAGCCAGCGGCATTTCAGGCACTGCTCCGGGAGCGAGTCGCGCTTGGCGGCTCCGAAACGCTGCTGCCGGTCGCTGTACATCATCTCGACGAAGTTCTTCTCGGCGAGGTTGCCCAGGCGGTATTCGGGGAATACGAAGTGGTCGCAACTGTAGACGTCGCCGTTATACTCCATGACTCCGGCGTGGCCGCAGGTAAGGGCCATAGTGCAGACTCCCGGCTGTTCGCCGACCCAGTTGGCGAGGGTCGCGTCGAAGAGCTGCACGAAGTACTTCCCGACATCCTGCTTCACCCACTCGTCGAAAACGGCGCAGAGGAAGCTCCCCCACTGCTCAGGGGTTACGGAGAAGTCGGCCAGGGGAATCTCCGAGCCGTCGGCGGGACACGCCAGGTAGCGACCGTCCTTCTTCGGGGCGATTCGCTCCACGATAGGGGTGAACTGGATGTAGCGGCACTCGATCTCCTTGAAGAAGTTGTAGAACTCGAGGGGGTAGTCGGCGTTGTAGTCGTTTACGACAGCGAGGGCGTTCCATTCCACTCCGTGTTTTTTCAGCAGGTCGATACCTCGCATCACCTTGTTGAACGACGGCCCCCCGACCTTGTCGCGGCGGTACTCGTCGTGGAACTCCTTCGGGCCGTCGATCGAGACCCCGACGAGCCAGTTGTTGTCCTTGAAGAAGCGGCACCATTCGTCGGTCAGCAGTGTCCCGTTGGTCTGGATGCAGTTGTCGATGAGGTGGCCGCGGGCGTATTTCCGCTGCAGCTCCATCGCTTTCTGATAGAACGAGAGGGGGCGCATGAGGGTTTCGCCGCCGTGCCAGGTGAATAGCACTTCGGGGGTTGTCTGGGCCTCGATGTATTCCTTGATGAATTTCTCGAGCATGGCGTCGGACATGACGAAGCGGCGCTCCGGGTCGCTGTCGCGGTAGAGCTTGTTCTTTTCGAGGTAGTAGCAGTACTCGCATGCCAGGTTGCACCGGGAGCTTGCCGGTTTGGCCATGACGTAGAGCGGGCGGGCGAAAGGGGTGTTAAGGTTCTGCATCGGTTAGGTTGGGTTTGTAAGGCAAAATTAGTGAAAAATCCGCTGGTTTGGCGCCGCAAGGGCGTTAATTTGGCTGAAACGGCACGTCAGGGCGATATTTTGTCGGGCTTCTTGCGTCAAAAATTCCCCCGGCGAAAGAGCCTGAATCAGTAAATTCGCGTAGAAATAGTATCTAACCCTAAATCTTGACTGTGAATGTCTGCTAACAAGTTCATTCTCGCCTGCGCCATAGCCACCGCGGCCACCTCGGCGCTCGCGGTCGAGAATCTCGACCGCGGGGTTGTCGCGATGTACGCCAGCCCCGGGGTGTTCGTCTCGTGGCGCAGCCTCGAGAGCGACGCTCCGAAAACCACGTTCGACGTCTACCGCGACGGCGTAAAGGTTAACGCCGAACCGATAACCGGGGGGACGAACCTCCTGGACGTGAAGGGGGGCGCCAAATCGACCTACGTCGTCAAGGCCCTCGTCAACGGGGATGTCGTCGAGACCTCGAAAACCGCGAGCGTGCCGGGCAGGGCGCTCCGCGTGAAGCTCGACCGACCCGCCGGAGGGACTATCCCCGGCAACAGCAAGTTCTCGACCGAAGCGGCTCCGATTACCGACGATTACACCTACACTCCCAACGACTGCTCTGTCGGGGATGTCGACGGGGACGGAGAGTACGAAATCTTCGTGAAGTGGGATCCGAGCAACTCCCGCGACAACTCGCAGAACGGCTATACCGGCAACGTCTATATCGACTGCTACAAGCTGGACGGCACGAAGCTCTGGCGCGTAGACCTCGGCAAGAACATCCGCGCCGGGGCTCACTACACGCAGTTCATGGTCTATGACTTCGACGGCGACGGCAAGGCGGAGATGGCCTGCCGCACCGCTCCCGGAACCATCGACGGCAAGGGGAACGCGGTACTGATGGGGAGCGACAAGGTCGATGCCGACTACCGCAACTCCAACGGCCACGTAATCACGGGTTCAGAGTACCTGACGATGTTCTCCGGCCTTACGGGCGAGGCTCTCTCGACGGTAGAGTTCGAGCCGAAGCGCTCGTCGATGTCGAACTGGGGTGACAGCTACGGAGGGCGCTCGGAGCGCTTCCTGGCGTGCGTGGCCCATCTCCACGGGGACAACGCGTCGGTTGTGATGTGCCGCGGCTACTATACCGGGTCCTTCCTGGCCGCCTATGATTTCAAGGAGGGCAAGCTCGTCAAGCACTGGCTCCACGAGAGCAAGGAGAAGGGCAAGGGAGCCTACGGCGAGGGCGCGCACTCCGTCACGGTCGGCGATGTCGACGGGGACGGCTTCGACGAAATCATCTATGGTTCCGCGGCGATCGACCACGACGGGAAGCTCCTATACCGCACGGGGGGAGGCCACGGCGACGCGCTGCACCTCGGGGACTTCGATCCGGACCGCGAGGGGCTGGAGGTGTACATGGTCCACGAGGAGAAAAGCTCGTCCTATCCCTTTGACGCCTCGTTCCGCGACGCCTCGACCGGCGAGATCATATGGAAAATCAAGCAGTCGGGCAACGACATAGGTCGCGGACTCGCGGCCGACATCAGCGACAACTGGCGCGGCTATGAGCTGTGGCCGAGCAACTACTTTGTCGGTGGCAAGGCGACCTCCGCGACATTCGACTGCCACGGCAACGTAGTGGCGGAGAAGCGCGCCTCGACCAATTTCCGCATCTACTGGGACGGCGACCTGCTTGACGAGCTTTTCGACGGCAAGTATGACAAGGCTACCGGCAACTCCGTTCCCGCGGTGACGAAGCGCAACGCCGCCTGCACCTCCGACGCCGCCAACTGGGACTTCTCCGTCTACAGCGCGCAGACCTGCAACACTACCAAGGCGACCCCGTGCCTTCAGGCCGACATCCTCGGCGACTGGCGCGAGGAGCTGGTGCTGTGGGACGGCAAGAACTCTTCCGACCTGCTGATTTTCACCACCACGGAGCCGACGAAGTACCGCGTCCCGTGCCTTATGCAGGACCACAACTACCGTCTGGCGGTGGCCTGGCAGAATACCGCTTACAACCAGCCACCCCATCTCGGCTACTATCTGCCCGACCGCTTCTCGACTGACGCGCGCCTGGCGCTGACCTCCGGGCGTCTTGACCAGAGCGTCGAGGTCGGATTCCCGATCGCGAGCGTGGAGGGGACCTTCGCATATGCCGACGCCGTTACAGCGACGGGGCTTCCCGAAGGGGTTGACCTGACCTCCGACGCCTCCGCCGGAACGTTCGCCATCAGCGGCACTCCGACCAAGGCCGGGAAATACAAGGTCGTAGTCAAGGCTACCGGGGAAAGCTCCGAGGCAACCCTTGAGGGCACCATAACCGTTACCGAGCCTGTCCTCCTTGAAAAGATCGCATACTTCCCCTTCGAGGCTATCGACGGCTCGACAACAGCCAACGAGGTCCAGGGAGCGGCTTCCGTCAAGGGCTCGCCCGTCCTCGTCGAGGGTAAGGTCGGCAAGGCTCTCAGCCTTAACGGCACCGCTGATTATCTGACCCAGGAGGCGTACCAGGCGATCCAGCTCGGCGAGCGCGACTTCACGATCGAGACCTGGTTCCGCTCCACTGACGATGCCGCATACCTGTTCCACAAAGGTTCCATGGCTGCTAACGCCACGACCGGCGCCACCGGCAAGTGGACCGGCATCGAGCTGAAGAACGGCCTTCTGAAATTCTCCGTCGACGATAACGAGACCAAGTCGGAGTCCAACTTCGAGGCCGCCGCGCTCTTCGACGGGAACTGGCACCACCTCGTCTGCGTGCGCGAAAGCGCGACCGGGCGCCTGAAGATTTATGCCGACGGAACCCTTATGGCAGACGCTCCCGACTCTACGGGGGATATATCCGACAACGACGAGCTGATGGTGATCGGCAACGTCAACGTCAATTTCAACAATTTCTTCAAGGGTGATTTTGACGAGTTCGCGATTTACGCCGGGGCGATGAGCGCCAACAAGGTAGCAGAACGTTTCGCCAACGGGGGCCACGAGGCCGGAATCGAGGACCTTACAGTTGCCGGCGAGGAAAACACCCTCCCCAAGCATCTGACACTGATTGAGGCTGAGAGCGGCGTTGTTGTCGCCCGCGGCGTCGGCGAGCCCTCCAACGTTACCGCTACCGCGGCGCCGGGCGTCTATATCCTGGTTATCCAGCAGGGACGCACGCGCTATATCTCGAAGGAAGTAGTCAAATAACGCGTCATCATCCTCCAAATCCGGTTCCTGAAGCCAATTTGATTCAGAATACCGGCTTGATTCCTTAAACTGATCCGTTTCCGCGGGCCGCGCAGACAAGGCGCGGCCCGCTCTGTTTTCGGCGGTTTTGAGGGGGCTGGACGAGGAGAGGATTTGAGAGGGGGAGGGGGTGTTGTTCTTCATAGGGGGAAAGGTTAAAAGGGGTTGAAATTCGGATGAAAGACGCCGCTCGCTGAAGCTCGCTCCACCCGACAGGCTGCGCGCGACGGACGGACGGCGGGAGGCTTTTCAGAGGGGCTTCTCGAAAGGGCTTCTCAGGAGGCTTTCCGGCGCAAAGTTAACGCCGCGGCCCGTGGACGCGGCTGCTATAATGCAACTTTTATACTTCGCTCGGCTCACGCCTCGCGCACAAGAGGGGAAGAGGCCGGAGAACCGGGGGAGGAGGCGGGGAGGCCGCTCGCTTACGCTCGCTCCACAGAACGGAGATACTTCCGGCTCTTGGAAGCGGCGGAAGGCGGGGGAGAGGGAAGGAGGGGAGGCCGGGGGAAGGAAAAGACACCCGCCTTCCGGCGGGCGCACGGAACAGGATACACTTTCGGCTCTTGGAAGCGGGGAAAGGGCGCTTGCAAGAGCCGACGATGAAGGGGA
>CALBWF010000061.1:0-141180 GCA_937969265.1 uncultured Porphyromonadaceae bacterium
ATCAGACTTCCCCCGCTATAAAATAACAGGCTTTTCGGAAGCACAGGACTTTTTTAAATGAAAGAGCCGTGGGGAAAAGGGAGGAAAAAGGAGCGGGGGATTTGGGGAGAAGGAAAGTATTTCGTAACTTTGAGGGAAATTTGGTAAAGTATGGCCGGCGAGTTCCAACAGACCTTAGAGCGCGTGGCGGGCAAGGCCCGCATCGTCGCCCAGCGCTACAAGCTGATCGAGCAGCAGCGCGACCAGGCTCTGGAACGGGCGGAGGCTCTGGAAGGGGAGCTGCGGCGCCGCGACCGGGAAATCCTGGACCTGCGGAGGCAGGTGGAGTTTCTGCGGACGGCGACGACAATCGCCCCTGAGCGTTCCGACGTGGAGCGGACGCGGGCCCTTCTTTCCTCATTAGTGCGGGAAATCGACGCATGCATAGCCGATCTCAACAATTGACTGACAAGCTCAACATAACAATCCGTATAGCCGGGCAGGCCCCGCTCGCGCTCCAGATCAACCGGGAGGACGAGGAGGTGTGCCGCACGGCGGAATACCAGGTCAACCGCCTCAATTCCCTCTGGAGCGACCGCTTCAGCAACAAGTCGCGGATGGAGGTGCTGGCCATGGTGGCATATCAGTTTGCGCAGCTCTACTACACGCAGACGCGCTCCCAGGAGCGGGCGGCGGCGGAGCTGGCGAAGTTCGAGGCCGACCTCGACGAGATTCTTCTCGACGTGGACCCGGGCCGCGGCTGACATATTTCGGGTGCCGCTCCGCGCGGCTGCCCCGGACATTTCCCATACATCGGACCTTCCCGCACGCCGAAACCTTCCGCCAGTCCCCTCCGGGGCGCCAGCGGCCGGTTGCGGCGGTTTTTGTCTGAACAACTATTAACACATCTATACATCACAAGTTAACCGATACAATGAACATTCTTTTATATCTCGCTGTGGCAGTGGTGGCTATCGCCATCGGATCGCTTGCCACCATCCTGGTACAGCGCTCCCTGGCCCGCAGCCGCGCCAAGACGATTATCGACGAGGCGACGCGCGAGGGGGAGGTGCTCCGGCAGAAGCAGGAGCTCAAAGGCCGCGAGGCAGGCATGAAAATCAAGGACGAGGCGGAGCGCCAGGCCAACCAGCGCATGCAGAAGGTGCAGAGCGCCGAGGCCCGCGCCAAGCAGCGCGAGGGGCAGCTCAACCAGCAGCAGAGCGAGAACCAGCGCCAGCGTAACGAGCTGGACCTCTACCGCCAGCGCCTGGAGGCCGAGGAGGCCGTCATCGGCCAGCGGCAGGAGGAGCTCGACCGCCTGAAGCGTTCGGCGCAGGACGCCCTGGAGCATATCTCCGGCCTGTCGGCCGACGAGGCCCGCGAGAAGCTCGTGGAGTCGATGAAGGACGAGGCCAAGACGGCTGCGGCGGCCTACATCAACGAAATCATGGACGAGGCCAAGATGACGGCCAACAAGGAGGCCAAGAAAATCGTCGTGCAGACGATACAGCGCGTCGCCACCGAGGCGGCGATCGAGAACTCCGTGACCGTCTTCCATATCGACAGCGACGAAATCAAGGGGCGCATTATCGGCCGCGAGGGGCGCAACATCCGCGCCCTGGAGGCCGCGACCGGTATCGAGATTATCGTTGACGACACGCCGGAGGCCATCGTGCTCAGCGGCTTCGACCCCGTTCGCCGCGAAATCGCGCGCCTGGCCCTGCACCAGCTCGTTGCCGACGGGCGCATCCACCCGGCCCGCATCGAGGAGGTCGTCAACAAGGTTCGCAAGCAGATCGAGGAGGAGATTGTCGAGACCGGCAAACGCACCGCGATCGACCTCGGCATCCACGGGCTTCACCCCGACCTTATCCGCATGATCGGCAAGATGAAGTACCGCTCCAGCTACGGCCAGAACCTGCTGCAGCACGCCCGCGAAACGGCCAACCTCTGCGCCATCATGGCTTCCGAGCTGGGTCTGAACCCGAAGAAGGCGCGCCGCGCCGGCCTGCTCCACGACATAGGGAAGGTGCCCGACGAGGAGCCGGAACTGCCCCACGCCCTTCTCGGCATGAAAATCGCCGAACGCTGCAAGGAGAAGCCCGAAATCTGCAACGCCATAGGCGCGCACCACGACGAGGTAGAGCAGACGACGCTGCTCGCGCCCATCGTGCAGGTATGCGACGCCATCTCCGGCGCCCGTCCCGGCGCCCGCCGCGAAATCGTCGAGGCGTACATCAAGCGTCTAAACGACCTGGAGCAGCTCGCCCTGAGCTATCCCGGCGTGATCAAGACCTACGCCATCCAGGCCGGCCGCGAGCTCCGCGTGATTGTCGGGGCCGACAAGATTACCGACGCCGAGACCGAGAACCTCTCGACCGAAATCGCGAAGCGCATCCAGGACGAGATGACCTATCCCGGACAGGTGAAGATTACCGTAATACGCGAAACCCGCGCCGTCAGCTTCGCGAAATAAGCAGCCAGGTAACCCGTTTAACCTAAACCGTTTACTATGGCAGAGAACAACGAAACCGCGAAAGCCGGAGGATGCTGCGGCTCGGGGTGCGCCTCGTGTCCCAACCGCCGGGTTGATGCCGAGGGTCGCGCGTCGTGCCCCGCGGGGGACGGAGCGTCGCCCTGCGCTACCTGCGGGGGTTGCGGCGAGGTGCGCATGAAGCTCCACAGCTTCAACTACCTCGAGGATATTCCCGGGGGCTTCGCCGACGACGACATGGTCGAGGTGCAGTTCAAGAACACCCGTAAGGGGTTCTACCTCAATTCCGGCAACATACCTCTGAAAATCGGCGACTGGGTCGCCGTGGAGGCCGCGCCGGGGCACGACATCGGCCGCGTGTCGATGACCGGGGCGCTCGTGCGGCTCCAGATGCGCAAGGCCAACGTCAAGCCCAACGCCGAGACCCGCCGCGTTTTCCGCCGGGCCAAGGCCTCCGACATGGAGCGCTACCGCATGGCCAAGGACCGCGAGAACGAGACGATGATCCGTTCGCGCCAGATCGCGGCCGACCTGAAGCTGAATATGAAAATCGGCGACGTGGAGTACCAGGGGGACGGCAACAAGGCCATCTTCTACTATATCGCCGACGAGCGCGTCGACTTCCGCCAACTCATCAAGGTGCTGGCCGAGAAGTTCAAGGTGCGCATCGAGATGAAGCAGATCGGCGCCCGACAGGAGGCGGGGCGCATCGGGGGCATCGGCCCGTGCGGGCGCCCGCTGTGCTGCAATACCTGGATGACCAACTTCGTGAGCGTCAGCACTTCCGCCGCCCGCTACCAGGACATATCGCTCAACCCGCAGAAGCTCGCCGGGCAGTGCGCGAAGCTCAAATGCTGCCTCAATTTCGAGATTGACTCCTATATCGAGGCCTCGAAGAAGCTGCCTCCGAAGGACGCGCGCCTCGAGACGGCCGACGCCACCTACTTCTACTTCAAGGCTGATATTTTCAAGCGCGAGATTACTTATTCGACCGACAAGAACGTGCCGGCAAACCTCGTGACCCTCAGCGCCGAACGCGCCTTCGAGGTAATCGCGATGAACAAGGCGGGGGAGAAGCCGCTGAAGCTCGCCGAAGAGGCGGAGGCCGGGGAAAAGGCGCCGTCGGAATACGGCGACATTATCGGCCAGGACTCCATGACGCGTTTCGACAGCAAAAAGAAGAAGCGCAAGAAGAAAGGGGGAGCCGCTCCCGCTGCGCAGAAGGAGGGCCAGAAGCCCGACCAGCAGAAGGGGGGCACCGAGAAGCCGAAAGGACCCCGTCCCGATGGTCAGAAGCCCCAGAAACCGAAGGGCGAGAAGCCCCAGGGGGACAAACCCCAGGGGGAGCCGCGCCCCGGAGGGCAGGACCAGCAGCGCCGCAACCGCCCCAAGAAGCACAAGCCCCAGGGGCAGAAGCCTGACGGACAGAAGCCCGAGGGGGGAAAGAGCAACCAGCCGAACGCTTCGCAGCCCCAGTGATGTTACGCGGCGTTATCCGACTGACATTCGCCGGCGCCCTCCTGGCGGCCGTCGCCTCCTGTGGCCGTCCCGGCAACGAGGGGAGCCGCTACGAGGTGCTCTCCCCGGAAGAGGGGTGGTGTTACAGCGACACCCTGTCGTTTCCGATTACCCATACCGACACTCTCGCCTCCGGGCGCGTGGCTGTCGGCGTGACCCACACGGGGGAGTATCCCTTCTCCGACCTGTGGCTGGAGATTACCTCCGCGGGGAAAGAGGGAGCCGCCCGCCGCGACACGCTCTGCCTCCGGCTCGCCGACCGCAACGGCCGTTGGAAAGGACACGGCATCGGCACGTCGTTCCAGATGGCCGATACCGCCCGCACCGTTTTCCGTCACCGCTCCGGCGCGCCGTTTACCGTGCGCCACATAATGCGGGAAGATACCCTCCGGGGCGTCGAGCGCGTCGGCCTCTTCTTTATCCCGACAAAATGACCCCGCCGGTTGTTATGTTGGTATCAATGATATAAATATACTCTGTGAATATATGGAACCTCTGAGTCTGCTTGAGCCGCGGGAAAGTTTCCTGCGCGTGGAAAAGGTGCGCCGCGCGATGTCCGACGCGGGATTTGACGCGTTGCTGGCCTGCGATTTCGCGACAATCTATTATCTCGCCGGACGCGTGTTCGACGGTTTCGCGCTTATCACGCTGGCGGACGATCCTGTGTGGTTCGTCAAGCGCCCCGTGCATCTCGGGGGGGAGCGCGTGTGCCATATCCGCAAGCCGGAAGAGATTCCGGGGTGGCTTGAGCGTTTCGGCGCCGCGGCCCCTTCGCGGCTCGGGCTGGAGATGGACCTCTGCTCATACTCGCTGGTAGAGCGGCTGAAGGGTGTGTTCCCCGCCGCGGAGTGTGTCAACGCCTCGGGGGCGCTCCGCGCGGCCCGCTCGGTGAAGACCGACGAGGAGCTTGCCAAGGTGCGCCTTTCCGGCGCGAAGCATGTCGGGGTCTATTCCCGCATCCCGTCGCTCTACACTACCGGGATGACCGACTACGAGCTGCAGATCGCGATCGAGTATCTGTCGCGCAAGGAAGGGTGCCTGGGGCAGTTCCGCATCAGCGGCTCCTCGATGGAGCTGTTCATGGGGAACGTGATCAGCGGCGAGAGCGCCGACGCGCCCTCCCCTTACGACTTCGCCATGGGTGGCAAGGGAATGGACCCCTCGCTCCCGGTCGGCGCTTCCGGGGAGGAAATCCGCCCGGGGTGTACAGTGATGGTCGACGTAAACGGCAATTTCACCGGGTATATGACCGACATGACCCGCGTCTACTCGCTTGGAACTCTGCCGAAACTGGCGCTTGACGCGCATCAGTGCTCCATCGACATTCACCGGGAGTTCCGCCGCCTGGCAGTTCCCGGAGCGTCGGCCAAGGCGCTCTACGAGATGGCCGAGGGGATGGCCCGCGAGCGCGGGTTCGAGAAATATTTCATGGGGCATACCCAGCACGCTGGTTTCGTCGGCCACGGGGTCGGAATCGAAATCAACGAGCTGCCGGTAATCGCCCCCCGTAGCCGCGACATGCTGGAGGCCGGCAATGTGGTCGCCCTGGAACCGAAGTTCGTGATTCCCGGTGTCGGCGCTGTCGGAATCGAGAACACTTATATAATCGGGGCTGCCGGCGCCGAGTGCGCGACCGACGCTCCCGAGGAAATCATATCACTTGACTGACAGATGATTGTCGAGCAGATTGACCAGCCTGTTTTCCATACTGTCGGCGCTGTTGCCGACGAGCTTGGCCGCGAGTGTTACGCGGTCGGCGGATATGTCCGCGACCTGTTTCTCAAACGCGAGAGCAAGGACATTGATTTCGTGACCGTCGGGAGCGGAATCGAGGTGGCGCGCGCGGTGGGGCGCAAGCTCCCGAGGGCGCATGTCGCCGTCTTCAAGAATTTCGGCACGGCGCAGGTTAAGAGCCGCGGCACGGAGCTGGAATTTGTCGGGGCCCGGCGCGAATCGTACCACCGCGACTCGCGGAAACCGATCGTGGAGGACGGGACGCTCGACGACGACCTGGCGCGCCGCGACTTCACAATCAACGCCATGGCCGTCTGCGTCAACGCTTCCCGTTTCGGCGAGCTGATTGACAAGTATAACGGCATGGCCGACCTGCGCGACGGCCTGATACGCACGCCACTCGACCCGGACGTGACCTTCTCCGACGACCCCCTGCGGATGATGCGCGCAATCCGTTTCGCGACCCAGTTGGGATTCACGATTGTTGAGGACACGTTCAACGCCATCTGCCGTAACGCGGGGCGTATTTCGATTATCTCCCGAGAGCGCGTCGCCGACGAGCTGATGAAGATCATGCGCTCGCGCCGCCCGTCGCGAGGGTGGGAGCTGCTGCTGAAGACCGGGCTTCTGAAGCTCATATTCCCGGAACTCGCCGCCCTCCGCGGGGTGGAAGTGGTCCGCGGCGTGGGCCACAAGGATAATTTCTACCATACTCTCGCGGTGCTCGACAATGTCGCCGCCGAGAGCGACGACGTATGGCTGAGGTGGGGCGCGCTGCTCCACGACATCGCGAAGCCTGTCACCAAGCGGTTCGACAAGCAGCTCGGCTGGACTTTCCACGGCCATAACGCCGTAGGAGCCAAGATGGTGCCCCGGATATTCCGCAAGATGAAGCTCCCGATGAATGAGCACATGAAGTACGTTCAGAAGCTCGTCGACCTCCATATGCGCCCGATCGCGCTTGTCGAGGAGGAGGTGACAGATTCCGCCGTGCGGCGCCTGCTGTTCGACGCCGGGGACGACATCGACGACCTGATGATTCTATGCTCGGCCGACATCACCTCGAAAAACCGGGAGAAGGTTGAGCGCTTCCGCGCCAACTACGAGCTTGTAAAGAGGAAAATGGTAGAGCTGGAGGAGCGCGACCGCATCCGCAACTTTCAGCCCCCCGTCAACGGCCTGGAGGTCATGGAGACTTTCGGCTTGGGGGAATGTCGCGAGGTCGGCATCATCAAGGAGCGCATCAAGAACGCCATCCTCGACGGCGAAATCCCCAACGACCACGCCGCCGCCCGCGACCTTATGCTCCGCTTCGCCGAGGCGGAACTGGGGCTGCTCCCCGTTCCGGGCATTCAAGGTGAAGGGTGAAATGTGGAGAAGATGCCTGGTTGGGGAAGCCGCTCGCCTTCGGCTCACTCCACCCGACATCCGATACGCTTACGGGAATCGAAAGACTCCCAGCTTTATTATTTCTTTTTAATATGGCCTACTCCGAACATGGGGAAGCCATTGCCGGCAACATCGCATTTCTTGGTTAATTCGGAAAGTTCGCCTCCGAAAAATCCCTTGATATAGAATCCTAATGGCAACTGATAGTAAGTTGAGAATTGCGGTGAGTCGGAATAGGTAATGGTGAAGTCCCTTCTTTTTGGAGCAGACTCCTCCTCAAACGCGACATACCCATTTTTTGGCAGGCCTATTGATTCGCCAGTTATATTTTCATTATCAATTGGCAAAATTCCGTCCCAGAATATTAACTTTTTAAGGAACTCGTGTTGATAACCAAAGGCGAGCTTGTTGTTGATATTTTTACCGGCAGTGATAAAGAACATGCAAAGAGGCATTTCCCGGTAATTACCTTCAAATAGGACTTTCTCACAGGGAATGTATTTTGAAGAATGAGGCGGAATCGCAAGTACGGCGGATTGGGATTCAGTCACTGTCGTGCCTTTTGAGTTACCTCCCCCTACGGAAATTCCACTCGCCAGGGTTCCTACCGCTCCTCCTATGCCTACCGCTCCTGCTACGGCTCCGAGATTCAGCGAGCCTCCTGTAGAATGGCTGTCGTTGGTCGTATATATTTTATTGTCATAAAAGGGTTTTGCTATGCCGTCCTGATTAATTTCAAATGTGTTGGCGAGATCCACATATAGCATTTTGTCTGTTTTGTTGGTCAATTTGATTTTATATGCCACGCCTTCAAATAAAAATTCAAACATATCAACTCCTATCAGCAAATTCTCGTCAGACAGGATGGAATTTCGGGAGAATGTCCATACAGGGGTGACCGTGCCTCCGCAAATACCGCTGTTGTTTTTCTTAGGCGTTATTGTGAAGTCGGTTAAACGAGCTAAGATTTGATTGTTGTCTTCCGCGATTTTGTTTTTCAACAATGTAGGAGTGCCGTTATCCTGGGAAGGGTTTGCGGGAGGGTTCGCAGTGACAGAAGAAGTCGGTTTGGCAGAATCCACCGTCTGTATTTCTCCGTCACCCACTTTATAACCGAACACGTCGGTTACAGCAATTTTTGAAATGTTTGAACTATCGTCAGGGTTCTCATTAAAAAAGATGTAGTTGTTGGAGACCTCGATATTGGAGACCATCTTGCTTTCTCCCGTTTTCAGGATGATAACATCCCCTTTTGCGTTATTAACTGCGAAAGCGAATGTCAGGAGAATCAGTAATAGGAATTTCTTCATGGTTTTAATGATTGTTGTAAATATGTGTGCGTATGCGGCAAAGTTACTAATAATCCCGAGATAATTTCCTATCTCCCAGCGGGAAAAACGCAGACTTAGAATAAAACGCGGCCCCGCCGGAAGAGCGGGGCCGCTGGTTTTGGGCTTTCAGACCGTGGTATGGCCTTTATGGGTGGTTATTTCTGGCCTTTTTTTCTTTTCGAGCTGCTTCTCGATTGCTTCGAGGCAGAGGTCGATGGCTTCTTCGAAGGTGTCGGCGACCTTGCTGGCCACCATCTCTTCCTGGGGCTGCAATACTTTTACCACTGCTTCCTTGTTCATCGCCGTTTCGGGCTTTACGACCGTTAGTTTCACGTCGACGGAGGTAATCGCGGGGCTGTGGCGCTGAACGCGCTCTGCTTTCTTGTTGATGAAGGCGATCAGTTTCTCGCTGGCGTCGAAGTTGATGGCTTGAATACGTACGTCCATGTTGTCTCCTCCTTAGTTTTTTTGTGCGCGGGGATGCGCGAGTTCGTAATTCTGTTTAAGGTCGCGGTATGTTATGTGCGTGTACACCTGCGTTGTCGCCAACGACTGGTGGCCAAGCAGTTGTTGCACGGCCGAGAGGTCCGCTCCGTTGTTGAGCATGTCGGTCGCGAAAGAGTGGCGCAGCGTGTGGGGGCTGAGGCGGGATGCCCGGCTGTGGCCGGTAAGCTCCTTCTTCACTACGCGCTCGACCAGCGAGGGGTAGACCGGGAGCCCTTCCTCGCGTCTGACGAAGAACGTCTCAGTGGCGGTCTGGCCGGTGTACCTCGCCCTGACGGCGCGGTAGCGCTCTATCGCGTCCTTCAGCTCCTGGCCGAAGGGGATTACTCTTTCCTTATTACGCTTTCCGAGCACTTTTAGTTCGCCTTTGACGGCATCCACGTCGGCGTCGAGTAGCCCGATCAGCTCTGCGCGCCTCATTCCGGTGGAGTAGAACATCAGGACTATCAGGCGGTCGCGAATGTCGCGGAAGCTGTCGGCGGCGACAGGGGGCTCTTCGAGCACTTCCTCCATCTCTTTCTGGCGGATGTAGACGGGGAGCTCTTTGGCGAATTTCGCCAGGGGTACCTCTGTGGCGGGGTTGGACTTGGCGAGTCCCTGGCGCAGGAGGTAGGCGTAGAAGCTGCTGACGGCGGTCAGCATTTTGCGCACTGTGCGCCCGGAAAGCCCTCTTGAAGACAGCGAGAGCGCCCAGGCGCGGGTGTCGCTGCCTGTGACGCTCTTGGGGTCAAACTCTTGTGGCTTTCCGCCCGTGATGAAGTCAACGAAGCGGTCAAGCGCGTTTTTGTACGTAGCAACGGTGTGGGCTGAACTGTTCAACTCACACCGAAGGTATGTTAAAAATGCGTCGGTCGGCATAGGCTTCGCTGGGGGTATTGGTTGTCTCCCGGTAGCGAAATTAACGAAAACTTTCGTGAAAAGCAAAAGTTTTTCGGTTTTTAGCGGCGCGGGCGGAGTTTTCGCCCGCCGACAGGCCTCCTGGGACGCCTTATGCCGAAGTAGGGGAAGGGGAGCGGCTTATTCCTCGACCAGGCGGAGCTTCTGGACGTAGATGGCCTTCATCATCTTCTTGCGGTTGGTAACCGAGGGCTTCTCGAACGCCTGGCGGGCGCGGAGTTCCTTCACGATACCTGTTTTCTCATATTTGCGCTTGAATTTTTTGAGAGCTTTTTCGATGTTGTCGCCTTCTTTTACTTGTACGATGATCATTTTGTTATTATTCCTTGATTTTGTTGTTGTTATCGTTTGCGGGAACGCGGCCGGGCGGGGCGTTCGCTCCCCGTTGCGCGTTTTGCGCGGCAAAGTTACGCATTTTCCGCAATTTACCCAACATTCGTGCTGATTTTTTCCCGCGTTTTGTTTTGGAATTGAGGGCGGTGAGGGGGACTTGGGCTTGGGGCTGCCGGGAAATGGCCTCCCGGAGCCTTTCAAAAAATGAAACGCGGTGCAAAAAACTCGAAAAAAGTTGCGTAATTGAAAAGAAAGGCGTAATTTTGCAACGCAAAACCGGGAGAGGTTTTGTTGAAAGGTTTTTTATCGTTTGGATTGAATCTCATCCGAGTTCAATTCTACCTGCTTCAATAGCTCAGTCGGTTAGAGCATCTGACTGTTAATCAGAGGGTCGTTGGTTCGAGTCCATCTTGAAGCGCCAGTGAGGCGGAGCGTCAATTTTGACGCTCCGCCTCGTTTTATCTCGAATGGGGAGAGCGGGGGCGCCGGGCGCGCTTCCGGGACGGCTGGGAGGCCGCTCGCTTACGCTCGCTCCACTGAACGGGGACACTTTCGCCTCGCGCCGGCTTGCCTCCCCCCCTGAATAGGAGGGGCGGGAAGGAAACCGGGGAGGCCGGGGGCTGAGGGAGGCCGGCGCGGCTGAGGAAGGCCGGGGGGCTTAGGGAGGCCGAGGGGCGGGGATATAAAAGCAAAAAACGGAGCGTCAGTCGCGACGATCCGTTTCTTTAAGGGATAATGATGTATCTTTATACTTTGCTCAAATAATTCGCTATGATTTGTAAACTTGTTTTTTCAGGCACTAAGATCTAAGCTTGGTATCTTGGTTGTGCAATTCCTTTGGGATTGCGATGTAAAGGTAATAGATACTTATTACGAGGGTGTTACAGACCGCGCACGTTTTCGCGACACCACTAAAATTAACTTTGTTTAACCAAAAACGGCCCGCTTCGCCTTTTTTAACGGGGGCGTTGACTGCTGTTGCGAGGGCGTTGCGGAACTACATTTGTGTAGGGACGCGGCGTGCCGCGTCTGCTATGCGAACAAATAATTGCTTGATTCCAAACCTAACGCGGCACGCCGCGTCCCTACACCATATACAATAGGCCAAAACTCTATACAATAGGCCAAAACTCTTAATTCTGCAACACCTCAAATTATATTAAAAATTTGATTTGCTCTCGACTTATCCGTATCTTTGTTATGTATATTTGGATGAAAATGGGCAAACACTCGAAGAACAAGAGTCCGGAATTGCAGGAAAAGATAGCGATTCTGCCGGAGACTCCCGGCGTTTATATGTATTACGACGCCGAGGGCACGGTTATTTATGTCGGGAAGGCGAAGAATCTCAAGCGGAGGGTGTCGTCGTACTTCAACCGAACGCACGACGTGCTCCGCACGGCGCTGCTCGTCAGGGCGATCGCTGATATGAGCTACATAGTCGTGCCGACGGAGCAGGACGCGCTCAACCTCGAGAACTCGATGATCAAGGAGTACAAGCCCCGCTATAACGTGCTGCTGAAGGACGATAAGTCGTATCCTTGGATTTGCGTTTCTTCGGAGCTGTATCCGAGGGTGTTCATGACGAGGCAGCGCCTGCGCGACGGGTCGAAGTATTTCGGGCCGTACACCGAGGCGGGTGCCGCGCGGGCCGTGCTGGAGCTGATCAGGGAGCTTTACCCCCTGCGGTCGTGCCGGGTGCCAATTACTCCCGAGTATCTTTCGCGGGGTAAGGGGCGGCTCTGCCTGGAATACCATCTGAAGCGGTGTCTGGGGTGCTGCATCGAGGGGAAGGTGACGCCTCAGGAGTATGCGGGGTGGATCGACCGCGTGAAGCAGATTCTCCGCGGCGAGACCGGGGAGCTGATGGCCTATCTCCGCGGCGAGATGGAGAGGCTTGCCGGGGAGCTGCGTTTCGAGGAGGCGCAGGAGCTGAAGGAGAAATACAAGCTGGTCGAGCGTTACCGCGCCAAGAGCGTCATTGTCAGCCAGACGGTCGACCAGGTCGATGTCTTCGGGGTTGACGATGACGGGGGGCGCGACGTGTACATTAATTATATGCATGTCAGAAGGGGGGCGGTCGTGCGCTCGCTGACTCTCCAGTACAAGCGCCGTCTCGACGAGGGGCTGCCGCAGCTCTTGGGCTACGCCATGGGGGAGGTGCGCTCGCGGTTCCAGGCCGACTACAAGGAGGTTGTGCTCCCGGAGCTGCCCGACGCGGAGTTCCCGGGGGTTACGTTCACGATTCCCCAGCGCGGCGACAAGGCGAAGCTGCTTGATGTCTCGGCCCGCAACGCCCGCCAGAGCAAGATTGACGCGCTGAAGCATCTGGAGAAGACCGATCCGGCCAAGCGCGCCGAGCGGACGCTGGAACGGATGAAGGCCGACTTCCGCCTGAACGTGCTGCCGCGCCATGTCGAGTGCTTCGACAACTCCAATATCCAGGGCACGAATCCGGTAGCGTCGTGCGTGGTGTTCCGCGACGCCAAGCCGTCGAAAAAGGACTACCGCCACTTCATTATCAAGACCGTCGAGGGACCCGACGATTTCGCGTCGATGAAGGAGGTATTGACGCGCCGTTATTCCAGGATGCTCGCAGAGGCTCCCGACGACCTCCCCCAGCTTATCGTTGTCGACGGGGGCAAGGGGCAGCTTTCCGCCGCCGTCGAGGCGCTGGAGGAAATCGGGCTGCGGGGAGTGATCGCCGTAGTAGGTATCGCCAAGCGCCTGGAGGAGATTTACTTCCCCGGCGACTCGGCCCCGCTCTACATTGACAAGAACTCGGAGAGCCTCCGCGTGGTCCAGCATCTGCGCGACGAGGCGCACCGCTTCGGTATCACCCACCACCGCGACCGGCGCTCGAAGGCCCAGATCAACAGCACGCTGTCGGGCATCAAAGGCATAGGCCCGGCCACGGAGCGCGAGCTTCTGAGCCGCTTCAAGAGCGCAAAGCGGGTCGCGGAGGCGTCTCTCGACGCGCTCGCCGAGGTTGTGGGGCCTGCGAAGGCCCGGCTCGTCAAGGAGGGATTGACCCGTAAGGGGGGTGATTTGGTCTGAAAAGGGTATTTTCGAGGGCGGCTCAACTTTTTTGGGTACTTTCGCGTTAGATTATAAAGATGTTTCAATTCTGTTACGTCATCTAAGGTGAAAGCAATGAGAGGGATTGTAAGAAAATATGCGGCCGCGGCCGCGCTTTTTGCCGCGGCTTCGGGGCTCGGCGCTTCGGCGCAGAGATTCGAGCCTATAAAATATGGAGATTTTGAGAACTGGGTAACGCGCAATATTCCCGAGTCGCGCATCATCGGGGGCAAGACCAAGACGCTCTACGAAATAGCGCCTAACGCCACTATCAATGGCGACAAGGTGTATTCCAACCAGGGAGGCTCCCCCTGGGCTACCTCCAACATCATGGCGAAAGTGATGGGAATCACCAAGGGTAGCAACGCTGTTTTTCCCGACAGGAGGGAGACGGGGGGCCGCTGCTGCAAGATGACGACGCTGATGGAGCAATGCAAGGCGTTGGGAATCATTAATGTAGACGTGGTAGTCGCCGGGTCGATATTCCTGGGCAGATTCTTCGAGCCGGTGAAATCGACCTCCGAGCCGTACTCGAAAATGGAGATGGGGATTCCCTACACGGGACGCCCCAAGGCGCTCAGATTCGACTACAAGGTGGAGGTGCCGAAAGGTGGAGGCCGAGTCTATTCTTCGGGTTTCGGTAAGAAAAAGACACTTCCGGGTACCGACAACGCGGAGGTTTACATCATCCTCCAGCGCCGCTGGGAGGACGAGGATGGAAACCTTTACGCCAAGCGCGTAGGGACCGGGCGCGAGCATTTCGGACGCTCCACTCAGGGGTGGGTCAACGGCCACAAGCTCCCTGTTCTTTACGGCGACATAACCTCCCGGCCTGACTATAAGAGCTGGATGGGGCTGATTCCCGAGGACAAGAGCTATTACGCCCGCAACTCAAAGGGTAAGATGGTGCCTGTCAAGGAGGTCGGATGGGACTCGCCCGACGCGACCCCGACGCATCTGATGGTTATGGCTTCCGCCGGCTCTGGTACCGCCTATATCGGGACCCTCGGGCTGACTCTTTGGCTTGATAATGTCGGATTAGTATATTAGGCGAGGGGGGCGGTTTTGAGGCCTTTGCGGAGCCAGTAGCCGCCGCGGAGGCGCCAGAGGAAGATGGCGCCGCGGAAGCAGAGTTCGGCACACATCGCGGCCCATACTCCGGCAAGTCCCATCGTCGGGGCGAGCAGGGCGGCCAACGGGATGCGCACGAGCCAGATGCTGCCGAAATTCATCACTGCGGGGATAATCGTGTCGCCGACCCCCACCATCGCGCCGTAGGCGACTATCGAGGCGGCGTACATCGGCTCGGCCCACGCCTCGATGCGAAGTGCCTCCGCCCCGAGGGCGCAGATTTCTTTGACGGGACTCATCAGGGCCATTACGGCCGGCGCGGCGATGTAGAGGATTACCCCCATGACGGTCATAATCGCCATACCCATCCCTACCGTTATGTAGGCGAACTGCCTCGCGAGGCGCGGGCGTCCGGCGCCGTAGCTCTGGCCGGTGAGGGTGGTCGCGGCGTCACCGATTCCGAATCCGGGCATGTAGCAGAGGCTTTCCGCCGTCACGGCGAAGGCGTTGGCCGCGATCGCCATTATGCCGAGGGGGGCCACGATGATGGTAATCATAATCTGCGCTGCGGCAAACACGGCGTGCTCGAGCGTCATCGGAGCCGCGACCCTGACGGCGTTGCGGAGCACCGGGCGCGTCGGCCGGTAGGAGATCGCGCGCCCTTTGAGCGCGATATGCTGCTGGCGCGTCAGGAGGTACCACAGCACGAGCGCCACCGTGACGATTTCCGCCGAGACGGTGCCGAGGGCCGCTCCGAGCACGCCCAATCCCGCTCCGGGCATCGTGAACGATACGCCGAACCATTCAACCGGCCTGGTAGGGAAAATCAGGAACAGGTTGAAAACCACGTCGAGGGCGCACATCATGACGTTGAGGCCTCCGGGAACCTTCATATTTCCCGCGGCGCGGAGTATGCCTGAACCTAAGTAGTTGAGCGTCAAGAGCGGGAGCGCCCCTACGAACACGGCGAAGTAGAGCGTCGCATTGCCGCAGACGGTCTCGCTCCCTCCGAGCCAGTGGGGCAGGGGCCGGGCAATCGCCAGCCCGATCAGCGCCATCACGGTGCCGAAGATGAAGGAGGCGGTAAGTCCCTGGGCCACGATTTTGCGGGCGGAGGCGTAGTCGGTCGCGCCGACGCGGTGGGCAACCTGCACGGAAAAGCCCGCTGTCGCCGCCGAGCAGATTCCCCAGAAAAGCCATAGCGAGGAGCTCATCAGGCCGATGGATGCCGAATCGTCGGCTCCGAGCTGCCCGACCATCGACGCGTCGATATACTGCATTATGATGCTGGAAAGCTGCGCCATAATGGCCGGCCACGATAATTGCGCGGCCAGCTTCAGGCGTTGGCGGAAATCGAGGGGCTTCCCCTGCTGTATAAGAGTGATGCTCAAATCGGAGTGAATAAGGTGAAGAGTGAAAAATCAGGCTACGCCTGAGTGAAGGGTGAAGGTGGTGAAGGGTGAAGGTGGTGAAGGGTGAAGGGATTACTTTTTTATGGAGTATCTTCTTCACCTTCCACCCTTCACCTTTCACTATTTAAGTTGTTTCAGACCGGCCGCGAGGCGGCGCAGCCCTTCGGCGAGCTGTCGGCGGGGGCACGCGATATTTATGCGCAGGTAGCCGCCGCTGCCGTACATCTCGCCGCAGTTGACCCATACCTTGGCGTTCTCCTTCAGCCATTCCTCCATTGTTTCGGAGGGGATGCCGAGGGAGCTAACGTCGAGCCAGGGGAGGTATGTGGTCTCCAGGAGCGACAGTTTCAGGGAGGGGAGCGCTTCGGCGAGATAAGAGCGGGTAAATTCGTAATTATCAGTTAGGTATGCTTTAAGAGCCTCGAGCCACAGTGCTCCCTCCGGGGAGTAGGCGGCTTTCAGCCCTTCAACTCCGAATGGGTTCACGTCGCAGACCTCGTTTATGTTAATAGCCTTGTCGACCAGCGCCCTGACATCGCTGTCGGGGCATACGATATTGGCTATCTGGAGCCCGGCGGTGTTGAATGCCTTGGAGGGGGAGAGGCAGACGACGGTGTGCGGGTCGAGAGGTCCGTAGGGGGTATAGCGGTAGTCGCCGATTGTAAGCTCGCAATGGATTTCGTCGCTGACGACCCTCACTCCGTTGCGGCCGCAGATTTCAGCCACGCGGCGCAGCTCGTCAGCGGTCCATGCCCTTCCGGCGGGGTTGGCGGGGTTGCAGAGGAGCATCAGGGTGTTCCGCGGGTCGGCCGCGGCGCGTTCCAGCGCCTCGAAGTCCATGCGGTAGGTGAAACGCCCGTCCGGCAGCTCCACCCGCCGCAGGGGAGCCTCGACGACGCGGCATCCGTTGTTGCGGATTGAGGAGAAGAAGCAGTTGTAGACCGGGGTCTGCACGATTACTCCTTCCCCCTCTTTCGCCAGCGCCTTGATAATGGCCGAAATGGCAGGCACTACGCCGGAGGTGTAGATTACCTGTTCCCGGTCGAAACGGTAGCCGTGGCGGTCGGCAAACCAGCGGGTCAGCGCCTCGTAATAGTCGTCGTCAACGAGCGTGTAGCCGAAAACGCCGTGGTCGACGCGCCGGCGGAGCGCCTCGATAACGCAGGGGGCGGTGCGGAAATCCATATCCGCGACCCATAGGGGTATAACCTCGGGGTCAGGGGCGGAGTCCCATTTGTAAGAGCCCGAACCCCGGCGGCAGGCCGGGGTGTCGAAGTCGAAGGGCTGTTGGTTGCGGGTATCCATCAGATTTCGGTCGAAATCTCGCAATCGGCGGGGGCGAGGATGTTTTTGTCGAGTATTATCTCACCGATACTCAGCGCCTTTATGGAGCCGGAGCGGGGATTCTTGACGCTGACGATGGAGTTGCACACCGTAGCCCGCAGGTCGGAGTCCTCGAACGCCAGGTCGCAGGCGGGGCCGAATTCGCAGTCCTCCAGCACGAGGTTCTCGCAGTAGCATAGGGGCTGCGTGCCGTTGATTTTGCAGCGCACCAGGCGCAGGTTGCGCGAGTGCCACCCGAGGTATTCCCCTTCGAAAACAGAGTCATAGACCGTAACGTTGTCCGTCTCCCAGAACGCGTCCTTGGAGTCGATGACGGCGTTGCGGATTACGACGTCGCGGCAATACTGGAAGGAGTAGTTGCCCTGCTGGCGGTAGCGGTCAATGTCGACGTCGGAGCAGTGGAAGAAAACGTAGTCGGCCTTCTGGACCTCGACGTCGCGGAGGCGCACCCCGCGGCAGCTCCAGAGGGTTTCCTGCGCGTCGGGGATGCGGACATCCTCCAGCGAGAGGTTATCCATCTCGCGGAACATCTTCGGCGCGTCGACCTGGGTATGGCTCATTTCGAGATTCTTAGAATACCAGAGGGCGGCGCGTGCCCCGGGGGTGAACTCGCAGTCGGCGACACGGAAGCCGTCGACATGCCAGAAGGGGTATTTCCCCTCGAAGCGGCACCGTACGGCCTCAATCTGCGTGCAGCATTTGAGGGCCGACTCTCCCGGATGGAACACGGTGTCGGTAAGGCGCAGGTTGTGTGTCGCGAACAGGGCGCGTTCGCCTCCGAACTCCTCCCCCTGGATTTCCTTGAGGGAGGCGGGGTCGGTTATGCTTTTGATTTCCATAATAAAGTAACTTCGCGGTTTTTCAATCGCGAAGTTACTAAAAATCGTTCAGACGCGGATTACCCAAATCTTCGCCCCGCTTACCAAATCTTGTCGCACCTTAAGTATTAATTGTATGGAAGATGTTTGTCAGAAACTATGCCTGTGTAGGGACGCGGCGTGCCGCGTTATATTTGAATAACGTTACTATCTGATTTCCTTATTCTGACGCGGCACGCCGCGTCCCTACACATATTAGCAGGATAATAATCAATTTGATTGGGAGCAGCCCCCTCTTAGAAGCTATAACTCAGGCCGATGGCGGGGACTATCGCGTGGACGGCGTAGTCGGCCTTGAAGTCGACCGTCTCGGGGACTTCTGCCTTGGGATACGCGGGGAGGCCGAGCGGGGTCACGACGGAGTTGTACTTGTCGACCGCCGCGGAATATGCCTGGGCGAAGCTCTTCTGGTCGATGCGGCCGGTCGCGCCCTTGACACCCATCCCTTTGATATACATAAAGGCGAGGTCGATCGCCAGCCGCTTTGTCGGGCGGAACGTCAGGCCGATCGAAGGCTCGATTTTCGTCATCGCCGGGGTCTCGGGGTTGTAGTAGTCAGTGTCGCAGGGAGAGAGGTCGACCATCAGGCCCGCGCGGAGGTCGAGCTTCTTGGTTACGCCCCACTGCGCTCCGAGGTGGAAGGTCATCGCGTCGCGGTAGTTCTTCTTGATTTTCTGGTCGAACTTGGAAAGCCCGGCGAACTTGATGTCGAGGTAGTCGTACGAGGCCCAGCCGTTGAGCTGAACGTCGGCGGCGATTTCCAGGTTGCCGAGGGGGCGGTATGCCGCGCCGACGGTGAAGACGTAGGGGCAGGGCATCGAGGCTGAGAAGTTGGTGGAGCTCATCTCGTCGAGGCTTTCGCGCAGTATGTTCTGGAGGAAGGGGGAAGCGTCGTAGGAGACCGCGGCGTCACCCTTCTTCACCTTCATGTCCATTTCGGAGCGGAGGGAGGCGCCGAGAGTCCACTTCTCGTTGATGTTGTACATCAGGCCGACGCTGAATCCGAGCGCCAGGTCCGACGTGCCGCTGAGGTTGACCGACGCGGGAGGAATGTTCTTGTCGGCCGGTTCCGCCGGCTTCTCACCGGGATTAGGGCTGCCCGGTATGAGCTGCGACTGTAACGCCGCGGCCTGCCAGGCGATGTCGCCGAGTTTCGAGGCCATATCCCAGGTCAGTAGCCCTTTGGAGAGGTTCACGTTACCCCAGGAAATCATCAGCCCGGCGCCGATCGAGAACTTCTCCGAGGCGCGCCAGGCGAGCGTCGGCTGCACGGTGAAAACCTGGAGGCTGACCGACTCGTTGAGCGTAGCCCCGGGCCACGCCTTTCCCCAGTTGATCGACGAGCCGTAGGGGGTGTAGAGCGTAATCCCGGCATAAAGTTCCTCGTAGACGTGGAAGGACGCCGCGAAGTTGAACGGCGTGGAGATTTTGTTGGAGGTCTCCCACTGCGTTCCCTCGTGCTTGCAGTACGCGCTCGCCTTTATGGCGCTCATTCCTGCCGACACGTCGAGCGTCTTGTCGGTGAAGGCCATAGCCGCCGGATTGAAAAGCTGGCTTTCAGCGCCGAGCTTCAGGGCCACGCCCGTGTGCCCCATGCCGGTCTGCCTGGCGCTAAAGGAGTTTACCTGGTAGCCTTCCGCGGCAGCGGAGAGCGCCGCGAGAGCCGCCACAGCGGCGGCCAGAACTTTTTTCATAATCGGATTTCCGTTAAAATTCCGCCAAAGTTACCAATTTTCTCCCAAAACGCCAAATTAGCTGTTTTTGTCGGGTTACGGCAGACGGCAATCTCACATTCGGGAACAAATAGCGCTGTGTCATATATTTTGGCACAGCGCTACTGTTTTGCGACGCCTTTTAAGGGCGTTGGGGGCTTGAATTAGCGGGGGAGGAGGAGCAGGCGGGGCTGCGCGAGCATGCCGGAGGGCTGGAGGGGGGAGTCGGCGCGGAGGGTGCGGACGGGGCAGGAGGTGCGGCGTTCCGCTTCGGGAAGGGTTGCGTCGCCAATCAGGCGGTTGTTCCAGGCGTTCACAATCCTGATTTCGATTTTGTTGTTCCCCTTGCGCAGGGCGTCGGTAACATCGAGGGTGTAGGGGGCGGTCCATACTCCTCCGACGAGGGTTCCGTTGACGCGCACCTCGGCCATGTCTCCGACGTTGCCGAGGTCGAGCGTCACGCGGCTCCCTTTCGGGCGCGCGGGGAGCTTGGTGTCGGCGGTGTAGACCATGGTGCCGGAGAAATGGCGGACGAACGGGTCGGCGTTGTCAGTCAGGGAACCGGGAGTGACCTCTTTGAGTTCGCGGACTTCCCCGAAGGGGGATTCCAGTCGCAGATTCCATTTTTCCGGGAGCGAGACCCACGGGGCCGCTTCGGGGAAGTTCTCCCCGGAGGCTCCGTCGCCGGCCGCCGGTTTCTCGAACACGATGAAGAGGCTCTGCCTGGGCGCGAGCTTCATAGGCACGGTTACCGAGGAGTCCGCCGCCAGGGTGAAGCGGGGCAGGAGGCGGCGCGTTCCGGCCGCCGCGTCCCACAGCTCGGGCTGCCTTCCCCGCGCGTCGCGGAAGTCCGCGTTGATTTCGCGGGGAGCTTCCGTCTGGTTGGCGATGAAATATATGTCGCGGGTCGGCGACGCGTAATGGGCGTGGCGTATGTCAGCCTTGCCGTCGTTGAGGAACCCGAAAGCCACCGGAGCGCTGCTCGCATGGGGGGAGCCATCGGCGGGAGCCCATACGAAATCCTCCCGCATCCCCAGGGTATCGAGGGCCTCGGCGATGCTGAACCCGGTGAGGAGCACCCCTTTGCCTATGCGTCTGACCGCTTTAGCGTCGGGAGCGTCGCCCCACAGAGAGTCGGCCAGGGCTTTTACCGCGAGGTCGCTCCCCGGGAACCCTTGCAGCGACGGGGAGCGTTCGGGCTTCGGGCCGAGCACCGCGCCCCCCTCCTTTATTATCCTGGCGATTTCGCGGAGAACTTCGGGGCGCATGTTGCCCGAAGGGGGGAGCACGAGCAACCGGTATGTGGTCCCGTGGGGGAGCGACATAGTGTAGCCCGGGTTACCGCGGAGCGCGTGGCGGATTACTTCCGCGTTTATGAAGTCGTATTGTACTCCCGAGGGGGGAGCCGGTTCGGTGGTGCCTACCATGCACGGAACGTCCTCCCCGATGTAGTACGCGATGTCGGCAACGTAGTTTCCCTGTTGGAGAAGCAGGTTGGAGCGCTTGAGGTAGTCGCTGAAATGGCGCATCTGGTCCCACCAGGTATTCTTGCGGTTGAACTCGTTGCCGAACCATGCGTTTAGGCCCGGGAGGGTCGTGTCGTCGGGCTGCGAGATATACAGGTGGAGAAGGGTTTTGTTGATGCCCTCGGCGAAGAAGCGGTCGCCTCGGATTTTGAAGTCGCGGGGCGAAAGGGTAAATTCCGTCGTGGCTACGGTGAATGACTCGGCGCTGGTTGTTCCCTTACCGTAGGTGTGGGCCACCGACGAGGCGCTGCGGTTCTCGTAGTCCCCCAGGGTGCCGAAGCTCCAGAACTCTCCGGCGACCTCGTCGCTGTGCCCTCCGTACATCAGGAACTCGCCGGGGAAACCCCAGTGGCCGTAAGGTTCCAGCCACAGCCTGCGCCCTTTTTCGGCGGCTTTGCGCCTCAGGCCCCCGATGTAGTCGAGGGCGAGGCGGTCGGCCACGCAGCGGCGCATATCCCACAGGAAGCGGTCGGTAGCCTCCGGGGAGTCCACCACGGTACCGCCGTAGGAGAGGAGGTAGGGGAGGGGGTCGTAGCCGAAATGCTCCCGGAAATATTCCCGGAAGTCATCGCCGATGTTCTGCGTGCCTCGCTCGTAGCTGTCGGCGACAATCACCTTCCAGGGAGCGAGGTCTTCGGCGGGGATATGCCGCTCGAGGTCGTCGACATACGCGTCGAAGTGGCGGTCGAGCGCCCCGCGGCTCCAGCGGTCTATTTCAAGACCCTGGCCGTCGCCGGGGAGGGTCGGGCCGTTGAGCACGTTAGTCGGGGCGAGGTATAACCGGGCGATTTTCCATTTTCCGGCGGGCAGGGAGGCCAGGGAGAGGGTGTCGCCGCGGAGAGCGCCCGAGAGGTCGCGCACCTCGTCGGCCCTGGGATAGGCCGTCCCGGGGCGCGTGGGCTGCAGGGGCCATTTGTATTCCTTCCAGTAGGGCTGCGGGTCGGGGAAGAGCTTCACGAGCGATTTGTCGGCGTAGGAAGCGACCGCCGGGTTCTCCGACAGCACGATGTCCCCTCCCCGCGATTCGGGGTTACGGGTCAGCGTCACGCGGAATTTCTCCGCCGTTACCGGGGGGAACTCCGCCGTTACGGGCGCCAGGGGGTCGTAGCCGACCTCGAGCATCATGTTCCTGCGGGTGATGTCGAACTGTCCGACGCTTTTCCATTCGCCGCCGACGAACGCCTCGATCGCGACAAGGCCGATTACCTCCGTCGGGATTTTCACCGTGGCTGAGCGGAGGGTGAATCCCGCGGGAGCCTCTATGACCATCGTGCCGGAGGGGTCGAACGCGGTTCTCAGCTCCCTCCCTTCCGGGGCAGGATAGGCGAGAGCGGCGTAGTCGCCGAGAGAGCCCTTCCCTTGGGGGAGTATGATTTCGCGGGGGGACTGTTTCCCGACGGTTACCACCGTGTCGGCTATGGCGAGGTAGCGCTGCGAGTCTTCGGGGCGTACCCACGGGCCCCCGCTCTGGCTCCAGCCGGGAGAGTTGAAGACTCCGACCTCGATTCCCTCCTCGCGGGCGGCGCGCATCGCGGCGCGCATGGAGGCGTACCACACGGAATCCTGGAGCCATACCTTTCCGCGGGGTATTCCGTCGACGCCGTGGTAACCGATGAACGCCCGGTTGATACCCTGGCGCTTCATCGCGCGGAAGTCGGCGGTCACCCCTTCGGGGGAGAGGTTTCCGTTCAGGATGTAATAGTAACAGGCCAGCGACTGCCCCGAGGGGTCCGCGAAGCGTGCTTCGAGTTCCCTGCGGGGAAGGTCGTCGGGGGGTGTGACAGGCCATGGCAGTTTGTCGGCCCGGAGCGGGGCGAGGGCCGCGCAGGCTAATGCCGCGGCCGCGAGATGTTTCTTTAAGGTCATTCTTTCAGAGGTGATTCTTTCGGGTTTCCCTGGGAGGGAGCCGGGGCGTTGGCCTGCTGGTACTCGGAGGGTGTCATGCCGAAATGCTTGCGGAACAGGGTCGAGAAGTGGCTGTGGGTGCTGAATCCGGTGAAATCCGCGATTTCGCCCAGGGTATATTTTCTCATTTTCAGCAGCTCGGCCGAGCGGTTGAGGCGGAATATCCGCAGCATGTCGTACGGCGTCAGGTTGGTGAGGCTCTTGATTTTGCGGTAGAAGCTCGTGCGCGACATGCACAGCTCCCGGCAGAGCAGGTTGATGTTGAGGTCGGGGTTGGAGAGGTTGTCGTCGATAAAGTTGTACAGGCGCGTGAGGAAGCGGCGGTCGAAGTCGCTGACGCCGTCGTTCTCCACGACCGATTTGTCGTCGGAGCCGGCGGTTGCCGCCAGCTCGTGTCGCAGGCGCTCGATGTTGGCCAGCACGGAGCGGGCGGCCGAGAGGAGCACTTCGGGGCTGAACGGCTTGCAGAGATACATGTCGGCCCCGGTTCTGAACCCCTCGATCTGGTCGGTCTCGCGGTTCTTCGCCGTCAGGACGATTACGGGGATATGGCTCGTCTCCGGGTCGTTCTTTATCTTTCCGAGCATCTCGATGCCGTCCATTATAGGCATCATGATGTCGCTGACTACCAGGTCAGGCTGCGCCATGCGGGCTTTTTCGGCTCCTTCGAGGCCGTTGGAGGCGGTTATGACCTCGAACTCCCCGGCGAAAATCGTGGAGATGAACTCCGCGAGGTCCTTCTGGTCCTCGACGATGAGGACTTTCTGGAGCATCTGTCCGTCGGGTTCCGGGGTGTCGGCCGGCTCGTCGGGGAGCGTGTCGCGGCGCGCCGGTTCCACATCCTCCATATGCGCGGGGGAGGGGGTTTCGACCTCGGGCGTCTGCTGTGCCAGCTCCTCGTCGGAATACGCGTCGCGGTCTACGGGGATGTCTACCACGAAGGTCATCCCCTTCAGCCCGTTGGGTCGTCCGGCGATCGCCCCGTGGTGCTTGTCGACGAGTTTCTGCACGAAGTTCAGGCCGATACCGAATCCGTTGGTCTTGCGCCTCGAGGCCGGGGAAAGGAGGCGCTTGAATCGGGTGAACAGCAGCTTCGACTGGGTGCGGTCGATTCCGATACCGTCGTCGACAACCGACAGCTCCAGGTACAGGCCGGCTGGGTTGCCGATGTATTCGGGGCGTCGGGTAAGCTCGGCGCGTACGGTTATGTGGCCGTTGTTCGATGTATATTTGATAGAGTTGAATATCAGGTTGTTGAGCATCTTCTCGACGCTGTCGGCGTCGTACCACAGGCTTTTCTCCCTGATGTGGCAGATAAGCTCGATGGTTATCCCCCTTTCGGCGGCGTAGATGTTGAACAGGCCGGTGATGCTTTCGAGCTGCGATACTATGTCGTTTTCCGAGACGGCGAGCGGGGGCGTCTCCCCCTCCATCTCCCGGAAGTTGAGGATCTGGGTCGTCAGGTGTATCATCCGCTGTACGTTGGTGTTGACGTACTCCAGGTTCTTGCGTATGTCGGCCGGGGCCATTTTCGTGAAGTTCCCCAGCAGGAGCTTCACCGGGGCGAGGATGAGCGTCAGCGGTGTCCGCAGCTCGTGGGATATGTTGTTGAAGAAGTTGATTTTGGCTGTCGCGATGTTGCGTTCGGCCTCCACCTTGCGCTCGGCGACGGCCATGCGCTCCTTTTCGAGCTTGAAGCGTATGTGGAGTTTGAGCGACAGGATCACAAGAGCTATGAGCGTTATTATGTAGAGCGTTATTGCCAGCGGGTGGAGCCAGGGCGCGCATTTCACCTCGAGGTCGAGCAGGTGGGTCGGTTCCGACCATTCTCCCGAGGTGCGCGTCCTTACCAGGAACTCGTAATTCCCCGCCGGGAGGTTGGAGTAGACGGCGTTGGAGTACTCCCCGGTTTCGATCCAGTCGCGGTCGTACCCTTTGAGCATATGCGCGTAGCGAACCTCCGCCCCGTAGCTGAGGCCTACGAAGCTGATTCGGATGCCGTTGTTGGAGTGGGCCAGCGACAGGGTGCGCACGAAGGCCGGGTCGGCTATCGAATCGGCGCTTCCCAGGCTCCCGTAAAGGGGTCTGAGGCCGGTGAGGTAGACGGGGATGCCTTTGGTGGCCTTGCGTTCGTTGGCGGGGGTCACCTGCTGGATTCCGTAGTTTCCACCGAAGTAGATTGAGCCGTCGGGGGAGCGGGTTACTGCTTTTTCGTGGAACTGCTCGCTCGTGGCGGAGAACCCGTTGTAGAACGAGCGGCGCTGTCCCGTCGCCGGGTCGATGTTGTACAGTCCGTTGGAGGTCGATACCCACAGGTAGCCCGAACCGTCCTCGCTGATTGCCACCACGTCCTGCGCGGGGAAGTCGGAGTACTGTCGCAGCAGCTTCTTCTCCGGGTCGTAGCTCAGGAGGTAGTTGTCGAAGGTGCCGACCCAAATGCGGCCGTCGCGCCCCTGGAGCATGTCGATCGCGGAGGTCCACTGGTCGCTGTACCGGCTGTCGAGCGGCTCTACGGCGTAGCTTTCGGGGTCGATCAGGTAGAGGTCGTCGGTGTAAGCCGCCGCGAGCATTTGTCCGGAGCGGAGCTGTATGATTTTGGGTATGTTCTTGTTGCGAATGACGTTGCCGAGCAGGTGCTTGCGCAGGGTCAGGTCGGGATTGTAGATGAAGATGCCGTTGTCGGGGCTTCCGGTCCATATGTTCCCGGCGCTGTCGAGGGCGGCGGTCACCATCGAGGAAGGAAGGCGCCGGGCGGAGCGCCAGGAGTCGGCCGCCGAGTCAGGCCCGACGTACAGCCCGTGGTTTGTCCCGACCCATACGCGGTCCAGGTTGTCGATGAAAATCTGGTCAACCAGTGAGTTTGGCTCGGGGAGCTTTATTTTCGCGGCCTCGTGGGTCGCCGGGTCGTAGAGGAACAGTCCCTCATACCGGGTGCCGACCCATACGCGCCCCTTGCGGTCGGCCCGCACCGCCGTAACGAACTTGTTGCGGAACGCCCCGGACAGGGCGCGGTCGATGTTGAAAATCGAGTATTTGTTGTAGGCCAGCAGAAGCCCCTGGTCGAGGGTGCCGAGCCATACGTTGGAGTCGCGGTCGATGAAGCCCACCATCACGTCGGACGATGGGAGGGCGGAAAAGTTGAAGTCCTGCGACGAGGTCGCGCATTCTCTCGTCGCGAGGTTGCAGATCAGCTCGCCATGGCGGCTTGTCGATACGATGAAAGCGTCGTCGTCGGTCTGGAGCATCGAGCGTATCTCGCAGTGGTCAAGGATTGTGCCGGGAGCCGCGTTCGAGATTTTCCGGGTCGCGGGGTCGAGCTGCTTGAGGCCGTTGGCAGTTCCCAGTAGTATCAGCCCCCGCCAGTGGCGTATGCAGTGCACGCCGAGATTCGCGGGGAGGGTCAGGCGGTCGGTCTGCGTCAGGGCCCCGTCGAGCCGCGCCAGGGTGTTGCCGGCTATGAGCCATACGTTGCCGGTGGAGTCGGTGGTTCCGGCGATAATCTGTCCCGAAGGGAGGGACAGTATGTGGCGGAGCTTCCGCGCCGGCTTGTCAACCTCGAAGAGTCCGGCGCTGCCGTAGACCAGCAGGCGGTCTCCGAGGGTGAGGAATCCGTTGAAGAAAGAGTTGGCCTGCCCCTTGCCCCCGCCGTAACGGGTGAATCCGTTGCGGGAGATGTCGCGGGAGGCGATTCCGCGGCTGGTCGCGACCCAGATGTCGGGGTGGCGGTACAGCACCGCGACGATGTTGGTGCTCGGAAGCGATTCCGGATTCCCCCTCTCCGGCTGGAACACCTCGATGGAGCTTCCCATGTTCCGGCAAAGTCCGTTGGGGGTGGCGATCCATATGTAGCCCAGGGAATCCTGGGCGATGTCGTTGACGCGGAGATTCGGGAGACCGCGGCGCATTATGTCGGGCGCGGTACCGGCGGAAGCCGGCGCCGCGCATGGCGTCAGAAGGTTGATGAGTCCGGCGATTATAAGGCCGAAGTAGCGTTTCATGTGTATGAATGGTTTTTTCCGAAGCCCAAAATTAGGAAAAATAAACAAGTGTCCCGGCCTCTGCGACCCCCTCCCGGGGCTGATTTGTCAGATTAGAAAAGCATTTGGGACGGACAGAACATTATCCGCGGGCGTCCGGGCCCGGCATAACCGCCTGAATAATCAGCCGGTTGTCAGAACTGACACAATTATTGGACGCATCCGACAATCTCCCCGTCAGGTTGTGGCTATATTTGCCCTGTAAAAAATCGAATACCATTCATGCTTCACAGAACGCTCGCAATCCCAGTGCTCCTTCTCGCGGCCGCGGTGCCGGGAATCTGCTCCACGCCTATTATATATAAGGACGCCTCGGCCCCGGTCGAGCGGCGGGTCGACGACCTCCTGTCGCGGATGACCCTGGAGGAGAAGGTGCAGCAGGTGAGCCTGGACGTGCTTGGCCGGAACGCCAACGAGAACAATCTCGGGGAGGTGACCGCGAAGCTCCCCGCCGAGGTCGGCACGCTTATTTATTGCGAATGGATGCCGGGGCTGCGCGACGCGATGCAGCGCCGCGCGATGGAGGAGTCGCGGCTCGGAATACCGGTGCTTTTCGGTTTCGACGTGATCCACGGCTTCCGCACGATATGCCCCATCCCCCTCGCCCAGGCCTGTTCCTGGAACCGCGAGCTGGTACGCGGCGCGGCCGACGTGGCCCGCCGGGAGGCCAAAAGCGCGGGGGTCGACTGGACTTTCTCCCCGATGGTCGATGTCTGCCGCGATCCCCGCTGGGGCCGAGTGGCCGAGGGATATGGCGAGGACCCCTTCGCCAACGCCGAGTTCTGCCGCGCCGCCGTCCGCGGCTACCAGGGTGACTCTCTTTCCTCCAATTCCATGGCCGCCTGCCTGAAGCATTACGTCGGATACGGCGCTTCGGCCGGAGGACGCGACTACGTTACGACCGACATTTCCGACCAGACCCTTTGGGACACCTACCTCCCGCCGTATGTCGCCGGAGTGGATGCCGGGGCCGCGACCGTGATGAGTTCCTTCAACGACATAAACGGAGTGCCCGGTACCGCCAACCGATTCACCCTTACAGAGATACTTAAAGACAGGCTGGGATTCCCCGGCTTCGTGGTCGCCGACTGGAACGCGGTGGCCCAGCTTGTCCCGCAGGGATATGCCGCCGACCTTTCCGACGCGGCGGCCAAGTCGATTAACGCCGGGCTGGACGTCGATATGAGCAGCCACGCCTTCGACCGGCATCTCGCCTCCCTGGTCAGAAACGGCGTTGTCTCGGAAGAGCGCCTTGACGACGCCGTGCGCCGCATACTGCGGGTGAAATTCCGGCTCGGGCTTTTCGACGCGCCGTATGCTCCCGGAGAGCCGGCGTTCCTCGCCGCGGAATCCCTTGCCGCCGCCGAGCGCCTCGCCGAGGAGTCGATGGTGCTTCTGAAGAACGATTCCGTCGGGGGTCGCCCGATGCTTCCGATTGATTCCCGAAAGGTCAGGAAAATCGCGGTGATAGGGCCGACGGCCCGCCGCGGCGACCTCCTGCTCGGCTCCTGGCACGCCCACGGCATCCCCTCTGAGGCTGTGACGCTTCTCGACGGCATTTCCGCGGAATTCCCCGCCGCTGAAATCCTGTACGCCGAAGGGTGCGCGGCCGACGGCGACGACCGCTCCGGCTTTCCCGCCGCCGTCGAGGCTGCCCGCGGGGCCGATGTCGTCCTGCTCTGCCTCGGTGAGGAGAACCGCTGGAGCGGCGAGAACGCTTCCCGCGCCGGAATCCGTCTCCCTGAGATTCAGGAGCTTCTCGCCCGTGAGGTAGCGGCCCAGGGGAAGCCTGTGGCTCTGATTCTTACAAACGGCCGCCCCCTCGACCTGCGCCGGCTGGCTCCCCTCTCTTCCGCGATTGTGGAGGCGTGGCAACCGGGTCTCCGCGGCGGCAACGCTCTCGGCGGGATACTCTCCGGGCGCGTCAATCCCTCCGGTCGGCTCGCAGTCACCTTCCCTTACTGCGCCGAACAGATTCCTGTCCACTATGCCGAGCGCCCCAAGTCGCGGCCCGACCAGGGGCAGTACCAGGATATTCCCGCCGAACCGATGTACCCCTTCGGCCACGGCCTGAGCTACACCACTTTCCGTTACGGCGAGCCTAAGATTTCCGCCACAGAGTTTTCCGCTGACGACGAACTGACGCTGACGGTCGATGTGACAAACACGGGTGCTGTAAAGGGGGCCGAGACGGTTATGTGGTTCGTCGGAGACCCTGTAAGCTCCGTGACGCGCCCCCACCGCCAGCTCCGCGGGTTCGACAAGCGGGAGATTCCCGCTGGAGCGACCGAGACTTTCGAGTTCCGCGTCAACCCCGCGCGTGACCTCGCCACCGTCGACGCCAAGGGGAACACTCTTCTCGAGCCGGGCGAGTTCTTCATCTACGTAGGCGGAAAACGGCTTGATATACGCTTAAAATAAACAGATTTCCAGCAATATATGATGTCTGCAAGAAAATATTTCTCCCTTCTCCTGGGTGCCGCGCTCTACGCTTCAGCCGCTACGCCGGAAGCTGTCCCGGTTAAGCTGTCCGCCCCGGCATACAGAGGTGGCAACACGACTGAAACCGCTGGCAAGGAGGGCGTCACCTTTACTTTCAAGGGCGCGTTCCCGGCGGAAAACGAGTATGAGCTGTTCACGTCGCCCCTTGCCGCCCCGCTTGACCGGCACACGCAGTACGAGCTGTGCTTCAAATACCGCTCCGCCGAGCCGATTGACGATGTCGTGCTCCTCTATCCCGCTGAGAGCGGGGGCGATAACCGCTGGGCGGAGGCTAAGGTAAGCCTCCCCGCCTCGGAGGATTGGGCCGAGGCCTCGATACCTCTATACGACCGGTTCCTCCACAATGGCTTCGGCAATTCCTCCGGCGCTGCGCTGCGGGTTCATTTCCGCACTCTCGACCGGCAGATTCCGGGACAGGGGAACTACGGCAAACCGCTGGCCCTCAGTGTCCGCGACGCTTCGGTACGCCCCGCTGCGGTGCAGCTCGGTTTCGAGGCCGTACCTCTGTCGCTTGACAAGACTTTCCCTGGTTCGTCCCTTGACATTCAGGATGATACCCTTAAAATCCGCTACACAGGCAACTACGGGGAGGTAGGCGAAGAGTATACCCTCTATGACGCGCTGACCACACCCCTCCCTTTTCCCCTTCTGCCCGATGTCGCATACCGGCTCTGTTTCGACTACAAGGGTGAGCCGCTCGACCTCCTGACGGTAATATACTACAACCCCTACCATATCGGAAACGACCCTGAGAACCGTCTCGGCGGCGACAATTCCGAAGCGGCGGTGACCGCCGTGTCCCGCTCCGACGGCTGGACCTCGGTAAGCATCCCCCTCGACGGGCGGCGGAACGCCCGCGACTGGGGTTACCATTCCGGCGACCGCCTGCGGATCCTTTTCAACGATTCCAGCCGCCTCTCCCGCGCCGACGGTTCCCGCTACGGCCTCCCCCTCGACATATCTCTCCGCTCCCTCCGCGTAGAGCCGGTGCCGGAAACCGAAAATTAATATGGTTCAACTCTTATCTTCACCTTTCACCCTTCACCCTTCACCTTTGAATTGAGCAAGTTGAAAACTTGCGAAATTAAAACAATCAGAATAATGGTAAAGAGATTCATCCTTAACGAAACTTCGTATTTCGGCCCGGGAGCGCGCCGCGAACTCCCCCAGGTCATCGCGCGTCTCGGCAAACGCAAGGTTCTTGTAGTGACTGATCCGGGTCTGGTAAAGTTCGGCGTGGCGAAACTGGTAACCGACGTGCTCGACCAGGCCGGTATCCCCTACGATATTTTTTCCGACGTTAAGCCCAACCCGACTGTCAGCAACGTCAACGCTGGCATCCGGGCCTTCAAGGAGGCGGCTGCCGACCTTATCGTGGCTGTCGGGGGTGGCTCGAGCATCGATACAGCCAAGGCAATCGGCATCGTGGTCGCCAATCCCGAGTTCTCCGACATTGTCTCGCTTGAAGGATGCGCCCCGACAAAACATAAGAGCGTTCCCGTGGTAGCCCTCCCGACCACTGCCGGAACCGCGGCCGAAACCACTATCAACTACGTCATTATCGACGAGCAGAAGCAGAAGAAGATGGTCTGCGTCGATCCGAACGACATTCCGGCCGTGGCGATTATCGACGCCGAACTGATGTACTCCCTACCGAGGGGGCTGACAGCCGCGACCGGCATGGACGCCCTGACCCACGCCATCGAGGGATATATAACAAAGGCGGCCTGGGAGCTGTCCGATATGTTTGAAATCGAGGCCATACGCATGATCGCCCGCTACCTCCCCCTCGCGGTTGAGGACCCCGCGAACCCCGAAGGGCGCGACGGAATGGCCGTGGCGCAGTATGTGGCCGGAATGGCCTTCTCCAACGTCGGGCTCGGCCTGGTCCACGGCATGGCCCATCCCCTCGGCTCGCTGTTCGACATTCCCCACGGCGTTGCCAACGCGGTGCTTCTCCCCTCCGTCATGGAGTTCAACATGGACTGCTGCAAGGAGAAATACCGCCGCATTGCCGAAGCGATGGGGGTAGATACCGCCGGGATGAACGATGACGAGGCCGCCCGTGCCGCCGTCGACGCCGTCCGCGCCCTCTCCGCCCGGGTCGGCATCCCCGCCAGCCTGAGCGAACTCGGAATCAAGGAGGCCGATGTCGAGCCCCTCAGCGCCCAGGCGATAGCCGATGTCTGCACTCCCGGCAATCCCCGCGACGTTTCCCTCGACGAGATCCGCGCCCTCTACCGCTCCCTCCTTTGAGGGTGTATCATAACGGCCCATCCGGACTGTTCTGACAGCGCCCTCCCATCCGGGTGCAATTCTCTTCATTCATTTCAATTTGAGCTTACGGATAATCTCATATCATGAAAAAGATTTTACTCCTTTGTTCCGTTCTCGCGGCGGCTACTGCTCTCGCGGAGCCGGAGACATACTCGATGAAGTTGAAACTCAAGGATGGCCGTACAGCCAGCTACGTTGTCAACAATATCGAGAAAATGACTTTTAGAGGAACCTCGGTCGAGGACCTTCTCGATCTGATGACCGTAGAGGAGAAAGTCAGCCTCTGCTCCGGCGATTTCACTCACTTCAAGGGGGTTCCCCGTCTTGAAATCCCGGAGGTGGGATATAGCGACGGTCCCCGCGGCCCTAACGCGGTGTCCGGAACGACGGCGTTCCCGTCTGGCATACTCCTGGGCGCGACATGGAACCCGGAGATTGTGGAGTCGGCCGGCGCTGTGATGGGCGAGGAAACGAGAGCGCTCAAAAAGGGGATACTCCTCGGTCCGGCATGCAACATCCTGCGCGACCCCTGCGGCGGACGCTTCTTCGAGTACTATACCGAGGACCCCTGCCTCAACAGCGCCATAACGGTGGCCCATGTGAAGGGCATTCAGAGCCAGGGCGTCGCCGCCTGTCTCAAACACTACGCCTGCAACAACCGCGAGAAGAACCGCAACGATTATATGTCGTTTGTCAACGAACGAACCCTGCACGAAATCTACCTGCCGGCATTCAAGGCCGCCGTGCAGCAGGGAAATGTGCAGACGATAATGACATCGGCCAACGGCATCAACAACGAGTTTGTAAGCGATAGCCGCAAGATGCTCACCGACATACTCAAAAACCGGTGGGGATTCCGGGGCTTCGTGATGACCGACTGGCTGCAGACACGCTCGACGGAGAAAGCCGCCCTCGCCGGACTCGACGTGTCGATGCCGGGCGGCGACGCCTGCGGCTTCGGCACCCCCCTGCTGGAGGCCGTGCGTTCGGGCCGGGTGCCGATGGAGGTCATCGACGACAAGGTGCGCCGTATCCTACGCGTCTATGATTTCATCGGGGCGCTCGACAACAAGGACATCAGCGCGGGGGCTTCCCTGTCGACTTCCGACCACCACCTTACGGCGCGGAAAACGGCCGAACAGGGCATCGTCCTTCTCAAAAACGCCGACAACGCGCTCCCCCTCGACGAGAAAACCGCTGGCAACGTGCTCGTGATCGGGCCCAACGCCGACAAACGCTTCTGCCTGGCGGGCATGGGTGGCAGCTCGGCCATAGAGGCGCCATACGAAATCACGGTGCTAAAGGGTATAGAAAACCTTCTCGGCAAGGATAAGGTGACATATATCTCCTCTGACGAACTCGGCGGCTACCGTCCCGTAACGGCCGAAATGTCGCCCGGGGGTGCCGGTTTCACCGCGCAATACTTCGCAAGGGGAAATGACGCCGCCGTCGCGACCCGTACCGAGAAGAGCGTCGACTTTATGTGGGAGATGAAGTCGCCCGTCCCCGAAATGAAGGCCGACGAGTTCCGCGAGGCGAGGTTTGAAATTAAGCTTGTGCCCTCGGTAAGCGGCAAATACAGCTTCCGCTTCACCGCCGGAGGTGGCCTGGCATATGTGTACAACGACGAATGGGGCGGCGCCCCGGTCGGGGTCGCCGGCAAAAGCGACGAGCCTGTAACCGCCGACTTCGACTTGGTTAAGGGTGAGACGGTGCGCCTGTGCGTGATATATGTACGCACATCGGGCGACGCGGCCCTGCGCGTAGAATGGCAGAGCCCGGAGACAAGTCTGGCCGATGAACAATGGAAGAAGATTGATGACGCGGCGCGCGCTGCCGACGCCGTGGTATTCGTGGGTGGCATTGACCACAGCCTCGACACCGAGGGCCGCGACCGGCTCTCGCTATCATTCTCCGACCTTCAGACAAAACTAATCAAACGCCTCGCCGCCCTGAACCGGCGCACCAACGTGGTTCTCATAAACGGCTCGCCGCTCGAAATCGGCGAGTGGCTCCCCGATGTCGCTTCGGTTATCGAGGCGTGGTATCCGGGCATGGAGGGTGGCTCCGCGGTTGCCGACATACTATTCGGGCGCGTCAACCCCTCGGGACGCCTGCCTTTCACATGGCCCAGGCTTCTTGCCGACTCCCCGAGCCGCAAATTAGGCAGCGAGGACGATTTAAAAGTAATATACAACGAAAACCTGAACGTGGGTTACCGCTACTTCGACACCGCCGAGACCGAGCCTCTGTTCACCTTCGGCTATGGTCTGAGTTACACCGACTTCGCTTACAGCGGCTTCTCGGTGAATGCCGAGGGCTCCAAGGCGACTGGCAAGGTGTGCGTGACCAACAGCGGCGCCCGCGACGGCTATGAGACGGTTCAAATCTACGTCCGCCCCCTCGCGCCTTCCGTAAAACGCCCCTCTCACGAGCTGAAATGGTTCCGCAAGGTGCCGGTAAAGAGCGGCCAGACCGTGGAAGTCGGTTTTGAACTCACGCCCGACGCCTTCTCATACTACGACGTCAATATCTCAGACTGGAAAGTAGATCCGGGCAAATACGTCATCGAGGTATGCCGCGACTCCCGTACCCCGGTTCTCACACGGGAAATCGAAATTTCCGGTAAGTAGTGGTAAGTAAGCGAAACAACCAACTTTTTTAATATTCAACCAGTTTAATCAACATGAAAAAACAGCTTTTAAAAGCGGGCTTTTTGGGCCTGACGCTCATGTTGGCAACAAGCGCCCCGGCGAAAGTGCTGACCGTGAAGCACGGCGCCGGTCAGACAACGCAGGTTGGCATCACCAAAATCAACCGTATTCATTTCGACAACGGCGTGATGCAAATCGAGCACTCCGAAGGGACGCACCAGATTGCCATCAGTGATATCGACCAGATGCGTTTCGACCTCGAAACCACCTCGGTAGACAACATCTCCGAAACTCTCGACGACCTCGCGATTTCGGTCGCTTCGGGTTTCGTGACTGTCAGTGCCGCTGCCGAGACCGCTATCAGGCTCAACGTCTACGATCTCCGCGGCTACAACGTGGCCGCCGCTGACGGATTCGGCTCCGTCTCCATCGACCTCTCTACTCTCGCCTCCGGCGTTTACATCGTAAAGGCCAACGACAAAACCATCAAATTCATCCGCTAATTCAATAACCCAGCCTAAAATGAAAAAGATTTCTTTCTTTCTTTCTTTCTTTCTTTCGCGGCGGCTTTCGCGCAGACGACGGACTCTTACCGGCTTAACCTCAAGTTGGTAAACGGCCAGTCGGCCACCTTCAAAGTCGAAGATATCGAGGAAATCACCTTCGACGAAGACAAACCGATCACGATCGCTGTCGACCAGACAAAAACTGACAGCGGCAGAACATACACAACCGATGAAGACGGGGTAACCGTAGTCTACTGGGACACCACCGCCCCCGAACACGCTATCCGCACCGTGAGCTTCGACGGGGATGGCTGCCTGACAGGCTACGACTACGTGGTGACTTTCTCCTACTGGAGCGAGAATCCGGTATCAAACGTCGAGCTTCGCATGGTTCAAAACGGCTCGCTGCTTCTCCCCTGGAAGGTCGGTAATAATGAGGACCTCGCCTATTGCGTCCGGACCGGCTCCGACAACTCCTCGCAGGGCGGCGAATGGAAGGAACTCGTCTTCGACGTAAGCCGCGCCTGGGAAATAGTCGAATTCAACCAAAGCAAGAACCGGCTCCAGGATCTCTGCATTCAGATTGATTTCAGGGATTACAACACAGTCGCCCAGACCTTCAAAGTCAAGGATTTCCACATCCTTCCCCGTGTCGCTGAGTCTCTGCCGGCTGTCGCACTTCCATATACAACCATAGGCGAACAGTATGGCCGCACGGTTTCTGATATAGAAGGTGGCTTCAAAGTTGAGTTCCCCGGCCAGTATCAGGCAGGCGACGGTTCCATGGCGAATGTTCCGGCGCACGAAGTCTGGGTAAAGGCTCCTTACGTTCTGCCGAACTGCGACTACACTCTTTCTTTCTCCTACAAAGTTGACACTGATATCAAACCCATAAGGGCTTATCTTTTCCACGCTGATTTCAGCGCTGCTGACGGAGGTACACTACTCGACGAGGCTCCCGTCAAGAACGAGTGGAAGGAAGTCAAGGTTAATATGAAGGATGCCTGCACGGCTTTAACATACTGGGGAGTCAAACAGGTCGGCGAGTTGATTCGTCTGGACATCAACCCAGTGGCCGACGGCACGCCTATAAACATCGAAATCAAGGACGCTAAGCTCGTCCCCAATCCTTGAATTTAGAGTGTGGTGCGGAACCGAAAATGAGTAGGAATAATAACACATTCTTCCGCACCACCCCCTCGATATGAAAAACGCAACGCTTGCGAAAGTTAGATAGAAGATTTGATAGGTAATAGATTTAGGTTAGTCTCTCCAGGTTTCCAGGAAGATAGTGAGTGAGGCATAAGTTTTCAGCGATTGCCGTACAGGCAAGGTAAAAGAGAGCCTCACAAAGTTAGGTGTTAAGCGGAAGGCGCTGTGCCGAATCTCTCGGCACGGCGCCTTTTCCCGCCTGGAATGTGTGCGATTAACCGACAATTCCGTGCAGGGTCGAAGATTTTTCGCGACTGCGGATATTCGCCGGAGTTGCGTCGCGACGGAGCGGCTCTGCCGCTAACCATCGGGCTTCCATCCCTTCCGTCTGCCGCTAACCATTTGGTTTCCAGCTCGCCCGTCTACCGCTGCGCGAGGCACCCACGCACCTCGCCCCGTTCACGCGCCCTGACAATCCTCCCTCGGGTATTTTGTGTGGGGACGCGGCGTGCCGAGTAATAATGGTGTTAAGAAATAAGCAAGTTATATTGTACGCGGCGTGCCGCGTCCCTACGGTTTGGTTGATGCGAATCAACGTCAGAGCAACGCTTGCCGATGCCCTGCTGTTTTTTAACATTTCCGCGCAAGTCGGGGGTGGTACGCAGCCGAAACAGGTTTAAAAAAGTGAAAAGTTTTCGGCCAATGGGCCGCATTTGACGCGGACGGAGGTGAAAAACCTGTTGGCATCGTCTTTTTTGCCGATAAATTTTGCCACCTCGTTATTGTCTGAATGTTTCATAAATTCCGATATGTTTCAAAAATTAACGAAGATTTGCGAAATATTCCCAAAAAGCAAAAGGATTGTTAATAAGTAGTTTCTGATACCCCGCGGGGCGCTCCCGTGTTAATTTTGTCTGTGAAAGCTGAATAAATCCTCCAATCAGTCTGGCTTCAATATGTCTGACGATGTATTCCCGCAATGGAAATCTGACCCGGCATCGAAATTCGCAATTGTAACATACCATGAACCAAATATTAACCAAACTTTATGTTATGAAAAAACTTGCTACTCTCAGTATGTGCGCCCTGTCGTTCCTGGCGGCCTCTGCCGTTGCGACTGCTCCGATTCCGGTCGGCCTGGAAGTGCCTGGCTACAGAACGCCGGAACAGACTTCGATGACCGTCGAGGACGGCGTGTACAATATCAATTTTGCGGGTGAGTTCGGCGCTGCGCAGGAATACGAGGTGTTCACCTCGGAGACAACCCAGCCGATGCTCGACGGCGTAACCTACTGCCTCGAGTTCGACTATCAGTGCGCCGAGGCCCTCGATGATGTGAACTGGCTGTACTGGCCGAAAAACGGGGTAACCCAGTCGTGGTGCCACGACTGGCTCAAAGGACATCTCGCCCCGACAGCGGAAGGGGAGTGGGGCCACGCCAAACTGACCTTCACCGACCGCTTCAAATACGGTTTCGGCCGCGGGACAGGCCATGTCGTGCGCCTGCACCTCCGTCCGTCATCCCATGTTACTGGTGACAAAAAAGGCCAGCCCTTCTCTGTAAAAATCAAGGACGTCAGCTTCGTTCCGGTGCAGGCGGAGGTTCCCGAGGCGACCGACGCTCTCCCCGTCGGAATCGGCGACGTGACGAAGTCCGACCTCGACTATGTAAGCAAGGAGGTTAACGCCGACGGGGAGTACACGCTCTCCTGGCAGGGCAACTTCGCCGCGCTCGGCAATTCCGGCCACTATGTCGAATACACCGCTTTCACCGCCGAGATGCCCCGCGGCATGATGCCCGGCATCGACTACAAGCTCGTTTTCGAGTATAAGGGCCCGGCGCTCGACGATTTCAGCGGCCTGTACCATGCCGACGGCCTTTATGGCGACAACGCCGGTACCCAGAGCAAGGTTTCCATTCCCGCGTCTGAAAACGACTGGACAACGGTCGAGCTTCCCCTCGCCGACCGCGGCAGCCACAACTGGTGGGGCTGGTCGCCGACCTGCTCGCTGCGCCTCAACTTCAACGACGGCTCCTACCTCTCGCAGGATGGCGCTAACTTCGGCAAGCCCCTGACCGTGCAGGTGCGCAATCTCCGTTTCGAGCCGGTAATCCTCCCGCAGCCGGAACCCGAGACGGTCGACCTCACCCTGACTGCCATTGGCGGTCACGAAGGAGAACCCCTTCAGGAGGACGGCAGCTATGTGATCAAGTTCACAGGCGAGTTCCCTACCAATACTGAATTTGAAGCCCACCTTTCAAAACTTACCGCCGACCTCGTGGCCGGGGAAAACTATTACCTCGCGTTTGAATATCAGGCCGACGACGTAATCGACCAGTTCGTGGGCCGCTACTGGGATGATACCAATCCGGCGCTTATCATCGGAAGCACTCTCGACAAAGTGCTCCCCGCCACCGACCAGTGGACCCCGGTGCTCCTCCCACTGACCAACCGCGTTGACTGCGGCTGGGGCAAAGCCGGCCACGGCATGCGCATCCATTTCTACAACACGGCCCGCATGACCAAGCCCGAGGCAGCTCCCGCAAGCCGCGTCGAGAGCAAATACGGCCAGCCGATGACCGTCAAGGTGCGCGGCTTCAAGTATGTTCCAGAAAAGATTGTGACCGCCATCGAGAACGTGGCAGTCGACGGCGCTGAAGCAGCCGACGCCGAGCCGGAATACTACAACATCCAGGGCCAGCGCGTGATGAACCCCGGCAAGGGCCTCTACATCGTCCGCCAGGGCTCCAAGGTCACCAAGGTTATCCTCTGACGCTGTAATCTCTTACGACTGAATCCTGATCACTTCAACCCGGCGGCGGACCGCGGACAACGCTGAACCGCGGTCTGCCGCCGGATCTTTTACCATACGAAACAATCATGAACACCAGACACACCGCCTTGACGAAACTCGCCGCCCTCGCAGCGGCTTTTACCGCCGCTATGGCGTTCGCTTCCTGCGACGACGACGGCTTAAGCGGAGCCTCGGACCCCGCGCCCACCGACACGGACTCCCCCGGGGTGTACGATCCGGCGCCGGCACGCGCCGCGCTTGAACTCGCGACCGATCCCGCGGCCACCGTAGACGGCGAGCCGGCGGTATCGAATATCTCCGCCTCGGCCGAGGGGGGTGTCTCGACCCTCGACATCGACGGCACCGACGCCGGCGACATCTACATTTTCACAAAACCCCTTATCGCCGACCTGGAAAGCACCAACGTCTGCCTGACATTCATGTATAAGTCCGACGCGGCGATTCCCCGCTTCTCTCTAAGCTACAACACCCCCGCCGAGGGCACGGGCGACCCCCTGGCCAGGGGTGAAATCAAACCCTCCGGGGAGGTCGACGTCGACCCCCAGGGATGGGCCTGCGCCCGGTTCGTCATCTCCGACGACCTCGAAAACTTCGGATGGGGGCATGCCGGCGACCGCCTCAAGCTCTGGCTCCGCCCCGACCGCTCAGACCGCTGCTCGATGCAGATCAAAGACCTCTGCCTGGAGCGCACCGAAATACAGCAGGGGGAGTCAGGCTCCGCCGACTCCGACACTTACCCGCTGACATTCACCCCCGGCCGCGGCGCCTGGTGGGAGATGGAGAACGCCTACGGCATTTACAGCGGCGTCAGCTTCACGCGCACGAAGAACACCTACACCCTCTTCTTCGACGATTCCTACAACGAGACAGGCAAGGCCCTGGAGCACTTCATCGGCTCCGACCCCCTTACCCGCGTACTCAACTACGATAACACCAACAAGATAGAAATACGGTTCAAATACCGCGCCGACGTGGCTTTCCGGCTCCGCACCGGCCTTTACCCCTTCGAGAACCCCGCGACCGACTGGCCCGCCTCAATCCGCGAGAGCGACGTGCCCGCCTCCGCGTCCGCCGAAACCGACAAGGACGGATTCGCCGAGTTCTCCCACGACATCTCCTCGGCAGTGCGCCAGAAAGGGTGGGGGCGCTCCATCGACGGCAACGACCAGCAGATACGCTTCACCTTCTACGCCCCCGACGGCACCCTCCATCCCGAAAACGCCGGGCTTACCCAGTTGGAGCTGAAGGACGTGCGCATCGTCGTCGGGGAACGCGATGCAGAAGACATGGAGGTTATAGACCTCAAGCTCGAAGTACCGGGCTACCGCGACCCCTCCGTGACCTCAATGACCGAGACCGACGGGGAATACGACATACATTTCACCGGGGAGTTCCCCGCCCAGGAGTACGAACTGTTCACCTCCGAAATCCCGCAGGCCCTCGACCCCGCCAAGGAGTACTACTTCCAGCTCGAATATATGTGTGAGGAGGAAATCAACTCCTTCCAGCTCCTATACTTCGCCAAAAACGGCGGGGGCGACAACCAGTGGGCCGACGCCCGCGGCGACCTTACGCCTACCGACACCTGGACCCGCGTCTCACTCCCCCTCTCCGACAGAGCCGCCCATAACAACTGGGGAGCCTCGGCCGGACAGGTGCTCCGCCCCCACTTCTACGACATCCCCGGGCGCACAGAGACCGGCAAGCCCAACTTCGGCAAGCCCCTCTCGGTAAAGGTACGCAATGTGCGCATCGTAGCCCTCTGAAATCCGACATGACAAATCCGACATAACAAGCTCTAACAGATGAGATTCAGCCTTATTCATACGCTCGCAGCCTCGGCCATGCTTCTTCTCGTCACCCCCGCGCGGGGTGCCGGGAGGGGGGCCGACGGCGAGATGGACAAGTTCGTCAGCTCCCTAATGGCCAAAATGACCCTTCAGGAGAAAATCGGCCAGCTCAACCTCTGCGGCGCAGGGGACATCGACACCGGGCCGATCGCGCAGACCGACATCGCCTCCCGCATCAGCAAGGGGGAGGTAGGGGGCGTGCTCAATCTGATGGGGGCTGACCGCGTGCGCAAGCTCCAGAAATACGCCGTCGAGGACAGCCCCCGCGGCATCCCCCTGATTTTCGGCCTCGACGTGATCCACGGCTACCGCACGATGTTCCCTATCCCCTTAGGCATATCTTCGACCTGGAACCTCCCCGCGATAGAGGAGTCGGCGCGCATTGCTGCCGCCGAGGCCGGCAGCGACGGCATCTGCTGGACCTTCTCCCCGATGGTCGACATCTGCCGCGACCCCCGCTGGGGGCGCCAGTCGGAAGGCTCCGGGGAGGACCCGTTCCTCGGTTCGGAAATCGCCAAGGCGATGGTCCGCGGCTACCAGGGGGACAACACCTTCTCCGAACCGGGCCGCATCATGGCCTGCGTGAAGCATCTGGCGCTTTACGGCGCTCCCGACGGCGGACGCGACTACAACACCGTCGACATGAGCCGTAACCGTATGTTCAACGAATACCTGCCCCCTTACCGGGCGGCTGTAGACGCCGGTGTAGGCTCCGCGATGAGCTCCTTCAACACCGTCGACGGCATCCCCGCGACCGGCAACCGCTGGGTGCTGACCGACCTCCTCCGCGGCCTCTGGGGCTTTGACGGATTCACCGTCAGCGATGCCGGGTCGATCCACGAGATGCGCGCCCACGGCATGGGGGACATGCGCGACGTGGCTGTCCTCGCCCTGAAGGCGGGGCTTGACATGGACCTCGGTTCCGAGGCTTACACCGGTGAGCTGGCCAACGCCCTCGCCGATGGGCGCGTGACCGAAGCCGACATCGACCTGGCGTGCCGCCGTATCCTCGAGGCCAAGTACCGCCTCGGCCTCTTCAAGGACCCCTACCGCTTCTGCGACGCCGCGAAGGCGAAGAAAACAATCTACTCCCCCGCCCACCGCGAGGCCGCCCGCGCCCTCGCTGCCGAAAGTTTCGTGCTGCTGAAAAACGAAGGCGGGCTCCTCCCCCTGCGGCCTGAGGGTAAAATCGCCCTGATCGGCCCGATTCTCGAAAGCCCGGAGGAGATTATGGGCACCTGGGCCTGGTGCGGCGACCCGAAACTTTATACCCCGATTCTCGACGTGTTCCGCAAGCGGCTCGGAGGGAAGGCCGAGGTAATCTACGCCCGCGGGGCGGAGTTTGTCGATTCCGTTCCCCGTTCGGCGGTCGACAACTATCTCTTCGGCCGCGGAGACCGCGTCCCCTTCCGCCCGACAACCGAGGCTGACTATGCCGAGGCGGTCGATGCCGCCAACCGCGCCGATGTCGTGGTGGCGTTTCTCGGAGAGCATATGCTGTCGTCGGGTGAAAGCTCCTCGCGCGTCAGCCTGGAGCTTCCGGAATCCCACCGCGAGCTTCTGCGCCGCCTCCTCGCGACAGGGAAGCCCGTCGTGCTTGTCAATTTCTCGGGCCGCGCCGTGGTGCTCGACTGGGAGAACGCAAACGTTCCCGCGATTCTCCAGGCCTGGTCCCCCGGAAGCGAGGCCGGCGACGCCCTCTATGACGTGATTTTCGGAGAGGTGAACCCCTCGGGGCGCCTCACCGTCAGCTTCCCCCGCTCGGTAGGGCAGCTCCCGATGCACTACGACGAGCTGCCGACGGGTCGCCCCTGCCCCGCCGACCGTTTCCAGAAATTTACAACCGGATATACCGATTCCCCCAACGCGCCCCTCTTCCCGTTCGGCTACGGATTGAGTTACACGACCTTCGACTACACCCCCGTCAGGCTGAGCGCCGCGGAGATGAATCCCGGAGGGTCGATCGAGGCTACGGTTACGGTGACCAACACCGGTAAGCGCGACGGCTACGAGACCGTGCAGCTCTACCTCCGCGACCCGGTGGCCTCCGTCTCCCGCCCCGTCAAGCAGCTCAAAGGGTTTCGGAAAATCCATCTGAAAGCGGGCGAGAGCCGCGACGTCACCTTCCGCATAGAGCCGGAGATGCTTAAATTCTACAATTCCGCGCTGGAATATGTCTGCGAGCCGGGCGAGTTCATCGTAATGACCGGCCCTGACAGCGACCGCCTCTCCGCCGCGTCTTTCACCCTCAAACCCTGAACGATTCTCACGCAATGGCAACAAGAACGATATACAAGATAGCGCTCGCGGCGGCGCTGACGCTTCTCCCGGGGGCGCTCCCCGCGAAGGTCGCGGTGGAGAATCCCCGGACCGACCACCGCGAGAACCCCCGCGGCATTGTCGGCGCCAACCCTGTCTTCACCTGGACGATAGGCTCCGACAAGGCCGACCTCCGGCAGAAGGGATACGAAATCTCCCTCGCGGCGGATCCCGCGGACCTCGCCGCCGGAAAAACGCTCTGGAGCAGCCGGGGCGAGGGGGATGCCATGGGGTGCCGCTACGACGGCCCGGCGCTGGAGCCGGGGGCCGACTATTTCTGGCGCGTCCGCGTGCTCACCAACCGGGGTGATTCCCCCTGGAGCGCCCCGCAGAGCTTCTCTACCCCTATCGCGCCCGACGCCTGGAAGGCGCAGTGGATCGGCATCAACGCCATGACCCATCCCGGCGAGAACAACGACTCGCTGCATACCCGCCTCAGCGCCCGCTACCTCCGCCGCCCCTTCTCAACCGGGGATAAGGAGGTGAAGCGCGCCGTCCTGTCAATCAGCGGCCTGGGAGCATACAGGGCTTTCGTCAACGGCAAGCCGGTAAATGACGACGTGCTCGCCCCGGCCCTTACCTTCTACGACAACTATGTCTATTTCAACACAATCGACGTCACCCCGCTGCTGCGCCGCGGCGACAACACCCTCGGCGTGACCCTCGGCAACGGCCGCTACTTCTGGCTCGCCCAGCAGGGGAAGACCGTCGCCGGTTTCGGCCTTCCGCGGCTGCTGGCGAGGCTCGACATCGAGTATGCCGACGGCACCCGCGACGCCGTGGTGACCAACCGCTCCTGGCGCGCTACCGCCGACGGCCCGATTATCGCCAACCACGAGTACGACGGCGAGGAGTACGACGCCCGCCTCGAGATGCCGGGGTGGAACGACAACGGGTTCGATGATTCCCGCTGGGCGCGCCCCGACGTTATGGAGGCCCCCAAAGGGAAGCTCCTCCCGCAGCCGTGCACCCCGATGCGCCCGATGCAGATGCTCGCCCCCAAGAGCGTCACCCGCCTCGCCTCGGGCAAGATTCTGGTCGATTTCGGCCAGAACATGTCGGGCAATATGCGCGCCCGCTTCCGCGGGAAGGCCGGGCGCCCGGTGGTGATGCGCTTCGCCGAGACCATCAACCCCGACAGCACCCTCTATACCGCGAACCTCCGCGAGGCCAACGTTACCGACATATATATCCCCGCATCCGGGGCTAAGGCCGAGTTCCAGCCCTGGTTCGTGACCCACGGCTTCCGCTATGCCGAAATCGACGGACTCGACGAGACCCCGGCCCCCGCCGACCTGGAGGCCGTGGTCATCCACGACGACATGCCGCTGATCGGCAGCTTCTCCTGCGACAACCCCGTGCTCAACCGGGTATATTCCAACTGCTTCTGGGGAATCCGCTCCAACTACCGCAACATACCGACCGACTGCCCCCAGCGCGACGAACGCCACGGGTGGCTCGGCGACCGCACTATGAACTGCTGGGGGGAGAGCTTCCTCTTCGACAACCAGCCCCTGTATTCCAAGTGGATTGCCGACATTGAAGGCTCCCAGCGCCCCGACGGCAGCATCTCGGAAGTCTCCCCGCAATACTGGGACAACCAGGGGCGCGAGGTGACCTGGTGCGGGGCCTTCGTCTATGTGGCCGACATGCTGATGAAGCATTTCGGCGATTCGACGACTATGATGGCCCATTACCCCGCCTTGAAACGGTGGACGGAATACAATCTCACGGCCCATGTGCGAGACGGGCTCCACAACCACGATATTTACGGCGACTGGTGCCTGCCCCCCGAGTCCCCCGAACTTATTTTCTCTAAGGACGAGAGCCGCAAGCCTGATGGCAAAATCATCTCGACGTCGATGTTCACCTCGGTTCTCCGGCGTATGGCACGCTTCGCACGCATGGCCGGTGATGACGCCGACGCCCTACGCTACGAGGCAGTCGCCGATTCCCTCGGGGAGGGGATTAACCGCCATTACTTCGACTACGCGAAGGGATGCTACGGCAACAACGCGGTTACGGGCAACCTGATGCCTCTCTTCTACGGCCTGGTGCCGGAAGGCTACGGCGACAAGGTTGTCGGCAACATCGCCTCCGTAACCGAGAATCGCTGGGGTGGCCATGTGAGCTGCGGCCTGGTAGGAGTCGAATACCTCCTCCGCACCCTGACGCGCAACGGCCGTCCCGACCTGGCTTTCAGGATAGCATCCAACAACACTTATCCCTCGCTCGGCTACATGGCCGAAAGGGGGGCTACCACGATATGGGAGCTGTGGAACGGCGACACCGCCGCTCCCGACATGAACTCCGGCAACCACGTCATGATGATCGGTGACTTCCTGATATGGTGCTACGAGGACCTGGCCGGAATCCGCAACGCCGATGGTTCCGCCGCTTTCCGCCGGGTAGAGATGCGCCCCTGCTTCCCTGAGGGGCTGGGGAGCGTCGAAGCCTCCTACAAGTCGGCCTCCGGCCTCTACGCGAGCCGGTGGAGCCGCGACGGGGAGCGCGCCAGGTGGGAGGTGACCGTTCCGGCCAACTGTTCGGCCGACATCCGGCTCCCCAAGTCGCTCTTCCCCGACGCCCCTAAAAAGACAAAGGGGATACGCTCCGTGGCGGAAACGCCCGGCGAGTGGGCGGTAGAGGCCGGTTCCGGAACCTTTACTTTCGGCAAAAGGTAATTGACGTTTACCGACAACAATTCAGCAATCTTTAACCTTACAACCATGCATAAGAAATTATCGACAGTGCTATTGACCCTGCTGGCTTCGGGCGGTATGTTCCTCTCGGCATGCTCTGAGAAGGATACGCCGGAGAACCCCGGCAGCGGAGGCGGCAGCGAGCCGGGCGAAGAGGTCTCCGTGCCGCTGAAAATCAACACGGCCAATGTCAACGACATTAACATCTCCCTTAACAAGAACGGGGAGTACAAGATTATGACCAACGGGCGCGACCCCTGGTTCACGACGCAGCCTCTCGAGACGGTACGCCCCGAACAGGCGCAGGTGCTCACGTTCGACTACAAGGCGTCGAAGGACGTGCAGGGAGTCACGGTTTACTTCGGCGATCCAATCGACGAGAGCCGTAAGAAAATCTACGCCGATATCCCGGCTTCCCCCGGCTCCTGGCAGACCCACAGCATCGTGCTTACCTCCGCGATGAAGGAGTTCAACTGGGGCAGCGAGGGGCACTACCTCCGCGTCGACCTCGGTTCGAAGAAGGACGTGATGCTGATGGTGCGCGACCTGCGCCTCCGCGGGATTACCCCCGAAGAGAAAGCCGCCCTTGACGGGGAGGCCCAGCACTGGCTCGACATCGACCTGCTCGAGGAGCGTCTGCCGGGCTATTTCAACAGCTCGTTCAAGTCGGAAGTAACGCAGGTGGCTGTCGGAGCCGACAAAGTTACCATTACCGGTATCAACAACGAGCCGGGGACGGTTCATCTCGCCGAAGTCACCCCTTACGAAGACCTGCTGCTCCTCAAAGAGTTCCGCAAGGTGAAGCTGAACATACCCGCCGGGCCTTTCACCGTCACCATCGACCGCGTTACGGAGTACGACGGTTACCCCTATGACCGCCTCCTGTCGAAATTCTGCCTTGTAAGCGACGACAATTCCATTGCTTCCTTCGCCCGCTTTGTCGACGGCGACGCCATAGACCAGAGCAACGCCTCGCCGCTCCCCGACTACTCCGGCGACATCACCAAGGGTGGAGAATATATCGGCGAACGCTTCAACGACCTCGACCTCCTCGGGCTGAAGGCCGTCATGGTCCACTGCAATCCCTCGATTGTGATGTGGCCCAGCGCGGCTGACGCCAACGCCGCGGGCGACCAGGTTATCGTCCACCGCTACCTCGGTAAGGACTATTATTTCTCAAAAGGATATTTCGAGAGCCAGGACAAAATCATAATGGAGCTTCAGAACCGCGGCATCGCTGTGTTCGGCGTGTTCCTGGTGCGTCCCGAAACCCCGATTCTCCCCAACGCCGACCATAATTACAGCCACGAGCTGGGAATGCTCTTCCAGCACCCCGACTATGCTGACGCAGGCGGCACCTCCGGCCACTTCTGCATGGTGAACCTTACGGAAGCCAAGGCGGTCAACTACTGGGCGGCGTGTGTCGATTTCATCGCCAAGCGCTACTCCGACGGCTCCCACGGGCGCATCCACCGTTATGTATTCCATAACGAGATCGACGACCCCGCCAACTGGAACAACTGCGGTTGGAAGCCGTTCCACGTCTATACCGATATGTACGCCAAGTCGATACGCCTGGGCTACAATATCATCAAGCAGTACAACCCCCACGTCTGGGTGATGACCCCCCTGACCCAGGCCTGGACCAAGGAGAACCTTACCGCCACCCGTAACGAGTTCGCGTCAAAGAAAATCCTGGAAGAACTCGTGCTCCACAGCGAGAAGGAGGGTGACTTCCGCTGGGGTGTCGGCTACCACGCGTATCCCGAGAACTTCTCCCCGACGACCTGGCTCGACGCTTCGGCGACATTCTCCATGAACACGAAGCTGCTGACCCTGAAGAACCTCGAAGTGCTCGACAAGTGGCTGAAAATGGCCGGGAACCGATATAAAGGTTCGGAAATCCGCTGCTGCTGGCTGACAGAGCAGGGCGCCTCGACCCCGCGCTATACCGTCGACGAGCTGAACAACCAGGCAGCCTGCGCCGCCTACGCCCTGAACAAGGTGCGCCGCCTTTCCGCGATCGAGACCCTCATATGGCACGCCATCGCCGACAACGATGTTGAGGGGACCCTTAACCTCGGGCTGCACTACGGCAAGTTCGATACAAAGCACGGCTCGTACGCTCCCAAGCCCTCCTGGTATGTCTACCAGGCGTTCGGTACCCCGAACGAGAGCGCCGTGCTCGACCCATACAAACGACTGATCGGCATCGACGACTGGGACGACATCATCCACCCAGTAAATGACTGAGCTGTACAGCCAACCGCCAAACCAAGAAACCAATCACATTCATGAAAAAACATAGTCTGACCTCAAAACTGGCGCTGGTGCTGACGGCCGCCGCCATTGCCGCCGTCCCGGTATCGTCCGCGGCGGACCCGCTCCCCGCGCAGCAAGCCTCGCAGGCCCCGGCGGCGTCGGTAGTCTCCGGCATCGTGGTCGACGAGAACGGCGAGCCCCTGACCGGCGTTACGGTCGCGGAGAAAGGGAAGCCGTCCAACGCCACTATGACGAATCTCGACGGCGAGTTCCGCCTGGGAGTGCGTCCCGGCGCGTCAATCCGCGTTTCCTACGTGGGCTACGTTCCCCGCGAGGTTTCAACCAAGGGAGCGCGCCCGGGATTCAAAATCGCTATGCAGCCCGACGACAACGTGCTCGACGAGGTTGTAGTCGTTGGCTACGGAGCTCAGAAGAAAGTCTCCGTGACCGGCTCGGTAGCCTCGATCAAAACCGACGACATTAAGAAGAACGCCGCCCCCAACCTGGCCGCGACCCTCTCGGGACGCCTCCCGGGCCTGGCGACGATGCAGACGACAGGACGCCCGGGCGCCGACGAGGTGACGATGTACCTCCGTGGCGCGGGTACCGTCAACGGCTCCAACCCCCTGATTCTTATCGATGGGGTGCCGCGCGACGGCATCGGCCACCTCGACCCCAACGAGGTGGAGTCGGTGACGGTGTTGAAGGATGCCTCGGCGACCGCGGTCTTCGGTGTCCGCGGCGCGAACGGAGTGATTCTCGTAACCACCCGCCGCGGCCAGGCCGGCACGATGGAGCTTAGCGCCTCCTTCGACTACTCTCTCCAGCGGTTCACCACCTCGACTGACCGCATCCACTCCTGGGAGTTCGCCGAGCTGCGCAACGAGGCGTTCCTCAACGACAACCCCGGAGGGGAGGCCCCCTACACCCCGTATATGATTGAGATGTACCGTAGCGGCAAGAACCGGGTCTTCTATCCCGACGTCTACCCGATGGACTACTTCTTCAAGAAATGGGCTCCGCAGATACGCGCCAACCTCAATATGAACGGCGGCAGCGACCGTATGACTTACTTCGTCAACGTCGGCTATGTAGGGCAGTCCGGCCAGTTCAAGACCGAGGACTCCAAGGAACTTGGCTACGATCCCTCCTACAATATGAACCGCTACACCTTCCGCTCGAACGTCGACGTCAACCTGGCTTCGAACCTCAAGCTGTCGGTCAACCTGGCCTCCTATCTCGAGAAGGTCAACTCGCCCCAGGCAACCGACCTCTACGGCGGAAACGTGGAGTCAATGACCGCCGACCTCTTCGCCCGCGCGATCTCGATGCCTCCGACCTCCCAGGGCCCGCTGACCGTAGGGGGTTACTTCACTCCCGACGGCACCCCGGTACCGGCCGGCAAGGTGGTGTCGCCGAGCGATGTCTCCGACCCGAAGGACAACAAGTTCGCCGATATGAACTACCGCGGCTACCAGCGTTCGACCAACCTGAGCCTCAATTCGTCGGTGATTCTCGACTGGGGTCTTGACTTCATCACCAAGGGACTGAGCACCAAATTCATGGTCTCCTTCGACGCGTTCTCGACAACCACCACTTCGGCCTCCCGCATGTATGACCTCTACCAGGCATACCCGGCCAGGAATCCCGGGGATGAATGTACATATATGGCCATACGCCTGAATCAGAACGACGTGCTCTCCTCCCCCAGGCGTTCGAGCGCATCGAACTATTACCTCAACCTCCAGTACTCGATAAACTACGCCCGCATTTTCGGCCTCAACCGCGTGACGGCCATGGCGCTCGTGCAGCGCGACAACTGGCAGACCTCCGCGCCCGACCTCCCCTATAACATGCTCGGCTTCTCGGGGCGCGTCACATACGATTTCGACTCCCGCTACCTGGCCGAAATCAACGTTGGTTACAACGGCTCGGAACAGTTCAGCCGCAAGCACCGTTTCGGATTCTTCCCGGCCTTCTCGGCGGGGTGGGTGGCGTCAAACGAGGCGTTCTTCCCCCGCAACCGGGTGCTGACCCACCTCAAGCTCCGCGGCTCCGTCGGCAAGGTCGGCAACGACAAGCTCGGAGCCTCCAGGTTCCTCTACCTCTCCTCGATTACGATGGGTGGGGGCACTATCCCCTCCCTGGGGCGCGGCCAGGCCGTGTATATCGGTAAAATCGGCAACGAGGACCTTACCTGGGAGACCGCTATCAAGCAGAACTACGGAATTGACTTCAAGTTTTTCGACAACCTCTCGTTCTCGTTCGACTACTTTACTGAGAAGCGCGACGACATCCTGATTACCCGAGGCACTGTCCCGGCCCTCCAGGGTGTCCCCCTCGGAGACCTCCCGAAGGTCAACATGGGCAAAATCGACAACTCCGGCTTCGAGATCGACGGCCGCTATACCAACCGTTTCGGCGAGTTCCTGGTGTCGGTCAACGGCAACTTCGGCTACAACAAGAACAAGATTGTGGAAATCGACGAGGCGCGGCTGAGCGAGGACTACGCCTGCCGCTACCGCCAGACCGGCTACAGCGTCGGACAGCAGTTCGGCTACACCATCGACAGGTCAAACGGCAACGGCTTCATCAACACCCCCGAGGAACTCGAATGGGCGAAGAAGGCCTATAAGATGGGCACTCCCCGCATGGGCGACTTCCTTTACAAGGATGTCAACGGCGACGGCGAGATTAACGACAAGGACTATCTCCCGATCGGTTACAGCAACATTCCCCGGATTACCTACGGTTTCGGCGGTTCGGTCGAATGGCGCGGCATAGACTTCTCGGTGTTCTTCTCCGGCCTGGCCAAAGCGTCGCGCCTCTACAACGCCTGGGGAGTCAGCGAGACCGTCGGCACCGGTTACTTCAACGAGCAGCACCTCCATGCCTGGACCCCCGAACGCTACGCCGCGGGGGAGGAAATTTCCTGGCCCGCGCTGGGTACTGTCGCCAACGTCAGCATGCAGCCCAACGACTTCTTCATCATGGACCGCAGCTTCCTCCGCCTGAAGAGCATCGAGCTGGGCTATTCCCTCCCGCAGAAGTGGCTCAAGAAAATCGGCATGACGACCTGTCGCTTCCACGTCAGCGGCAACAACCTCGTGACCTGGAAGAAAATCAAGCAGAAAACCATCGACCCCGAGCAGTATTGGGAAGCGTCCTATCCGCTTAACAAGCTCGTGAACTTCGGCGTGAACTTAGTATTCTAACCCTCTCCTTATCAAGCAACCGCAATGAAATTCAAAACATACATGACACGCCTCCTGCTGGCGTCGGGCCTTCTGATGGGAACGGCGGCGTGCAGCGACGTCCTCGACGAGGCCCCCGACGGCTCCATGGAGTTCGCCGACATCTTCAAGGACCCCGACAAGACGGCGGCGTTCCTCAATACCTGCTACAACAGCCTCCCTCAGAAAGGCTATTACTACTGGGGCTGGGAAACGATACCCAACGCCCTGAGCGACGACGGATGGTCGAACTGGGATTTCGCCGGTGAGCCGGTCGGCCAGATTTACGCCGGCAAAGGCTCCGCCGCCGAGCACCCCATCCCCGACTGGGCTCCGAAATTCGGCGGTATGGGAAACAACGAGGATTTCTGGAACCGCTACTGGCAGCAGATCCGTTACTGTACCCTCTTCATCGAGAACATCGACAACGCCGCGGTGCGCTCCGAAGCCGAGCGCGACCGTATGAGGGCTGAGGCCCATGTGCTACGCGCCTATTTCTACTCCGAGCTTGTCAAATGGTACGGGCAGGTGCCCGTGATGGAGAACTCCGTGTCCTTCGACGCCGATTTCTCCGGCCTGAGACGCGCCTCGGTCTACGATGTCGCGAAATTCATCGAGACGGACTGCGACTTCGCGATTTACTCCGACAACCTCCCCTGGCGTATCACCTCCGCCTCCGAGGCTACCCGCGCCACAAAGGCCCTCGCCTGGACTCTCAAATCGAAAATGATGCTTTTCGCCGCCTCGCCCCTCTTCAACGAGGGAGAGGACCATTGGGAGGAGGCCTACCAGGTCAACCTCAAGGCCGTGGAAGCGCTTAAGGAGAACGGCTACGAGCTTTTCACGCGTTGCACCAACCCCAATACCTTCGGCACGGGCGCGGCCGCGGCTATCCGCCAGCTCATCAACACCGAGGCCGATTACGCCGCCGAACCGCGTGACCGCGAGACGATATGGCAGGGGCACGGATATACCTGTTTCGTTTGGCATATCGGAGGCATAGGCTCCGGCATGGACGGAACGTATTCCGCCGGGACGGCCCCCACCCAGGAGCTGAACGACGCCTTCAACACCACCGACGGTGAACCGGTGCTCGATCTCGCCAGGCCGTACCTCGACGAGCGCCATCTCCAGCCCAACTACAACCCCCGTAGCTGCTACGACCCCAAGAATCCGTATGCCAACCGCGACCCCCGAATGGCCGAGACAATGGTCTACAACGGCGCGGAGTACAAGTACGCCGGGCAGTCTTACATCTGCGAGACATTCGAGGGGGGCAAAAACCATATCGACCTGGGACAGACCGACGACTATACCCGCACGGGCTATTACCACTGCAAGTACATCCAGCCCGGCGCCGGAGACGGTATCCAGTTTAACGTGCAGACTCCCCCCTGGAAGTATTTCCGGCTGGCCGAGGTGATTCTCAACCTGGCTGAGGCCGCGGCCGAGGCCGGACACCTCGACGACGCCAAGGACGCCGTTGACGAAATCCGCGCCCGAGTGGGGATGCCGGCCCTTCCCTCCGGTCTCAGCCGCGAGGCGATGGTGCTCCGCGTCCGCAACGAGCGCCGTGTGGAGCTGGCCTGGGAGGAGAACCGCTATTTCGACATGCGCCGCTGGCACCTCCCCGAAGAGGATATGCACTACGAGGCATCCTACCTTACCGGCCTGCGCCCCGAGAAGCAGCCCGACGGCTCGTTCATCTACACCCGCTACAACATCTGGGAAAATCCCCGCGGCGGAGCCGAGGCGCGCGACAAGCTCCTCCCGATTCCCTTGCAGGAGAGCGCCCGCCTCGAGGCGGTGACCGGCGCGAAATGGCAGAACCCCGGCTGGTAACACATATATTTCCCAAAACATCAGTTTCCTACCATGAATTGTAAGAAATACATAATAACGGCGGCGCTGACGGTATGCGCCACATCCGCGGCAGCGGCCGTCGCCGGGGATTCGGTCTCCGTCAACCTGGGCTACCACGAGATTCCGCGCGACGCTCTTACCGGGTCTGTCGCGACGGTCTACGGCTACCAGCTCGCCCGGACCCCGGAGCCGTCGCTCCCCAAGACATTCAACGGCCTTCTCCCTGGCCTCACCATGGTCGAGAACTCCCATATCCCGGCCCAGGGGGCCGTGTCGACGGAGGATCCCGGAGTGAGGATGTGGATCCGCGGCCTGTCGACCGTCAACGGAACCACCCCGATGGTGATTGTCGACGGTGTGCTCTGCCCCGGAACAAACTACGTCTACTTCACCCCCGAGGAGATTGAGTCGGTCTCAGTGCTCAAGGACGCCGCGACCCTCTCGCTCTACGGAATCCAGGGGGCCAACGGAGTGATCGCCATCAAGACTAAGCGCGGCTCCGTCGGTGCTCCCAGGGTAGTGGTCACTTTCGACGAATCCTTCCAGAAGATGACCCGCCATCCCCGGATTTTCAGCTCCCTGGAATACGCCTCCCTGCGCAACCAGGCCGGCTATAACGACGGGCTGGGGCGGTTCTCGCAGTTCTCGCAATGGGACCTCGACCAGTACCGGGCGATGGACAGCGAGGGGTACGCCGACAACAACTGGTACGACATGTTCCGCGGCGACCTCCAGCTCATGACCCGCGCCGGAATCGCCGTAAGCGGAGGCAACAACCGCGCACGCTACTTCACGAGCGTCAACTACCTCCACCAGAACTCCTCCTTCAAGACCGAAAAGAACAGCAAATACGACCCCAAGCCGAAGAGCGACTGGTTCAATTTCCGCACGAACCTCGACCTTAACTTCAACTCCTACCTGACCGGATTCCTCTCGCTGGCCGGCAACATCCGCAACGACAAGACTACCGGGTTCTCGAACTCCGACATCTACGCCTCCCTATTCTCCCTCCCCCCGACAATGTACGGGCCGGTCACTCCCGACGACGGCACGGTACTGAAGGGTAACCAGGTTGTGGTGACGCAGAACTGCGGAAACACCCCCTACGGCATGCTCAACCGTTCGGGCTATATCCATAACCTGACGGTCAACGTCGCGGCACAGGCCGGTGTAGGCATCGACCTCGGATTCCTCACGAAGGGGCTTTCCCTGAACGGGCGCATGGCTTACCAGACAAACTCCTTCAACCAGACGGCGACCACCCAGGACTTCGAGCGCTGGATACGCACCAACGACCTCAACACCCTCCAGTTCACCAAGTTCGGAACATCCCTCAACTCCAACCTGGCCTACGGGAAGGCTTCGACGATGGACTGGAACCTCAACCTTTCGGCCCAGCTTTCCTACCGCCGTACCTTCGGCGACCACTATGTCGACGCTTTCGCCTATATAATGTACCAGAACCAGGAGCTCCAGAAGAGCGCCTTCCAGTACAAGCGCCAGAGCATGGGGGCGACCGTCACCTACGGCCTCTTCAACAGGTACTTCCTCCGGGGCGACATCGGAGGCTCAGGCTCCGACCAGTTCCACAAGGACCACCGCTGGACGGCGACCCCGGCTGTCTCCGCCGCCTGGATTGTCTCCCGCGAGAGCTTCCTCCGCGACGTCGTGTGGCTTGACAACCTCAAGCTCCGCACGAGCTACGGCATCACCGCAAACGACCAGTTCGGCAACGACCGCATGCTCTACTCCGACTATCTCGACGTAAACGGCAACGAGGGCCTGATGGGCAACCCGTCGCTGGTGGCCGAGAAGATAAAGAAGCAGAACTACGGTTTCGACCTGGGGCTGTTCAACGACCTCGACATCAGTTTCGACTGGTACAAGTCGCGCACCGACAACATGCTCGTCGGTTCCTCCAACCGCGTCCCCTCCTTCCAGGGTGTCCCCCTGGGCAACTATCCCCGCACCAATACCGGCAAGATGGAGAACCAGGGATACGAGATTTCCGCCCTATACTCCCGCCGCATCGGCCGCGACTGGACAATCACCGTCGGAGGCGCCTTCTCCTATAACAAGAACAAGGTAATCTCCGTCAACGAGAGCCCGCAGCCTGAAAACGCCGCATACCGCTACCGCTCCGAAGGGTTCTCCTACGGTACCCCCTGGGGTTACCTGGTAGACTACTCCAACGGCAACGGCTTCTTCAACTTCCCCGAGGAAATCGCCGCGTCGGGGCTGACTTATTCCTTCGGCACTCCGCGCGTCGGCGACCTGGTCTACAAGGACCTCAACGGCGACAAGGTAATCGACGAGAAGGATATGGCGCCGGTAGGCTACTCCTCCATTCCGAGAACCTCCTATTCCATCAACCTCGGAGCGTCGTGGAAGGGTATCGAGGTCAACGTGCTCATGCAGGGCGTGGCCAAGACCTCGGTTGTGATGGGTGGCACCGGTATCTACGAGAACGCTTTCGACGGGGTGTTCAACGACATCCACGAGCACGCCTGGACTCCCGAACGGTGGAACAACGGCGAGGAGATTACCTTCCCGGCCCTGTCGCTCAACCGCTCTACCAACCACGTCGCCTCCGACTTCTTCTGCTGGGACGCCTCCTTCTTCCGCATAAAGAACATCGAGGTCGCCTATACTCTCCCGAAAGTGGTGTCCGATAAAATCAGGGCGCAGGCCATCCGCGTCTCCTTCCAGGGACACAACCTCGCGACCTGGGACAATATGAAGTCGAAGCATATCGACCCGGAGGTCGGGACCCTGACCGCCTTCCAGCCCTTCCGCGTCTATAATATCGGCCTGAAGCTAATATTCTAAGTTACTGACATGAAACTCAATAAGATACTATTCCTCCCACTCTTGGCCCTGCTGGCGGTCTCCTGCGCCGACCTGGATATGCCGGCCGACGGACGCGCCACATACAAGGATATTTTCGGCCACTACGAGCGCACGGTGGTCTATGCCAATTCCTGCATGGGCTACATATTGCAGCCCGGCCTGGGCTACGACGGCTCCCCGCTGGCATCGCTGTGCGACGAGGCGCAGGACGCCTCCGACTATGCCGACGGCGGGATTTCAAACTGGTACAACGGCATGACCACGCCGCTCTATAATCCCGCGGGCGACTGCTGGGCGCATTACTACGCCGGGATTCGCCGATGCAACAATTTCCTGCTCTACATCAACGACCCCGAATACTGCTCCCCCGACTTCCGAGAGGAGGAGCGCCAGGGTTGGATCGCGATGGTAAGGGTTGCCCGCGCTTACTATTATCTGCAGCTCGCGAAGCGCTACGGAGCGGTCCCCCTGCTGACGATTCCGTATTCGACGGGACACGACTACACCGCCGACCGCCGCGCTTCATTCGAGGAGGTAGCCGACTTCGTAATCTCGGAGTGCCGCCGCGCACTGGCGACACCGGAGCCTGACGGCATTTTCGGCTTCCGCTGGAACATCAACGACAGCGACCGGGGCAAGCTGACCCGCGGCTTCGCCTATGCCGTGATGTCGGAAACCGCCCTTTTCGCCGCCTCTCCGCTCTTCTTCGAGGCCGGTTCCAAGTACACCTGGGAAGAGGCCGCGGCTATTACCAAGGAAGCCCTTGACCAGTGTCTCAACCACGGCTACGAGCTTTATACCTCGAAGCCCGCGTCGACCGTGGCGTTCGGCCCATACGACTATTACTGCTTCACGCAGTCCGACCCCTCCCGCTCGATCGACAAGGAGACCATCTACGAGTCAACCTCCCGAATGTCGGTATGGATGCACTGCGGCCTCCCGACGACCCCGGGGCAGAACAAGGCCGGGGCGTGCCCCTCGCAGGAACTGGTCGACTGCTACGAGACGACCGACGGCCAGCCGGTGCTCGACCTGGAGCGCCCGTACCTCGACGACGACCATCTCAAGCCCAACTACAACCGCGACAACACCCTCTACAGGGCCGATGACCCGTACGCCAACCGCGACCCCCGTTTCTACGGCTCGATTTACTATAACGGAGCCAAGCGTTACCTCGACGGGCGCGACGGTACTGTCGAGACCTTCGAGGGGGGTAACTGCGGAATCTCTTCCGACGTAAACGAGCGCCGCTACACCCGTACCGGCTACTATATGCGCAAGTTCAACAACTCCCGTTCGGGCATCGACATCGAGAGCGACGGCTTCATCGCCGTCTACCGCCTGGCGGAGCTTTACCTGAATTTCGCCGAGGCGGCCTATCAGAGCGCCGGACCCGACGTGCTGGTGCAGTCGACCGTGCAGGGACAGGCTCTGTCGGCCCGCGGGGCTGTCGACGCCGTGCGCGCCCGGGCAGGGATGCCGGCCCTCCCCAAGGGGCTTACCGCCGCCCAGTTCGGGCTGCGCTACCGCAACGAGCGCCGCGTTGAGCTGGCCTTCGAGGAGAAACGCTTCTTCGACGTGCGCCGCTGGAAGATTCTCGGCCAGACCGACGCTTTCGTAACCGGGATGAAAATCGAGCCGGCCGCTACCGGGGGCTATACCTACAACAGGGTGAAGCTCATGGAGCGCGGAACCGCGTCAGAAAAGTACCTCCTTTTCCCGGTCAACCAGGATGACGTCACGAAAATGAAGGACTATACCGGTGTCTCCTGGCAGAATCCCGGCTGGTAAGCGATAATCCTGGTAAGCGACAATCTTATTGAATGGTTACTTATGAAGACAATGAAGAAACATATATTGTTGTCGGTGCTGATTGGCGCTGTATGCCTCAGCTCGTGCGACGATGAAAAGGATTCCGCCGGCGCTATGTCGCCTGTCTCAGGCGTGGAATGTTCCCCCTTCATCGGCTCGGTGATAGTGAAATGGAACGCCCCGGCCGACGAGGACTACTATTACACCCTGCTTTCATATACCGACTCGCGGGGGGAGAAGGTCAACAAGAAGGTCAGCCGCTATTCGGCGGCTGCAGACGGGGTGACCACCGCCGTGCTGACCGGCTTCACCGATACCGACCCCCATACCTTCACTCTGACGGCGTACGGCCGCGACGGCTCATCCTCGAAACCGGTCTCCGCTTCCTGCGCCCCGGAGACTTATACAGGCGCTCCCCGCTATGTGCTCGAATCTGTGACATTCACCCCGACAGAGAACGGCGCCCGCATGGAGTGGGTCAACGATACGGAGATTCCCGTGAACCTCTATGTCACCTACACCAACGCATCCGGAATGTATATCGAGGAGGACCTGGACGCTGCAGCTTCCGGCCATCAGGATTTCAACGATCTGGGATTCAACGATACGGATTTCTCTGTCACCGCCGAGCTTGACGACGATGACAGCGTCACCGCCGGGCCGCGGCTCTTCACCTGCGCTCCCGAGATTGATCCCCGCGACATCATAACCCTCACCTACGACTTCAACCGCACCACACCGGCCAACTTCGACTTCGGAGTTGTCGGTATGACTATCCAGCAGATGGGGGAGAACCACTACAAGATGGTGATGGACACCAGCGCGCCGGAGCGGTATATTGTCTGGGAGCCCCTGGGGCAGCAGATCCGCCGTACTGACCTCTCTGTCACGTTCGAGTACAAGAGCACCGACAACTGCGCCCTGACCTTACTGTACTATCCCTTCGACTGGGGTACGATCGCCCAGAACTACCACGACCTCGACGAGCTCTGGACAGCTCCCGACTGGCGTTCCGTAGCGTTCGACATCGAGGCGAAAATCACCTCGCTCCCGGTGAAGTGGGGAGGCCCCAACTCGCAGATCCGCTTCATATTCCGAACCGACGGCATGCTCTCGCCCGGAACCCCGACGGAGTTTGAAATCCGCAACATCAGGCTGCGGCCCACGATTAAATAACAATTCCTTAACGTCCGGCGGCGGGGCGGTGGTCGTATCCGCGCTCCGCCGTCGTTTCTTCCCGTCATTATCACAAATATCACATCTACTGATGCTACGTATTAAGAAATTTATCATAGCTCTGCTCTGCGCCTGCGCCGCGTTACCCTCTGTCGCGGGTGACTTGCAGAAGAATGTGCCCGTCGATTTCTCGCATGTGAAAATCAATGATTCGTTCTGGCTCCCGCTGCTCCACAAGCACGCCTCGGTTACTATCCCGGCCTGTCTGCGCCAATGCCAGGAGTCCACGCAGCGCGTGAAGAACTTCGCGATAGCCGCGGGATTGGAAAAAGGGGAGTTCAAGGGTATCTTCTATGATGATTCCGACCTTTACAAGATGATAGAGGGGTGCGCCTATACCCTCATCAACCATCCCGACCCCGCGCTTGAGGCCCGGCTCGACCTGATTATCGACACGGTAGCCGCCGCGCAGCGCCCCGACGGCTATCTCAACACGTATTACACCCTTGTAGAGCCCAACGGCCGGTGGACAAACATGGACCGCCACGAGATGTACTGCGCCGGCCACCTGATCGAGGCGGCCGTGGCCTATCACCGCGCCACCGGGAAGAGAAAGCTGCTCGATGTCGCCATACGTTTCGCCGATTACCTGGATTCGACTTTCGGCCCCGGGAAGCGCCATTGGGTCCCCGGTCATCAGGAAATAGAACTCGCCCTGGCGAAGCTCTACAGCGTTACCGGCGAAAAGCGCTATCTCGACCTGGCACACTGGCTCCTGGAGGAGCGCGGCCGCGGCCATGGCGACTGGAGTAACTGCGGGCTTCCCCCCGAGCACTATATGGATGTCGTGCCCGCGTCCGGGCTGGAGAAAGTCACCGGCCACGGCGTAAGGGCAATGTACCAGCTTACCGGCATGGCCGACGTGGCGGCTCTTTCGGGTGACACGGCGTACATAGGCGCGCTCGACCGGCTGTGGGACAATATCATCGGTGCCAAAATGTATGCCACCGGCGGCATATGCAACATCAACAACGCCGAGGGATTTGCCGAGGACTTCGACCTCCCGAACAAGGAAGCCTACTGCGAGACGTGCGCCTCGATAGGAATGTGTTTCTGGAACCAGCGCATGAACGCTCTCAAAGGTGAGGCCAGATATATCGACGTGCTTGAGCGCGCGCTGTACAACGGCGTAATCGACGGCATCTCCCTCTCCGCCGACCATTTCTTCTATGTCAATCCCCTGGAATCCGACGGCGGCCATCATCGCCAGCCCTGGTACGACACCGCGTGCTGCCCGAGCAACCTGTCGCGCTTCCTCCCCTCCATAGGCAACTATATCTACGCGACCTCTCCCGGCGCTCTTTGGCTCAATCTCTATATCGGCAACGATGCCTCCTTCAATGTCGACGGCGTTCCCGTCGAGGTATCGGTGCGCACGCTCTATCCCCGCGACGGCCATGTGGATATGACGCTGTCGCCCGACAAGAGCCGGCGCTTCGCTCTGCGTCTGCGCCGCCCCGACTGGGCCCGCGACTTCTCTGTAAAGGTCAACGGAAAAGCCGTCAAGGCAACGCAGGCCGACGGCTACCTCTGCATCGACCGCAAATGGAAGAAGGGGGACAAGGTGACTGTCGACATGCCGATGCCCGTGGAGGTCTGCGCCGCCGACCCCCGCGTGAAGGCTGATGCCGGCAAGCGCTACCTGCGCCGCGGCCCCGTGGTCTACTGCATGGAGGGTATCGACAACCCCTCCTACGCCGCGGCTTCGCTCTCCCCGGCTACCGAGTACACCGCCGCCTGGAATCCCGGCCTGCTCGGAGGCTGCACGGTGATTACCGCCCGCGAAGGGAACAGCTCCCTTACCTTCATACCTTACCATCTCTGGGATAACCGCGATCCGTGCCCGATGAAAGTCTGGGTCGACTTCAGGGAACAGCCGCGACAGCCGGCGCGAGCCGACCGGCTGCTTAATTTCGGATGGAGGTATAAAGTAGGGGACGAGTCCGATGCTAAGAATCCATCTTTCGATGACTCCGGCTGGCAGACTGTCAATGTCCCCCACGACGGAAGCATCCCCGGGGCTTTCGACAAGGAAGGCTCCACCCAGGAAAACGGCTTCCGTCCGCGCCACAAGGGATGGTACCGCAAATCGTTCACCTTCCCGGCCGATGACATTCGCGGCAAACGGGTGGCTCTTGAATTTGAGGGTGTCTACCGCGATGCCGAAGTATGGGTCAACGGCGAGTACCTCGGCAAGCAGCCAAACGGTTACATGGGCTTTACGTATGATATAACCGACCACGTCATTCCCGATAAGGAGAATGTAGTGGCCGTGCGCTACGATAACACCTATGTAAGCTCCCGATGGTACACGGGGGAAGGCATCTATCGTAACGTATGGCTGCGCGTCAAGAATCCTGTAAGCATTGCCGAGAACGGCACATATATTACAACACCGTATGTCGACGACAAGAAGGCCGCCGTGGCCGTCCAGACCGAAGTGGTGAACCGCTCGGACTCCGCGCGGCTCGTGACCCTGAAAACCGACATATATTCCCCCGCGGGCAAACTTGTCAAATCAGTCTCCGCTGTGGCTCCCGTGGCCGCCGGCGCCTCATATACCTTCCGCCAGGAGGCTGCTGTCGATAATCCTTCCCGTTGGGATATAGATTCGCCGGAACTGTACACGGCCAAAAGCACCCTTTCTTCCGGCAACGAAACTATCGACGAATACGACACAAATTTCGGCATCCGCACCGTGGAGTTCGACCCCGAGCGCGGTTTCGTGCTGAATGGCCGCAAGGTATTTCTCAAGGGTGTGAATCTGCACCACGATTTAGGCCCCCTGGGGAGCGCCTTTTTTGAAAAAGGGATGCGCCGTCGGCTGGAAGGGATAAAAAAGATGGGCTGCAACGCCGTGAGGCTCGCCCACAATCCCCACGCGAAGGCCGTGCTTGATCTGTGCGACGAGATGGGCCTCCTGGTTTTCGCCGACTGTTTCGACAAGTGGGACACCCCTACCTGGAACCATTACGGTCCCGGCATCTCTTTCGACGACTACTGGCGGAAAGACCTCGAATGGTTTCTCCGCCGCGACCGCAACCACCCCTGCATATTCATATGGAGCGTGGGTAACGAGGTTTTCGACACCGGCACGATTCACCGCATGGACGAGTATTTCGTGCCGATGCTGAAAAATATGGTCGATTTCGTACATAAGTTCGAGCCGTCGCGCAAAGTCACCTGCGGCCTGTTCCCGGCCCGCGGGGAGAGCGAGCCGGTGCCGATGGCCTTTGAAATGGATGTCGTAAGCGACAACTATATGGCCAACTACTACGCCCGCGATCATGCGAAATTCCCCCAGCTCATATTCCTCCAGAGCGAGACCAGTACCCGTAACGGCGGCGACGACTTCTTCATCTATGACCATACTTATCCCTGCGGACAATTCTATTGGGGTGGTACCGACTATTTCGGGGAATCAATCCAATGGCCCGCTAAGGGGTGGAACGGCATCATAGACTGGTGCGATTTCTGGAAGCCGCTGAGCTATTTCGTCCAAAGCGTCTATTCCGATAAGGATATGGTGAAAATCGCCGCCAGCAGCGCCGGTGACACCAAAAGCGAAGTGATGTGGAACAATGTGGCTCTCAATTTCCAGGATCTTTCGATGAGCTGGAACTGGAAAGAGAATCAGCCCCTCGACATTCTTACAATCACTAATGCCGACGAGGTAGAACTCTTTGTCAACGGTGAGTCTCAGGGGATAAAGCAACTGAAGGACTTCCCGAACCACAAGATTCCCTGGCAGCTTGATTTCCGCCCCGGCACGATTAAGGCCGTCGCCCGCAAAGCCGGGAAAGAGGTGGCAGTTGATGAAATCAAGACCGCGGGGAAACCCCACTCGATCGTGCTTTCGACCGATTCAACCTCCATCCGCCCTGACGGTATGGATCTTGCCTACATCACGGTCAGTGTCGTTGACAAGGATGGTGTGCTGGTTCCTTACGCCGACAATAGCATACGTTTCTCGGTTGAGGGTGCCGGCGAACTTGCCGCCGTCGGTAACGGCGACCGGAACTCCGACGAGGCTTTCGATGCCGACAACCGCAAGGCATACCAGGGCAAATGCCTGGCTATCGTCAGAAGCACGACCCTCCCCGGCAAAATCAAAGTAAAGGCATCCGCCAAAGGCCTGAAACCGGCAACACTTCTCCTTACCGCCGAATAACGGCAGTAAACTCCAAATAATCTTGTAACAACCTATCTTTCATTATATCTGTTATGCGATTTCACGCAGTAGCCGCCATCCTGTTCCTTTCCGCCGCTCTGACAGCGGCGGCATGGCAGCCCGTCGGGGGTAAAATGATGACCCCCTGGGGCGAGAATCTCGATCCTCAAAACGTGCATCCCGAATATCCCCGTCCGCAGATGAAGCGCGCCGATTGGGAGAATCTCAACGGTATGTGGCAGTATGCCATAACACCGAAGGAATCCGGCCGTCCCGCGAAGATGGACGGCGAGATTCTTGTCCCGTTCGCCCCGCAGTCGGCGTTATCCGGGGTAGGGCGCTCGGTGACTGCCGCCGACGCGCTTTGGTACGAGCGCTCTTTCCGTGTCCCCGCCGGATGGGGCAAGAAGCGCGTGATGCTCAACTTCGGCGCGGTTGACTGGAAAGCCGAGGTATGGGTCAACGATGTCAAGGTCGGGGAGCATACCGGTGGCTACACACCCTTTTCGCTTGACATAACCCCGGCGCTGAAAAAAGGGGAGAACACTCTGACTGTCAAAGTGTGGGACCCTGGGCAGTCGCTCCATCAGCCTGTCGGGAAGCAGCATGATGTAGCAGAGTCGATATGGTACACAAACCAGAGCGGCATATGGCAGACCGTGTGGCTCGAGCCGGTCGGCGACAAGCACATCACCCGCCTGAAACTAACCCCCGACATCGACCGCGGGGTGCTCTCCGTGGAAACATTCCTAAATGATTCTCCCGGCGCGGTGGTGGAGGCTGTCCTGACCAACCGCGACGGCTCAAGACAAGCAGTGAAGGCGCTCGCCTCCCAGACTATCGAGATTCCTATGCCCGACGATGCCGTGCTGTGGTCCCCCGAGACCCCGCAGCTCTACCCCCTGAGCGTTAGCGTTTACGACAACGGCAGGCCTGTCGACAAGGTCGACTCCTATGCCGCCTTCCGCAAATTCTCCACCGCGAAGCAGCCCGACGGGAATGTGCGCCTGATGCTCAACAACCGCCCCCTTTTCCACTTCGGCCCGCTCGACCAGGGATGGTGGCCTGACGGACTTTACACCGCCCCTTCCGACGAGGCGTTGAAATATGACCTTGAAAAGACCCGCGACTGGGGTTTCAACATGGTGCGCAAGCATATCAAGGTCGAGCCGGCGACCTGGTTCGCCCATTGCGATTCACTGGGTATCATCGTTTGGCAGGACATGCCCTCGATCGACACCTTCTCGCCCGATGGCTACTGGGATATGACCCGTTACCGCACTGCTCCCGAACTGGACTATCCGCAATGGGTAAAGGACAACTACCGCAAGGAGTGGAAGGAAATCATCGACTTCGTCTATAACAGCCCCTCGGTAGGGGTGCTTGTGCCATTCAATGAGGGCTGGGGGCAGTTCGAGACCGTCGATGTGGCAAACTGGACAAAGGCCTACGACCCCTCACGCCTCGTCAACCCCGCAAGTGGCGGTAACAACTTCCCCGTAGGCGACATACTCGACTGGCACCACTACACAGAGCCGGTAATCTATGCCCGCGATCCCGAGCGCGCGAATGTCGTTGGGGAATACGGCGGCCTGGGGATGCTTGTGCCAGAGCACAGGTGGGTGGAAGGCGAGGTTTTCCAGTATGCGGGATTCCCCGACAGCAAGGCCCTCACCGACGCTTACGTACAGCAGGCTGAGAACCTGATGAAACTCATCCCATGGTGCCTTACCGGCGCGGTCTACACGCAGACGACCGACGTTGAGAACGAAATCAACGGCCTGATGACTTACGACCGGAAGGTAATCAAAATCGACGAGGAGAAAGTCCGCGCCATTAACCGCGCGATTACCGGCTCCCTCGGAAAATAAGAGGGCGTTTAATAATAGATGTTAAACGCTAACGAGCTATTTTAGAGGCAATTTCGAGTTTTGAGGAGGGAGCGATGCGGGCATCGAGACCGACGAAAAGCTCGAAATTGGCCTAAAAGAGCGAAGTTTTAGCGTTTGACAACGCAAAACACCCTTAATTAACAGATATTATTAAACACCCTCTAAGACATCTTGATTATGAGGAAGTTCATACTGGCCGCGCTCGCGCTCCCTTGCGCGGTTGCCGCGGGGAATGCGGCGGTGAAGCTGCCGGGTTATCTTTCAGACAACATGGTCATTCAGCGCGACAGCCGCCTGACTGTCAAAGGTACGGCGAACCCCGGAGCGGAGGTCAAGGCTTACCCGGAATGGCTGCCGGAGCCGGTTTCGGCCAAGGCGGGAGCCGACGGCTCTTTCACCTTGTCCGTACCGACCCCCGGAGCCGGTGGACCGTGGGGGATAGACTTCTCCGATGGCGACGGTTCGGTAGCGCTCGAAAACGTGCTGTCGGGAGAGGTATGGCTCTGCTCCGGGCAGTCGAATATGGAGTTCCCGGTGAAGGACGCGGGGTGGGCGAGGCTTTATGACGGCGACCGCGTGATGGCGACCTCGCAGCATCCCGACCTGCGGCTGCTGAAAGTCGACAAGGTAATGTCGCGCCAGCCTATGACCGACCTCTCTACTTCCGGCTGGCAGATTGCCAATCCTGCCTCGGTGGCCGGATTTTCGGCTGTCGCATACCTTTTCGGCGAGCGCCTGAGAGAGGAACTGCGCGTACCCGTAGGGGTGATTGATTGCAGTTGGGGAGGTACTCCTGCCGAGGCGTGGACCTCCGCCGAGGCGCTCGGCAGAGTGCCCGGTTTCGCCGAGACGCTCGAAGCCGTCCGCGCCTGCGGCGGCGATGAGGCTGAATGTGCCGCGGCTCAGAAATCGCGTGTCCGGGAGTGGATGGTATCGCAGTTCGGCTTCGAGCCGGGCTCTCCCTCGGAAGTTTCCGCGGAGTTCGTCCCGTTCGTCCCTTCCGACGCGGCTACCTGCGGAATACCTGACGCGGTAGACGGCATCGCGGTCGCGACCTACCGGCTGGTTATACCTGCCGACCAGGCCGGGAAACCCCTGACGCTTGACCTCGGCGTTTTCGACGATGAGGATGTCACCTTTTTCAATGGCGCGCTTATAGGCTCCGTGGCTGGGAGCGATGTCCGCCGCCTGTATTCCGTCGATTCAACCCTTGTTAAGCCCGGCGAGAATGTCATTACCAGCTACATAGCGGATTACGGCGGTCCCGGAGGCTTCGTCCCGTCGAGGAGGAGCGCCGCGGTCGACGGTTTCGAAATCCCCTTGGAGGGGGAATGGCGTCTCTCCCGGACAATCCCTTTTGCCGACTGCACTCCCCGCCCGCTGCCGTTGACCGGCGCGAAGTCGCCGACAGTGCTTTACAACGCGATGGTGGCGCCATTGGAGCCGTTCCCCGTTAGAGGGGTGATCTGGTACCAGGGCTGCGACAACGTGGGGCTGGCCGACCAGGACGGCCTCCTGTTTCCCGAAATGATAAAGGACTGGCGGCGTAGGCGAGGCGCGGAGTTTCCCTTCTACTTCGTGCAGCTCGCCGGATTCCAGCAGCCGGTCAACGTGCAGCCCGAATCTCCCTGGGCGGCGCTGCGCCAGGCCCAGACCGAGGCGCTCAAACTACCCCGAACCGGGATGGCCTCGGCTGTCGATGCCGGTAATCCGTACGACATACACCCCTCCGATAAGTTCCGCATTGCGGACCGGCTGGCGCGCCTGGCCCTGGCCCGCGACTATGGCAGGAAAATCCCTTGCCAGGGTCCGGCCGTAAAGAGCGCGACTCGGCGCGGCGGCCAGGTGACGCTGCTTTTCGACAAAGACGTTATTCCCGGCACCTGCGCCCTTACCGGCTTCATACTCGGGGATGCCGAAGGGGGCTGGGCGGTAGCAAACGCGCGCCAGACCGGGCCGCGGACAATCGTTGTCTCTTCCCGTAAAATCTCCGAGCCTACAGCACTCAGGTACAACTGGGCAGATTATCCCTCGGGCAATCTTTACGGCGAGGAGCAACTACCCGTCAACCCCTTCAGCCTGACTCTCGAATAGCATTCCGTCTGATGTGAAACAACAGGCGCCGTGTCAAACGATGACACGGCGCCTGTTATTTCCGGATGGGACGTCGTCAGAATGGCCCAGATGGGCTATTATGACACGCTCTCGCTATTTGGTTACGCGGAACCAGTCGATATCAATCCAGCCGCGGTTGGGGCCTTTGGGCTGAACGGAGTAGAAGCCGACGCGGGCCCCGATCCAGTGACCCTCGCGGGCGGTGAAGGGCTTGCCGCAGGGGATGAACTTCTTGCCGTCGAGCGAGTAGGAGAAGTCGCAGACCTCCCCCTTGCCGACCTTCACGCGGAGCCATATGTCGAGGTCCTGGGTCGCGCGCCCCCCCTCGCCGTTGACGCGGGTGGGCTTGACGGTCGCGATTTCGGTGGTTACTTCGGGCTTGTCCTTGTCGGCCTTCATGCATACGACCTCGTTGATTACGAACTCGTCGCCGCGTTTCTCGACCGAGATGCGGGCGTAGTCGCGTCCCATGACGATGAGGCCCGACTGCTGGCCGTCCTTGGTCGCGGAGACGGTAACTTTGGCCGTCGCGGTGAAGGTCTCGTTGGGGAACTTCTGGGTCAGGATGTTGGGTACCTCGCGGAGGTTAACGAAGTTGTCGCTGAGGGTGTGGCCGTAGAGGCGGTAGTAGCCGTCGGGGGTAGCGAAGCCGAAGGGGAGCTGGTAGTTGGCGAACCACTGCCACTGCTTGCCAAGCTCGATGGTGTCGAACTCGTCGCTTTCCACGGGGGTGTGGATTGCGACTTTCTCGCCGGTTTTGGGCTTGGCGTAGGTCTTGACAGGCTCGCCGCAGCCGTCGCCGTCCTTGTCAACGCCGATCACGGGCCATCCGTCGACCCATTTCATCGGGTTGAGGTGGCATACGCGGCCGATGACGCCCTTGTCCTGGAAGTGGACGAACCAGTCCTCGCCCTGCGGGGTGCGCACCCATCCTCCCTGGTGCGGGCCGTTTATGTCGGTGTCCCCCTGGGCCATGACGGTGCGGTGCTCGTAGGGGCCGAAGGGGTTCTTGGAGCGGAGCACTACCTGCCATCCGGCGGCCACGCTCCCGGCGGGGGCGAAGATGTAGTAGTAGCCGTCGTGCTTGTAGAATTTCGGGCCTTCGATGGTGTGGTCGCCGTAGGGGAGGCCGTCGTAGACCATTACCGGGTCGCCGATGAGGCGGGTGCCGTCGGGCGACATCTCGGTGACGGTGATCGCGGCGTTAAGGCCGGCGCGGCTCTTGGCCCAGCCGTTGACGAGATACGCCTTGCCGTCCTCGTCCCAAAGGGGGCAGGTGTCGATTATGCCCCTCGCGGCCTTCACGAGCACGGGGGCTTCCCATTCGCCGCGGGGGTCTTTGGTCTTGACCATATACACCCCGAAGTTGGGGTCACCCCAGTAGATGTAGTATTCGCCGTTGTGGTAGCGGATCGAGGGGGCCCAGACTCCGTCGCCGTGGCGGGCGGAGTTGTAGTATTCCTCCGGCTCGAGGGTCTTGACGGCGTAGTTGGCGATTTCCCAGTTGACCAGGTCGCGGCTGTGGAGAATCGGCAGCCCCGGCATGTTGCAGAAGCTGGAAGCGGTCAGCCAGTAGTCGCCGTCGACCTGGATGAGGTCAGGGTCGGAGTAGTCGGCGTTGATTACGGGGTTCTGGTACTTGCCGTTGTCGAGGTCGGAGACCCATACCTTGCTGACGTATTCGGCGGGACTGGTTGCGGCGGCCTCCTTGGAAGCCGCGGCTCCCTGCGCGGCGCAGAGCGCCAGGGCAGGGAGCATTACGGATTTGAGAATGTTGGTGTTCACGTTTGGAAAAGCGTGTTTGGGGATACTGGTTTATTCGAGCCAGCGGCGGTCACCGGCGCCGGTCGTGTAGGCGGGCGAGGAGAAGTCCTTGATGGTGTAGTTGCCGTTGACGGGGTCCTCGAAGAGGTCGGTCGCCGCTACGGGGAGGTTTGTCGCGCGGATCGCGGAGCCGCCCATCTTGTAGTCGGTGGTGATGTAATTGTTGTCGTAGGTCGCACGGGTACCCGAACCGAGGGCGATCAGTTCGGCCATAGGTGAAGCGATAATCAGGTTGCGCACGGTGACGCTCGATTTCTCCGTGGTGGAGATGTCGATCAGGCGGGCGTTGACGCAGAAGTCGTAGAACGTGCAGTTCTCGACCGTCAGGTTGATGGGATGCGACGAGGAGTTGTGGGCAACGAGGTTGTTCCAGCCGAAAGCAGAATCCTGCTGCTTGCCGCCGCGAGAGAAAGTGCAGTTGCGGATAGTCAGCGCGTCAATCTGGTCGTAAGCAGCGATCAGGCCCTTGCCGGCAGAACCGAAGCCGAATGTTCCGTAAGTGCCGGTCTGCCATCCACATTCGTCAAAGCGGCAACCGTCGAGCACGAAGTCGATGATATGCTTCTGATTGGCGTTCTGGTGGCGCCAGAAGGCGCGGTTGATATGGAAGAAGTCGCAGTTGATGAACGCGCCGCTTTCGAGTGTGAAAGAGTTGCCGCAGTTGAAGAAGTACTGGTTGATCGCGACGTTGTGGATTTCGCAGTTCTCGAAGGAGAATACCCCGATATACGCGCCGGAGGCGAAGTTCCAGGAGCCGTTGAGCATGATTACCGGCTTAGCGCCCTCGGTCGGGCCTACAACCTTGAAGCCCTTGGTCATCAGGAACGGGGTGATAGTGTACGTTGAGCCTTCGGGTAACTCATAAACTGCTCCGTCGGGCACGTCGGGATCCTCGTTGTTGAGCGACATGATTCCGCCCAGGTCGTCGGTGACTCCGACTTCGATAGTCTGCGGGGCAGGCCCTGTGGTGCGGAAAGTAACCTGGTTGTAAGGCTTGTCGTATTTTCGGGGTTTTGAGGTATCGTAGATGTTGACGTTGTAGAGGGTCGAGGGGGTCAGCTCGTCGGTAAGGACAATCTGGCCGGCGGCCTTCTGCTCGGCGGAGAGGTAGCCGGTGATTTCGGGTACCTTGTCGGTCATCGCGGGCTTGATGGAGAAGGAGTCTACCGGATTTTGCGGATCGACAGTCCAATTGATTACCACACCGTTGTCGGTGATGTCGGAGCGCGAGATTCCTTGCAGGAGCTGGGCGAAGTCAGGACGGGCATCGGTAGTGAAATTGCACTCTGCCCACTGTGAATTGTTGTCGGCGTTCTTGGCGTTGCAGCGCACGCGGACATAGAAACGCTGCCCGTAGGGGAGGTCCTGGACGGTGATGTACGGATCTTTTATTTCCCATTCGCCGTACTGGTCTGCATAATACTGGTCTGTGAAGAACTGTACAGTATAGGAACGAGCGTCATAAACTTCGTACCATATCAGCGCGACATCGTTGTGGTTCTTGATTTTAGCGGCCGGATTTGTCACGAAGCGGGGCTGGAAGAGGTCGCCGCGCGAGGTGAACTCGTCCTCCTTGCAGGAGTTGAGCGCCAGGGCGGCCACCATCATGGCGGTGGCCCCCAGTGCTTTCGCAATATTGCGGAATTTATTGAGATTCATTGCTTTAATGTCGATTGGGTTAGGAGAGATGGATTAACGGTAGCCGTATTGCTGCTGGATTGAGCCGCGGTGGCTGGTAATCAGTCGCGAGGGGTAGGGGCAGATGTATTTGACGGGTTCGTCGCCGGTGATTGTCGCGGCGTTCTCGAAGTTGATATATCCGCGGAAACTCCATTTGATGTCGGCGTGTAGTTCGATTTCGTCGGTCTCCTTGTTGCGCGACCACCAGTTGGTAGCGTATTCGGCTGTATGGGTCCATCCTTCCGATACGGGGTGGTCACCGATGTTGTCGCCCCATTCTTTGAGGCCCTTGAACTCGATGTACTTACGTACAGGGCTGTCTTCGGACACGTTGTTGCCGTTGGCATCGACATAACGCCAGAAGATACGGTCGCGCACGTTGCCTTTCTCGCCCATACCGAAGGCGCGCTTGCCCCAGTCCTCGAACTTGTCATAGGTAGCCTTCAGGGTCTTGCCGTAGAGGTTCCAGCGGGCCAGGTCGTAGCGGCGGATGCCTTCGCCACCGAACTCCCAGGCGCGTTCGTTGAAGATGGCGTTGAAGAAGGCTTCCGGAGTGCCGAGGGCCTCGACGTAGTTTTCAACCATCTCGGCCTGGTCGGCGGGAGCGAACGCGCGGCGGCGTACTTCCTTGAGGGCGGTCTTGGCTTCGGCTACAGGGCCGGAAATCTCGTTAACGGCTTCGGCGTACATCAGGAGCACGTCGGCGTAGCGCATACGGATGGCGTTGATGCCGGTGTTCCCTTCAGCTCCGGAGAGGGGGGTCCCCATCTTGAGTTTGTTCCACTTGCCGACGCCCCAGCCGGCTACGCGGCTGCTGCTACCGCCCATGTCGATTGCCTGGTTGAGGTCCTCGTCATAGCTGATCGGGGAGCAGGTAACGTCGAAACGGAGGTCGCGCATGTCGAACGTGAAGGGGTAGAGGCCGCAGTAATTCACGGTGTTGCTGCATTTACCGAAGTTATGTGCCGGATTGTCGGAGTTCTGGCCGATTTTCACGCCAACGCGGTAGCCGAGGTTGCCCGAGGAGTCTTTAAGCATGGGGACCTCGAAAATAACGTCGCCATTGTTGAGAACGGTCCAGTTGCACTCGCCGGTCCACATCTGCTCGAAGCTCTCGCGGGTAAGTGAGTGCTTCCCTTCGCTGATTACTTTGCCGAGATATTCGCGGGCGATTTTGTAGTAGTCGAGATAGTCGGCCTCGCGCTTCATCTCGCCGATGCCGGCTCCGGGGCGGAGCGACCAGCCGCCGCGCCAGAGGGCAAGCTGGCCGATCAGCGCCTGGCAGAACTCGCGCGAAACGCGCTCTACCCCCTCGTCGGTCTCGGAGGCATATTTGAGCATCTTCTCCACCGGCTTGAGGTCGTCAATCAGGTCAGAGAGGATTTCGGTGCGGTCGGTTACCCCTTCGTGGTAGAAGTCCATGCCGACCTTTGTGGATGCCTTGCGATAGACTACGTCGCCCCAGTTGCGCACCAGGTCGAGGTAGAGCATCGCGCGGATACATTTTGCCTCGGCGTACATATGCTGCATGTTGGTCGGCCCGGTGGTTGCCACGTCTTGCGAGAACAGGGGGGATTCCGCCATATTCTCCAGGAAGTCGTTGCAGTAGTTGATGGCCTCATAGGCGGCGTTCCAGGTACGTTCGAGCTGCGTCCAGTTGGAACCCATGTCGAAACAGTAGGCGTCGGTTCCGTCGCTGGAGCCGGTTATGTTGCTCGACGACTTCATCTCTACGTCCGTGTTGGTATTGAACGAGTAGGGGAGCGCCTGGCCGTATAGGTTGCTGTTTGTCAGCTTGGAGTAGATGGTGTTCATCATCGCCCTGGTCTCCTTTTCCGAGGAGAATATTTCCTCGTTGGAGAAGGAGGATTCGGGCTGCACGTCGAGGTAGTCGTCGCACGAGGCGAAGGCCACGGCTCCGGCGGCTACCAGTCCAAGTCCGAGATATTTTGATATGCTGAGTTTCATTTTCTGGTTCGGTTTAAGGGTTTAGAAAGAGAGCTGGACGCCGAAGGTGTAGGTACGGGCGCGGGGATACATATTGTAGTCCACGTTGGGGGTCAGGCCCTCGCCGATGTTGACTTCGGGGTCATAACCGCTGTACTTGCTGATGGTGAAGAGGTTGTATCCGGTCACGTAGAAGCGGCACTTCGTCATCCCGACATGCTTGAGGAGCTTGGTGGGGAGGGAGTAGCCAAGAGTGAGGGTCTGCAGGCGCAGGAACGAGCCGTCCTCCACGCCATAGGTGCTGACAAACGCCTTCGTAACGTTGTTGGGGCTCCACATCGTCGCGTTCTTGTTATAGCGGGCCATAACTTCGGGCTGGTCCCAGAGGTAGTTGCCCCATTCGTCGGTGCGCATCCACATCCCCTCGAAGTCGGCAGAGAGGTTGCGGTACTGGCCGGAGGAGCTGGGGGTGGTGGCCATATGGATTTTGTTGAGGTTCAGCACGTCGAAGCCGCACATGAAGTTGAAGAAGGCGTTCAGGTCGAAGCCGCGCCATGTGGCGTTGATGCCGAAACCGCCGGAGAATTTGGGCGACGTGTTACCGATAATCTTGCGGTCATCGGCGTTGATGACGTAGCTCTCGGGGTCGTCGGGATCGACCGGGGTCAGTTTCTTGAACTTGGGCGAGCCCGGGCCGAGGGTTCCGGCGAGAGGGCTGGAGTCGACGATGCCGGGCTTGAGGGTGTAGGTTTTTGCTTCCTTGTTGTAGATGAAGTCCTCGACCTTGTAGAAACCGTCGTTGACGTAGCCGTAAATCTGGCCCATGCGCTGGCCCACGCGGTACCAGAACACGTCGTCGTTGATATCCACCTTGTCGACGTTCGCGTAGAAGGCGCTTTCGCCGTCGGCGAGCTTGTCGATTTTACCCTTGTTGAGGCCGATGTTGAAGTTGGCTCCAAGAGTCCATTCCTTGGTCTCGATGATGTAGGCGTTCAGGTTCAGCTCGAAGCCCTTGTTGGAGGTCTGGCCGATGTTGGTCAGCATCTCGGTGAAGCCGGTGTCGCCCGGAATCTGCGACTCGATCAGCAGGTCCTTGGTGGTGTTGAAGTAGAGGTCGAAGGTACCGTCAAGGCGCCCGTTGAAGAAGGAGAAGTCAAGACCGAGGTTTCGGGTGATGGTGGTCTCCCACTTGGCGTCGGGGTTGACGGGGAACTTGCTGTTGAACTCGTACCAGTAGCTTCCCTGCTCGCCCCATCCGGCGCTCTGCGAGGTGTCGCCGAGCTTGTAGAGGCGCATGTAGAGGTCGGAGTCGATGCGGTCGTTACCGGCGAAACCGATAGATGCGCGGAGCTTGAGGTTCGTAAGCCAGGTATAGTCCTTGAGGAATTTCTCGTTGGAGATACGCCACGCGATGGCTCCGGCGGGGAACCAGCCCCAGCGGTTCTTCTTGGAGAACTTCGTCGAGCCGTCGGCGCGGAGGGTGAAGGTCGCGAGGTAGCGGTCGTCGAAGCTGTAGTTGATACGTCCGAAGAAGGAGCTTACGCGGTTGGGGGAGCCGTGGGTCGAGCGGTTGTAGCGGGGAGTGCCGAGGGCGAAGTTATCGTAAGCCTTCTCGGCATCGAGGTTTTCGGGGAAGCCGGCGATGCGGATTTCCTGCGATACCTCGCCGTTATGCTTCATTTCCTGGCCGAGCATGAACTGGAAGTCGTGGGTGTCCTTGATGTTAAGAGCATAGTTCCAGACGTTGGTGAGCTGCCACTTGGTGCGGCTTTTTTTCTTCTGTGTCAGGTAGGGACCCCAGTTGCGCGAGTTGCTGTCGGACTCGGCGGCGTTGAACGCGCGGTCGTCCTCGTCGAAGTCCTCCCAGGTGAACTCGTTGCGGAGGGTCATCCCCTTGATGATTGTCCAGTTCAGGGCGCCCCCCATGTTGAGGAGCTTCGAGTAGCGGTTACGGTAGTAGCGCTCGTTGGTCTCCAGCGGGTCGTAGTGATACTGGGTCGTTATTTCATCGGGGGTCAGGTATTCGTTGTTCTCGGGCACTTTCGCAAAGTCCTGGAGGCCGTAGGTAGGCTGCTCCTGGAGGGCGGTCAGAAGGCCGATACCCTCGGTGCCGCGGCCCTGCAGGGTCTTGTTCATGTAGCGTGTTCGGTACTCAATCGAGAGGAAGTCCCAGAGCTTGACGTTCAGGTTACCGTTGATGTTGTTCTGGATCAGGCCGTTGTCAGGCATGACGGAGGGCTGGTCCTGGTGCATGAACGAGAGTTTGAACTTGAACTTCTCGTTACCGCCGCTGACGCTGCCGTCGACGGCCCAGGAGACTGGATGGGTCGAGAAAATGATGTCCTGCCAGTCGTATCCCTCGTAGCCTTGGTAGATATACATTTCGAAAGGCTTGCCGAAGTTGTTGGCGTAACTGTCGCGGACGGATGAGCCTTTGGAATAGAGGCGGTCGTAGTTGGCGCGCACGAAGTCGTAGGGCTTCAGCACGTCGAGCTTGTTGGAAAGCTCCTTGGTCTGGACGTAGGCGTTGACGTTGACCTGCACCTTCCCCTCGCCGGGCTTCTTGGTGGTCACGAGCACTACGCCGTTGGCGCCGCGCGCGCCGTAGATGGCGGTCGAGGCCGCGTCCTTAAGCACCTGGATGTTGTCGACGTCGGTCGCGGGCACGTCGTTCAGCGAGCCTTCGAAGCCGTCGATCAGCACCAGGGGCTGGTTCGACTGGGTGATGGAGCCGCCGCCGCGGATGCGGACGGTTACCTCGGCGTCAGGGGAGCCGTCGGCGGTCGTTACCTGCACGCCGGGCATGCGGCCGATGATGGCCTCGCCGACGTTGGCAACCGGCATGCGCTCGATCACCTTGGCCTCTACCGACGACATGGAGCCGGTGAGGTTGCCGCGCTTCTGCGTGCCGTAGCCGATGACCACGACCTCGTCCATCATCGTCGCGTTGGCCTCCATGAGGATGTCGACGTTGGTCTGCCCCTTCAGGGGTACCTCCTTGTTGTCGAACCCGACGTAGCGCACGATCAGCACGTCCTTGGCGGGGTTGACGTTTTTGAGCGAGAAGTTGCCGTCGAAGTCGGTCGAGGCGGCGTTCTGCGTGCCCTTGATGAGCACCGTAGCCCCGATCAGCGGCCCCTCGCTGTCAGAAACCGTACCGGTGACGGTGGTTGTCTGCGCGCAGGCCCATATCGAGGCGAGCGCCAGACAAATCGTCATTAATATTCTGTTCATTGGTATGTTGGATCTTAAGGTTTAGAGATTCTGTTGATTGAGGAGCTCCTCGTAGGTGGTGGTTGTCTCCTGGGGCTCGTCGATGCCGTAGGCAGCCATGGAGTAGCCGGCGGTGCGGGTGTTGCCCGAAGCGGTGGCTGTGGCCTTGTTGAGCTTGAAGAAGGTCCCCTTGCCGTTGGCGGCGGCGGAGCCGGAGACGGTGTTGCCCGATACGGTGACTGTCGCCGAGGAAGCCGATGCGAGGTCTATATTAAAATAGGTGTATTCGGAGCCGCGGGGGTCGATGAAGATGTTGTTGAGAATCTTTATGTCGACCGCGCCGTCGACCTTCGACATGTTGTTCATGACAACGTCGCGGGCCGCGAAGTTCTTGGCGTGGAAGAGGCAGCCGGTGATTTCCCAGTTGCTGATGGTCGTCAGGCGCTGGGTCTGCGGGCGCAGCAGGGCGCTCGAGGAGTTGGTCGTGTAGTTGGTTACGCGGCACCCTTTGAGGCGCATGGTCCCGACTGTCTGCTGGTGGTCGGCGCTGGAGGCCTGGTACCAGATTACGCCGGTGTTCCAGTTGTCGAAGTCGCAGTTGATGAGCTCGATCGTTCCGATGTTGAACTGCTTGTTGCGGGGGTTGAACAGGCGGCTCTGCGGCACGAAGTTGATGTTCTCCAGGGTGATGTGGTCGAACGTGCCCTCCAGGCCGATCATCGCGGAGCTGCCCATGGTTACGGTAGCGTAGCTCTGTCCGAAGCCGGGGGTCTGGCCCAGGAGGTGGACTGACTTGTTCCAGGTTGCGACTGCCGCCGAGTTGATGCGGTATGAAGAGTTGGCTCTGAGATAGAGCTTGACCTCGCTGACGGAGGCGTCGGCCATCTGCTCGGTAAGTACCGCGCTGAGATCCTCGTCGGGTGTGACGTAGGTGTAGCCTTCGGGCACTTCTACCTTGGGCGCGGGGGTGAGGGGCACCTCCGTCCAGCGCTGCGAGCCGACCTGGATGTTGTAGTTGACAATCACGCGCTCGTCGGGGTCGTTGAGGTTAAAGGTGACCTCGGTGGTGTCGTTGGGGAGCACGGTGATCGCGTCGGCGAACGGCTTGGTGTTGACCACGTTGCCGTTGGCATCGAGGTAGTCGATGCGTACGTTTACGGGGTTCTCCTTAGAGCCGAAGAGCACCGCGTCCTGGGTGTAGCCGACACCGCCGCCGGCGGTCGCCTTCTCGCATACCAGGTCGTAAGGCTCGCCGACAATCACGCTCGCGGAGCTTACCTTCCATCCCTTGACAGGAGTGTTGATGACGGCCCTGACGGTCGAATAGCTCTTGTCGGCCTTTTCGTCGAGGGCTTTGAGGCGCAGCAGGCCCGTGCGGGTCTTGATCGCGATTTTGAGGGCCGAGCCGGCGCTGTAATTCACGGGGTCGGAAATCGCCAGGGGGAGCTTGCACTCCTTGTCCTGGTCGAAGACTACGTCGCCGAGCGAGGCGGGAATCTTCGTCAGCATGGTGTCGACCTGCTGGGTGGCGAAAATCTTGTAAGAGCCGTCCTCGAGCGCGAAACGGTGGGTCGAGCCGTAGTTCCCGAAGTAGGTGCCGTTGTCGCGGTATATGAAGAGTATGCGCTGGTTGGGGTGGCCGTCGTCCTGGCCGTAGTGTACGTTGTACGGTTCGCCGTTTAGGGTCAGCTCGATGTCGCGGGTGACAGAGGTCTTGTAGGCTTCGTCATCCTTGCACGCGACGAGGCTGGCGGTTGCCAGAACGGCGAGCATCCCGTATTTGAACTGTATATTCATTGGTAAGGTGAGATTTAAGGTTTAGAAGGGGGTAACATCCACTGTTACCTTCATGCGCGCGCCGGCGGGAACGAGTGATGCCGCGCGCCAGGGGGTCTGGACGTAGTCGTCCTGCGACACCGGAACGGTGAACGTGTAGTGTTTCGCGGCCTCGTATTTGAGCATCGTCTCCAGCGGCGAGGAGGAGGTGTTGACCTTCTCTCCCCCCTTGAGGTAGTCGATTGTTATGGTCGCGTTGTTTTCGAGTGAGGTGGTGGGGAAAGTGGTGAAGCTCCCTTTGAACTCTGTCGAGGCGTCGAGCCGGAGGGTGAGGGGTGTCCCTTCGACCGTGCCGTCGCTTACCTTGTAGGAGGCCGCGATGTCGTTGAATGTTACGTCGAGGCGGTCGAAGTTGCCGGCCGCGGCCAGGTCGGCGGCGGTTTCGGCGGTCTGGAAGTCAACCGCGGCAATCACGCGGCGCAGGGCGACGTCGAGTGTCGAGAACGATTTGTCCGACGAGAAGCGCTGCGGAGTAGACACCCATACGTCCTGTTTCGCCGTCGGGTCGATGTTTACAGTTACGGTCTCGTAGCTCTCGGTGCCGGTGAAGTTGTCGGCGTTGGCCACGGCGAACGTCTGGTAGGTCTCCCCGAGGGGGAACTCGACTGTGAAGCGACCCTGCGTGGCGTCGCACTCTTTCTGCTCCACCAGGGTGTATTCGCGGCGGTTTACTTTGTAGATGAACACTGTGAACTTGGAGATGCCGGCGGCCTGCAGCTCTTCGGCCGTGGCGCGCGAGAGGGTCATCTCCACCTTCTGCTTCGAGGCGTCGCCGCCCCCCTGTCCGGGAGCCGACGGCTCGTCGGCGCTCTGCAAGCACCCCGTGAGGGCCACCGCGAGCGGGAGCAGGAATCTGGAAAGGTTTTTGATCATGATATAGTTAGGTTTTAGATAGATTTCCATGGATAGGTATGGCACCGGAAACGGTGAATCATCAGGTCTGCGGAGGGGCGCGGGCATGGCGCGCCTCTCTTACGGGTGCAAATTTGCTAAAAAATATAAAACGGGGTGGAGTAAAATTTGCCAAATTTCGGGGGCATAACAATTTTTCACGCTTTTAACGCACGGCATTTTGTATATCCGCCAATCTTTGCTAAATTTGCACTGCACCTGCTTATGATCCACCCATGAAACAAACACGGTACCAATACATAACTCTGATATTCTCCCTGCTGCTGTCGCTCCCGGCGGCGCTCGGGCAGCCTTTCTGCCAGACGCGCACCTTCAACGTCAGCGACGGGCTCCCATCAAACAGCATATCGAAGGTGGCCCAGGACTCCGACGGCCTCATATGGGTGGCTTCATGGAACGGCCTGAGCTATTTCGACGGCTACGGCTTCGCCTCGTTCCGCTCCGGCGAGCGCCACGGCTCCCTTACCTCCAGCCGCATCGTAAACATCGCCCCCGACAGCGAGGGGAAGGTCTGGCTCCTGACTTATGACCGCAAACCGTATATTTTCGACCCTGCCGACAGCCGTTTCGCCCCCCTCGACGAGGTGCTCGCGCTGAAGGCCGGCCGCTCCAGCCGCATCCAGGAGATTTATCCCGCGGGAGATTACATGTGGCTTGTCGCCGACGGTGCCGCCCCGACGACCCGTGTCAGAGTCTCGATGCCGGTCGACACCTCCTCGGTGGAGGTCTACGGCCGCGACAAGCTCCGCGGGGGCGCGACGCGCGTTACCAAGGTGTATCTCGACTCGTTAGGCAACGAATGGGTGTTCACCGACGCGGGGGTGCAGCTCTATGGCGCTCCTGTGGCGTGCGAGGGGAGCTTCCTCGACCCGGCGACCACCGGTGGCGCGACATATTTCGCCACTTCCGACGGCAGGTTCTACTCTTTCAAAAAGGGGGATACCGCCCTGTCGCCGGTCGCTCTCCCCGAAGGCCTCGACTTCCGCCGGGTAGAGGCGCTCAAAACCCTCGACTCCAACAACCTGATCGCGGCTGTCCCCGGAGGGCTCGCGGTCTATGACCTCCGCAACCGCTCCTGGCGGCACGTCGCGGCGGGAAGCCCCGCCGACAACGTGGCCTCGGTCTTCGTCGACTCGCGCCACCGCGCATGGGCTCTGACGGAAGCCGGAAACGTGTGGCTCACAAATCCGGCTGTCACGTCAGCCTCCCGCGTTGAGACCGGTCCGGGGGCTCCCGACGCGTCGGTCAGCAGCGTGCCCCTCTGGGTCGAAGACCGCTTCGGCACGATATGGCTCGCTCCGAAAGGGGGCCGCTTCGGCTACTTTGACGAGGTTTCAGGCAAAATCAACCCGCAGGAATTTCAACTCCCCCATCTGAAATACACCTCTATTCCCGAAATCGACCGCTTCTTCGTTGACCGCCAGCATAATCTTTGGATTGGCACTACCCACGACCTGACTCTCGTGAACTTCAACCACCATATGGTGAAGACCACCCCCCTGGTGCTCAACCAGGAAGTAAGGGCGCTCCTCCCCTGCGCCAGCGGAAAGTTCCTGGCCGGGTCGCGCAACGGGGTCCTCGGGCGTTTCACCGCCGACGGCGCTCCCGACGGTTACCTCGGCAAGCGGGAGAACCCCGACGGCACAGGGCGCGTGTTTGAAACCTCGACCCCCGTACGCTTCTCCGACCACATATACGCCATGTACGAGGATGCCGACAAAGACATATGGGTCGGCACGAAGGGTGACGGCCTCTACCTCATACGTCCCGACGGGAGCTTCACACATTTCAGGGCCGGCAAGCCTGATCCCTACGCAATACCGACGGATACAATCTACGACATCCGCCAGGACAGCAGGGGGAACATATGGATCGGGTCGTTTGGCGGAGGACTTCTCAAAGCCGAGAAACTTCCCGGCGGCGATGCCCGCTTCATACACGCCGGAAACGCGATGAAGAACTACCCCCTTACGAAGTTCCCCCGCGTGCGCCGAATCACCTCCGACGGGAAGGGGACCATAATCCTCTCGACCCATAACGGCCTGATTACCTTCTCCAACGATTTCAAAACTCCCCGCGACATAAAGTTCCATACGACAGTGCATGTCCAGGGCGACCCCTCTTCGCTGCAGACCGACGACGTGCTGCAGGCGCTCGTGACAGCCAACGGCGACATCTATGTCGCGACCATGGCGGGGGCGCTGCAGATGGTCGATTCCGACAATCTTCTGCAGGGGCAGCTCAAATTCAAGTCGGGCGGAGGGCCGCGCGACCATCTTTTCTTCCTGCAGAACTCCACCGTCGGGGGAAACATCCTCTCGATGGTCGAGGACACGAGCCGCAATATATATATTGTGCGCGAGACGAGCATCCTGGTGTACTCCCCGGCGACAAACACCCTGGCCGTCTACGGCCGCAACAACATTGGCGGGAGCATCGACTTCACCGAGGCAGCCCCGGTGTTCTCCCCGGAGAGCGGCAAGCTCCTATTCGGGGCGATGGGGGGAGTTGTGTACCTCGACCCGGAGGAGATGGTCGGAAGCACCCATACCCCCAAGATTGTCTTTACCGGCATCCAGTTCCAGGGTGAGCCGGAAAAGAAGCAGATTCTGAACCCTGAAATGCTTGAAGTGCAGGGGGGCAAGCGCAACTTCGCGATCAGTTTCGCCGCGCTGGATTACAGCGACAACACCAACATACAGTATGCCTACAAGCTGGCCGACGATCCCGACTGGACGTATCTCGGGACAGCGCATACGGCCCACTTCAACCACCTCGCGCCCGGCGACCACACCCTCCTGGTGAAAAGTACCGACGGTAACGGCGTCTGGCTCGACAACCAGCGGGAAATCCTGATCCGGGTCCACCCCGATTTCTGGGAGTCGAACTGGGCGAAGGTGATATATGTAGTCGTATTCCTGCTTGTGGCGTGGCTCGTGGCATATTTATTCACTCTCAACCGCAAAAGCGCCATAACCAACATGCTACGCAAGAAGGAGAAGAAGTTCTTCATCGACGCCTCCCACCGGTTGCGCACTCCTCTGACCCTCATCGGGGGGCCGGTCGCAGAAGTGCTTGAGAGCGAGCCCCTTTCCGACCGCGCCCGCGGCTACCTGGAGAAAGTCCACCGCAATTCCCAGGAGATGCTGAAAATGGTTAACGGCATCCTTACCAACGCGTCGGACCACAACTACATAACCGACGACAAGATTCCCGAAACGACGGTCGCCGCAGCCACGGTGCCTGCCGAGGCCTCAGGCGCGGCTCCCTCCCAGGCAGAGTCAGCCGTCGAAGCCTCTCCGGCCGAAGCCCCGGCTCCGAAGAGCGGGGGAGGAAAGGTAAGGATTCTCGTGGTCGAGGACAACGACGACCTGCGCTCCTTCCTTTGCGACATCCTCGCCGTGCAGTACGACGTCATTTCGGCTCCCAACGGAGCCGTGGGCCTGGAAAAGGCCGAGAAGGAGCAGCCCGATTTCATAATCACCGACGTCACGATGCCGGAAATGGACGGCCTGACGATGGTGCAGAAAATCAAGCAGAACAAGAAGTTGAGCCACATACCCATCATCGTCCTTTCCGCCCGCGCCTCCGTAGAGGACCGCGTGCGCGGCCTTAACGAGGGGATTGACGACTATATAACCAAGCCTTTCAGCGCGACGTATCTCCGCCAGCGTATCTCCTCCATCCGCGCCCAGCGCAAGATTCTGCAGCAGAATTTCTTCGAGCAGATCGGGCAGAATTTCAGCGCCGCCGCCCAGGAGGCCGAGCCGGGACTTCTCTCGGCTCCCGGGGTTCCCGAGGCCGACGGCTCGGCGCCTGAGGCGCCGACCGAAGGAGCGGACAAGCCCGCTCCTTCGGAGGATGTTGATAATAAGGGTGCTGCCGGCCGGGAGTGGAAGCTCGAGTCGCCGCAGATCGCCGATGCCGACCAGGAGATGATGGAGAAGCTCCTCCGCTTCATGGAGGAGCATATCGCCGACGAAGATCTCAAAATCGAGGAGCTGGCCGAGGCGGTCCATATGGGGCGCACCGTGTTCTATGGCAAAATCAAGGCCCTCGTCGGAATGTCTCCCTCCGACTTCCTGCGCCGCCTGCGCATGCAGCGCGCCGAGGAGCTGATTGCCCGAAGCAAGATGAACTTCTCGCAAATAGCCTTCCGCATCGGATTCTCAGATCCGAAATACTTTACGAAATGCTTCAAGAAGGAGACCGGCATGACCCCGTCGGAGTACCGCCAGCAGGCCCTTCGCCAGCAGCAGGAGGATTCGGAAGCCTGACCCGCCGAGGCCGGCAAGCAACTTTAAAACACCGCTCCGGGAGCCTCGGGGTGGTGTTTTTTAGCGCAAAATGGGGGAATTTTTCGCGGTATAATATATAGTGGTGTTTTTTGTGCTTGAATTAGTGCCTGCGTTTTGCGCCTTTTGAGTAATTTTACGATATAAATCTATCTAACCTAACCAAACACAAACCATGAAGCAATTCAACGACGCCAATTTCCTGCTGCAGACCCCTGCCGCCGAGCGTCTTTACCACGACTACGCCGAAGGACTCCCCATCATCGACTATCACTGCCACCTGATTCCCGAATACGTCGCTTCAGACCACAAGTTCGAGAACCTCTCGAAAATCTGGCTTGAAGGGGACCATTACAAGTGGCGCGCCATGCGCACCAACGGCGTTGACGAACGCTTCTGCACCGGAAAGGACACCACCGACTGGGAGAAGTTCGAGAAATGGGCCGAGACTGTGCCATATACGATGCGTAACCCGCTCTACCACTGGACCCACCTGGAGCTGAAAACCGCCTTCGGCGTCGACAAGCTCCTCAACCCCTCCACCGCCAAGGAGATATACGACCACTGCACCGCGATGCTCCAGACCCCCGAGCGCACCGCCCGCGGCCTGATGAAGCATTACAACGTCGAGGTTGTCTGCACTACCGACGACCCCGTCGACTCCCTGGAGCACCACCTGAAGGTGAAGGAGGACGGCTTCCAGGTCAAGATGCTCCCGACCTGGCGCCCCGACAAGGCCATGGCCGTCGAAGTACCCGCCGACTTCAAGGCATACGTTGACCGCCTGGCCGAAGTTTCCGGCGTCAAAATCAGCAAATTCCCCGACCTCATCGCCGCCCTGCAGAAGCGCCACGACTTCTTCGCCGAAGTCGGCTGCCGCCTGAGCGACCACGGCATCGAGGAGTTCTACGCCGAGGACTATGCCCCCGCCGAAATCGAGGCTATCTTCGACAAGGTTTATGGCGGACAGGAGCTTACCCCCGCGGAAATCGCCAAGTTCAAGACCGCGATGATGGTCGAGTTCGCCGTAATGGACCATGACTCGGGCTGGACCCAGCAGTTCCACTACGGCGCGATCCGCAACAACAATTCCCGCATGATGAAGCAGCTCGGCCCCGATACCGGCTTCGACTCCATCGGCGACTTCACCGTTGCAAAGAAGATGTCGAAATTCCTCGACATGCTCGCTTCCCGCGACAAGCTCGGAAAGACTATCATATACAACCTCAACCCCCGCGACAACGAGCTGGTGGCCACAATGCTCGGTAACTTCCAGGACGGACGCTACGGCGCCGGCAAGATCCAGTTCGGCTCCGGATGGTGGTTCCTCGACCAGAAGGACGGCATGGAGAAGCAGATGACCGCCCTCTCTAACCTCGGGCTCCTCAGCCGCTTCGTCGGGATGCTTACCGACTCGCGCTCCTTCCTGAGCTACCCGCGTCACGAATATTTCCGCCGCACCCTCTGCAACCTCCTCGGCAACGACATAGAGCAGGGCCTTCTCCCCGCCTCCGAGATGGACTTCATCGGCAAGGAAATCGTCGCCAAGGTATGCTACGGCAACGCCAAGGAATATTTCAAATTCTGAGTCAACTTTCGCAGGCTCAAGTTGAAGTGAAAAAAGTGAAAAGTGAAAATCAGGCTTCGCCTGAGTGAAGATAACACTTGGCATAAGTATCACCTTCACCCTTCACGCTTCTCCCCTTCACCATTTAAGTACCGACAATCTTATACCAATCATTGACTTATGGCTATTTCAACCGCGGCGCGGCCTGATACCGCCCAACGGATGAGCAATTTCCGCTGGACAATCTGCGCGCTCCTATTCCTCGCGACGACGGTCAACTACATGGACCGCCAGGTGCTTTCCCTTACCTGGAAGGAGTTCATCTCCCCCGAGTTCCACTGGACCGACGCCAACTACGGCCTCATCACAGCCGTGTTCTCTATCGTCTACGCTGTCGCAAACCTCTTCGCCGGCCGTTTCATCGACTGGATGGGCACCAAGAAGGGCTACCTCTGGGCCATCGGCGTATGGTCGGGCGGCGCGTGCCTCCACGCCCTTTGCGGCGTCGGCACCGAGGCCTGGCTCGGACTCCACGATGCTGCCGGCCTGGTGAAGGCTACCGGCGACATCGCTGTTACGATCGCTACCGTTTCGGTTTACTTCTTCCTGGTGGCCCGCACTATCCTGGCGCTCGGCGAGGCCGGCAACTTCCCCGCCGCCATCAAGGTGACCGCCGAATACTTCCCCAAGCGCGACCGCGCCTTCGCGACCTCGATTTTCAACGCCGGTTCCGCTGTCGGCGCCCTGATCGCCCCCTTCTCGATCGGCCCGCTCGCCAAGTATTTCCAGAGCATCGGCTGGGGTAACGGATGGGAAATGGCGTTCATCATCATCGGCGCCCTCGGCTTCGTCTGGATGGGCTTCTGGATGGTGCTCTACAAGAAACCTGCCGAGAATCCCCGCGTTAACGCCGCCGAGCTCGCCTACATCGAGCAGGACGACGACGCTCCCGACGAAACCGCGAAGCAGAAGGCCGAGGATGAGGACAGCAAGGCCGCTACCATCCCCTTCTTCAAGTGTTTCATGTACCCGCAGACCTGGGCCGTGTTCTTCGGCAAGTTCCTTACCGACGGCGTTTGGTGGTTCTTCCTTTTCTGGACCCCGGCCTACATTACCGACGTGTTCAAGCTGTCGACCTCCCACGGAGAGGGCATGCTGATGATTTTCGTGCTCTACCTGATTACGATGCTTTCGATTTACGGCGGCAAGCTCCCGACGATCTTCATTGACCGCGCGGCCCGTCGCGGCGTGACAGTCAACGCGTACTCCGCCCGTATGAAGGCTATGCTTATCTTCGCCGTGTTCCCCCTGCTGGCTCTGGCCGCGCAGCCCCTCAGCTCCGTATCTCCCTGGATGCCGATTATCATTATCGGTATCGCCGGAGCAGCCCACCAGTCCTGGAGCGCCAACATCTACTCCGTTGTGGGCGACATGTTCCCCAAGAGTACGATTGCTACCATCATCGGTATCGGCGGCATGGCCGGAGGTATCGGCTCGTTCCTGATTAACTATTTCTCCGGCATCCTCTTTGACTATGCCGCGCAGAGCAATATGGCGTTCATGAGCTTCGAAGGGAAGCCCGCGGGCTACTTCGTGGTGTTCTGCATATGCGGCGTGGCCTACCTCGTCGGCTGGGCTATAATGAAGCTCCTCGTGCCGAAGTACAAGGTTATCGAATACAAAGGTTAAACTCTTAAAATCCAAAATAATGGCTATCAAAGCACTGAATCATAAGAACGTTCCCGTAGCGGAGCGTCCCGTAAAAGTCCTCCAGTTCGGTGAGGGCAACTTCCTCCGCGCCTTCGTTGACTGGCAGCTCGACATCGCCAACGAAAAGGGGGTGATCAACACTAACGTCGCCCTGCTGACCCCGCTGTTCAGCCAGAGCAAGGTAATCGACATTCTCAAGGAGCAGGACGGCCTTTACCACGTTGTCCTCGAAGGTATCGAGGACGGCCAGCCCAAGCGCGAAATCCGCCTGGTAAAGTCGGTCGCCGACGCTTTCACTCCCGCCAACGAGTATGACAAGTACGTTGGCTACATCACCTCTCCCGACCTCCGCTTCATCGTTTCCAACACTACCGAGGCCGGAATCCGCTACGAGGAAGGGGTCGACGTCCTTTCCGACATGCCCTCTTCGTTCCCCTGCAAGGTTACGAACCTGCTCTACCGTCGCTGGAAGCACTTCAACGGCGACCCCTCCAAGGGCCTGGTGTTCATCTGCTGCGAGCTGATCGAGGACAACGGCACGACGCTCCGCAAGTATGTCCTGCGCCATGCCGAGGAGGCCGGGCTGGAGCCGGAGTTCATCCAGTGGGTGAAGGATTCCTGCTTCTTCTGCGACACTCTCGTCGACCGCATCGTGCCGGGCTTCCCCCGCGACACCATCAACGAAATCAAGGAGGAAATCGGATTCGACGACAACGTTGTCGTTAAGGGCGAGCTTTACCACCTCTGGGCTGTCGGCGGCGAAGGTTACAAGGTTGTGGCCGAGGAGCTTCCTCTCGATAAGGCCGGGCTTCACGTCCTCTTCATGCCCTCCATCAAGTCGTTCCGCGACAAGAAGGTGCGCATCCTCAACGGCTCCCATACCGGCATGGTGCCCGTCGCTCTCCAGCTCGGCTGCGAGACCGTCATGGACGCTTTCAACAACCCGGCTGTCAACAAGTTTGTCAACACGATGGTTGCCCGGGAGGTGCTTCCGATGATCGACGAGGACCCCGAAGAGCTCCGCAAGTTCGCCGACGGCATCCTGGAGCGCTTCTACAACCCCTACATCAAGCATATGCTCAGCTCCATCGCCCTGAACTCCCTCTCGAAATGGGAGGCGCGCAACTGGAGCACCGTCAAGGACACCTACGCCAAGAAGGGTGAGCTGGCCGAGTTCGAGCTGTTTACCTTCGCGGCGCTGCTGTCGCTCTACGGCCCCGGCACCGACTTCGTGCCCCAGGACACCGCTTCGCATGTCGAGCTGATCAACAATGTCTGGGACGATAACGACTACGCCGCTACCGTCGCCAAGATTGTCGATAGCCCCATCTTTGTGGAGCGCTTCGAGCAGACCGTCCCCGGCTTCACCGCCAAGGTTGCCGAATACCTCGGCGCGATCCGCCGCGACGGTATGGAGAAGGCCCTCAACGATTTCCTCGCAGCCCACGAATAACAAGCCGCCGAGAATGAAACGTTTTCTGAAAATCAACGCCGCCGACAACGTGGCCGTCGTCCTCGCGGACGACGCCCGCGCCGGCGAGGTGTTCGTCACTCCCGAAGGCGCGGAGGTGGCCCTGCTTTCCGACATCACCCGCGGACATAAGTTCGCCCTCCGCCCGATCGCGGAAGGGGAGGCTGTCATCAAGTACGGCTACCCCATCGGCCACGCGACCTCCCCGATCGCGGCCGGGGAATGGATTCACTCCCACAACCTCGCGACCTCCCTCAGCGACGACCTTAAATATACCTACGAGCCGACCCCGATTCCCGAAATCAAGGTCGCCGACTGCCCGACAATCGACGGCTACCTGCGCCGCAACGGAGATATGGGTATCCGCAACGAGCTTTGGATTGTCCCGACTGTCGGATGCGTCAACGGCCAGGCCAACGCGATTGTCGAGCGTCTGCGCCGCGAGTGCGACCTGGAGGGCATCGACGACGTGCGCGCCTTCACCCACAACTACGGCTGCTCGCAGCTCGGCCAGGACCACGCCAACACCCGCGCGGCCCTTTCCGCCCTGATCAAGCACCCCAACGCCGGGGGCGTGCTGGTGCTCGGCCTCGGATGCGAGAACAACCAGCTTCCGGTGCTCCGCGACCAGCTCGGCGAATATGACGCCGACCGCGTCAAGTTCCTGATTTCCCAGGAGGTTGAGGACGAGGTCGAAGTCGGTTTTGAAATCTGCTCGAAGCTCATCGAACAGATGCGTTCCGACCGCCGCCAGCCCCTCCCGATGTCGAAGCTGAAGGTAGGCCTGAAGTGCGGCGGTTCCGACGGATTCTCCGGCATCACGGCCAACCCGCTGGTCGGACTCCTTTCGGACCGCGTGATCGCTTGCGGAGGAACGTCGGTGCTGACCGAGGTCCCCGAGATGTTCGGCGCCGAGACTATCCTCATGAACCGCGCCTGCACCCCGGAGGTCTTCGACGAGACCGTAAGCCTCATCAACGACTTCAAGGGATATTTCCGCTCCTACGGCCAGCCTATCTACGAGAACCCCTCGCCGGGCAACAAGGCCGGTGGCATCACCACTCTGGAAGAGAAATCGCTCGGATGCGTGCAGAAGGGTGGCAGCCAGGCGGTTGTCGATGTGCTTAACTACGCGCAGCCGGTAACTAAGCACGGGCTCAACCTGCTGACGGCTCCCGGCAACGACCTCGTGGCGGCTACCTCCCTGGCCCTCTCCGGATGCCAGATGGTGCTCTTCACCACCGGCCGCGGAACCCCCTTCGGCACATTCGTGCCCACGATGAAAATCTCCACCAACTCGCAGCTTGCGGCGAAGAAGCACAACTGGATTGACTTCAACGCCGGGACGATTGTCGAGGACGAGGCCGCCGAGGCTGTCTGCGACCGCCTTATGGAGAAGGTTGTCGCCGTCGCTTCCGGCGAGCGCCTCCACCACGAGAAAGCCGGAGCAAAGGAAATCGCCATTTTCAAGACCGGCGTGACCCTCTGACCCTTTGTAATCTTGCGAGGTTATCGCAAAAGCATTTTTTTTAGCCTCTCAGCGTGTAGGGACGCGGCGTGCCGCGTCATATAAGGGTAACCAGAACCAACCCTTGACAAATATGACGCGGCACGCCGCGTCCCTACGCTTGTTCTTGCGATAACCCTTTTATCTTTACTGTTTTACCATGAGCCGTTTATCCAAACTCTCACTGCTGTGGCTCCTCCCCGCGGTTATCGCCGCGGGATGCGGTAGCGCCCAACGCGTCACAGTCAGCAACCCCCTCCCCTTTGACCGCGAGGGGGAAATGGCGCAACTTCCAGTCGGAAAGCTGAAAAGCTCTCTCCGCAAGGCGGGCTTCGTCGTTACCGACCCTGCCGGAAACGAGGTGCCCTACCAGCTCACTTCCGACTCCCTGCTGATTTTCCCGGCCTCCGTGGTCGCCAACGCTTCGGCGGTATATACTGTCAAACCGGGCACTCCCGCGCCCGTGAAACCACGTGCCTATGGCCGCTTCTTCCCCGAGCACAAGGACAATATGAACTGGGAGAACGACAAGGCGGCCTACACTGCCTATGGCCCGGCCCTCCAGGCCCGCGGCGAGCGCGGTTTCGGCTACGATGTCTGGACCAAGAATGTCGACACCCTCGTCCTCGAGCTTCGCTACAAGCTCGCAACCCAGAAGAAGTCGATGCACAAGGACCACGGCAACGGGATGGACGCGTATATCGTGGCAAACACCCTCGGCGGCGGTACCGCGGCGCTCCTCGATGACAGCGGGGAGATTATCTTCCCGTGGTGCTGGAAGGAGTATGAGATTCTCGACAACGGCCCGCTCCGCTTCTCCGTGCGCCTGACCTACAACCCGTTGAAGGCCGAGGAGGATACCGCCGTGGTCGAGACGCGCCTGATTACCCTCGACCAAGGCTCGAATTTCAACCGCACGGAGGTTCGGTACGACGGCCTCTCGCGCCCGCGCCGCGTGGCCCCGGGAATCGTGGTCCACAAGCAGAACCCCCGCGATTTCGGCTTCAACGCCAAGGAGGGGTGGATGGCGTATGTCGATTCTACCGACAATCCCCGCAACGGCAACGGCGTGATTTACCTCGGGGCCGTCGCTCCCGCTGACTCCATAATATATAAGCCTGTCAGCGAGCCGGCACGCGACGCCGACGCGCATCTGCTCGCGGTTTCGGAATACAAGCCGGGCGACACGCTCACCTATCTCTGGGGCTCCGCCTGGTCCAAGAACCCGACCGCTCCCGCCGATACCGACGAGTGGAAAGAATTTATGCGCCGGGCCGCGGCATGTTTCAGGAACCCTCTTAAAACCAGCGTGAAATGAAAAAGATACTGACCTCGCTCCTCCTCCTCGCGGCCTTCGCCGTCTCGGCTGCCGAGTATGACTTCGTTGTCGCCAAAGACGGCAGCGGTGACTTCACTTCCGTACAGGAGGCTGTCAACGCCGTGCCCGACCTCTGCGGCTCTTACCGCACCCGCATCCTCGTCAAAGAGGGGCGCTACGAGGAGAAGCTCGTCATCCCCCAGACCAAAATAAACCTCTCGCTGATCGGGGAGGGGGAGGCCGTCATCACTTACGGCGACTACGCTTCGAAAAAGAACCGTTTCGACCAGGAAATGGGGACCGCCGGCTCGTCGAGCTGCTACATCTTCCCGGTTGACTTCTACGCCGAAAACATCACTTTCGAGAACTCTGCCGGCCCGGTGGGGCAGGCTGTCGCGTGCTACGTCGGCGGCGACCGCACGGTGTTCAAAAACTGCCGCTTCCTCGGAAACCAGGACACGCTCTACACCCACAGCACTGGGCGCCAGTACTATACCGGCTGCTATATCGAGGGGACCGTGGACTTCATCTTCGGAAAATCAACCGCACTTTTCGACGACTGCGTGATCCACTGCAAGCGCGCCGGAGGCTACATCACCGCTCCGGCGACCCCGCAGGGGCAGCGCTACGGCTACGTCTTCACCAACTGCAAGCTGACAGCCGACTCGGCCGCGGTGCGCTGCTGGTACTCGCGTCCCTGGCGCGACTACGGCCAGACGGTGTTCATCCGCTGCGATGTCGGAGGGCATATCCGCCCCGAGGGGTGGCACAACTGGCGCAAGCCCGAGCGCGAAAAGACCGCTTTCTACGCCGAATACGGCTGCACAGGGCCGGGCGCGGACACTACCAAGCGCGTCCCCTGGGCCAAGGTCCTCCCCTCCGACGAGGGTTATACCCTTCCCGAAATCCTCGGGGGCGAGGACAACTGGGACCCGACCCTCCTCACCGGCGAGCCCCGCGCCGTCGTCTATCCCTAAACCTTAACCTCTAAACCTTCAACCCTCTCCGTACTACCTATGAAACTTATTGCAACCTTCGGAGTTGCGGTCGCGACGGCGATTTGCGCTTCCGCGGCCTCTACCGACCCCGCGTCGGTAGTCGAGCGGTGGAGCGACGCTGCAACCCACCCGAAAATTATCGACATCAACTTCTCCGATACCTCCTGGCCTGACTCCTGGCAGGGGGAAACGGGACGCGACTGCCCCTCCTTCGCCGACGGCGGCTATGTAAACGCCGTGATTGACGTCAACGCCAACGGAGGCGACGCGGTGAAGTACCCGGTCGTGTTCCATAACTGCACGTTCGCGACCAACGCGACCAACAACGGCTTCGGCGGCACTACCGCTGCTTTCGCCCGCCAATATTATATCGGCGAGAAGCCGTCGGGCAATTCGGCCTCGACGTACAACAACTGGACCGTCGCCGGGCATACGGAATACCTGGAGGACAACATCGTCCGCGACGCCTCGGGCCGGCCGACCCACGGCGAGGCGGGATTCGTCCAGATGTGCCGCGACGCGTCGGCCGACGGCAAGACTTCGCTCCATGGATGGATGGAAATCGACCATATTCCGTATGTCGACCGCGTGCAGTGGTCCTGGTCCTCAACCTCCTGGGGCCGAGGCATAAAATGCGACGTGAAAATCGGCGACGGCCCCTGGAAGCCCCTCGTATGGATGGGCTCCGAGCGGCAGAAACAGGGCTGGACAGTGTTCAGCGACCAGGGCTATTTCATGGAGAACGTCATCGATGCGGAAAATGTCTCCCTCCGCTGGCGCGTATGGGACGGCGAGGACCAGTCAAATCCCGTTCAGACCGACGCCGACGGCAACTGCCCGTTCACGACGGCGCTCAACCCGCTGGGTATGATGCAGGCTCCCCGCGTCCACAAGGTCATAATCTACGGCACGGAGATTACCGCCGACCAGGCGAAGTACGCCCGCGAGCATATGGTCAACGACCCAGGCACGCTCTCCGACCTCTCCGAGTTCGGCGGCGGAAGCTCGTCGCCCGCTCCCGACGACAAGGCGGAGGTGGTGCTCTTCATGGTCGCTCAGGACGGCAGCGGCGACTTCGCTAAAATCCAGGACGCGATTGACGCGGTTCCCGCCGGGAAGCGCGGCCTGATTTACATCCGTCCGGGGGTCTACGAGGAGAACCTCTACGCAGGGCGCAAGGGTGAGGCCGAGCGCTTCATATCGCTCATCGGCGAAGACCGCGAGACTGTTATCCTTACTTCGGGTGTTGGCCGCGGAAACGATAACACCAAGACTTTCAACGACTGCGCCGCGCTCAACGTCTACTCGCCGCGCTTCTACGCCGAGAACCTGACAATCCGCAACACCGCCGGCGAAAGCGCCGGACAGGCCGAGGCGCTCTTCACCGGGGCCGACGCTCACGTTTTCAAAAACTGCCGTCTCTCCGGCTATCAGGACACCTACAAGGCCAACGTCGGCTCCCGCGGCTATTTCCGCGACTGTCTGATCGAGGGCACTGTGGACTTCATCTATGACGCTGGCCTCGAATGGTTCGACAACTGCGAAATCCGCGCCCGCAAGGCTTCCAAGGGGGGCTACCTGACCGCGCCCGGCGGCTCGGCGATGGCTATGAGCCGCGTGCTCTTCCCGGAGCTGTCTCAGCCCTATTTCTACCCCGGGCTCTTCTTCGACCGCTGCTCGCTGACGGCGGAAGAGGGGGTTACCGCCTCCTCCTTCACCCTCGGCCGCCCCTGGCAGGAAAACTCCGGCTCGATGTTCCTCAACTGCTTCCTCGGCGACCATATTTCCGCCGCGGGATGGACTGCCTGGGGAGGCTCTGAAAGCTCCTCGTCGCTCTACGAGTACCGCTCGATGAACCCCGACGGCACTCTGGCCGATGTCTCCCGCCGCGCCTCTTTCTCCCGCCAGGCTACTGAGGCCGAAGTCGAGGCTTATATGAACCCTGCGTTTCTTTTCGGCAACTTCTCGAAGGTCCCCTTTGACTATGAGAAGATTCTGAAGGCTCCCTCGGCTCCCGCCGGATTCCATCTGACCGACGGGCGTTTCACCTGGGAGGCCGACGAGGATGCCGCGGCCTATATCGTCAGCCGCGACGGCGTCCCCGTGCTCTTTACGACCGACAACGCCTTTGACGGCTACGACCCCGCCGGGAGCTACACCGTCAAGGCTGTCTCGCGCTACGGCGTGGCCTCCCCAGCGGCGGAAGTGAAAGAGGCGGTGCGCCTCAAGGCGTTCCCCACAGCCGAAGGTTTCGGAAAGTTCACTTCGGGAGGCCGCGGAGGCCGGGTCGTGACAGTCACCTCGCTCGCCGACGACGGCTCTGCCGGCACGCTCCGCTGGGCGTTCGAGCAGTACAAGAACGAGCCGCTGACAATCGTGTTCGCCGTCAGCGGCCAGATCGCGCTGACCCGCGAGCTGCGCGTCAACCGCGCCGACTGGACTCTCGCCGGACAGACCGCTCCGGGGGAGGGTATCGCCGTGACCCGCAACAAGGTGAACCTCGGAGGGTCGAGCAACTTCATCGTGCGCAACGTGCGCTTCCGCATCGGCCACAAGTCGATTGCCGGGGAGGTGATGATGGAGAACGCCCTGGGGGCGGAGAACTGCTCCAACTTCATCTTCGACCACTGCTCGTTCGGCTGGTCTGTCGAGGAGAACATGAACACCGCCGACTCCCATTTCCTGACGGTGCAGTACAGCATCGTCCACGAGGGGCTCTACCGCGGCGGGCACTCCAAGGGTGACCGCGGCTACGGATGCCAGTGGGGCGGCTCTCCCGCGACCTACCACCACAACCTTCTGGCCCACAACCAGTCGCGCTCCTGCCGCTTCAACGGTGCACGCGGCGAGGACCATGTCGTGTTCCTGGAATACATCAACAATGTCAATTACAACTACGGCGGCAACGGCGGATGCTACGGCGGCGAGAACACCGCCCCCGTCGCGAGCTACAATGGCCTGAACTCGGCCCACGAATGTAACTTCATCAACAACTACTACCGCCGCGGTCCCGCCTCGAACTCTTCCAAGGTCGTGTTTGTCAACTCCTCTTACGCCCGCGCCGGGGCCAAGTCCTGGGCTCCCGCGAAGTGGTTCGTCAGCGGCAACGTCGCTACCGCCAGCAGTGCCGCCACAGCAGACAACTGGAGCGCTATGACCGCCGAGACCTACTCGCTGGACCAGGTCAAGGCCGCCGAGCGCATCGTCCCGCAGAATGCCTACTACAAGTACGGCCTGGCGGGGAACCAGGGGAACTACGACCCCTCTTTCTTCATGCTCGACGACTTCGAGAGTGCCGAGGACGCGTTCAATACCGTTGTCGAGAAGGCCGGAACCGTCCACCGCGACAAGGTAGAGGCCCGCGTCGCTAACGACGCCCGCGCCGGAAAGGTAACCTACGGCGGCTCGACCAAGGGCAAAAGCTCCGGCATAATCGACACCGAGGCCGATGCCGAAGGTTTCTTTGACTACTCCGCAGACTACGAGGTACCTGCCGATACCGACGGCGACGGCATACCCGACGCCTGGGAGCGCGCCAACGGCCTCGACCCCGCCGTTGCCGACGGCAACCGCCGTAACCCCGAAGGGTACACAGCCCTCGAAGTCTACCTCAACTCACTGATGGGCGAGGAGATGGAGCGCGGGTTCGGAGAGAACGCCGTCGAGACCGTCAGCATCGCCGGCGAAGTCAGCTACGATGCCGCGACCCGCACTCTCAGCGTCCCTGAAGCTGCGGTTGGCGGAACCCTCAGCGTCTACGCCGCCGACGGTCGCCTCCTCCACGTCGGCCGCCTGACCGCGCCCGCTGCCGTACTCCCGGCCCTCCCCGCCGGTCCGGCCCTCCTCCGCATCGACTCCCCCCGCACCGCCCCCGCGACCCTCAAGCTCCTCCTCTGAACCCCGCCGAGGCTCTCTAAACCTCAAATTCCTCCTGCTTTTGAGGCTTAATACGTTTCCGTCCCGCAAAGTTACATTCAAACTTTGAGGGACGGCTGCGTTAATGCAACTCCGCCCCTTTCCCCGCTTGGTTTTGGCTCGGCTTACGCCTCTCCACTGTAAGGGGCAACGAACCTTGATTGAGGTTAGAGGGGATAGCGGAGGAGGGGGCCGAGGGAGGAGCGGACTTGGGAGATGAGCCGGAGGCAGCGGGATCGGGGGAGGCGGACTTTTGTGCCGACGGCGACGAAGTCGTCCAGGGTGGGGTGGCCGGTGCCGTTGACGGAGGTGGCGTGTTCGCCGTTGTAGCCTTCGGTGCAGAGCGTCAGGTCATACGCGGGAGCAAGCCGCCAATGCCAACCGCCTCCGGGAGATTCCCGGACGAGGAAGCTGAAATTTTTGCAATGGTCGTCCTTGTTGTCGGTCAGGTAGTTGAATATCATCCGGCGATACATTTCCTCGACATCCGGCTCGCTCTGGGTAATGAATCCCGTCAAGGCGAGGAGGTTGGCGTAGTCGAGAATGGGCTGGTTGAGGGAGATTCCGAGCAGCGCTCCGGCTGTCGCGGTATGGAGCCGACGACCCTCGTCGTCAATGTCGAAACGACGGGAGGCGAAGTATCTGCCGTTTATCAGTTTGAAGTCAGGTACGTCGATACCGCACGCACGGGCGGTATCGTTATACTTGTATTCCTGGGCGCCGATGTCCCGCGGGTCATAGATATGCCGGAACTTTACGAGCCAATGGCCTGTCTCATCAGAGAATACGGCCTTGGGACGGGCTCCCCCGCTGTTGCCGCTGTTGTACAGGAGCAGGCCGGCATCGGTGTCCTGTTGTTCGCGGAGCACTTCGAGCGCTTTCTGTTGCAGCAGGTCAAAGTCGGTGGAAGAGATCTCATTGTCGATGACAGTCTGCGGAGCGTAGGTCAGAGCACCAATTCCGCCGTCGCCGACCAGGCTGAGGCGGTCGAGGGCCGACAGGTCGGCGTCGTTGACATTCATCTTTTGCAGGACTTTGTGGATAAGGTAACGGCCATATCCGTCGGGGAGGCTGTCCTCGAATATTCCGAAATTGCCGCGGAAAGGGGAGGGCTTGGCTATGAAGAGTCCGGGCTTTAAGGGGAGTTCGAGGGGGGAGATGCTGAATCCGTCGGCCAGCCACCGTTTGTCGTATTCAAAGACGCACAATCGCCCGTCGGGAGAGAGGGCCAAAACGCCTACCGGGCGGTCGCGGAAGGATACTGTAAGTTTTTCGACGCGTTTCATTTGCCGGAGGGTTTCTTTTTGTTTTGGTTGCGGCGGATGGTGTCGAGTTCGGCCATAGTGCTGTATTTGGGAACAGCGAAGACGGACTTTACTTCCGCCGTGTACCCGAGAGCTATAGCGAGCTTTATCAGGTTCTCGAAGGAGATTTTCCCTTTCTGCTCGAAGCGGGCGAGATTGGCCTGGGCTACTCCGCTATTTTCTGAGAGCTGCTTGCGGGTGATGTTCTTCTCGACGCGTCGGCGTCGCATGTCGGCGGCTACGGCTAAGGCAATATCCTCCGCACGGGTCAGGGTATATCCTTCAAGAATAGATAACATATTGTCTGTATATTCGGTACATGCCATTGTTTAAATATTATATTATCAATAAGCAAAGATAGCGATTCTCTTTCGGATAAACAAGCTCGGAGGGATTTTCCTTCACTCGGCTCACGCCTCGCGCACCAAGAGGACGGGGAGAGGGGATGAGAGGACTGGGAGGGATGGGAGGACTGGGAGGGATGGGAGATTTGGGAAGACTGGGGGAGATTAGAGGGGACGGAAGGGGAAGGCGGGAGAAGGGGAAGGCGGGAGAAGGAAGAGGGGAGGAGAGAGGAGAAGGAAGAGGGGAGGAGAGAGGAGAGGGGAGAGGAGGGGGGAGAGGAGAGGAAGGAGCTGATAGGGGGGAAGCACAGGCGGCGCGCCGGGAGGGCGCGCCGCCTGTGTTTTTTCTTGGGGTTGGTTTTGCTCGGCTTACGCCTCGCCACAGTTGAAGAAGAGGGGAATCAGGGGAGGATGTCGGTGGTGAGGCCGAGGTCTTCCATTTCGAGGGAGGCCCAGATGAAGGGGCCGACGCCTTTGGCATCGTTGTCGCGGACGGGTTCGGAGAGGTAGTAGGCGTAGGAGCCGTCGCGGCGGGTGTTCTCCTTGACTTTTGGGGCTGCTTTCTGGACGGCGGGGGAGATGCCCGGGCCGAGGCCTGCGACGGCGCAGCAGTTTGTCAGGGAGAGGGTCTTGTCGGGGTTGACGCGGAGGAAGTTGTTGACGATTCCCATGTAGGCTTTCTTGCCCGGCTCGAGGTATTTCTTGTCGGCGTAGCCTTTGCGGGCGGCCTTGAGCATGGCGTAGGAGAACATTGAGGAGCAGGTCGATTCGAGGTAGTTCCCTTCGCGTCCGGGGGAGTCCATTACCTGGTACCAGAGGCCGGTTTTCTTGTCCTGCCATTTTACGACGTTGGCGAGGGTCTTGTCGAGGAGTTCCTCGACCTCGGCGCGGCGCTTGTAGTCGGCGGGGAGGGCGTCGAGAATCTCGACGAGGGCCATAGTGTACCATCCCTGGGCCCGTCCCCAGCAGTGCTGGGAGAGGCCGGTGGTGTTGTCGCTCCAGAACATGTCGCGGTTTTCGTCCCAAGCGTGGCGGTTGAGCCCGGTCGCGGGGTCGAAGGTGCGCTCGTAGGTTTTCTTGAGCTGGTCGACGGCATCGTCGTAGATTTTGGTGAGTTTCTTGCCCTTATGGAGCTGGGGGGCGGTCAGCACGCGGTAGGGGAGGCCCATGAAGATTCCGTCGAGCCATACCTGGTAGGCGTAGATTGCCTTGTGCCAGTAGACCCCCTCGTTGGTGCGGGGCTGCTTTTCGAGCTGCTTCATGAGGGTCTTCATGGCGGCGAAGTTCTTCTCCTGGGGGAAGTGCTCGTGGAGGCGGGTCACGAAGTGGCCGGTGCGTACGTTGTCGAGGTTGTAGTCGGCGAGGTTGTAGCCGCGGATCGAGCCGTCGGGGCGGATCATCGTGTCGGTGTATGTCAGGCAGTAGTCGCGGATCGCGTCGTTGCCGTATTTAAGATATGTGTCGAGCATAGCTTCCAGCTCGATGCCCATGACGTAGCTCCATTTCGGCTTCTTGGAGAAGTCGAGGAGGTAGCTCTGGGGTACGCGGGCCATTTCCGAGTGGGTCATCCACTGGGAGAAGGTCTTGTGGGGCTTCTCGTTGAGGGCGAGGGAGCCGTTGATGAAGAGGTTGTCGTAGTGGAGGTCGTGGGCTTTGCCTTTGAGGTAGTTACCGGCCTGGACCCCGTTGAAGTGGCAGTTCGTGACGTTGATGTTGTAGACGTTCGACACGGAGTCGAGGGCCACGATCATCACGCCGTATTTGCTCTTCCCGCAGGTAACGTCCTCGAGGTAGATGTCGCGGACGGTCGGGAGGTATCCGCGGCAGCAGATTTCCTTAGGCTCGTAGTCGAGGTTGATTTTGAGGACTGACTCCTTGCACTCCCCGACGCGGATGTTGCGGCCGTAGATTTTCTCGATCACGCCTCCGCGGCAGGAGTTGGTCTTGAGGCGGAACACGCGGTCGAGGTTGGGGGAGTCCATGTCGTTGTTCTCGGCGAAGAGGTTGCGGCATCCGCCGGAGATTTCGGAGCCGATCACGATACCGCCGTGGCCGTTCTCCATCTTGCATCCGCGGATGATGATGTTCTCGGAGGGCAGGCCCCAGAGTCGTCCGTCGTTGTTACGTCCGCTCTTTACGGCGATGCAGTCGTCGCCGGTGTTGAAGTAGCAGTTCTCGATCAGCACGCCGTCGCAGCACTCGGGGTCGCAGCCGTCGCCGTTGGGGCCGTCGTTGCTGATATGCACGCCGCGGACGGTGACGTTCTTCGACAGCAGGGGGTGGATTACCCAGAAGGGGGAGCGGAGGAGCGTCAGGTTCTCGACAAGCACTCCCTCGCACTGGTTGAAGTTGACGAGCTGGGGGCGCAGGAGGTCGTCGGCGGTGAATACGCGCTCTTCAGCGGGGACTCCGTCCTCGGCCATGCGGAGCAGCCTGGGGCGGCAGTGGTCGTCCTGCTGGCGGGGCATCCCCTCTTTCCAGCCGTAGTGTTTCTTGCCCGACCATTTCCACCAGGTTTCGTTCGTGGCGCCCCCGTCGATAGTGCCTTCGCCGGTGAGGCCGACATTATTGGCCTTGTATGCGTAGACGCAGGGGGAGATGTTCGTGCAGTCAAGTCCTTCCCAGCGGGTCGGCACCAGGGGGTATAGTTCCGGCTCGAAGGCGAAGAGGAGCGTCGCTCCTTTCTCGACCACGAGGTTCACGCCGCTTTCGAGGCGTACGGCGCCGGTAGAGTAGGTTCCGGCGGGAACTACCACGCGGCCGCCTCCGGCCTTGGCGCACGCGGCGATGGCGGCGGCGATGGCCTTTTGGTTCTTGGCCGCTGAAGCCTCGGTCGACGCGCCGTACTTTGTAATGTCGAACGAGCGGTCGGCGAACGTCGGGGCGCTGATTTTGGCCTCGACGGCCTTATACTCCGTGTCCCAGGCGCTCGCGGCGGCCAGCGCGGGCAGGAGCAGGCTCAAAAGAATCAGGGAATATTTTTTCATGATATGTTATGGGTTAAAAGAATCATAGGTTGCTATGCGCAAGGTCAAAATTAGCGAATAATAAGCGCGAATCAGTGGAAGAATTGGCGGAATATGCGCCAGTGCGGTTTTTATCATTAACAAATGGAGGCGGCGGGGGTAAATTCCTCCCCGCGGCGTCGCGGGGGGCGGGACGGCAGGGTGGGGGAATTGGTGGAAAATGGGGGAAATGTTGTTATAGCGTCCGCGGGGTACTTAAATATGACGAATTTTTGCTTTGCCGTTTGTCGCGGGTTGTTAAATTTGCGCACTCTTAATCGAATCCCTCTCACAGAGCTTAAATCGAAACCAACATAAAAACAGCAATCCGAAAATGTACTTATTAGGCTATGATATCGGCACCTCCTCGGTGAAGGCCTGCATCGTCAACGCCGCCACCGGCGAGATTGTCGCGTCTGATTTCTACCCCCGCCAGGAGGCCCCCATCAAGTCGCTCCGTCCAGGATGGGCCGAGCAGAATCCCGAAGACTGGTGGACCCGCGTCAAGGAGGCGACCCGCTCGGTGCTCGCCGCCTCTAAGGTCGACCCGGCCGATATCAAGGCTATCGGTATCTCGTATCAGATGCACGGCGTGGTGCTCCTCGACAAGGAGGGGCGCGTGCTCCGCGACAGTATAATATGGTGTGACTCGCGCGGCGTTCCCTACGGCGAGCGCGCCGTAGCGGACCTCGGGGCCGAGAAAATTATGCCCGGAATCCTGAACAAGCCCGGCAACTTCACCGCGACGAAGCTCGCGTGGGTGAAGGAGAACGAGCCGGAGCTGTTCGAGCGCGTGTGGAAGGTGATGCTTCCGGGCGACTACGCCGCCTGGCGCATGACCGGCCGCTGCCTGACGAACCCCGAGGGGCTGTCGGAGTACATGCTCTGGGATTTCCAGGCCGACGCGCCCTCGAAGCTGATGATGGACTATTTTGGCTTCCCGATGGATATTCTCCCCGAGGTAGTGCCGACTTTCGGCGACCAGGGAGGGCTGACTGCGGAAGCCGCCGCCGAGCTGGGGCTCAAGGAGGGGACTCCGGTCACCTACCGCGCCGGCGACCAGCCTAACAACGCCCTGTCGCTCAACGTGTTCGAGCCGGGCGAAATCGCCTCTACCGCCGGAACCTCGGGCGTCGTCTACGGCATCAACGGGACTGTCGACTACGACCCCCTGAGCCGCGTCAACAACTTCGCCCACGTCAACCATACGAAGGCCGCGCCGCGCATCGGCGTCATGACCTGTATCAACGGCACCGGCATCCTCAATTCCTGGATGAAGCGCAACGTGGCTCCGACCGGCTGTCCCTATGACGAGATGAACGCCATCGCCGCCCAGGCTCCCGCCGGTAGCGCCGGGGTATCGATCCTGCCGTTCGGCAACGGGGCGGAGCGCGTGCTGGAGAACCGCGAGGCCGGGTGCTCCTTCCACGGCATCAACTTCAACATCCATAACCGCTCCCACCTCCTCCGCGCGGCGCAGGAGGGAATCGTGTTCTCCTTCATGTACGGCATGGAGATTATGGAGAGCATCGGCATGAAGATTGACAAAATCCACGCCGGTAACGCCAACATGTTCCTTTCGCCGGTGTTCCGCGAGACGCTGGCGGGAGTTTCCGGGGCGGCGATACACCTGTTCGACACCGACGGGGCCGCCGGCGCTGCCCGCGGAGCCGGAATCGGGGCGGGAATCTACTCGTCGCCGAAGGAGGCGTTCGCGTCGCTGAAACAGCTCGCGGTAATCGAGCCGCCGAAGGACCGCGAGCCGTACCTGGAGGCCTACCGCCGCTGGAAATCAATCCTAACCAGAGGCGAAGCATAAAATTTTATAAGAATTATAAAAATTTCTAAGAATTATAAGTTTTTATAAGGCTAATTATCTGAATTTCAAATCAACCCAACATAAACCAAACAGCAATGTCAAAGAAAGAGTATTTCCCTAACGTGGGCAAAATCGCCTACGAGGGTCCCGAAAGCTACAACCCGATGGCCTACCGCTACTACGACGCTGAGCGCGTGGTTCTCGGCAAGCCTATGAAAGAATGGCTGAAATTCGCCATGGCCTGGTGGCACACCCTCTGCGCTGAAGGTGGCGACCAGTTCGGTACCGGGACGAAGAAGTTCCCCTGGAACGAGGGTGCCGACGCTATGACAATCGCCAAGCAGAAGGCCGACGCCGGTTTCGAGGTAATGCAGAAGCTCGGCATCGAATATTTCTGCTTCCATGATACCGACCTCATCGGCGACCTCGGCGATATCGACGACTACGAGGCACGCATGAAGGAAATCGTGGCTTACCTCAAGGAGAAGATGGCCGAGACCGGCATCAAGAACCTCTGGGGCACCGCCAACGTCTTCGGCAACGGCCGCTACATGAACGGCGCCGCCACCAATCCCGACTTCGACGTAGTTGCCCGCGCCGCTGTCCAGATTAAGAACGCTATCGACGCTACCATTGCCCTCGGCGGTCAGAACTACGTTTTCTGGGGTGGCCGCGAAGGCTACATGAGCCTCCTCAACACCGACCAGAAGCGCGAGAAGGAGCACCTGGCCATGATGCTCACCATGGCCCGCGACTACGCCCGCTCGAAGGGCTTCACCGGCACTTTCCTGATCGAGCCGAAGCCCATGGAACCCTCCAAGCACCAGTACGACGTCGACACCGAGACCGTTGTCGGCTTCCTCAAGGCCCACGGCCTCGACAAGGACTTCAAGGTTAACATCGAGGTTAACCACGCTACCCTCGCGGGCCACACCTTCGAGCACGAGCTCTGCGTGGCTGTCGACAACAACATGCTCGGCTCCATCGACGCCAACCGCGGCGACTACCAGAACGGCTGGGACACCGACCAGTTCCCCATCGACAACTACGAGCTGACCCAGGCCATGATGCAGATTATCCGCAACGGCGGCCTCGGCAACGGCGGCACGAACTTCGACGCCAAGACCCGTCGCAACTCCACCGACCTGGAGGATATCTTCATCGCCCACATCGCCGGCATGGACGCCATGGCCCGCGCCCTTCTGAGCGCCGCCGACGTTCTCGAGAAATCTCCCTACAAGAAGATGGTCGAGGAGCGCTACGCTTCCTTCGACAAGGGGGAGGGCAAGAAGTTCGAAGAGGGCAAGATGACCCTCGAAGAGGTTGTCGCCTACGCCAAGACCCAGCCCGAGCCCGCCGTTACTTCCGGCAAGCAGGAGCTGTACGAGGCTATCGTCAACATGTACGCATAAATCCTTTCGCGGCGCGTGATAACGGCCCGTCTGGGTCGTCGCCGAAGCCACTCGGAGTCGGTCACAATCTTCAGATTGCTCCCTCCTCCTCGGACTCCGGCTCCTACCATCCGAACCGTTCTGCCGCGCCGCGGCCATCCGGGTAGATATAGAGGGTGTATCAGATTTTTGATACACCCTCCCGGATTGCTTTTAATCTCTAACCTTTTTAACAAAACTCTCCCCTTCAAGCTAATCCCATGAGCAACAACGATAAAGGAAGCAAGCTGTATCTGTTCTCCATCGTCCTGGTGGCGGTGCTGGGCGGGTTGCTGTTCGGCTATGACACCGCCGTTATTTCCGGCGCCGAGCGCGGCCTTCAGGCGTTCTTCCTCGGAGCGAAAGATTTCGTCTACTCCGATACCATACACGGCATTACTTCGTCCAGCGCCCTGCTTGGATGTATCATCGGCGCCGCCCTCTCGGGCTATTTCGCCGGGAACTTCGGGCGCAAGAAGTCGCTGATTATTGCCGGAGTGTTCTTCTTCGTGTCGGCACTCGGCTCCTATTATCCCGAATTCATGTTCTACGACTACGGAGTCCCCTCGTACAGCCTCCTGTGGGCGTTCAACGTCTACCGCGTGATCGGGGGCGTCGGCGTGGGCCTCGCGTCGGCAATCTGCCCGATGTATATAGCGGAGGTCGCTCCGAGCAACCTCCGCGGCACGCTCGTGTCCTGGAACCAGTTCGCCATTATCTTCGGCCAGCTTGTCGTCTATTTCGTCAACTTCCTGATTCTCGGCGAGCACACCCAGCCGATTATCGAGAAGATGGGTGAGGCGCTCTACACCGTTTCCCCGCAGAGCGACCCCTGGACCGTGAGCACCGGCTGGCGCTATATGTTCGGCTCCGAGGCGTTCGTGGCCGGAATCTTCACGATTCTCGTATGCTTCGTGCCCGAGAGCCCGCGCTACCTGGCCCTGATTGGCAAAGACTCGCGCGCGCTGTCGATTCTGGAGCGCATCAACGGCAAGGTGAAGGCCCGCGAGATTCTGACGCAGATCAAGGAGACCGTCGAGGTGAAGTCCGAGAAGCTGTTCTCCTTCGGCGTGATGGTGATTTTTGTCGGCGTGATGCTGTCAGTGTTCCAGCAGGCGGTCGGCATCAACGCCGTGCTCTACTACGCGCCGCGCATCTTCGAGTCGATGAACATGGGCAACCCGATGGTACAGACCGTCATAATGGGTATCGTCAATATCTCGTTCACCCTCGTCGCGGTGTTCACCGTCGAGAAGCTGGGGCGCAAGCCGCTTCTGATCTGGGGCTCGATCGGCATGGCTGTCGGCGCTCTCGGCGTCGCGCTGAGCAACGTCGTGGCGTGCCCCCCGCTGATGCCCGTCGTGAGCATCATGGTCTACTCGGCCTCGTTCATGTTCTCCTGGGGCCCGATTTGCTGGGTTCTGATCGCGGAGATTTTCCCGAACACGATCCGCTCCCAGGCGGTCGCCATCGCCGTGGCCTTCCAGTGGATTTTCAACTTCATCGTGTCGTCGACCTTCGTGCCGATGTACAACATGAGCCTCGGCGACATGGGCGACAAGTTCGGCCACTTCTTCGCCTACGCGCTCTACGGCGTGATATGCGTTCTGGCGGCCCTGTTCGTCTTCAAGCTCGTGCCCGAGACCAAGGGGAAGACCCTGGAGGACATGACCGAGCTGTGGCGCAACCGCTCGAAAAAGCAGAAACTCTGATTTGACAACCGCGAAGAGCCGGGGAGAGGCCCCTGCCGCCCCCGGCTCTTCCTTTCTTCCTCCTCCATCTCTTTTTCCGCGAGGCCCCCGGGGGCCTTTATGGCGCGACGTCGCGCCATAAAATATGTGTAAACTATCTTTAACTTACCTAACTTACTTACCTATCGTTTACTTAAACACAATGCGAATTACAAAACTATTCGGAGCTCTCGCCCTGGGCGGCATCCTCGCCGCCGGCGTCGCCTACGCCGCGGCGACCTCCTCAACCTCCGCCCTCCCGGCCCCACAGGCCGCCGAGGCGACAACCGCCGGAACCCCGGTCACCGCCACCTGGGCGATGGGCGAAAAAAAGTTCAGTGATATATCTGCAAGCTATTCAATAGAAGGTGCGTTTTCCGCATCAAATCTATCATATGTAGGTGTGACGACAAAGGGTACACGAAAAGTGACTTATGCCGATGGCTCATCATTGACTACGACTACTTATGCTTGCCCTGCAAACACAAATACACGCAATAACCAGGTGTATGTTGATTATTCGTTAACGCCTTCAAAACCATTTTCTATCAGCAAAATCGCCTTTGACTGGATGGCGGCAAAGACTGGCAATGGTCGTCTCGACATAGAACTCATCATTGATGGGGTGGTTATGTCTGTTGCAAAAGCGCAGGTGCCGACACGATTTAACGGGAATGATTCTGACCTTACTGCTGACTTCCATAAAGAGTTCAATGTGAGTGCATCAGCGGCAAAGGAGAGCGTTATTCTTCGGTTCTACTTCTATAGCTCTGATACTAGTGCGCGAGAGATGGGTTTTGCTAATGTTGCAATTTTCGGAGCGCTATTTGAAGAGGGAGAGGAAGTCCCCGAGACCGCTCCCGCCGGTTGGGCAGTTATCCCAGGCGCTCTCAATAAGATAGAGGAATCAACAAACAATACGGAAGCTGGATGGACCAAGGGAGGTTCTATAGGGTATGACAGCCAGGACGGTCAGTTCGGAAGCATTAAGAATGGTGGTTGGTGCTCGACCAACTTCTTCTGCGACAAGGCTGGAGCGTATGAATTGGTAGTTCCGTTCAAATGGGATCAGTCCAATGGTCAGAATGATGACATCCGTATCGAGATTACGGACCAGACAACCGGCAAGAAAGAAATCGACCAGCACTATAACTATACCGGCGGAAGAACCGACCAGACAATTCCTCTTGAAGGTGTTATGACTCGCGGTTGCAAGACCATAAAGTTTACTTTCACAAGTCCGGGCACAGGCTATATTACAAACATTATGGCCCCGACCTTCAAATGGGTATCCGAGAGCTATGATTCGAGCAAGACTCCCGCGGGGTATCTTGAGATGCCCGGGACACTTACCCTTTCCAAGACATTTTGGACTGAAAGTGGTCTCCGCATAGAAAACCCCGGGAGCGATACTCCCAATTTCGGCTATGCGAGCGAAGGTGCCTCAGCTACCGCAAAGGTTTTCTGCAAGGAAGCAGGCGTTTATTCCGCCAATATCGACTTCTACGAGTTCTATAATGTCGGCGATGTTACCTTGGAAGTGACCGACGAGGCCACCGGCAAGGTTGAGGCCAAGACTGTTCACCACCTCACCGCTGGCGGGAAGACCGATATCGTCCTGGGTGGCAAAATCACGACTGGCAAGAAAGCTCTCAAAATTTCATTCAATAACGTTGGCGGAAGTTTCTGCGCCAACTTCTACGCTCCAGTTGTTACAAAAATCGCTGAAGAGTTCGCTTCGATTAAGGGCGTGACCGTTGAGGGGATTGCCAACAGCGCGGCGGATGGCTACGACTGGAACTTCCTGCTGCCGGAGACTTACGCCGGGGAGAATGTCGTGCTTAACGTCGCTGCCGAGAACGGCGCGGTTACCGCCAATGGCGAGCCTGTCGCTGACGGCAAGGTTACCATCGCTACCCCAGCGGCCGGCCAGGAGACCATCGTGAACCTCGCGCTCGCCGCCAACGAGGGCGCGTATGCCGCTCAGACCGAATACGCTGTACGTATCTTCCATATCGGCGACGTGCAGGTTGCCGCGCTGACTGTCGACGGCAAGGACGTGACTACCGCCGAGCTTCTCGCCGCCCTCAACTCCGAGACCGCTTCCGCGACCCTCCAGGGCAACTGCTACACCGCCGTTCCCGCTGTTTCCGCTACGATGCTTGACGGCTCCGTTGCCAACGCCGCCGTAACCCTCGAAGGCACTACCGCGACCGCTACCTTCACCGGCAAGGCCGGCGACAAGTCCAAGACCTTCACCCTCGCCATCGAAGGGGTGCATACCTATACAACTGCCGATAACGACCAGGCTGTAAAGATTGTGTACGATACCGCCAACAACCAGGCCGACGGTTCCTGGAGCAACGGCCTCTACACCATCCGCAATTCCAATGACGGCTGGGGAGGGACCCAGTTCAAGTTCCGCGTAGGAACCCACTCTCTCGAAGTTCCCGCCAATGTTGTTGTCAAGCAGCTCGTTTTCGCGAAGTTGGGCGATAACTATGCCGCCGGCAAGGTTTCTGCTGTTACTTCCGAAGGGGCTACCGTATATCTGCCTACCAATTCGGAATTTACAACCGGCGACGCCAACCGCTACAACCTCGTTGTGAACATCGAAGGACATCAGGCTGGAACTCCCATCAGCTTTACCTTTGAGGGTGGCTCGCAGCCTGTCGCTTGGTTCGAGCTTCTTGTCGAGGAGCAGAAGCTGACGGGCGAGCCGACGGTTCAGAGCGGCTCCAACACCCAGGTTGACACCAAGAACCACTGCGTCGTGACCCTCGACTTCGGCCGCAAGATGCAGGACTGCGTAGCCGAGTACAATGGCAAGACCGTCAAGGCTGACGGGGGCACTACCGTCCTCAAATTCTCCCTCTGGGATCTTGCCTGGGGCGAGGAGACCGTGCTGACAATTCCCGCCGGCGCCGCCAAGGATGTTGACGGCAACACCAACTCCGCGGCTATCACCTATCCCGTCACCGTGGCCCAGCAGCCTACTACCGTCGACCCGGTAAGCGGGATTACCTACGTTTCCAATGTCGACGGGCTGAAAGCCGCCATCGCCGCCGTTATGGTAAGCAACAATACGGCTGGCGCTCCCCGCCATGTCATCTTCCTGAAGAACGGCGACTACGACCTCGGAACCTCGACCGCTGAGGCCCCCATCCTCCATCTGAACAAGGCATACAATGTCTCGATTATCGGCGAAGACCGCGACAATGTCATCGTTCATGGAAATATATCCGGCATCTCTTACCCCGTATTCTCGACCCGAAATTCCACCAATATCTATATGGAGAATTTCACCATCCGCAACGACCTTGACTGGGGTTGCTTCGACGCCGAGGGTAACGGCAGCGGAGTCGGTGTCGGCGTGGCTCATTATGGTGGTAAACGCGATATTATGGTCAATATGCGTTTGCAGTCCAATCAGGATACGCAGGTGACCGGCGAACAGGGCTACTATTACAATTGTGAAATCCACGGCTCGGTTGACTTTATCTGCGGTGGTGGCAACCACTTCTATGACCATTGCACCTTCGTCACAACCCGTAAGGGTTCGGTTGTCGCAGCACCCTCGACTTCCGCAGCTCAGAAGTGGGGTTATGTGTTCTCATACTGCGCAATAAAGGGCATCTCGGGATATAACCTCGGTCGTCCATGGGATAACGAGCCGCGCTGCTACTGGTTGAACACCACTATGGAAGCGAACTGCTCTGCTAATGGCTGGGACAAGATGGGCAACCTCGTAACCCATTTCTACGAGTACAACTCGATGGACGCTTCGGGCAACGCGCTCGACCTTTCGGGCCGCGGCAACTCTCCGACGTCGACCAACAAGTACAACCCCGTGCTGACTGCCGAGGAGGCTGCGGAGTTCACCGTCGAGAACGTGCTCGGCGGGGATGATTCCTGGCTCGCGACAGAGGAGATAATCGAGGAGATGACCGCTCCCGAAGGTGCAGGTTATGACAGCGATACGGACTGCATCCAGTGGATTCCCGTCGACGGGGCCGCCGGTTACCTCCTCTATAACAACGGCGAGTACCTGGGCTACGCTCCGGGCAACCACGACTGCTTCGACCTCAAGACCAACACGAGCTACACGAAACCGGCCTCCCGCGCCGCCGAGAACTACTCCTATACCATCCGCACGATTTCGCCCAACGGCACCATGAGCGCCCACTCCATGGCGATGACCCCGCAGAACCCCACCGGCATCGAGACCGTCGGGGCTGACTCCGCCGCCAAGGTCGAGTACTACAACCTGCAGGGCCAGCCGGTAGCCGAGGGTTACCGCGGCGCCGTGATCAAGGTCGAGACCGCCGCCGACGGCTCCCGCACCGTCTCCAAGGCCTTCATTGATTAACATATGGCATAACATATGGCGTAAAACCCGAATATGACGCGGCACGCCGCGTCCCTACACAGCCCCGCCGGACGGCCCCCGTCCGGCGGGGCTTCTTTTACCCTTCCCCGCGCAGCGGCGCTTCCCCCCAGATGCGAATATCCGCGGGGCGGGGGGTGGATGTCGGGTGGAGTGAGCCGAAGGCGAGCGGCTTCCTGTCGGAGGGCGATGCCTGTGTCCGAACGGCCCCCCGCGCCGCGTTTCGCTATTTTCGTCAGATTTTACCCCATTGTTAGGGATTTTCGCGGTAGTTTTGCAGCGTGGGACGCAGGATGCTTCCCCTCCTTAAACCGATTTCACAAAAACCGATTCATACCATGAAGTTTGATCTCTCAGGCCGCTCGGCGGCCACGCTGCTCCTGGCGGCCCTTCTGGGGGGCTACACGGCCCAGGGCATCGAGCTTGAAAGGCTCCCGGCCTTCCCCGGGGCCGAGGGCTTCGGCCGCTATGTCGACGGCGGCCGCCGCGGCTATGTCTACCATGTGACCTCTCTCGGCGACCGGGGCACGGGCACTCTCCGCGAGGCTCTCTCTAAAACCGGCCCGCGCACTATCGTTTTCGACGTTTCCGGAACCATCCATCTCGAATCGGGTCTCAAGATTCCCGAATATACAACCATCGCGGGGCAGACCGCCCCGGGCGACGGAATCTGCATAGCCGACTACCCGGTGACCCTCGGCTCCAACACCATCGTGCGCTTCATGCGCTTCCGCCTGGGCAACAAGAATGTCCTCGAAGGGGGGGACGACGGCTGGGACGGCCTGACGGCCATGGACAGCCGCAACGTAATCGTCGACCACTGCTCCGTCTCGTGGAGCATCGACGAGTGCTGCTCGATTCTCGGCAATGTGAACTCTACCTTGCAGTGGAGCATCGTCTCGCAGAGCCTCGTCAACTCCGGCCACTCCAAAGGGGCTCACGGCTACGGCGGCAACTGGGGCGGCAGCGGGGCCTCCTTCCACCACAACCTGGTAGCGCACCACGGCTCGCGCACCCCGCGCCTGGGCCCGCGCGTCTCGACCCAGCTCGACGAGCGCATGGATATGCGTAACAACGTCATCTACAACTTCGGCGGCAACGGATGCTACGGCGGAGAGGGGATGAACGTCAACATAATCAACAACTACTACAAGCCGGGTCCCGCGACCCCGGGCGACAAGAAGGGGAAGCGCATAGCCGGCGTCGGAATCCGCACCAACAGCTACTGCAAGACTTATCCCGCCTACGCTCCGGCGCTCCATCTCTGGGGGACGTACCTCGTCGAGGGTAACGTCAACTCCAAGTACAGCGACGTGACGGCTGACAACTGGAAGGTAGGCTTCCTGGACCAGATCGACAAGTCGGCCTCCGCGACCGACGGCACCTGGAACGAGGAGACCGAGGCCAAAATCAAGCGCTCCGAGCCGGTACCATTCCCCGCGACCACGACCCACACCGCCGAGAAGGCTTACGACCTGGTGACATCATACGCCGGATGCTCCATCTCCTACGACTGGGTCGACCGGCAGATGATCGACGACACCCTCGAAGGGAAGGCCACATCCACCGGCCGCAACCTCTCCAAAGGGCTGATCAACTCGCAGGAGGACAACAAGCCGAGCGGGGCGGGCGACGACTGGTCGGCATGGCCCGTGCTCAACTCCACCGCCGCTCCCGTCGACACTGACAAGGACGGCATGCCCGACGAATGGGAGACCGCCCGCGGTCTGAACCCCAACGACGCCTCCGACCGCAACCTCTGCGACGAGTCGGGCTACACGATGCTCGAGGTCTACCTCGCCGAACTCGTCGAGGACATCACCGCCGCCCAGGAGGCCGAGGGATGGACCGAGGGTTACCGCTCGACCTACGAGCTCCCCGAGACATTCGAGGTTTCGATTAACACCAAGGACGGCGCCGGATGGTACTTCAGCGACGGCCTCTTCTGGCTCACCGGCGGCAATTATGTCGACTGCGGGGAGAACGGCTACTTCCAGATGCCCGTCAACCGCCAGCATACCCTCTGGCTCCCCGCCGGAGCGGCTATAAGCAAAATCAAGTTCGAGGGGCGCGGCTACCGCACCACAGCCAGCTACTCCGACGCCTCGCTCGTAGAGCTTAACGGCCAGGAGTTCGAGCAGGGAACCTACACGCTCCCCAAGTCGGCCTCGGAAACAGGCTCGTTCGAGGTCGCGTTCCCCAAGCCGGTAAAGGGCCAGATTACCTTCACCTTCAAGGGTAACGTCGCCGCCGGTAAAATTACCCTCTCGACCGACGAGGCCGCGGCTGTCGAAACAGTCGAGGCCGGCCGCCCGGAGGGGGACGACGCGCCCTGGTACAACCTTCAGGGAATCCCCGTTTCCCCAAATCCCACAACTCCCGGAATCTACATCCACGCAGGGAAGAAGGTACTCGTAAAATAGCGGATTATTAGGTTTTGTGAATGAAAAATCGTTGCTGAGGGAGATTTTACACCCTTAGTGACGATTTTTCCCCCGCAAACCTCCGCCGCGGTTGTAACTTTACCGCACCAATCAAAACAGGGGCGCTCTCCGCCCCGCCACTATAACGCATATAATAAATAACCTAATACCAACAAACCAACCTGACTGACATGAAAAAACAGTTACTCCTTGGTTCCGCACTCCTGGCCTTCGGCTTCGCAAGCGCCCAGACCGTGCAGAACATCCCGACAGCCGAGGGCTCATACCTCGAAATCTCCGAGGCCGCTGTCACATATGACGCAGTGCTCCTCACCGACCCCACTACCGGCGAACCCATCAAGCACATTACCGTTCAGGCAGAAGGGAAGACTTCCGTAACCGGCGACGACGGCAAGAAGGTTTCCACTCCCGATATGGTTTATGTAGACAAGACCCACGACGGCGAGTCCGCCACCTGGGCTGTGAAGAGCGATGCCGCTTCCTGCTACATCATCCGTTTCGCATATTCAAGCAAGAACGACGCTCCGGGCGCATGGGGTACATTCAAACTGCTTGACAAGGCTACCGAGAACCCCGTTTGGGAAAAGCGCTTTGACGCCGCCGCGATCGCTACCGCTTCCTATGCGTTCTTCACTACCGAAGTTTATGTCGACGAGACAATTCCCGCTGGCGAATATCTCTTCAAAATCGAGTTCCAGCAGGAGGATCCCCTGAAGGATTCTTTCCGCGTGGGTCAGATTTCCTTCGAGGCCCGCGAAGAAATTACCCCCGTTAACCTGAACGTTTACTGCGAACCCGCCGAAGGTGGCTCCGTGACAGTGAAGCCCTCCCGCACCCAGTTTGTTTCCGGCACCGAGGTAACCCTCCAGGCTATCGCCAACACCGGTTACAAGTTCGTAGGCTGGGACAACGGCATCGACCCTGTATTCACCACCAACCCCTACAAGTTCAACATCGAGGAAGAGACCGACATCACCGCCATGTTCGAGGAGGTTCAGATGTGGAGCGACATCCCCGGATACGTCCACTTTGAGTACACCCGTCTCGTAGGCCAGGGCAAGGTGCAGTACGATACCCATCAGATCAAGTTCTACAACCCCGAGACCGACGCTTACGACATCCTCCACGAAGGTGCTGTGGGTAGTGTGCCCTGGCTTGGCGACTACCGCAACAACAACTCCGAGCGTTTCGAGCTGAACGTTACCGAGGACGGCATCTACAACTTCGTTTACCACTGGTCCTGGAAAAATAGAGACAAAGGTGAAACTCCGTCCCTGACCTTCCAGATTTTCGACAAGGCAGCCTACGACGAAGATCCGACAGCCGCTATGCCCGAGTGGGAGGAGACTTTCGTTCCCGAAGATCCGACTACCCAGTGGTTCTGCTTCAAGGAACATAAATACGACGGCATCGACCTGAAGAAGGGTCACAAGTACCTCAACATCCTCTTCAAGGAGCCGGTAGCCAACAAGTCAACCATCAACCTCCTCGACCTGAAGTTCGGCATCGGCGACAACTACGGCGAGGACGCAGCCATCGATGAAGTGGCAACCGACGCCAACAAGGCTGTACGCGCTTACAACCTGCAGGGCATCGAGGTTCCCGCGACCACCAAGGGCCTCATCATCGTCGACGGCAAGAAGGTCTACAACAAATAAGTTGCAGCAAACAACAATAACAATATAAAAAGCCTTTGATTCACAAACATTCGGAGCCGCGACCCGCGATGGGCCGCGGCTCCCGCTTTTCCCCTCCCGGAGGCCGCGCCCCTACACCGCCCGGCGGTTCCCCCGCCCCCGCAATTCCGCCAATTCCGCTAAAATTTACCCGCCGGGGCTGGGCGCGATGGGCTATCTTCGCGCCATAAACCATCAAACACCGGTTCATAAACCATGATCCTTAAACTATAAACCATAAAACGCCTTGAATCACTTAAAGAACATACTGCGCGGCATGGCGGCGGCCCTGGCTCTCGGAGCGGGGGCGTCGGCAATAGCCGCTCCCAAATATCCCTTCAACGACCCCGGCCTCGCGCCCGAGGAGCGCGCCGCCGACCTCTGCTCGCGCCTGACGCTCGAGGAGAAGGTTGGGCTGATGATGAACGGCTCGCGCCCCGTAGAGCGCCTGGGCGTTCCGGCCTTCGAGTGGTGGAGCGAGGGGCTCCACGGGGTGGGGCGCAACGGCCTGGCGACGGTATTCCCTTCCTGCATCGGGCTGGCGGCCTCGTTTGACGACGACCTGCTGACGGAGGTGTTCACCGCCGTCAGCGACGAGGCCCGCGCCAAGAACACCCTCGCCCGCTCCGAGGGGAAGACCGGCAAGTACAAGGGGCTGTCCTACTGGACCCCGACGGTAAACATCTTCCGCGACCCGCGCTGGGGCCGCGGCCAGGAGAGCTACGGCGAGGACCCGTATATGAACGGGCGCATGGGGCTGCGCGTAGTGCGCGCCCTGCAAGGGGACTCCGCCTCGAAATACAACAAGCTGCTGGCCTGCGCCAAGCATTTCGCCGTGCACAGCGGCCCGGAAAAGGAGCGCCACCGCATGGATGTCGCCATGCTCCCCGAGCGCGACCTCTGGGAGAGCTACCTCCCGGCCTTCAAGCGGCTGGTGCGGGAGGGGAACGTCCGCGAGGTGATGTGCGCCTACCAGCGTTTCGAGGGGGAGGCGTGCTGCGGCTCCTCGGCGTTGCTGCAGCGCATCCTCCGCGACCAGTGGGGCTTCGACGGCCTGGTTGTCAGCGACTGCGGCGCGATCAACGACTTCTACCTCCCCAAGCGCCACGGAGTGGCGAAGGACGCTGAAGGGGCTTCGGCCCTCGGCGTGCGCGCCGGAACAGACGTGGAGTGCGGGCAGATTTACCGCAACCTCCCCGCGGCGGTGCGCCGCGGCGACATTTCCGAGGCCGAGATTGACCGCAGCGTCAGGAGGCTCCTGGCGGAGCGCTTCCGCCTGGGGGACTTCGATCCCGACTCGCTGGTGGAGTGGACCCGCATCCCGATGTCGGTAGTCAACTCGCCGGAGCACAAGGCGCTGGCGCTCAAGGCGGCCCGCGAGCAGATGGTGCTCCTGAAGAACAACGGAATCCTCCCCCTGCGGAAGGAGGGGATGGGGCGCGTGATGCTGATGGGCCCCAACGCCGCCGACTCCACGATGCAGTGGGGTATCTACTACGGCCAGCCGGGGCATACCGTGACGGTGCTGGAGGCTATGCGCCGCCGTTTCCCCGGAATGGCATACACCCCTTCCTGCGACATAACCTCTCTGACCGAGAAGGAGAGCGTCTTCAACCTCTTCTCCGACGCGGAGGGTCGCCCCGGGATGCGCGCTACCTACTGGAACAACCTCGCGATGGAGGGGGACACCGCCGCCACCGCCAACTATACCTCGGCGCTGACCCTCGACAACGGGGGGAATACCGTCTTCGCGCCGGGGGTGGAGCTGACGAACTTCACGACGCGCATGCGCGGCTCTTTCACCGCCCAGGCCACAGAGGAGCTTGACATACTCTTCAACAACGACGACGGTTTCCGCATCATCGTCAACGGCGACACGATCCACAACCGCTGGAAGGCGGAGGCCCTGAACTTCCGCTCGCAGAAGCTGAAGGTTGAGAAGGGGAAGACCTACGACATAGAAATCAACTATATGCAGCTCGACGAGGGGGCGACCCTCAACTTCGACATATGCCGCGCCCGCTCTCTGACGATTCCGGAAATCGTCGGCCGCGCCGCCGGAGCCGAGACGGTAATTTTCGTAGGGGGTATCTCCCCGGCCCTCGAGCGCGAACAGGCGCGGGTGCAGCTTCCCGGCTTCGACAACGGCGACCGCACCTCGATCGAGCTGCCGCAGGCGCAGCGCGACATCCTCCGCGCCCTGCATGAGGCGGGGAAGAAGGTGGTGCTCGTCAATTGCAGCGGCAGCGCCGTGGCGCTCACGCCGGAGGACGGGATATGCGACGCGATTCTTCAGGCCTGGTATCCGGGCGAGCAGGGTGGCGAGGCTGTCGCCGAGGTACTGACGGGGGAATACAACCCCTCGGGCAAGCTCCCGGTGACCTTCTACGCCGACGACTCGCAGCTCCCTCCGTTCGATAGCTACAACATGGCCGGGCGCACCTACCGCTACCTCGCCGCCGAACCGCTCTATCCCTTCGGCTACGGCCTGAGCTACACTGCGTTCAGCTACGGGAAACCGAAATACCGCGACGGGGTGGTTACCGTCGAGGTGAAGAATACCGGGAAACGCGCCGGAACCGAGATCGTGCAGCTCTATATGCGTCGCCCATCGGACACCGACGGCCCCTCGAAGTCGCTCCGCGGCTACGCCAGGGTGGAGCTTCAGCCTGGCGAGAAGCGCGTGGTGGCGCTCCCGATGCCCCGCGAGGCGTTTGAGAACTGGGACGCCGCCGAGCGCCGCATGCGGGTCGTGCCGGGGGACTACGAGCTGATGGTCGGCTCCTCCAGCGCCTCCGCCGACTTGGCGACCCTGAAAGTGAAAATCAAGTAATCCATGATACATATGCCGGGCCGGGGCTGCTTCGCGAGAAGCGGCCCCGGCTAATTTGAGGGCACTGCCATAACGGCCCATCTGGGTCGTCGCTTGAAGGTCTCAGCCTCGGTCACAATCTTCAGATTGCTCCCGTCGGCCACGCCTCCAAGCTCCTACCATCTGGACCATTCTGACAGCGCCCTCACCATCCGGGTGGGAGGACAAACTGGGAGTTATGGGAGGGGTGAGAGGACTGGGAGCTGCCCATTATTCTCATCCCTCTCAGTCTTCCCATCTTTCCCATAACTCCCATACCTCCCATACCTCCCAATCAGTTCGCTGAGGGTTGCGGGGGAATCGTCGGGCTGGAGGCCGGCGAGGCGGGCTATGCGGCCCAGGAGCTGGGAGGGGGTGAGGGTGGAACGGAAGGCCTCCATCGACATCGCGCTGTCGCGCTTGGAGAGGCGCACCCCCTGCTTGTTGCATATCAGGGGGAGGTGGGCGAACTCCGGGGCCGGAAAGCCGAGCAATTCGTAGAGATAGAGCTGCTGGGCGGCGGAAAGGAGCAGGTCGTTGCCGCGGACAACCTCCGTGACCCCCATCAGAGCGTCGTCCATCACGACGGCGAGTTGGTAGGCCCACGCGCCGTCGGCGCGGCGCAGGATGAAGTCGCCGCAGTGGCTCGCCAGGTTTACGCTCTGCTCGCCGCAGAGGCGGTCGGTGAAGGTGATTGTCCTGTCGGGGACATAGAGGCGCGTCGCCGCCGGAATGTCCTCGGGAAACGGCTCGGCGGTACCCCCGAGTCGCGGCGGGCGGCAGGTGCCCTTGTAAATCACGCGGCCGTCCGACTCGTGGGGCGCCTGGGTCGCGAGAATGTCTGCCCTGCGGCAGCGGCAGCGGTAGGTAAGACCCGCCTCCTGAAGGCGGCGCAGCCCTTCGGCGTAGACCTCGCCGCGGAGACTCTGGCGGTATGGGCTGTTGGGTCCCCGGTTTTCCAGGCCCCCCTCGTCCCATTCCAGTCCGAGCCACAGGAGGTCTTCCTCGATCATCCGGGCGTATTCAGGCTTCGAGCGCTGGGGGTCGAGGTCCTCGATACGCAGAATCCATCGCCCGCCCCGGCTCCTGGCCGACAGCCACGACATCACCGCCGTATAGATGTTACCCAGGTGCATCCTCCCCGACGGCGACGGCGCGAACCGCCCGACGGCCTCGCGCCCCACCTTATCCGTCGCGGTCTGTGAAAAAGAGTCAGCGGGTGCGGGCATAAGCGTTGAATTTCGGCAGTTTTCTGTATTCATCGGATTTGGTGAACTCCTTTCCCTGTCTCATTCCGCGGAACCGGTTCCGCATTTTATAGGACTTGCCGGTAACGGCGAATCTCACGAGGTCAAGGAGCCACATCGCCCCCTGTGTCGAGTGGTAGCAGGCGGAGCGGTAGAGGCGGGAGATGCCGGAGGTCGCGGTGGAGTAGGAAATCCGGTGCCATAGGATATACCTGACGGCCTCGGCGAGCCGGAACTGCCGTTCAGGGTCGGCGGCATGGCCGGAACCGGCATCGAGATGCTGGATCCCTGTGTCAAATTGGGCGAGCACTCTGTAGCCGCACTGATACATCTTGTTGAAAAACAGAAGGTCTTCCCCGAGAGGATAACCGCAAAGCTCAATCCAGCGCTCCTCTTCGAAGTGTATGGCTTTGTAGGTCGAAAAACGCACAAGGGAGCAGGGTCCGGCCCCGGACTGGGTAGGCATTACCGGATCGGGGTTATCGCAGTAGTTGTAGTAGGTGCTGTGGCGTATGCGGAAAGCCCATTTTTTTGAGAAGGAGGGGAAGGCGCCCTGTCCCATGTTGCGCAGCTTCCATTTCAGCGAACCCTCGCTGTTGGGGAAAGTGTTCGGCACCACCGCGTCGGCGTTCTCGTCTACCGCCGTACGCATCAGCATCTCTGCCCCGGCGGGGGGAAGGTACACGTCGTCGTCGAGAAAGAGTATGTATTCGGTCTCAACCTCGTCGAAAGGGAGGGAGCGCTGGGTGACCATCCCCTTGGGCGACCGTATCCACCGGACCGCGTCGCTCCCCGGGAATACTGGGATGTCATATCCGTCGGGGATATAGGCGAGTATCTGCCGGGGCTGCAGGGTCTGCGCTTTCAGCGAGTTGATTTCGGCCTCGAACTTCTCGCCGGCTTTGCCGAGCGTCCGTATGACGGCTGTATATTCTGGATAACGGTATTCTGCCATTTCAGTCGGGTGGATTCAGTGCTTGCGGAAATGGTTTCTGAGGGCGACATAGACCGCCGGGCGGGAGACCTCGCCCCCTCCGATCACGCTGACGGCGTAGACGGCCGCGATAATCAGGCAGTTGACAATCGCCGGGAGCGAGATGAGGGAGTCAACGGCCGTCACAGCCGCGATGGCGCATGCGGCCCCGAGAACCGGGAGGCCGAGGCTGCGGCACGCCGCGGCGAAGATGCTGTGGAGGGGCTGGAGAGTGAGTTTCTTGAATTTCACGGCGTAAACGGCGACGCTGAGGAACTCGCACGCCACCTGGATCCATACGATTACGAGGATGTCCCGGAAGAACGCGATGGAAAGCGCCAGCAGGAGAATCTGGACGATTACCTGGATAATACACAGGTTCCGCACGAAAACGGTGCTGGCGTGGACTTTGCAGACCGCCTGGAAGAATGACTTGAGGCAGAATAGGAACTCTGCCACGGCGAGTATGCGGAAGAGGGGGATACTCTCGGCCCATTTGTCGCCGTAAAGCGCGATGATGGCCGGCCCGGCGATCACGAGCAACAGGAACAGAAGCGCCCCGTTTATTCCGACGACCATCGAGAACATGTTGCGTATCAGCGAGCGTTGCGAGTCGGGCGCTGACTCGTTGGAGGCTACGACGAAAAAGGAATTGTTGACCGACTGGTCGATTACCTGGAAGGGGACGTTGGCCAGTTTGGCGCCCTGGTAGTAGAGGCCGGAGGCCGCAGGGGTGAAGAACTTACCGAGCAGGAAGGTGTTGACGTTCTTGCCTATAACGTTGCTGATATAGGCGATCGCGAGATGGATTCCGAAGCCGAACAGGTCGTGGAACGATTTCTTGCTGAAGGCGATACGCGGGAACCACCGGGTCGCGATGATACAATAGCAGAAGGTGAACAGCAGGAGCAATATCTGGGTCGAAACGAGGGCCCACCATCCGAATCCGAGCGAGGCCAGGATTATGCCGAGAGTGATCGCGGTAAGCGTCGCCCCCACCCTTACGAAGCATATCTTTTTCATCTCCAGCTCTTTCCTCAGCCGGGTCTCCTGCACGAAACTCATCGACTGGAAGAAGAAGCAAACGCCGAGAACCCGCATGATGGCCGTAAGTTCCTCATGGCCGAAGAACCTGGCGACCAGGGGCGCCCCGAAGAAGAAGGAGAGACCGAAAAAGAGGCCGAAAGCGGCGTTGAATACGAAAACGGTCGAATAGTCCTCGTCGGTCGGCTTTGATTTCTGAATCAGGCCGTCGGCCAGTCCGCATCCCGAGATGTCCTGCGCCAGGGCGACGAATATGGCGATCATCGCCAGGAGGCCGAAGTCGGCCGTGGTCAGCATGCGCGCAAGGATTATGTTGCCCCCGAAATTGAGGGCAGCCACAGAGACGCGGTCGATAATCGACCATTTATATGCTTTCGCGTTACTGTTCATCCTAAAGCCGATAAAGGAAGATTCTCCCTTTTATGGCGCAAATGCAAAGTTAGCTATTTCCGCCCGATAAAAAAAGTTCCGCCCCGCAAAGATGGGGCGGAACCAAAGTATGGCACCGTGGATGGTGACAGGGGTTATTTGGCGGCGATGGCGAGGGCCTCGCGGCATTTGTCGGTGATGTAGGCCCAGTCGCCGGCGGCGACGCGGTCCTTGGGGAAGAGCTTGGAGCCCATGCCGACGCAGTAGACTCCGGCGGCGAACCAGGCTTTGAGGTTCTCTTCGGTCGGTTCTACGCCGCCTGTAACCATGAGCTTCGACCAGGGCATCGGGGCGAGCAGACCCTTGACGAATTTCGGGCCGAGGACGTCGCCGGGGAATACCTTGCAGAGGTCGCAGCCGGCCTCCTGGGCGAAGCCTACCTCGCTGATGGAACCGCAGCCGGGCGTGTAGGGCACGAGGCGGCGGTTGCAGACTTTGGCAACCTCGGGGTTGAACAGCGGGCCTACTACGAAGTTGGCGCCGAGCTGCAGGTAGATGGCGGCGGTAGCGGGGTCGACGATGGAGCCTACGCCGAGGGCCATTTCGGGGCACTCGACGGCGGCGTACTTGACCAGCTCGCCGAAAATTTCGTGGGCGAAGTCGCCGCGGTTTGTGAACTCGAAGGCGCGGACACCCCCGTCGTAGCACGCCTTGAGGACCTTCTTGGCGGTCTCGAGGTCTTTATGGTAGAACACGGGCACCATTCTGGTGGCTCCGATTTTGGCCAGGACGGCCTGTTTGTCAAATTTAGCCATTGTATTTTAGTGAGTTAAAAGTGAATGGTGAAAGGTGAAGGGAATACCGATTTAGGGTTGAAGGTTTAAGGTTTAGGAGATACTTTCGCTTCCGGGGCCGGGAGGCCGCTCGCTTACGCCCGCTCCACTGAACGGAGTCACTTCCGGCCAGCGGTACCGGCGGTATCTTCTTCACCTTTGTCCCATTCACCTTTCACGGCGCCACAGGCGCCATCGGCGCGGAGCGCCTTTTAGCGCTGCACGCGGCCGTTGGCGTTGCCGCCGGCGAGGGCTTCTACCTCGTCAACGGTTACCAGGTTGAAGTCGCCGTTGATAGTGTGCTTCAGGGCGGAAGCGGCTACGGCGAACTCGAGGGCCTCCCCCTGGTCGGGCTTGGTCAGCAGGCCGTGGATGAGGCCGCCGGAGAAGCTGTCGCCGCCACCTACGCGGTCGATGATGGGGTTGATGTCGTAGCGCTTGCTCTGGTAGAACTCCTTGCCGTTGTAAATCATTGCCTTCCAGCCGTTGTGGGTGGCGGAGAAGGACTCGCGGAGGGTCGAAACGACATACTTGAAGCCGAATTCCTTCATCATCGCGGCGAAGATGCCCTTGTATCCTTCGGCATCGGTGTTGCCGGCCTCAACGTCGGCGTCGGGCTTGAAGCCGAGGCAGAGTTCGGCGTCTTCCTCGTTGCCGATGCAGACATCGACGTATTTCATCAGGGGGCGCATGATGGACTGCGCTTTCTCCTTGGTCCATAGTTTCTTGCGGAAGTTGAGGTCGACGCTGACGGTCACGCCGTGGCGCTTGGCGGCCTCGCAGGCGAGACGGGTCAGCTCGGCGGCCTTGTCGGATATGGCGGGGGTGATTCCGCTCCAGTGGAACCAGTCGGCGCCTTCCATGATAGCGTCGAAATCGAAGTCCTGGGGATCGGCCTCGGCGATGGAGGAGCCCGCGCGGTCGTAAATCACCTTGGAGGGGCGCATCGAAGCGCCGGTTTCGCAGTAGTAGATACCTACGCGGTTGCCGCCGCGGGCAACGAAGCGGGTGTCTACGCCGTAGCGGCGGAGGGCGTTTACGGCAGCCTGGCCTATCTCGTGTTTGGGGAGCTTGCTGACGAAGTACGCGTCATGGCCGTAGTTGGCGCAGCTTACGGCGACATTGGCCTCGCCGCCGCCCCAGATTACATCGAAGTTGTCGACCTGCACGAAGCGCTTGCAGCCGGCAGGGGAAAGGCGAAGCATGATTTCGCCGAGGGTTACGATTTTAGACATAGTTTTTTAAGGTAATAAAGATTGGTTTGCGTTGATTCGTTTCTTTTGTGGAGACCGGCGCTCAGGCGTTTTCGGGCTTCGCGGGGGTCGCGGTGAGGTTGATGGACTCCATCAGTTTCACGGCATCGACATACTGGGCGATACCTTCGGCCACGCGCTTGGCGTCCTGCATGGCGTGGACCACGGTCGCGGGGCGCTTCGTGACGTCGCCACCGGCGAACACTCCCTGGCGGGTCGTCATGCCGTAGGGCACCTCGCGGGTGAGGACATAGCCCTTGTCGTCGACGTCGATACCTTTCGTCGTCGAGACGATTCGGGCGGCGGGCACGGAGCCGACGGCCATGATCACGTTGTCCATCGGCATCACGGTCGGGGTGCCGTCTATGTCGATCGTGACCTCCTTGAGCTTGTAGCCTTCGCCGCCGACGATGTTGGTGATCGAGGAGTTCCAGAGGAACTTTACCCCTTCGGCGACGGCGTCGTCATATTCGGCGCGGAGGGCGCTCATCTCGTCGATGGTGCGGTGGTAGACGACGTAGACCTCCGAGGCTCCCATGCGGAGGGCGGAGCGGGCGGCATCGATCGCGGTGTTGCCGCAGCCGATGACGGCGACCTTGTCTCCCGTGCCGATGACGACCTCCTTGCGGTCGATCAGGCCGCTCTCGTAGAGGGACACGCGGCGCAGGAAGCGGATTGCCTGGCGCACGCCGGGATGGTTGTTGCCGGGGATGTTGAGGCGGCGGGGCACGCCCGTGCCGGTACCCATGAATATGGCGTCGAACCCTTCGGCGAAGAGGTTGTCGACCGTCAGGTCCTCGCCGACAGTGGAGTTGAGGTGGAACACGACGCCGAGGTTCTCGATTTTCTTGATTTCGCGGCGCACTACCTCCTTCGGCAGGCGGTATTCGGGGATGCCGTACATCAGCACTCCTCCCGGCTCCGGCTCCATCTCGAAAATCTCGACCGCGAAGCCCAGGCGCGAGAGGTCGCCGGCGATTGTCAGTCCGGCAGGGCCGGAACCGATCACGGCCACGCGGCCGCGCGATTTTTCAGGAATAGTCTCGTGGGTCAGCCCGGCGGAGGAGTCGAAGTCGGCGACGAATCGCTCGAGCTTGCCGATATTGATGTGCGCTCCCTTTTTGTTGAGCACGCAGTTGCCTTCGCACTGGCGTTCGTGGCCGCAGACGCGCCCGCATACCGCGGGGAGGTTGCTTCGGGCGTTGATAATCGACATCGCGTTGCCGAAGTTGCCTTTCGCCAGCTCGGCGATCCAGTCGGGTATGTCATTGCTGATCGGGCACCCTTTCTTGCACTGGGGCACCTTGCAGTGGAGGCAGCGTTGCGCCTCCCGGATAGCCTCGGGAAGGGTGTAGCTTTCAGAAACCTCTTTGAAATCGTTCATTTGAGGGTCTTTTTTGTGATAGAAATGGTGTGAATCAATGGTATCTTTATATCCTTCATAGGGATGCGGCCGCGCGGGCCGCATCCCATGGAGGAATTTTCGGTAGAGTAGGGGGAGAGAGTAGGGGGAGTCGGACGGGTCGGACGGGTCGGACTTGGGGGAATGGATAAGGGGAAGGAATCCTTACTTCATTTCGAGGTAGGTTACCTTGTCCATGTCGCCGTAGTTGAGGTTCTCGCCTCCCATGCCCCAGATGAACATGTAGTTGGAGGTGCCGGCGGCGGCATGGATCGACCATTCGGGCGACATCACGGCCTGCTCGTTGTGGAGCCAGATCAGGCGGTTCTCCTGGGGCTCGCCCATGAGGTGGCATATGGCGTTCCCTTCGGGCACGTTGAAGTAGAAGTAGGCCTCGACGCGGCGGTCGTGGGTGTGGGCGGGCATGGTGTTCCATACCGAGCCGGGCTTAAGTTCTGTCAGACCCATCTGGAGCTGGCAGGGACCCTCTTCGAGGACGTTGCTGACGATAAGCTGGTTGATCACGCGGTCGTTTGACTCTTCCAGCGAGCCGGCCTTTATGCAGTTGGCCTTGATGGAGCCCTTGCGGCCGTCGATGGTGATGAGCTGGGTCTTGTAAGCCTTGTGGGCCGGGGTGGAGTTGATGTAGAACTTGGCGGGGTTGGCGTCGTCCTTCGAGCGGAAGGTTACGTTCTTGTTGCCGCGGCCCACGTAGAGCGCGTCCTTGAAGTGGAGTTCGTAGTCCTTGCCGTCGACGCTGACGATGCCGTCGCCGCCGACGTTGATTACGCCGAGTTCGCGGCGCTCCAGGAAGTAGTCGGCCTTCAGCGGGTCGATTGTTTCGAGGGTGACAACCTTCCCTACGGGAACCACGCCGCCGTAAATCAGGCGGTCATACATCGAGTAGGTGAGGTTTATCTTGTTCTGCTCCATAACTTTGGGCATCATGAAGTGGGAGCGGAGCTGTTCGGTGTCGTAACGTTTCACGTCGTCGGGGTGGCAGGCGCGGAGGATTTTGTATTCCGTCTGCGCGGAGGCCGAGAAGAGGGTGGCTGCGAGCATAAGGCCGGTCAGGATATTTTTCATGATTGTTGTTGGGTTATTCTGTTTTTTCGAGTTTGTCGGAATTGTCGGCGATCATCGCCTTCTGGTTGCGGGAAATCAGCACGCGGTTCCATACCATCATCGTCATGGTGAGGATGACGAGGATTCCGGCGCCTACCCAGCGGAGGTTCTCGGTGCACTGGTAGATAATCCAGGCCAGGGGGGAGGAGGCGAAGTCGAGGCTGCCCCCTTCGAATCCGGCGGGGATAGCCACGGCGGCGTCGCCGGTCGCGAGGTAGACGTCCTTGGCCGCCAGCGAGAAGGCGGGGGCGAGGGAGGTCACCAGGTAGAGGCCGATAGTGAGCGACACGAGGCCCACGATGAAGGTCTTGACAACGTTGCCCTTTGTGTAGGGGAGTACTAAGGGGAAGAGGTAGAACATCCCGGCCAGCGACGCCAGCGGCAGGAACTGGTTGCCGGGGAGGGCTACCGCCAGCACGAGGGTAACGGGGATGAGGAGGATCGATACCACCAGGGTGGTCGGATGACCGATCACCAGGGCGGGGCTCATGCCGATGTTGAGGCCGTCGGCGCTCTTGAACTTGCGGGCAATCAGCGAGCGGGTGGCGTCGGAAATCGGCTTCAGGCCCTCGATGAAGAGCACCGTCACGCGGGGGATGAGTTCCATCACCGCTCCCATCTTGATGCCCAGTCCGAGGATGTAGGGGATTTGGTCAATCAGCTCGGCGCCGCTTTCGCAGGTGAGGCAGCCGATACCGACGCCAACCACGACACCCAGGAAGAGGGGCTCTCCCAGGAGGCCGAACTTCTTCTTGAGGCCCTCGGCGTCGATTTCCAGGCGGTTCATGCCGGGAATCTTGTCGAGCAGCCAGTTGATGCCGATCGCGAAGGGCACGAAGCCGGCGCAGAAGGGCTGGGGAATCGAGATGCCGTCCATGTCCTTGTAGTAGGTCTGGAACTTGCGGGCGGTCATGTCGGCGATTACCAGGGTTATGATGTAGCAGATGATGGCTCCGAAGAAGCCCCAGGCGAGGGACTCGCTGGCGAAGTAAATCACGGCGCCGATGAAGGCGAAGTGCCAGTAGTTCCAGAGGTCGATGTTGACCGTGCGGGTTGTCTTGGTGAGGAGCATCAGCAGGTTCACGCCCAGGCAGACGGGGATGATGAACGCGCCGACGGCGGTGTTGTATGCCACGGAGGCCGCGGCGGGCCATCCCATGTCGAACACCTTGAGCTGGAGGTCATAGATTTCGACCACCTTGTTGAGCGCGGGACCCAGGGCGGAGGTCAGCAGGGCGGTGACAATCGATAGTCCGATGAAACCGACACCGACCTTGAGGCCGGCCTTGAGGGCGTCGCCGAACTTGATTCCGATGCAGAGGCCGAGGATGGTGAAGATGATCGGCATCATCACCGCCGCCCCCAGCCCGATTATGTAGCTGAAAACTTGTTCCAATTCTGGTTTCTGGTTTAAGGTTATGGTTTAGATAATACTTTTGTTGATGTAACGAGATATGATTTGGCTGTTCGGATAGTGTCTCGCAAAGTCAGGGTTTGAGCCTGTTGGATCCGTTGTAGGGACGCGGCGTGCCGCGTCAGGTTAAGGAATCACGGGTTATCCGCATTGTAAACGCGGCACGCCGCGTCCCTACACAGTTTCGGTTCTGCAACGCTGACTACTACTCGGATTGCCAAACGTTTAGGTGGCATCTGCCGCCAAAACCCTAAACCTTACTTGGGCTGCTTGCCGATGTAGGCCAGGATGCCGCCGTCGACGTAGAGGACGTGGCCGTTGACGAAGTCGGAGGCGTCGGAGGCGAGGAACACGGCGGGGCCCATGAGGTCCTCGGGAGTTCCCCAGCGGGCGGCGGGAGTCTTCGAGATGATGAACTGGTCGAAGGGGTGGCGCGAGCCGTCGGGCTGGATTTCGCGGAGGGGCGCGGTCTGCTCGGTCGCGATGTAGCCCGGGCCGATGCCGTTACACTGGATGTTATGCTCGCCGAACTCGGAGCAGATGTTGCGGGTAAGCATCTTCAGGCCACCCTTGGCGGCCGCGTAGGCGCTGACGGTCTCGCGGCCCAGCTCGCTCATCATCGAGCAGATGTTGATAATCTTGCCGTGACCCTTCTTGATCATTCCGGGGATGACGGCCTTTGCGCAGATGTAGGGGGCTACGAGGTCGACGTCGATCACGCGGCGGAAGTCCTCGACGGCCATTTCCTCCATCGGGATGCGCTTGATGATGCCGGCGTTGTTCACCAGGATGTCGATTGTGCCCACGGTTGCCTCGATGTCGGCGACCATTGCCTTGACGGCTTCTTCGTCGGTCACGTCGCAGAGGTAGCCTTTGGCGTCGATTCCGAGTTCCTTATATGCTTTGAGGCCGCGGTCGACGGTTTCCTGGCGCGAGCAGTTGAAAACGATTTTCGCGCCTGCCTCGGCGAACGCCTGGGCGATAGCCAGTCCGATACCATAGGCGGCTCCGGTGACGAGGGCCACTTTGCCTTCAAGTGAGAAATTTACCATTGTAGTCTGTTAAGTTAGGTTTGAGATTCTGAGCGCAAAGGTACTAAAAAAAACGCACGAAGATGTCGTGCGTATGCGTAAATGCGTACAGAATGATAGCAATTTGGTACAAAAATAACCCGTCCCGGACTATTTCGCCGGGTCAGGAGCTTTCAACGGCCTGTATCCGGGTCCCCGTAAAGTCAGTTATCTGTCCGTGCGGAAAACTCTATGTCCAGCCGTTGCGGGGAGGGCTCTTTCAGTACCACAGTCCCGTCGGCGCGGAGCAGGTAGACCGACGGAGTGGCCCTTATCTCGTAGAGTGTGTCGGCCTCTACCGAGGAGTTGAGCGAGAGGTCGACGGCGGCTATTCGTAGTGTGCCCTCCGCGATGCGGCGGTCTATCGCTTCCGAGGTCCGCATCGCCTCGGCGAACGTCCGGCAGCGGGGGCAGTCGGGGTCGTGGAAGAAGAGGATTATGTCGGCTGCCGTTCCCGGTTTGAGCAGCCGTTCCCTTCCGCCGCCCGGGGTCGCGTAGGAGAAATCGGGAGCTTTCGTACCGGGGGCGTTGCGGCGGCAGATCGCAAGTTTCTCGCCCAGCAGGCCGGTGGAGTCGCGCCCGGTCGAAATAAGGTATTCGAGAAAGGGGATGTAGAGCGCTTCGGAGTAGACGGGGGATTCGGGGTCGAAGAGGTATCGGTCGGCTATTTCGGCGGCGAGCGCCAGGCCTCCCGGCTCGTCGGCGCTCCGGCGCAGGTATTCCCTCGCCCCGCGCTGCCGGGCGGCATCGTCGGACAGCTCCAGCTCGAAGGCGAGGTCGGCGAACCGCTGCTCGAGCGCCGCCGTGTCGGGGAGCGCCGCGGGGGCTGGCTTCCTACTGTCGGCGCGGGGGGTGCCTCCTCCCGCGCACGCCGCGCACAGGACAGCGGCTGCTATCGCCGAAACAATAAGTTCCCTCATATCCTTATTCTACGACGTCGCGCACGCACCGCACGGCGAAACTCTTGTAATCCGCAGTGTTATGTAGCAACGGGTTCTGCGTCATCCATCCGTTGCCAACGTTTACTTTCAGCTCTTTATATTGTCCGGGGACAACCGCGGCGGTCGGACTCCCCGCTCCGTTGCCGTTTACATCGTAATAGGTAAATGTGCAGGTCAGGAGCGCCTGTACTCCGGCATTCTTGTAGAACTCGTCGGTCTCGATGGAGAAAATCGAGGCCTCCTTCTGGTTGGGGACGCGCCATCCCTTCTTGGTGGCCGTGTCGAGCGAAGAGCAGGGGTTATTGCCGTCGAGGAGGTATTGCGCCCAGGAGAAGCTGTCGGTGTCCTTTATCACGTCTGACAGGTAGATTACCTTGTCTGATACCTCGAATGAGCGGTAGCAGCGGTTGTTGCGCTGGTCATTGATGAAGTGGGGCGGCATCGTGTTGGAGGAGCTTGTGAACGGCTCGCTGCGCAGGGCGTTGTAGTCCATTCGGTCAAGGTCGAAGATGTTCGTGCCAGTGCGGCGGCGGTACACCGGTTGCACGCGGGTATCCTTTTGGAACGCTTCGAGATGCGCTCCGAGGTAGCGTACGCAGCGCACCTGCCAGGGAGGGGAGCCGCCCCATCCGAGGAGCTGGTCGTAAGAGGAAATCGAGAGGCCCTCCATAGCCCAGAGAATCATTCGGTCGGCGGTGAAAATCAGCAGGCGGGAGTTTGTCTCGTTAATTTTGTATTCCAGCTTGGAAATGCCGTCATAGTCCATGACGGGAGTTGAGAGGGCCTGGCGCCCGAGGATTACGCGCATCATCTGCGACGTGGAGGGGACGAACCAGCGCACTTCCGTATGGTCGATGCGCCCGTCGCCGTCGAGGTCTCGGTTGCGGTTGGTGCAGGCGTTGATTGCCTCTATGAATTTGGCGTTGCGCGTGCTCTGGTCGGGGTCGTAGGCGGTTTTGGTCTGCCCGGAGAGGGAGGCGGTTGCGGGAATCGGATAGGTTCTCGCGGGAGCCGTCAGCCCCTGAACATTGTTTATCGCGTTGACGCTCTGGGGCGTGGAGAGGTTGAGGAAGTCAGACCATTTATATGTGTTGTCTTTCCAGGTGCTGTTGGCGCTTGTCGTGTTCATATAGTAATGCGCGACGGAGTATCGCCCGGAAGTCTGCATGTCGACACTCGTATCATTGAAAGTGGAGCGCAGGTTGAGGCCCTGGTTCTCGTTGACGTGCTCCAGGCCGAGCGCCGCGTTATCCATCCCGTTGCGGTAGTAGGTCTGTATGGAGTGTTGCGAAAGTGCGTATTTCGAGCGGTTGTGGATCGAGGCGCCGTCGGCTGACTGCCCGACGTCGACGTTGATCCATACCTTGCGGTCGGGGGAGTTTGCGAACCAGTGCCAGGCGTACTTGTCATCGTCGTAAATGTCGCCGTTGGAGTCGTCGTAGCGCTCGTAGCAGTATTCGTTTACGAAGAGGGTGTACCATCCAGCGCCGAGCGACGAGTTGATGTCCGACAGCAGGTAGGTCTTTCCGTCTGAGTAGGTTCCTGTGCGCGGCTTGTATTCGGCGAGCACGTTCTGGCCTGAGGTCTTGCGCAGCTCGATCCAGGAGAAGAAGCGGAAGTCGGAGTCGGTAGAGCGGGGATAGTTGCCGGTATTGTAAAGTATGCGCTGGCCGTTCTCGCCGTAAACCTCCATATAGAACTTGAAGTTTTGCAGCTCGGCGGCGGTAAGGTAGATGTTGAAGCTGTTGTAGTGGGCGTCGAGCTGGACGTATGTGTCGGTAACGTCGGTTATGATACCCTCTACGGAGGGAACGAGCTCGTCTTTGGTGGTTTCCAGCAGCAGGTCGGCGATGTTGTTGACCGTTATGTTGTAGCTGTACTTGGTGTTTCGGAAGCAGTTGAAGTCGCGGGCGCGGTCTACGGCGTTTTCCCCGACGCAGTAGCCGAGGTGGACGGTATATGTGGCCTGGACATTTCTGGTAGTCCCGGAGGCGAGGGCCTTGCCGTTTTCGTCGACGCCCATCTCCATTTCGGCGGTGAAGGTGACGTATGTCGCGTTGTCGCGGTAGGAACTCTCGGCGGCTGAAGAGGCGAGGCTGATGAACTTGCCGGAGTTTGTGCCGTCGGGGTTCTTGTGCTGCTTCTCGCGGTAGTGGTACAGGTTGCCGAGGGCGGCGCTGTAGCCGTCGGGGGGCGTGAGGCCTGTATGGAGGTTCTCGGCGTTCCAGAAGTCGAAGCTGAGGGTGTTCCCGCTGGCCGTGACGCGGGTCTGGTCGGTAGAGTTGCTGACGGCCTTCCCTTTTACCGTCACGGTCTCCCCGGCGTTGACGCTGTCGTCGGCCGCGTTGCGGCCGTGGAGCCAGGAGGTGGTCGGCACGTTGTAGACCCTCCATTCCGTTATGCCGAAACTCTTGATGTTCGACGCGTTATAGGTGACGTTGAAGGTGCTGTGGCTCAACAGGCGGCGCAGGTGTATCGCCCCGGTGGGCTGGAACGGGGCTTTGCCGGCGGTCGGGGGTATGTTGAGGATTGTTTCCGCGGGGGCGGTACCGTCGTGGGTTTCTCCGTCCTTGTACTGCTCGGAGTATAATCCCGACATGAGCATGGAGTTCAGCGGCTCGTCGATCCAGGCGATATCCGGGTCGGAGACCGTCGCGGCGATCGAGCGGTAGGAGTCCCAGTCGGTAACGGCGAGCAGCGCGTCGCGCATCGGGAGGGTCTTGTCCCCTTCGACGGCGGTATAGTTCTCGAAGTTCGCGACTCCGGCGACGCGGGTCGCGCCGGAGGTAGTTTTCAGCGATACGTTCTGCCATACATCCGCGGGGGTGTTCTTGTCGAACCCTTCGGCGATATAGTAGTCTTTCAGCTCGCCGGTGGTGGCGTTGAAAAGGCCGATCCAGATGGAGGTCACGAGGTAGTCGCGGCCTGTCGCACGGGAGAGGGACGCCATATCCCCGGCGTTCATACAGAGGGTGACGGTCGCTTCCTCCCCTTCGGGCTGGGGCAGCATCCCGTCGGGGACGGCGATCTCGTCGGCGCATGACGAGGCCGCCAGCAGCAGGAGCGCCGTCAGCAGCAGGGAGGCTGTATGTCTTATATGTTTGTATGACATTGCTGTATGGAGAGAACGGGTTAGTTGTATGGCGGTATGTCGGTCGAGAGCTCCTGCCATCCGCAGACGGTATAATTGAATACCACCTCGGCTGCCGACAGGCGCGTGAAATGGCCGTTTATCACGACGTGGGTGTTCCTCGGGAGGTCGAGCATCGGGCGCGTGGTTCCTCCGGCCGGTGTGGTGAAGTTTATGTCGGAGGGGGCGCCGGTTTCCCCGTTGATTGCCAGCCAGGTGCGGTAGACATATGCGGAGCGGGTGAAACTGGGGCCTTCGGGAAGGTAGACCGGGCCGATTTCGGCGGTTGTGCCGTGGGGTATGTCGGTGTTGGCGGCGATTGTCGCGGTCGAGCCGGAGGCGGCGTAGGGGGTGTGGCTGGTGTAGGAGGTCTGTTTGCTCCCCTCGGGGAAGACGGCGTTGAAGAAGTAGTATTCCGCCTCGGGGATGTTGTTGAGGTACAGGGCGTTGACGACCGCCGAGCCGTCGACCGAGCGGTTCTCGAGGCGGTAGGTGAACTTCGTGGCCGCGCGGTGCATGTAGAAATGGTCGCTCTGCGCCGCGGCGTCGCCGATATGGTATTTCTCGTATATGGAGCAGATCGGCAATGGTTTGCGGGTCGCGGGGTCGGCGATTTCGAGCGGGAAGTTCAGCGCGCGGTTCAGGATTAGGTTCTTCTTCAGGGCTTCCGGGTCGACTTTCACGCGCATGTCCCCCTCGGCGGGTATCATCCGGCTGAAATACGCGGCGGCGCTGACGGTCTCCCCGGTGGAGATGTCGGTCAGCATGGTGCTCTCCTCGTTTCCGATGAAAATCAGGGTTTTGTCGTCGTTGCTCTTGACGGGGAAGCTGTCGCCGGAGGCGAGCACGGCGGGGTCGGCGGTGAGGTCCCATAGGGTGTTGTGCTCGACGTAACCCTCGCCGTCGGCGATGATTATGCGGACGCTATGGAGCTTTTCGGCCTGGTTGGCCGCCAGCTCCTCCCCGGCGCGCGACTCCGCGGGGGTCTCGGAGGGGAAGAACGGGTTCCCGTGCGGCGACGACAGGGTGAGGTGGATTGTGAGGTTGGTGATCCCAGGCTCTTTCAGCGGGGGTGCGGGGGCCGGCTCGTCCCTGAAGGAGGAGTGCGCGCAGCCGCTGGCCGCCACCGCGATGGTGACGGCCGCCCAGGCGGTCCGTACGATTCTCTTCAGGGATTTGTTCATTTCGGGTTCAGTTCATCTCGATGTCGTTGAAGCGCACGACCCAGTCGTTGATTATGACCTCGGTGCGCCCCCATTTGTCGTTTCCGTTGAGGAAGAATATCAGGTTCCACTGGCTGCAGCGGTCGAGATATTCCTGGTCGGGGTAGTCGGAGGCGTCGCTCTGCGATGCCTCCAGGTATCTGATCAGCGGGATTTCCAACACGGTTTCTCCCGTCTGGTTGTTTTCTACTCTGAGTTTTGGCGAAGTGCCGGACATGACGCGGGAGGTGCTCAGTTCGCCGTACGCGGCGGCTCCTTCCCCGTCGGCCTTGGAACCGGGGAGTACGCCGCGGGTCCAGTGGGTGTAGGTTGTGGGGTTGCCTGTGGCCACGGGGTTGTTCTCGTGGTCGAGCAGGGCGTTGTCGTCGATGATGTAGTAGTCGAATTTAGAGCCTTCGACGGGGCTGTTGTCGGTGTGTTGGAGGGTTACGCGGAAATGGTTTGTCGTGCGCTTGAGGTTCAGCGTCTCCTTCACTCTCCCGGCTGGGGAGGGCTGGGGCACGGTGAAGTCGAGCGTCCCGTGGTAATGGTTGTGGAGCAGCTTTCCGACATGCTCCGGCTTCAGGGCCGACGCGAGTTCGGTATAGTGGCTTCCCGCAGCCGGTTCCTCGACGGTCGCGAAGGATGCCTGGTCGCAGCGCGTCCCTCCGTAGGCCACGGCGCGGTAGCGCCCCGGCTCGAGGTCGAGGTTCATGCGGTAATCCTCCGACGCGAGCGCCGGAGCGTCCTCTCCGAGGGTCGCGACATAGCGTCCATCGGAGTCGTAGAGATAGAGGGTGAGGCAGTCGACCTGCTTGTGGAAGGAGTTGGCTTCCTCAAGGTTGTAGTCGAACACGAATCGCAGTTCCACTCCTCCGCGGCACGGGGGCAGGTCGTCGAAAACCGTTCCGCACGAGGTCGCCAGCGCGGAGGTCGCCGTCAAGGCTGCCGCGGCTATGGTTCGGGCGAGTATTTTTCCAAGTTTTGTCCCGTTGATTGTCATTGGTGTCGGGGGTAGTGTTTTGTTTGAAAAGAGAATAGAGCGGGTGCCCCGGCAGGGCGCCGCGGCGCCCGCTCATTATAATGTCGTAAAAGGAAATGTCTTGGCCCGATTGGCTGTGTAGGGGACGCGGCGTGCCGCGTCAGGGCGCGGTAGTCATTTGATTTTTGCCGTAGATGACGCGGCACGCCGCGTCCCTACACTAATATTGCCGGATGGGCCGTTATGACACGCACTCCTTAGAACTCGATGCCGTCGTTAACGCGTACGACCCAGTTCAGCACTTCTACGTCCACCTGGAAGTAAACGTCCCAGTCCTTGGGGTCGGGAGGAGTGAAGGTACCGAAGCCGGTGATTTTCTTGACGGCGATCTTGTAGACGTTGTTGCGGACGGTCGCGTACTCCATGTCGCTTACCATGGTCGGGTCGTTGTCCGCGTCGTGCTGGTTGAAGTAGAAGTAGTAGCAGAAGTACTTGTTTCCGCGGTTGGGATCGGGCTTGTAGACGGTGAATTTGAGGTTCGCCAGGTCTACGCCCTCTTTCGGGGTCGCGCTGACAAAGGCTCCGCTTTCGTCAAGCGTCACGTCGAAGCCGGCGTTGAACGCGTTGGCGAGGTTGGTAGAGGGGGAGAGCTGTGCAGCCTCGTAAATCTGCTTGGTGTTGGCGTAGAGGATGCCTCCGTAGAGGTACATGTCGGAATAAGCGCCGTCAACGACGTTGCCGAAGTCGGTCGCGGGCTTGATTTCTGCCTCGAACACCAGGCCGGTCATCTCGGTGACGGCGGGAGTGTAGCCCTTCGCGAAGGTGTTCTCGGTAGCGTAGCGCCAGATATGGTAACCCTTGCGGTTGTCCTGGGCGCCTTCGCCGGTGTTCCAGTCGTTATCCTTGTCCTCGGTTCCGCCAATCAGCTCGGCAAGGTCCTTCCAGTCAAGGCCTGCGGCGGCGCGGTCAAGCGGGTTGATGGTCGGAACGCCGGAAACCTGCGGGATACCGTAGCTGTAGCTCTGCGACGCGGGGGAAACCACGAGGTTGGGATATTCGAGAGCGGTCATGAAGTGGGTGGTGTTGTCGTCGGGTCCGGCGGATACGACAGGGTTGCCGGTGCCGTTCATCAGAGAGTGGGGCAGGTAGTAGAACTTGTCGGCGAGGTTGAAGAGAGCCACGCTGGAGAGGGTGATGTCGGCGACCTTTTTCTTAGGTGTCAGGTTGGGGTCGTAGACGGGGTAGGTCAGCGCGGGGGCTGTCTCACCCTCGGGGAGGTTCTTGTACTCGTCCAGGTCGACCGACGCGTCGCGGAAGTCGAAGCGAGAGGCGGTGCGGATTACCTTGACTTTGCCGAGCGGGAAGGGATTGCCCGGAGTGTTGTAGGTCTTCAGGGTCTCTTCGTCTCCGAGCTGGACCTTGTGAACGGCGACGCTGGTCATCAGGAACGCGTTGTCGCGCCAGGTGTCGGCTCCGGCAGTGCAGATTTCCTCGGTGAAAGCGTCATCGGTTGACAGCCCGCCTTCGTATTTCCCCGTAGCGGCGTTGATTGTTCCGGCGATTTTGGTGCGGATTTCGTCGGTCGGGTTGCAGTATGCGAAGATGCATACATCGTTGCCGGCCTCGTTGAAGAGCGCCTCCTTGTCCTGGAAGACGATGGTGTGGGTGTTGTTGTTCGTGCCGGTGATGGGCGCGTCGTTCAGGGCGAAGGTCACGAACTTGTAACCCCCGTCTACGGTAGCGTCTTCTTTGGCTACGACTACCAGGATGGAGCCGACCTTGTTTTCAACATCCTGGCCTACCTCCTCGCCTACGAACTTGTTGTCGGCGCGGCTTGCGCGGCTGCTGGGGGGCATGGAGATGGAGATTGTGGAGTAGAACCCGGCTGTGTTGTCCGCGGTTCCGCCGCCGGTGTTACCGCCGGCGGGCTCGTCGTTGTCAGAGCAGGCGCTCATACTCAGCAGCATGGCACCGGCGATGAATTTCAGATACTTCATTCGATTGGTTTTATTGGTGAATAAATAATTTTGATTTTCAATAGGTTATTGCTCCTTTGCGGATGCGGCCTCCTCCTCCCCGGCGGCTACCGGGTCGGTATGGAAGGTGACTGTCGGATGGCGTATGATTTCGACAACGCGCTCTTCGGGTTCCCCCTCGGTCTCCTCGTAGGTAGTCTGGATCAGGGAGTAGCGCACGCGGTAGTCGGAATGGCGCAGGGTGGGGTAGATATCCTTCCAGATGCGGGCGTAGGCTTTCGGAAACTCCCGTTTTAGCCGCGCGTCCTTGGCGTCAGGCTCCAGGTCGGAGTCTATGACGGCGAGAATCGCGTCGCGCTCGGCCCAGTCGCCGGTAGCGATCGAGTCGCGCAGCCCGCCCCAGTTCTCGGGAACGTAGTCGACCTTGATAATCGAGGGGTCGATGTCCCCCTGCGCGGCTACGAACTGCTTCAGCGCCTCTGCGCGCCCTTTCGAGAGGCGCACGTTGTTCTCGTAGCTGCCCTCGGGAGAGGCGTAGCCGGTGATTATTATTTCGGTAATCCTGGCTTCGGGGTTGGTGCGCACGGCGTCGATCGTGCGCACGATTTCCGCCAGTTCCCGCGGGTTGCGCCGCAGGGTCGGGTCGATTTCGGTTATGTTGACCTTGAAGTCGAGGCGGGCGCGCCCTTTCAGTTCATAAACGCTGTCGCGGCGCTGTTTGGGGCGTTCTACGGCCTTGCGGATTTCCTCGTATGAGTAGCCGAAGGTCGCGACCTTCGCGAGGGAGCTTCCTTCCGGAGCGCCGCAGCATCCGCGGGTGTCGGCCGATATGTCGAGGTCCGACTCGGCCATCCATCCCTCGGCGGGGAGGGAGGCGGTGTAGCGGTAGGGACCGTCCTTGTCGGCGCGCAGCAGTACCGCCCCTTCGGGGAGGGCGCGCTGCCCGCGGATATAGCGGATATGGCGAGTGCGCCCGGCGATTACCACCGGGGCCATCGCGGCGGCGCTGTCGCCGCTGCTTACGGTCGGGCGGAGCACTAACTCCTCCTCGGCTTTTAGGCTGACGGCCCGCGGGTCGACCGTCATCGCCATGCCGAGGGTGTCCCCCAGGGCGGCGTCGATTTCCGTAAGCCCCAGGGCGCTGATCTGCCGCGGCGAGGCGCTTAGCCCCGTGGCGGCTGCCCCCGATAAGAGGGCGTATATCATTGTCTTCTTGAACATGGCGGTTGGTCAGAATACGTAGATGAGGTTGACGGCCATTTTCGTCGGGCCGAAATAATTATGGCGCGCGCCGGACTCGAGCTTGCTGCCGCAGGAGGCGCATGGGTAGCTGTCGTAGCGGGTATGGATCCAGCCGAGGGCGATTTCGGCCTCGATGTTCCAGTGGTTCGACAGAATCCACGAGTAGCCGTAGCCTATGCCGAGGCCCGTTCCCCACCCTTGGTAGCGGCGGTCGCGGAGTTTGGAGAAGTCGCTGCCGGGCCATTTGCCCCACCGCAGGTTACCCCAGTTGTACTCCCCGGCAATCGCGTGGAGGGCGACGAAATGGCCTCCGAAGCTCTCGCAGAACCAGTAGCGCCCCTCGGGCTGCACGAACCAGTGCTTCCAGAGGTGGCCGTTTACGTCCCAGTTGTTGTAGTTGCCGCTGACCTCCACAGACCAGTGCGGGGCGACAGCGGCCTCGACCCCGAGGTTCGGGCTCAGCACGGCGTCGTACAGGAGGTTCGTCTTGACCCCTATCTGCGGGCGCGCGGCGGATGCCGGGATGGCCGCCGCGAACGCGGTTATAAGCGCTATCAGGAGTGGGGGCAGATTGTGTCGCTTGATTGTTAACATTGGCTTTCGTTGATGGAGGTGCTGGAGCGTGCCGTTGTTATGCGTCAGGCTCACCCTGGCGTTAACCGTTTCTTTATGATTGGTCGTTTATGCGGGAGTTTCGCCGCAAAACTGTCGTGTTGTTTACCCTATATTGATACTAATTGGATGATTTTCCAAACTGTGTTTCGCATAAAATTGATGCAAAGATAGGATTTTTACGGGGCATTTTACCCCCCCCAATTGTTAAAAAGTGTTAGCAAAAGCCGCATATATGACAATCTGTCTACCGTATTTGTAGCGGAAACGTAATCATCTATTATTCCATCTATTGCCCGGAGGAGATGGCAGGACTGCCACACGGAACCCGTGTAGCCGTTCTGAAAGGGGTTTCGGATGTCGGCGGCTCAGTTCCCGGCAGGTTTGTTCGTCAGCACGAACGGCGACATATGGTAAACATATTTCTCCGGGTCGTCGGGGCTCGCGGGGTCGAAACTCCCGCATCCTTTCTTAACCTGGCGGGCGAGGGGGAGTCCGCTACCGGCGATGGCGTTGATGAAGATCCGGGAGATTTCCCGCGCCCCGAAATTGGAGAAATGGGTGTTGTCGGCGATGTCTGTTTCCTGCCCCTCGTATGTCCCGGCGGGGCAGTGGACGAAGAGCTTCTTCGAACCCTCGACCCCCATCGCCTCGATCAGGGTCTTGGTCTGCTCCTGGAAGTCGACCAGGAAGACCCCCTCGCGGGCGGCGATTTCGCGCATGGCCGCCGGGTAGTCGCCGTGGGTGTCGCGGACGTGCCCCTCGCTGTCGAAGTCGCGGCGCCGCGTCGGGGTGACCAGTATCGGGGTCGCGCCTTTGCGCCGGGCGTTGTCGATGAACTGCTTGAGGGAGTAGGCGTAGTTGTAGTAGGCGCCGCTGCCTGGGCCTTTCTGTTTCTGGTCGTTATGGCCGAACTCCACTACTACGTAGTCGCCGGGCTTCATCTGCGTCAGGGCTTTCCTGAGCCTCCCCTGGCTCAGGAACACGCTCGCCGTGAGCCCCGATTCGGCGTAGTTGGCGACCGCGACGCTGTCGTTGAAGAACTGCGGAAGCATCTGCCCCCACCCGGTGTACGGCTCCGCCTGGTTGTCGACAACGGTGGAGTTGCCGCAGAGGAAAACCGTCGGCACTTCCGGCGCGGGCTCGATTTCGATGTAGCTTACCCGCGGGGCCGCTCCGTTGAACTCGAGGGTCAGCTTGCCGTCCCAGTTGATGCACCCCTTCTCGCGGGCTTTCAGCTTGACGCGGTCTTTGTCGTCGATGCGGTCGTCGCGCTTGCTGACGATGAAGGTCTCGCGGCGCGTCTCCCCCTTGCGGGTCGCGGCGTTCTCGAGCATCATGCGGCGCGCCTCGGCTCTGACGGTGGTGCTCCCGGCGCTCTTCTTGCTCCCGAGGGTGACGGTCACGCGGTAGTTGCCGTCTGGTACGGCGGCGGAGAAAAAGTAGGGGCGGTCGCTCTTGCCGTCCCAGCCGGGGATGAAGTCGTAGCCGTATCCGGCCGAGTCGGTATAGACGGTGTTCTGGCCGACGGGGATATACCCCTCTTTGGGATGTTTCGCCCCGGTCAGGTCGAAGCGCAGCGTCTGGGCCGCAGGACTGAGGGCGGCGCAGAGGGCGAGGGTCAGGATGAGGTGTTTCATGGCTGTGTCGGTTGTGGTTTCATTCGTTTGAACACGCGGCGCTGGACGACCAGGGCCGCGGTGAAGACGGCGGCGCCGGTGGCCGCCCAGGTTATGGGGTAGATTGTGAGCAGCGTGCGAAAGGTGTTGTCGATGTCGGCGAAGATGTAGCACCATCCAAGCCGCAGGACGCACGTCCCGAAGATGGTCAGCACCATCGGGGTGACGGAATACCCCAGGCCGCGCATATAGGAGCCGGGTACCTCGTACGTGCTCGCCAGGAACTGGAAGGCGAGCACCGTGTGGTAGCGCTCAAGAGCGTAGCGGGCTACCTCGGGGTCGTTGGTGAAGAGGCGGATTACGGAATCCCCCTGCCAGATAATCAGCCAGTTGGCCGCCCCGCAAAGGACTAATGCGTAGAGTAGGCAGATGCGGGCCACGCGCCGGCACCGCTCCGCCTCCCCGGCTCCGTAGTTTTGCCCGGTGAACGCGATCGCCGCGGCGCAGAAGCCGGTTATTATATAATAGCAGTACGCCTCGAACGTGAGGGCAGCCGCCGACCCGGCGATCGCGTCGGAGCCGAACTTGTTGATGGCCGACTGGATAAAGATGTTAGAGATGGAGAACACCATCCCCTGAAGCCCCGCCGGAACGCCGATCTGGAGCATTTTCCTAAGGTCCGGCATCGAGATGCTCCAGCGTTTGATCGTCAGGGTTATAGGCTCGGGCTCGCGGGTGAGGTAGTAGACGATGATTCCGGCGTTTACCCCGTTGGAGATGACCGTGGCCCACGCGACGCCGTCAACCCCGTAGCCTATCACGCCGGTGAAAAGCCAGTCGAGCAGGAAGTTGCAGAGCGTCGCGGCTAACAGCGAGTAAAACGGCCGCTGGGTGTCCCCGACGCTGCGCATGATCGCCGAGCCGAAATTGTAGACCATCAGGAACGGCATGCCGCAGAAGTATATACGCAGGTAGCGCTCGGCAAGGCCGATTACGTCGGGAGGCGCGCTCATCGCTTCGAGAATCGGGCGGGCGAGGGTCACTCCCGCAGCCGTCAGGAACAGCCCCGACAGCAGCGCGACCACGGCCACCGTCGAGACCGAGCGCTTGACAGCGTCGAAATGGCGCTGCCCTAAATATGTGGCTATGACGACGTTGGCTCCGACCGCGATTCCCAGGAACAGATTCACGAGTATGCTGATAATCGGGCCGTTGCTCCCGACCGCCGCGATAGCCTGGCTGGCGCAGTAGTGGCCGACGACGGCCACATCGACCGCGTTGAACGACTGTTGCAGGATGCCGCTGGCAATCAGCGGCAAAGAGAACACCAATATCTTGCCTGCGAGCGGCCCGTGGGTCATGTCGACCTGCCGCCCCCTGGCATTCCTCTTCTCTCTTTCTTCCATACTATATTCTCCCCGCGAAATTACGAAAAAACCGCTACAACGCCAACGCCCCCTCTCCCCTCCTTCTCCTGCCCCCTCCTCCTGCCCTTCTCCTGCCCCCTTCTCCTGCCCCCTTCTCCTGCCCCCGCCTTATCCTTTTTCCCTTCCCCTTCCTTCCGTAAGCCGAAAGTAACTCCGTTCTGTGGAGCGAGCGTAAGCGAGCGGCCTTCCCTCGATGCCTCCCCTTTACGCGCCTGCGCGCATAATTATTACGGTATATATGCGGGAACCGCCCGCTTTATGCCGAATAAATGTGTTTAAAAGCATAAAAAATCGCGATTTCTGGCGAAAAAGTCGCGGAAAAATTTGGCGGTTCCGGGGGAAAGGCGTAACTTTGCACTCGCTTTCGGGACGGAGGTCCCCGGCGGGAGGCCCCAGGGGGTTGTAACGCCGCGGAAGGGCTCCCGGTTCGCCGGGCGGGCGAAAAAATCGAAAAAACCGCCGAAAAATTTGGCGGTCTCGGAAAAAGCCCGTAACTTTGCAACGCTTTTCCGGCGCCCCGCGCCGAAGGCACCAAGGACATTGAAAACTTTGCAATAGACAGCATAAGGAAGAAGTAGTACGAGAGCTTGCCGCCGGCGACGGCGGCGAAGCCTCCGGAAGATTCCGAAAACAGGTAATCCAACGGCCGGGCCGGGCGCCGAGAGGCGCCCGCCGAACTCCGATCGGTATGCCTCTTTGATTCTGAAAAGAAGAAAAGACAACATACAACAACGAAGAGTTTGATCCTGGCTCAGGATGAACGCTAGCGACAGGCTTAACA
>CALBWF010000062.1:0-140583 GCA_937969265.1 uncultured Porphyromonadaceae bacterium
TGGCTCTCTGCTGCTCGGTCAGCGACATTTCGCTGATGATGCCATGCACTTTTCTTGCGGTGGACTTGAAATAATCCACAAGCGATATGGCGTTCTCGACGGAAAGGATGTCTATGTTCGTTCTGTCGGCTTCTCCGCAGGCCCACCGAGCCATCTGCAATATCAGGCAGAAACGTATGGCATGGAAATCGAACTTGTTGTAAACGCCTTTCAGTGCGTCACATTCTTCCCGGTTACATTCCTCGGTGTTCTGACGCTGCCATTTATAGAGCCTCGCTTTCGCGTCCTGTGCAAAGGGTAGAATATTGGCGATGATATTGCCGTCGGAATCCGTTTCGTATGGGAGTGCAACAAGTCTGCCGATGATGTCAGCCCATGCCGCCTCGATGTCGAAGGTAGGCTCCTTGTCGCTCCACGGCTGTTTGTCCTGATTATTGGGCATGACGAACAACAAGCGGTCGATAAATCCGTTTGACGAGCGGCTGCCCTGTACCAATTCGTTGAGTATGCCATTCTGGATAGTTCCTACCACCGAAATAAAAGGTCGGCTGATATAGACCGAGTTCTTTACCCCCTTGCGGTCGGAAAACGACGGATTGGCATTGAACAGCTTTAGCCAGTATTCTTCATCGGAGCCTTTGTTGTATCGGTTGAAGTTCTTGAACCAGCCCGCAAGTTCGTCATTCCACATGGCTATCCCTCTCAGATTCTGTGAGTGGATTAGCAGCATGGCTTCGGGAGTGGCATCGGAAATAAGGAATCGTTTGCATACCGGCGCAACAGGATGAGGCTCGCTGCGTTCCTTCATGGGCAGTTCTCGCTGACGCTCGTATTCCTCACACGCCTTGATATAGGCGCGTGTCGCCACACCGTCCAATTCGGAGAATGGTCGGATGGCAAAATTCAGCGGATGCGACTTACACGCTCCGGGTCTGCCGACAAGAGCCATGAACAGAATCGCGCTCTCGTCCCATTTCCCTTTAAGCCGGGCGAAATGGGTGTTGCCGATACCGAGACCGACAGCCACAAGCATAGCCCCTGCAAGATAATCCACCGGATAGCCGTAACAGTCGTTAGCCTCCCTGACGATTCTCTGAATCTTCATCGGCAATGCGCCAAGCGGAAAATCCCCGCCCCGGACTTTTACGCTCATATCAACAGCCTTGCCGAGTACGAGCATGGGGTCAACAGACATCTCCATAGGCTATCGGCGATAAGATGATTTGGCGCGTGTGCCGCGACTGATCTCAGCTTCCATCTCGGCGAAAGAAAGGATAGACGACTGCCGCTTGTTTTCCTTTACATGGGCTACAAGCTCACTTTCGATAAAACGCCATTCCTTTTCGCCCGGCACTTTATATGCCGGCACCTTGCCCTCATTAGCGAGGCGATAGACCGTGGATTTAGCTTTGCCCAATATCTCACAGGCTTCGGGGATACCGATAAATTTGGAGTTGGACTTCGTATTGTTTCTCTCGGAGGTGAGTTGAGCGCGAAGCTCCCTCACCTCATTGGCCAATTCCCTTACGAGATTGACCAGCGATGACACTGCACCCGGCAGCTCATCGAATGTAATGGATGTGTTGAACATATATGCTGGCGAACCCATCTTTATGTGAATTCGCCAGCAAAGTACGGAAGTGTTTAAATGGTGGAATTAAGCACCGGGATAAGAGGTATTTCCACCGTCAGTCCACCATATCACCACCCTATGTCATAACCATATCTATCAGGTTCTTCAACAACTTCATCGCCAGGATTATAAGGATCAAGACCCATATCCATCATAGCAGCTTCCATCGCGCTCATTGCTCTCTTTGGCTTTTGGGCGGAGTTTGATGCTTTTTTCGGCTTCTTCGGCTTCTTTTCCGAGACCGTTTTCACGGTTGCCTTGTCGGTGGGCGTTTCCACCTTATCGTTTTCATCCGGAATTTTGAAGCTGCCAACATTTTTGTCGATTTTTATTCTGCCTTGCGTTCCGTTGCATGTCAGCTTTCTCTCGATGGTGCAGACTTCGACATCCTTGAACGTATATGGGAACGCCTGTTTAAGAAAATGTGCCGTGTGCAGATTATATTTATTGAACGGCTTGGCTATGTTCCACCCAAAGTGCATCATGTCGGATGTGGTGAGTTCAGCAGGGAGCCGAATTGCCATGTCCTCTGAGAAATCAGGTACTCCGGAAGTATGGATAAACTCAGTCACGATATTGATAATTTTCTCCACGACATCCTTGTCAACGAATGGGGACATCGTATAACCGACATAGAGAATTACATTCGCCTCTTTTTCATAGGCTCTGTCCTCTTGTCGTTTCTTTGCTTCCTCGCGCCGGCCTTCGTAGTCTATGATGATTTTCTTCGGTGTCGGAGTCTCAATCTTGACTATATCGTTCTGTGGTGCCGTCTCGGGTGTGATAGGTGATTGTGGTTGTTGAATCGGGACCGGAGCCGGAGGTGCGTCAGTGATTTCTTCCGGGATGGATACAGGTTCAATCTTTTCCGGCTCACGTTGTTTGAAACCGAGCCATTTGAACAGCTTTTCAAAACATTTTACTAATGCCGTGCCAAGAGTACGGGAAATAAACTCTTGGAAAGCGAGATACAGCAGAGCGAATACAACAAAAACACCGAGAAAGATAAGATTGGCGTTAAAGCCACTCATTCCTCTGATGTCGATTGCATATTGGCGGGCAACTGCGGCGAGAATCAGGGCAGCTATGCCTATCCAAAGCCATATCTGCCAGTGGTCGGGGAGGTGTCCGTTTTTCATTCAGGGTTTAATTATTGTAAAAATTTCATCAGTTTTTATAACGAACACAGCCCCAATGATGTTCACCGGGAAAATTAAGTGCCACTCCAAATCAATGGAATGGCACTCAAAATAAATTCGTGAAGGTTATTCTTGCTCGAATCCTCCGATGGGATAATGTTTTAGCTCATATTCCCTCACAATTTCAGAAATTTTAATTAGTTCAACGGCATCGCGGCTGTCTGACGGAGTATCATCAGATACAAGCGGCAACAATTCCTCAATTCGAGCAAGGGCAGATTCATATTGCTCTTGACTGATTTCCATTTTACTAAGTATTATGGCACAAAGTTAAGCCTAATTTCGGAAATATCAGTTATTATCATCCTATTTCAGCGAAATGACCTCGGAGGCTTCGCGTGCCCGTTCATCTACGACTTTTGCGTAGATTTGGGTATTCTTGATGCTCTTATGGGTTAACATTCGGCTGATAGTCAGAATGTCAACACCATTGGCCGCAAGGAGCGTGGCGAAGCTGTGGCGCATCGTGTGGAAAGTGATGCGTCGGGTTAATCCGGCAGACTTTATCCACTCTTTCAGAGGATGATTGACCATGTGGCGTTTCAGACCTTTGAAAACAAGACCCTCTGACCGCTCTCCGCACAGAGCCAGTGTTTCATCACTGATTGGAAGATTCGTTTCTTCTTCCGTTTTCTCAGTGCAGAGACGGATTAGATAACCGCCGTCCTGTCCCATCTGGATATGTTCCCATGAGAGTTGCAGGATGTCGCTGATTCGTAGCCCTGTCATGCAACTGAACAGCACAGCTTGTTTGAGTACGGGTATCTTGCAGGGAGTGGCGACAAGTTGCTTGACTTCTGCGAGTGTAAGAAACTCCTTCTTGACCTCCTTCCACTCAATCTTTTCCAGAAAGTCATTGAGATTTTCGCGGATATATTTCTCCTGATAGGTGATTTTCAGCAGAGCGCGGAATGTTGACCAGTAGCCCGCAGCAGAATTATGGGATATTGGTCCCTTGCCGTTGTTGCGTTGACGCTGGGCTGTGAGAAGATAATTGCGGAACCCCTTGCAGAAATCCACAGTAAGGTCGCCGAAAGTGCATTTGCCCTTACAATAGATAGTGAAATGGCGCAGAACGCAATCCCATTTCTGATATTTCTGACGGCACTTCTGCTTGAAGTAGGCGAGGAAGTCCATACGCAGTTTCTCCTTGTCGAGAAAATCAAACTGCTCGTTGAGAAGTTGCTCGAAGCGGCGGCAACGGATAGCCTCCGCCTTTTCCTCCATAGAGGCGTTGAACTGTTTTTCCCGCTCATTCTTGGGCGAGGCGTAGATATAGATGCCGAGGGTTTCACGGCGGCTCATCCGGTTGGTATGGGGATTACGGATGGCAGGATAGAAATCGAGATAGAGCGAGATGCGTCCACCCGATATAGCCTTCTTGCGAAGGAAAACTTTGGTGCATGTATTCATGTGCGTTGTGAATTAAAAGATTTGATGCGAAGGTAGGAAGTGTTCAAACAGTGGACTCAGACACCCGGTTTCGGGGTATTTCCACCGATAGTCCACCACAAATCCACCGCATCATATCATGGGTGGAGCAAACAGATTATCAAGCTCTTGCTTGGATATTTTGATGATTCTGCCAACCTTAACCTTACTTATGCCGTAGGTCTTGATATAATGGTAAAGTTGGTCGCGTGTCATACTGTATTTTGCCATTGCCTCCTGCATGGTGTAGGTGTCCGGCTCATTGACGGCAACACCTTTGGCTTTGTCAAAATGCCATTTTGAGTATCTTGCCTCGCATCCGACTTTCTTCTTCGGAATACTCTCTTTCGACACAAAAGTATAGATTGCCGAGAGTGTCATTCCATAACGCTCCTGTATCTCTGCTGCCGTGTACCATTCGGTAATTTCTTCTTTCGGGGCTGATTTGGCAAAGAATCGGTCGATGTGAAGTTTGCTCCAGAGAGTTTTGCCTCGTTGGGTAATTTTCGGAAAGTTGTTTTCTTTCGCAGCCTTGAACAGCCATGAATTACTGATACCGAATTTCTCAAGCACTTCTTTCGTGGTGTAGAATTCCGTTATCGGCTGTTTCTCTTTTGCCGGACGCAACTGGTATAGGTGCGAACCATCGAAAAGAGCATTAAGGCTCTCCCTGCTGATAAGTGTTTTGCCCTTGAACTGGAAACAAGGGATAGAGTTTGCGGCGAGATAATTGTAGATTGAAGCCCGGCATACACCGAGGAGTCTGGCGCATTGTGCCGGAGTGATGAACAGGCGTTTGTCATCGCTCATTTGTGGCGATGATGCCTTGGCTTGTTCCCGCTCGACATGCTCCTTGCGCTTCGCGTCCTTGTAGGCGTGTTCCGCGCATCTTTTACAGCAATAGCGGGTCGTGCATTTTCTCGCTGTGAACGTGCTGCCACACCATTCACAGGTCTTCGTAATCTCGATTGTGCTGCTCATTTTACGCTGTTATTTCTGTTAATCTATAAAATCCCAGAATCAGGCGTAATATCAAGGCCGGCTGCTTCGACAAGCTGTCGGTCTTTCTTCATCACTTCGGCAGGAATCCATCGTTTGTCTACCCTTACCGTTCTGACGCGGCTGAGGCTGCGCACCATGTCCATCGGGGCAAACTTGTTGCTCAGTTCGGCTTTTTTGAGACGGTCACTCAGGTCATAATACCATTGTAGCGCGAGCAGACAGATAAACGTCCACGCCTCCAGTGATTTTTCATCCTGCATATAAGAGTGGTCAGCCTCGATGATGTTCTTGAAGGCATCTATGGCCTGCTCGACATCTCCACGGGTCTTATAGTCCAGATACACGTGTTCGGCATCCTTGTCGGAGGTCGTCATCAATGCCAATGTGCCGAACTGCAGCGCCTTGGCCTTATAGTTTTCCATAGTGTATCCTTCCATGTCGGGATTGAACACACGGCGCATGTAATCTTCCGATTCATCGCTTCGATGAGCCTCATCAAGATATAGGAACACCTCGTGACCGTCAATCTCGAAGCGTTTCCACCATATCGGTCGCTTATGATAGAGGAAAGCGCCATCCGCCCCCTCATTGGTCCTCGATGCGAAAATGCTGTAATCCAACCCCTTTGTAGAACGTTTTAGCGACATTATGAACTTTATTCCCAACTCGTCGAGCTTTTCTATATTGGACGCTGACTGAAAGCCCTTGTCGATAATCGCCACGCCGTTGCGCATGCCCGAGTCCTCCACGCAGACTTTGAATGCACTCACGTCCTTTATGCTTCCGGGCATTAGCCTGTAATATACAGGCAGGTGTTTGGCGCAGTTGAATATCCACATTATGTTGACAGCCGTATCAAACGCCCCCTTCTTTGTCTTTGTCAGTTGCGGATAGTCCATGCAGCGTGATGCCGAAAGCTGGTCGGTGCCGTCAAATATGATATTGTCATGCGGATCAATATAACTCCGCATGAACTCGGTGATTTTGTCACGACGTGCGCCCAGGTCATGCAGAAAGCCGGACAATGCGTTGGGCGACAGGCCTCTTGACCCTATCTTGTTGGCAAGAAAACTGTCTGCAAAATCTCCTGCCGCCCGTCTCATCGGCGACTGGAAACGCAGCCGGCAGTAGGCCAGCGACACGATACGTGGCCAGTCTTCGGGAAAGATTGCTTTCAGACGGTCAATACACGACTTCTGTTCCTTCAGGATATAGTCGGAAAGACCATACTCCTTGACCTCTCCGATGCGCGGTTCCGCAATTTCAGCCGGTTTGTTTGACTTCAGTTCCTCTATCTCTCGCTCCATAATCCGCTTGCGCGACTCCTTGAAGCCCTCGGCCTCGGTTATAGAACCAAGATACTTGCCCGTGATTTTGCGGGCACGCTTCTTTTCCTTGTCATACACGCTACTGCACTCATACAGCTTGTAGAGCGCATCATTCACTCGTCGAAGTTCGGTTCCGGGGCGACGGAATTTTACTGCCCAGTCAGGAGGTGTCATATTCTTTAGATATTACGCTAAAGCGTAATACAAAATTACAACAACTTTTTGACATGGCAAAAATTATTTGCCTAAAAATCAAACGCCGAGGCGATTTTTTTTCGTCTCGGCGCTCAAATATTACGTCGTTTTATGGGATTTTATAGGTTAATATTCTGTTAAAAGTGTCTAACCGCGTCTATTGGCGTCTAAGGGTGTCTAAATCCTCTACTACCTCGCTGACGTGATAGCCCCGATTGGCTCACGAGATACAATCGGGATACAAAAATGGGCGTAAAATCGAGCAGAAACGGTAAAAACCGAGTAATGCGACAACAAAAATGGCACCCCGTAAAGAGTGCCATACTAACAGATTATGCTAAATTGTAATCGTTTCTAACTATATAGTCATTTCCCGATGCAGAAGCGGGAGAAGATGGTGGAGAGGATGTCGGGGGCGGTGATGGTGCCGGTGATGGAGGAGAGGTGGGAGAGGGCTTCGCGGAGGTCCTGGGCCATAAGGTCGAGGGGAATGGCGAAGGAGATCGATGGGATTGGATTGGATGGGGAAGTGGTGGAGGGGGAGAGGACGGAATCGCTGGGTGTCGTGAGGGAGGTGGATGGTGCGGGAGTAATGGCGGCGAGGAGGCGGTGGAGGGGAGCGGTGGCGGCGGTGAGGGCGTCGTAGTGGCGCTGGTTGGTGACGAGGATGGCGTCGGATGTGGCGGAGCCGGTGAGGGTGTCGGCGAGGGTGGAGAGGGTGGAGCGGAGGGTGTCGATGCCTTGGCCGGTTTTGGCGGAGATAGAGAGGGTGATTAGAGATGGGGGAGAGGGGGGGAGCTCGGCGTATGCCTCGCCACGGTACGAGGACGGGGGCTCGGCACGGAATGCGGGGAGTTCGCTACAGCAGGAGGGGAGCTCGCCACGGTAGGAGGGGGAAAGCTCGCTATGGCAGGGGGGGACTTCATCACGGGCCGGGAGGAGGTCGGATTTGTTGCGCAGGAGGATGATGGGGGTGTCGGGGGCGGTAGCGCGGAGGTCGGCGAGGAGAGCCGCGGTTTCATCGGTGTGGGAGGCTGCGTTGGCCAGAGATTTGTGGGCGGTTATGGCGGTCGCGTCGGTCACGGCGAGGATGACTGAGGCGCGGGAGATGGCTTTGCGGGAGCGCTTTATACCGGCTTGTTCAATGGTGTCGGTGGTTTCGCGGATGCCGGCGGTATCGATAATGCGGAAGAGGTGGTCGCCGATGGCGAGGGTGTCTTCGACGGTGTCGCGGGTGGTGCCGTGGATGTCGCTTACGATGGCGCGGTCGTCGTTGAGAAGGGCGTTGAGTAGGGAGGATTTGCCGGCGTTTGTCGGTCCGGCTATAGCTACTGGTATTCCGTCCTTGATGGCGGTTCCGGCGGCGAAGGAGGCGCGCAGGCGTTCTATTTCGGCGAGAATCTGTCCGGCGAGCTCGCGCAGACGGTCCCTTGACGCGAACTCCACGTCCTCCTCGCTGAAATCAAGCTCCAGTTCGAGAAGGGCCGCGAGGTCGATGAGCTGCTGCCGCAGGTCGGCCAGGCGCTGAGAGAAGGCTCCGCGCATCTGATTGTTCGCGACGCGCAGGGCTGCGCGTGAGTTGGCCGCGATTACGTCGGTAACTGCCTCTGCCTGGGTGAGGTCCATCTTTCCGGCTGCGAATGCCCGGCGGGTGAACTCTCCCGGCTCGGCGAGGCGCGCGCCGTTGCGGCAGAGTAGGCGGATAAGTTCGGCCTGTACGAATCGGGAGCCGTGGACCGACAGCTCCACGGTGTTTTCCCCCGTGAAGGAGTTCGGTGCCCGGAAAATGGTCGCCACGGCCTGGTCCAGCGGCTCGCCGCCGCGATCGGGATCGATAATCTGTCCGAGGTGGGCGGTATGGCTGTCGCAAAGGGCGAGGCGTTTCCCGCGCCATACGCGGTCGATGGTCTCGATGGCCGCTGGGCCGCTTATGCGGGCCACGGCTATGCCTCCCGTTCCGGGAGGGGTTGAAATAGCGCAGATTGTGCTCACGGATAGTTGTTTTTTGCGATAATGAATCAGCGTTTTCCGGTTGACCAGCTATGGAAGTCGCACTGGCTTTCGACCTCTTTTTCAACCGCGTCGGGGAGGGCTGAGAAGAAGTCTATCCCGGTAACGCTCTCGACGGAATCGACGCTGACGGCGCATTTCTGCATGCCGCCCGGCACGGGGCCGTTAGGCATCAGGAAACCGATTGCCCGCGGCGGGTCGGCGTAGGGGGAGAGCACCACCTTGAAGAATCCCTGGGGTACGGCGACCCCGGTAGGCCCTATCAGCATCGACGCTCCCGTTTTGTCGAACACAGGTCCGCAAACAATGACTATGGCGCTGTCGCGTCGGGCCCGCTGGCGGCATTTCTCTTCGAGCTTGTTCCAGGCTCCGCGGTTCAGGTCGCCGGCCTGGGGGCAGATGTTGGTCATCATGAAAGACTCATCCATGGCCCGCACGTCCCATTTCATATCCCCCGCGGGAGCCATATGTCCTCTGTCGAATCCAGAATAGCGGTAGTCCTGGGGCGTTGCGCACCCTTCGACATCCGGGTCCTGGGCGAAGCTCTGAGTGCGCGGATGCCTGCCGTCAGCTTCCGAGGCGAGGAGTTCCCAGCCTACCCAGTTGGGCTGGTGGGTCTTGGGGTTGAACGAGACGGTGAACCCCTTGTAACGAAGCAGTTCCTCCGGCGTCCCCTTGGAAACTTTCGCTGTTTCCAGAGCCGAGGCGTCGGGAATTGCCGGGCGGTCGTTGTCGCCGTTCCCCTGGGCTTTCGCTGTGATTACGAGCCATGCGATTACAGCTATCACAGCCACCGCGAGGGCGATGGCGAGCGGGCGCGTGTTGTCGGTGGCGCGGGGTGGTTTACGGGAACCGCCGCGCGACCCTGGGGTTGCGCGGCGGCGAGTGCGGTTTGTTGCCAAATCCTTGACTATTTATTCAGATTAGAGGATAGCGCTGAGGTTGAAGTTCTGGAACTCGAGGTCCTTGGCGGCTTTGGCGGCGAGGGAGCGGTCGAGCTTGACAGCCTGGCGCAGGTTGTTGTTGACCATCGTGTCGTTGTTAGTGCGTGCGCCGAGGATTGCCGTGATGTAGTAGGTCATAGCGTTCGGGGCGGTGATTCCGGCGAGGGTCGACTTAGCCTTGCTGTAATCCTTGGTAAGAATCTGGGCGAGGGCTGCGTTGTTGGTCTTGGCGTTGCCGAAAGCCTTGACGGCCGCTGCGGGGTCGCCGGTCATCAGGTAGTAGGTACCCATAGCGTCGTTAAGCTCGGGCTGACCGGCTGCCGCACCGAACTTCTGGTTGGCCTGGCGGTAGTCCTTGTTCATCAGCGAAACGAGGCCCATGTTCATCTGGGGCTCGGTAGCGGCGGGAGCGAGGCGCTGGGCGTGGGCGAAGTTCTGCTTGGCGGCGTCGTAGTCTCCGGCGGCGAACTGGGTCATGCCGAGGTCGTTGAACGCGCGGTAGTCGTTGGGGTAGAGTTTGGCGGCGGTGTCGTAGACCTTCATCTTGTCGGCGTTGTTGTCAAACAGCGTCGCGGTGTAGAGGAGCTCGTCGATAGTGAGGCTCTTGGGGTTCTGGGCGTAAGCGTCCATCAGCTCGCGGTCGCTCTTGCCGATTACGTTGATGGAGGCGGTGATGCGGCTTCTGCGGAGCTGGGGGAGCACCTGCTCGGCGAGCTGGTCGAAAATCGAGGAGAGGTTGCGGATTTCCTTCTCGCGCTGCTCGGGATCCTTGTACATCGAGAGGACGCTGAGGATGAGCTCCTTGTCCTGGATCGAGCTTGCGGCAACGAGCTTCTGGAAGCCTTCCCAGTCCTCGGGGGTGAAGTTGGCGGTCAGTTCGCCGAACTCGGTGATGTTGTCCTTCTTGAGCTGCTTGTCGAGGTAAGCGCTGGTGTTCTTCTCGCGGCTTTCGGCAAGACGGGTGTTGAGATCGAGCGAGCCTTCGGGGGAAGCGTAGGAGGAGATGTTGATTTCCTCGATTTTGCGCGAGGGGTCGTTTGCGGCGTTTTTAAGCTGCTCGTTGAGCGAGAGCATCTCGTCGGACTTGAGCTGGCCTTCGCGGATGTTGGCCTGGTTGATCAGGAAGTGGATGTCCGCGTCGTATTTCTCGTTGATCACGCGCTGGAACTTGTCCTGGGCGAGAGCCGGAGTCACTGTCGAGGCGTCGGCGAGGGTCGATGTGGCGACCACGCCGGTAGCGACCTTTACGCGGGGCAGGGCGTACTGCTTGCTTCCCTGGCGCACGTCGAAGGCGAGCTGCAGGTCGCTGCGCATCATGTCAGGCTGGTATTCGTACATGACGGGAATCGTCACCGTACCGCCGTTCTCGTAGTTGATTACCGGGGCGTTGCCGCGCACCTTCTCGCCCTGGAAAGTGTAGGGCTGAGACGCTACTTCCTGACCCTCGAAGCAGAGGTAGGGGGTAACGGTCACTTCGGCGTTCTTGACGAAGAACTTCGCGGGGATGCGGGCGGTCACGGTCGCGGGGACGCGGTCTGCCACGACTTCCAGCGGGTTGGGGTTGACGTTGAAGTAGTCGGCTTGAAACTGGTTAAGTTTTTTTCCGCAGCCCGTCAGCAGGACAGTGCCGGTAGCGGCGAGCGCGAGAACTGATTTTGCGTTCATGATGCTTATAATGTGATAGATTCGTTTGCGTTAGACATCCGTTTGCCCGGACCTTTCAAAGTCCCGGCAAACTTACCCGCAAAGGTACTCAATCCGCGCCGCAATCCCTCGGCGCAAACATTAAAGTTTGCTAAAAATATTAAAGGATAGGTTTGGGAGCGCCTTATATTCCGCTATGTCGGGCGAGGCGGGTCAGGGGATGGCGGCGAGGCCTCCTTTGGCGGTTTCCTTGTAAAGGGAGGGGAGGTCGTGGCCGGTCTGCTTCATAACCTCGACGATGCGGTCGAAGTCGACGCGGTGGCGGCCGTCGGAGAAGGCGGCGTAGAGGTTGGCGTCGAGGGCGCGGGCGGCGGCGTAGGCGTTGCGCTCGATGCAGGGAATCTGCACCAAGCCGCAGACGGGGTCGCACGTAAGGCCGAGGTGGTGCTCAAGCCCCATTTCGGCGGAATATTCGATTTGGGCGGGTGTGCCTCCGAAAAGCTGCGATGCGGCCGCGGCGGCCATGGCGCACGCTACCCCGACCTCTCCCTGGCACCCGACTTCGGCGCCGGAGACGGAGGCGTTATGCTTGACGACGTTGCCGAATAGCCCGGCGGTCGCGAGAGCGCGGAGTATGCGTTTTTCCGAGAACCCTTTGGAGGTGTAGAGGTGGTAGAGTACGGCGGGGACTATGCCGCAGGAGCCGCAGGTGGGGGCTGTGACGATTTCTCCTCCAGCGGCGTTTTCCTCGCTGACGGCCAGCGCGTAGGCATAGACGAGTCCGCGGCTTTTCAGCGAAGAGTTGTAGCCCGCGGCGTGGACGTAGTAGCTTACCGCCTTGCGCCTGACTCCGAGTCCGCCTGGAAGAATCCCCTCTGCCTCGATGCCCCGCTCGACAGCGTTCTTCATGACCTGCCATACCTCCCGGAGGTAGTCCCAGATTTCGGGCCCTTCGGTCTGTTCTACATACTCCCAGTAGCTCAGGCCGGTGCGCTCGCACCATTCGAGAATCTCCTTGATTTTCGTCATGGGGTAGATGCTCTGGGCTGCCTGGCGGCTTTCCCCTTCGCGCACGATGTCGCCTCCACCGATGGAATAGAATGTCTCCGAGCCGAGCGGCTTCCCATCTTCCCCGATGGCCTCGAAGCGGATGCCGTTGGTATGGAACGGAAGCACGGTGTCAGGCTCCCAAGCGATTTCGGCCGGAACCGAGGAGGTTAGCACGTCGAGCACGGCTTTGTCGGTAAGGTGTCCCTTTCCGGTGGCGGCGAGCGCCCCGTAGAGCGTCACTACGACCTTCGACGTTCCGGCCGGAAGCTCGGAGAGGTATATTTGCGCGGCTTTGCGCGGGCCCATGGTGTGGGAGCTGGAGGGCCCCTGGCCTATCTTGAACAGTTGGCGGATTGATTCCATATTCTTCATTCTTCGTGCGGGGGAATTTAGACTGGTGGGGAAATGTTAAAGGCAGGTATAATATACTACGGGCAAAAACTATTATCTTCACCCTTTCACATTTCACCCTTCACCCTTCAATGGTTGCGTTCGATTATGAAATCGATGAGCGAAATCAGTGCGTCACGGGTAGGGGAGGGGGCGAATGTGTCGCGGAGGAGGGCGGCAGCCTGGTCGCGGAGCCGCGCCATTGTCGCGTAGGCGTAGTCGATGCCCCCGTTTTCTACGGCGAAGTTTATGAGGCTCGCTATTTCATCTGAGCCGAGGGCTTCCTTTCGGGCAAGGCAGCGCATTTCGGAGCATCCTTCGATAGTCTCGTCGCGGAGTGCGTGGAGCAGCGGCAGCGTGATTTTTCCTTCCCGGAGGTCGTTGCCTGTCGGTTTCCCGATGGCGGCGTCGGCATAGTAGTCGAAAATATCGTCCTTAATCTGGAAGCATAGCCCTAATAGGCGGCTGTATTCTATGAGGGCCGCGGCGCGGGGATCCTCCTTGCCGACTCCGGCGGCGAACACGCCGACTTCGGCGCACGCGACGAACAGCGACGCCGTCTTTCTGAATATGATTTTGAAGTATGCCTCCTCGTCGAGGTTGTTGAACCGGGCGGTATAAATCTCGTCAAGCTCACCGATTGACAGCAGCCGGCCAAGCTCGGAGATGGAGCCTACTATGCGGATGTCCTCGGTGGCTGCGGCCTGGAGCAGGGCGTTGGAGAGGAAGAAGTCGCCGATCAGTACTGCCAGGTGGTTGTCCCATAGGGCGTTGATTGTCGGCGCTCCGCGGCGGGTAGTCGTGTCGTCGACCACGTCGTCGTGAATCAGCGACGCGTTGTGGAGCAATTCAACAGCCGCGGCCCCTTTCAGCGCCTTGTCTGTGACGTCGCCGAATAGCTTCGCGCAGAGCATCACCAGAATCGGGCGCACCTGCTTCCCCTCTTTTTCGAGATACGAGGCGATGACCTTGTTCATCAGCTCGTTGGGAGACTGGAGGGTCTGCCTGATGAGGCTGTTAAGCCCTGTCAGTTCCGTCGCGAGGGATTGCTGTATGGATTTAAAATTGCCCATTTCTGATAATTCGGCTGCAAAATTAACGAAATTTCCATCACCCCGCAACAATTCCCCCGATTTTCCGCTGAAATCACTTTCGGAGCGGCGGGCGGCGGAGATTTTTTTTGGAGAGGCGCGGAAGTTTCGTATATTTGCGGAAATAATCATATCTGATACCTTAACATATATCCGATACCTCATCAAATAATGAACAAGATACTGTCAAAGGAGCATTTCTCGGAGAAGGTAGTCAAGCTCGTGGTCGAGGCGCCGCTGATCGCCAAGGCGAGGCGTCCGGGTCATTTCGTCATCGTGATATGCGACGAGAAAGGTGAGCGAATACCTCTCACCATAGCCGACGCCGACGTCAAGCGCGGGACTATCACCCTCGTAGTACAGGCCATCGGCGAGTCTACGGCCCGCATCAGCGCCAAGGAGGCGGGCGAGTACCTCCACGACGTTGTCGGCCCGCTCGGCCGCGCCACCGAGATCCGGAACTACGGAACGGTCGTATGCTGCGGCGGAGGAGTCGGCGTCGCTCCGCTGCTCCCGATTCTCGCGGCGATGAAGGAGGCCGGGAACCGCGTCGTAGCGGTGCTGGCGGCCCGAACCCGCGACCTCATCATCCTCGAGGAGGAGGTGCGCCGCCATGCCGACGAGGTAATCATAATGACCGACGACGGCTCCTATGGCCGTAAGGGGCTTGTGACCAACGGCGTCGAGGAGGTAATCCTGCGCGAGAAGGTCGATTTGGTCTGCACGATAGGCCCGGCGGTAATGATGAAGTTCGTCAGCCTCCTGACCAAGAAATACGAGGTCCCGACAATCTGTTCGTTGAACACTATCATGGTAGACGGCACAGGCATGTGCGGCGCCTGCCGCGTGACGGTCGGGGGGAAGATGCGTTTCGTATGCGTCGACGGCCCCGAGTTTGACGCCCACCAGGTTGACTTCGACGAGATGCTGACGCGTCTCCGCTCTTATTAATCCAACAGCCATTCATCCATTCATCACTATGAACCAGGATACAATATCGCCCCGCGACGCCGAGTGGCGCGAGCAGCTTCGCAAGGCCCATACCCCGAAAGAGCGCCGCGAGATACCCCGCGTGAAGATGCCGGAGCTTTCCGCCTCCTTCCGCGTGACCTGCAACGAGGAGGTAAACCAGGGGCTGTCGGCCGAGCAGGCCGTGCTTGAAGCAACCCGCTGCCTCGACTGCCCGAACCCGACGTGTGTCACCGGATGCCCCGTCGGAATCAACATCCCGGGCTTTATAAAGAATATCGAGCGGGGCGACTTCCCCGCCGCCGCCCTTACGCTCCGCGAGACCTCGGCGCTACCTGCCGTCTGCGGCCGCGTCTGTCCCCAGGAACGCCAGTGCGAGTCGAAGTGCATATACAATAAGATGAACCAGCCGGCAGTCGCCATCGGCTACCTGGAGCGTTTCGCCGCCGACACGGCCAACGAAGCCGCCACCCGGGGGGAGGCTCCGGCGGCTCCCGCCGTGACCCCCAACGGGAAGAAGGTCGCGGTTGTCGGTTCCGGCCCCGCGGCGCTCTCCTTCGCTGGGGATATGTCCCGCCGCGGTTACGCCGTTGAGGTTTTCGAGGCGCTCCACGAAATCGGGGGCGTGCTGAAATACGGCATCCCCGAGTTCCGCCTGCCCAACCGCGTGGTCGACATCGAGATTGACGCTCTGCGCGCCGCCGGAGTGAAGTTCATGGCAAACTGCGTTGTTGGCAAGACCCTCAGTTACGGCGACCTCCTCAACCAGGGTTTCGACGGTGTGTTCGTGGCCTCAGGGGCCGGACTTCCCCGGTTTATGGGGATTCCCGGAGAGAACGCCATCGGTGTCATGTCGTCTAACGAGTATCTGACGCGAATCAACCTGATGGGCGCGGGCCGTCCAGGATGGGCTACCCCGGTAATCAAGGGGAAGCGTGTCGCTGTCGTCGGCGCCGGGAACACCGCCATGGACTCCTGCCGCACCGCCCGCCGCATGGGTGCCGAGGAGGTTTATATCGTCTACCGCCGAAGCGAGGCCGAGATGCCGGCCCGAGCCGAGGAGGTGCGCCACGCCAAGGAGGAGGGGGTAACCTTCCTTACCCTCCACAACCCTATCGAGTACCTGACAGACGAAAAGGGGCGCGTGAAGGCTATGCGCCTGCAGCGCATGGAGCTTGGAGAGCCCGACGCTTCGGGGCGCCGTTCGCCGGTGCCTGTCGAGGGGGATATTGTCGAGATGCCTGTCGACGAGGTTATCGTAAGCGTCGGCGTGTCGCCCAACCCCCTTATCCCCAACTCTATCGAAGGGCTTGAGGTTACCCGCCGCGGCACTCTCGTAGTCAACGACGAGACTCTCGAGACGACTATGCCGCTCCTTTTCGCCGGAGGAGATATAGTCCGCGGCGGTGCTACCGTAATTCTCGCCATGGGTGACGGCCGCCGCGCCGCCGCCGCGATGGATGCAAAACTTTCCCAGAAATAAAAGTTATAATGAACAAGGAACTTACGATTGACGAGGTCTACCGCGCGCAGATGGTGCTCCGCGACGTCGCCCGTCATCCCAAAATCATCGGTCCGACACAGCTCTCCTCAAGCTGCAAAATATACCTCAAACCTGAGAACCTCCAGCATACCGGGGCCTTCAAGCTCCGCGGCGCCTATTACAAAATCTCCCAGCTTACCGACGAGGAGAAGGCCCACGGCGTAATCGCCTGCTCGGCCGGAAACCACGCCCAGGGTGTGGCCCTCGGAGCCACCCACCACGGCATCAAGTCGCTGATTTGCCTTCCCGCCGGGGCGCCGATTTCCAAAATCGAGGCCACCAAGCGGCTCGGGGCCGAGGTATGCCTTGTTCCGGGGGTTTACGACGACGCTTATGCCAAGGCTATCGAGCTGAAGGAGAAACACGGCTACACGTTCGTCCACCCCTTCAACGACCCGCTGGTAATCGCGGGCCAGGGCACGATCGGGCTTGAAATCCTCGAGGAGATGCCCCGCGTCCAGGCTATTGTGGTACCTATCGGCGGGGGCGGCCTGATTGCGGGTGTGGCGTTCGCTGTCAAGACGCTGCGCCCCGATATCAAGGTTTACGGCGTACAGGCCGCTGGTGCCCCCTCTATGGCCGAATCGCTCAAAACCGGCAAACGCGAGCACCTTGACTCCGTGTTCACCATCGCCGACGGAATCGCGGTGAAGGAGCCGGGCGACCTCACGCTCGAGCTGTGCCGCCGTTATGTCGACGAGGTAGTGACCGTTACCGACGACGAAATCGCTGCCGCTATCCTCGCGCTGGTCGAGAAGCAGAAGCTCGTGGCCGAGGGCGCCGGGGCTGCCGCTGTCGCCGCGGCGATGTTCGGCAAGCTCCCGATTGACGGGGAGGATGTCGTGTGCGTCGTTTCCGGCGGCAATATCGACGTAAACACCCTTAACCGCGTGATTAACCGCGGGCTGGCGAAGGCCGGACGCGTCTGCCAGTTCGAGCTGGAAGTGCAGGACAAGCCGGGTATCCTCTCCAATGTGCTGAAAGTGGTCGGCGACCAGGGAGCGAACGTGCTGTCGGTCAACCACGAGCGCATCGGCTCCGCCTCCCAGGTCAACTCCTGCGTGCTCCATCTCGAACTTGAAACCCTCAACCACGAACATATCGAACGTATCCGCCGCGCCCTCTCCGATGCCGGATACGCGGTCAAAGACTAAGCATACACCTAATAATACAGAATGATCCGCTACGACGACCATCTGCTGCATATTTACGCCGAGAGCTTCCGCAACAACTGGGAGCTTCCGGCGCTTGCCGAATACGGTAATGACGAGGTGCTTACCTACGGCGAGTTCGGCCGCCGCATAGCCCGCATACATCTTTTCTACCAACAGCTCGGACTCCGCCCCGGCGACAAGGTCGCCCTGCTCGGAAAGAACTCGGCGACCTGGGTGATGGTCTTTATGGCCACAATCACCTACGGCGCGACAATCGTCCCGATTCTCCCTGACTTCAACTCCCGCGACGCGCAGCATATCATAAACCATTCCGAGGCCACCATCCTGATGGTAAGTTCCTCGATATGGGAAACCTACGAGTTCGAGCAGATGCCGGCGCTGAGGGCCGTGATTTCGCTCGAGAACCGCCAGGTGCTCGCCGAGAGGGCACCCGAGAAAGAGAACACCGCCGAGCGTATCGTGCGCAACCTTACGCGCCGTTTCCGTGCGAAATATCCCCGCGGCTTCCGCCCGGAGGATGTCAGGTATCCCGAGATGCCCCGCGACGCCGTGGCTGTCCTTAACTACACCTCCGGCACTACGGGCTTCTCCAAGGGGGTGATGCTGACCTATGACAACATCGCCGGAAACGTCGTGTTCGGAATCAAGTCGCGGCTCCATTTCGAGGGTTCCCGCTGCCTGTCGTTCCTCCCTCTGGCCCACGCCTACGGCTGCGCCTTCGACATGCTCGTGCCCCTGGCCGTCGGTACCTTTGTGACTCTATTCGGGAAGGCCCCGACCCCCAAGCTGCTGCTGGGGGCTTTGGCGCAGGTGAAGCCTAACCTCGTAGTCTGCGTGCCGCTGATTCTGGAGAAAATCTACCGCAAGCAGATTGTCCCGATGATTACGCGCCGGGCGATTCGATGGGCGCTCGCCGTTCCCTTCCTCGACAACGCAATCTATGCCAAAATCCGCAGCCGCCTCGTAGAGGCTTTCGGCGGATGTTTCGAGGAGGTGATTGTCGGGGGTGCTCCCCTCAACGGGGAGGTAGAGGCCTTCCTCAACCGAATCAAATTCCCCCTGACGGTGGGCTACGGGATGACCGAGTGCGGCCCCCTGATCAGCTATATGCCCTGGCGCGAGTTCGTAGTGACTTCCTGCGGACGGGTGCTTCCGAACATGGAGGCCAAAATCCTCTCCGACGATCCCGAGCATAAGCCGGGTGAAATCTGCGTCCGAGGCCAGAACGTAATGGCGGGGTATTACAAGAATCCCGAGGCCACCGAGGCGGTGCTTTCGGAAGACGGATGGCTCCGCACGGGCGATATGGGTACCCTTTCGAAGGACAACGTGCTCTTTATCCGCGGACGCTCCAAGACGATGATACTCAGCGCTTCGGGCCAGAATATCTATCCCGAGGAAATCGAGGCCAAGCTCAACAACATGCCTTACGTCAGCGAGAGCCTGGTCGTAGAGCGCGGCAAGGGGCTGACCGCCATTGTCTACCCCGACTATGAGCGTATGGACGCCGACGGCGTGACTATCGACCAGCTCGACTCCCTGATGGAGCGCAACCGCGCCGACCTCAACGGCCTCGTCGCCCCCTACGAGCGCGTCGACCGCATCCAGCTCATCCCCCACGAGTTCGAGAAGACCCCCAAGAAATCCATCAAGCGCTACCTCTACTCCTGACTGTCAGCCAGTGAGATTGGCTCCAGGCAGATGCGGGCAATCTCCTCAGCCATGTGGTTGAGGGAGAGCGCCTGTTCCCTCGTCAGAGCGCTTTCCTGCGTCTCGTAAGGCCACGGGGCGAGCAGGAGGAGCCTTCCGCTGTTGCAGAGTTCAAACTCAGCGCCTGTCGGCTTGAACCTCTCCCGGAACCCTTCGGCCCGGAGGATAATTAGGTTTCCCCCGGCGTCGAGAGCTTTGTCGCGTATTTGTTTTTCCGCAGGGCTGATGAACGGGGAGACGAGCGCTCCCCCGTTCTCGGCGCACTGCGTCCATTGTTGATCAAGGCGTTGCCGCTCTTGGAGCGAGTAACGGCGGTGAACTATGACAGCCTGTTTGTCGCAATTCCGCAGAAGGAAGATGTTGCCGTAAGCCGCGAACTCCCGGTTGCCGATTCGCAGGTGGTTGTAGCGGCGGAACAGGTCGGGGTGGCGCCGCTTGATGGCGAGCCGGCGGGGATTATCGGCGATATATTTTCGGAGGGTTTCCAATTGCCCTGCTTCAGCTACTATCCTGTCGTGGAATCCCTCTTTGAAGATGGTAAGCGACGGGTCGGCTGCCGCGAGTCTCGCCCTTTTGGTGATTGCCCCTTTCAGGCCGTTGACGACTCTCCCGAAATGGCAGTCGATTCTTTCTCTGACGAATATCAGCGCATGGAAGTGATCGGGCATGACGACATGGCTCAGAACCGATACCGCGGGATGGTGGAGGCGGGTAGCCTGGATTTCTTCTTCGATAATGAACCCCAATTCAGAAAGAGCGACCTCCGGAGCTTTCCCGTCGTCAACCAGGCGGCCGAAGGAGGGAGCGCCCGGTCTGGCCGTAATGGTTACCATATATATCGACCTCGAACGGTAGTCGTGCCAGGTTGCCCGTCGGTTGTAGCTGGGCCTTAGCGGTTTGAAATATGGAGGCGCCGGTTGATTCGAGTTTTCCAAGGTAGTTTTATGCCTTCTAATTTAAGTTTTTTATCGCTTGCTTTATAGAGCCTTCCGGCTCTATCACCGGACAAGAGAAACTTCGGTTAACGGGGCTTCGGTTAGTCCTTATAAAACATTAGAAGAGGGGCCCTTATGGGTTTTATAGAGGGAGTAACCCTTGTTCCGTGTTGGCGCCGGAAGGCGCTAATGGAAGAGCGGGAGAGGAGGCGGTAGCGGCGAGGAGCCAGGGGCGGAGGCGCTGGTCGGCGGTTATGGCGGTTATCTGGGAGAGCCAGGCTTCAAAGGGGGCGCCGGCAAGGAGGGCGGGATTGAAGGTTGATGCCTCGGTTGAGAGGAAGTCGGAATCGGCCAGGAGGGCGCGGATTCGCGGGGCAGAGTCGATCAGGCGCTTGTAGATTTGCGGGGCTGGTTTCGGGAGCCGCTCGCCGTTGACGGCGGAGATGGTGCCTCCGGCGGTAAAAGTGTCGCGGATGTGGGCGTTCAGGACGCTCTTTGTGGTTACGAGCCAGAGGGAGGCGTTGTCGAAGTCACTTTTCAGAACTTCGGGGAAGAGGGCGAACATCCGCGCCTGGTAGTCTTTGCGCGTTTCCGCCGGGAGGTCTTTCCAAAAGCCTACCGTTACGGAGGTTGCGGTGTCGCCCTGCGCGTCGCCGAGCCACCAGGGCATCTCCGCGCGCCCCTCGGCGAGAGCCTTTCGGCGGTAGTAGTCGCGAACTATGGCAATCGCCTGTCCGCCTGAACGGAAGGAGTCGTAGTCGGTGCCGATTTTGTCGAAGATGCTTTCTCCGTCGGCTAATTCCATGTCAATCAGGTAGCGGGCGCAGTGGGTGACGGCGACTTCCCTCATCACCTCCCCGTAAGGACGGCAGCGGAACTCGGCCCGCTTGCCGCCGAGCTTTGCGAACAGCAGGAGGATGGGGCCGACTCCCGGCTCGCGGGTCGTCTCCACGATGCTGCTCCCCGTCGAGGTCCAGTAATCCTTGGCGGTTGACTTGACCTCCACTCCGAACCGGCCCGCGACGACTATGTCGGGGAAGCGGGCGCCGGAGACCCAGCGCACATCCGCAATGGAGAAGGGCGACCCGCCGCAAACAGCCTGTAACGCCTTGAACGCGGCTTCCTCTACCTGTGTGGCTGTCGCACCGCGCAGAAACGAGGGGTCTTCCGCGGCGATGCGGTTAAGAAGGTCGGTTGCGGAGGCCGCGAGGGCTTCGAAAGAGGCTTGTGTCTGTTCCATAGGAGAGAGTGTTTTAGCCGGTTAACCGAAATAGAGGGGCCATACCTCCTGGAGGCGGCGGGCGATGTTGTAGGCGAGCATCGGGGGCACGGCGTTGCCGATTACCTTGTAGGCGCCGGAGGGGCTGAGGCCGAATTTGGCGGAGCCTTCCGATGCGGGGGTGACGAAGGGGTAGTCGGGGGGGAATGTCTGAATGAGGGCGCACTCCCGCGGTGTCATGCGACGTTCGGCCAGCCCGCGGGCCAGCTCGTCGGCCATCGCGCCACCGTGCTCGGCCGAGAGGCGCCGGTATTCGATGTTGCCGTGATGCTCTGAGCGGATTGTCGGGCCGAGGCCGTCGATCGCAATTTCGCTCTGCCCCTGGCAGTGGCTCCCCATGTATTTGGCGCGGGAGTAGTTGCGCTGCGAGAGGTCGGCCGACCGTTCCGGCTCGAGAAGCGAGGCGAACACCTCGCGGCAGCTTACCGGCTTGAGCAGCCCGGCGGCGCTACCCGTGTGGCTGTGGGTCGGAGCGGGGTAGGGGTTGGCCGGAAGCTCCCCTGTACGCTCGTATTCGGCTCTGACTTCGGGGCGGAGGGCCGATTTGCGGATGCCTATGAAGATAACGCGCTCGCGGGTTTCGGGCACCCCGTAGTCTCCGGCGTGGAGCACCTGCGGGTCGAGCACTATGTAGCCGTTGCCGTCGGCTCCCGAGAAGTCGCGCTGGATGATTTCCTTGGCTTCCCCGAGGCTGACGAGCCCCTTGACGTTCTCCGCCACGAATACCTTGGGCTTCACGATGTCGATTACCTGCTTCATCCAGAAGTAGAGCTTGCCGCGGGTCTCCTCGGAGGGTACGTCCCCCTCGCGCTTCGAGCCGTCGTGCATCTTCCCCGAGTCGAATCCGGCGCGTTTTCCGGCCACGGAGAAGTCCTGGCAGGGGAAGCCCCCCGTCACCAGGTCGATGTTCTCCGGGAATACGGCCTCGACCTCTTCCGGCGGCGTTCCGGCGGCAATCAGTTTCTCGTTCTCCTGATGCTTTTTCACCAGGTCGACGATGCTCTTGAAGCGGTAGATCGCGGGGTCTTTGCCGAAGCGTTCCATGTAGTTGGCCCAGGCTATCCTGGCCTCGCGCAGTATGTCGTTGGCGAAGACGGTCGAGAAGCGGTTGCGGCGCAGGAGCACCCAGTCGCCGTTGACCCCCTCCTGGATCCAGGGGGAACCCTCGGGGACCGAGCGTCGGTGGCAGATGAATCCCCCCTCGAAGCCGAGGTCCATGCCCCCGCAGCCTGAGAAGAGCGAGAGCATCCGCAGCTCCCCTTCCGGGGCGGGAGGGCACTGGACGGCGTAATCGGGAATCTGCGCGCCGGCGAGACAGTCGGCGTGGAGCTTTATATTTTCTTTTGCCATTGCGGGGCGGAATTTGAAGTCGTTAATAATCCCGCAAAGATACGCAATCCCCCCGAAATACCCAACAACCGACGGCCCCGTGGAAAATAAATTAGAGATTGGCTTGGCGGAGAGGGAAATAATTGCTAACTTTGCGGAGCTTTTTGGGAGCTCGCCGGCGGGTTCGTCCCGGAGAATGCCGTGTATTGCGACCTTAAAGCGCTGACATATTTTTATTTATCCTATTCCATAAACCTCAAAAATCTCAGAAAGAATGCATCTTAATTCTGACGAAAAAATCGAGATCTTCGAGAAATACGGTAAGGGCAAGACTGACACTGGCTCTCCTGAAGCCCAGATTGCATTATTCTCGGTCCGTATCGCTCATTTGACTGAACACCTCAAGTCAAATCACAAGGATTATACGACAGCCCGCGCCCTGAAGGCCCTCGTCGGCAAGCGCCGCCGCCTTCTCGACTACCTGATCCGCAAAGACATCAACCGCTACCGCGCCGTGATCGCCCAGAAGGAACTCGGTATCCGTAAGTAAGCCTCGTTTTCAACAGTTTCTCACACTCTAACGAAGTCCACAATGAAGAAAGACATCCATCCCTCAAACTATCGCGAGGTGGTGTTCAAGGATATGTCGAACGACGACGTTTTCATCACCCGTTCGACCGTTGCCGCCAAGGAAACCATCGAAATCGACGGCGTTACCTATCCCCTGGTGAAGCTCGAAATCACCAACACCTCCCACCCGTTCTTCACCGGCAAGCAGAAGCTGGTCGACACCGCAGGCCGCGTCGACAAGTTCCGCAACCGCTACGGCGACCGCAAGAAGAAATAACCTCCCAACAAGATACGCGAGGAGCCGTGCCGAAAGGCGCGGCTCCTCTTGCTTTCCCCGGCTCCGGGTCCTTTTTTCCTTCCTCTCCGCGCCGCTCGCTGAAGCTCGCTCCACCCGACAGGCTCCACCCGACAGGCTCCGCGCGGCCGGCTCCGAGAGCGCTCCGCTCCGACAGTGGCGAGCCGTAAGGCGAGCTTTTTCCAACCCCCTGCCTTCTTTCTCCTGACTCCCCTCCGCCTCCCTGCGCCGTTTGAGATTTTCCTAAACCTTAAACTATAAACTTTAAACCCTTAACTTCCCCTTCCATGTGGATTCTGCTCGCGATCGGGTCGGCTATCGGCCTTGGTTTCTATGATGTCATGAAGAAGCTGTCGCTGCGGGACAACAACGTCCTGGCGGTGCTCTTCCTGAATACTGTCTTCGGTACGCTGCTGCTGTCGCCGGTGCTTGTCGGCGACCTGGCCGCGGGGCGCTTCGGACCCGGGGAGGGGGCGGTCGGCCATCTGCTGATAAGCCTGAAGGCGGTTATCGTCCTGAGTTCCTGGACGCTGGGGTATTTCGCCATCAAGCATCTGCCCCTTACCATCCAGGGGCCGATCAACGCCTCGCGCCCGGTAATGGTGCTCGTAGGGGCGCTCCTGATTTTCGGCGAAAGGCTTAATTTCGTACAGTGGGTCGGGATTCTGCTGGGGTTCGCGTCGCTGTTCATGATCAGCCGGATAGGGGCGAAGGAGGGCTTCTCGGCAAGGAGCAGCCGGTGGATATGGCTGTCGGTCGGCGCGACGTTCCTCGGGGCTGTCAGCGCCCTGTATGACAAGTACCTGCTGACGCGTTTCGAGCCGCTGGAGGTGCAGGCGTGGTATTCGCTTTACCAGATGGTGCTGATGGGGGCCGTGGTGGCGGCGCTCTTCCGGGCGGGCCACGGCGGCGGGCGCTTCCGCTGGCGTTGGGCGATAGTCGGGATTTCGGTGTTCCTGACGGCGGCCGACCTGGCCTATTTCTACGCCCTGTCTGTGCCCGGGGCGATGATTTCGATTGTGTCGATGGTCAGGCGCGGGAGCGTCGTGGTGCCGTTTTTCTACGGGGTTTTCGTGCTCGGGGAGCGGAATGTGAAGGCGAAGGTTGCCGACCTCTGCCTGTTGCTGGCGAGCCTGGCGCTGCTGGTGTTAGGGTCGAGCTAATCCGCACTGAATCCGAATAGCGGAGGGATTAACGAAATATTTCCTTAATGGTTGTGAAAGTTGGCCTAAATTCAGTAATTTTGTCGAATTAAGGTGCCCCCGGGCCTGTCGCGACGGGTCTCGCCGGGTAGCCGGTTCCAGCATACGCCAAAACAAACCAATTTTATAAAACTCAAAATCAATCCAACTCTTATGTGGTTAACATCCTCATCCGTAGGTCGGAAGCTCATCATGTCGGTGACTGGTGCCTTTCTCGTCCTATTCCTGACGTTCCATGCGTTGATGAACGGTGTGGCGCTTTTCTGGCCCACAGCCTACAACGTGGTGTGTGAGTTCCTGGGTGCCAACTGGTACGCGCTGGTAGGCACGCTCGTGCTGGCCGCCGGCTTCATCCTGCACATCGTCTACGCCCTGTGGCTTACGATTCAGAACCGCCGCGCCCGCGGCTCGGAGCGCTACGCCGTTACCTCGCGTCCCCCTCAGGTCGAGTGGTCGTCGAAGAACATGCTCGTCCTTGGTATCGTCGTGATCGCCTTCCTGGTGCTCCATCTCGTACAGTTCTGGGCAAAGATGCAGCTCGCTGAAATCTGCCCCGCCGTCGGAGGCACCACCGTCTGCGTCAACGGCGTTGAGACAGTCGCCAACCCGGCTGCCGGCACCCTCTTCCTGCAGCTCGCCTTCTCCTGCTGGCTGACCCTGGCATGCTACGTTATCGGCCTGGTAGCCCTCTGGTTCCACCTCACCCACGGCTTCTGGTCGATGTTCCAGACCTGCGGCTGGAACGGCAAGATCTGGCTCCCCCGCCTGAAGGCCATCGGCAACTGGTGGGTAACCATCGTTGTCGGCCTCTTCCTGGCCGAGGCCATCGTGTTCACCGTGCAGGCCAACCGCGGCTACTATACCACTAACGAGGCCCTCGTAGAGCAGTATGCCGAGATGGACGCCACCCACGGCGCGCTGATCGCTCCCTGCGGAGCCGCCGTATGCGGCAATGCGGCCGAGTGCCCCAACGCTGCCGTTTGCGGCAACGCCGCCAACTGCGGCAACCCCGCGTGCTCCAAGGCTGACTGCGACCCCGCCACCTGCGTTCCCGCCGAGGGATGCTGCGCCGGAGCTGTAGTTGCCGTTGAAGAGACTGAAACAGAATCCGCTAACTAATATCCACCAATCAGAAATGGCAGATCTCAAGAACCTGGAGGGGATGATCGACTCGACCCCCATCATGAAGGACTACGCCGACATCGAATCGTCGAAGCTCCCGGAATACCAGATTGACTCCAAAATACCCGAAGGTCCCGTCGCTGAGAAGTGGACCAACTACAAAGCCCACCAGAAGCTCGTTAACCCCGCCAACAAGCGCCACCTCGACGTTATCGTCGTCGGTACCGGCCTCGCGGGCGCTTCCGCCGCCTCTACACTCGGCGAGCTGGGCTTCAACGTATATAACTTCTGCATCCAGGATTCCCCCCGCCGCGCCCACTCCATCGCCGCGCAGGGTGGCATCAACGCCGCCAAGGACTATCAGAACGATGGCGACTCGGTTTACCGCCTCTTCTACGACACCGTAAAGGGTGGCGACTTCCGCTCCCGCGAGGCTAACGTCTACCGCCTTGCAGAGGTTTCGAGCAACATTATCGACCAGTGCGTCGCGCAGGGCGTACCCTTCGCCCGCGAATACGGCGGCCTGCTTGCCAACCGCTCCTTCGGCGGAGCCCAGGTATCGCGTACCTTCTACGCCAAGGGCCAGACCGGCCAGCAGCTCCTCCTCGGCGCTTACTCTTCGCTGAACCGCCAGATCAAGCGCGGCACCGTCAAGAGCTTCAACCGCCGCGAGATGCTCGACATCGTGATTATCGACGGCCGCGCCCGCGGCGTCATCATGCGCAACCTGCTGACGGGCGAAATCGAGCGCTACGCCGCCCACGCCGTCGTGCTCGCCACCGGCGGTTACGGCCGCGCCTTCTTCCTTAGCACCAACGCCATGGGCTGCAACGGCTCCGCCGCCATCCAGGCTTTCCGCAAGGGCGCGTACCTGGCGAACCTCGCCTTCACGCAGATCCACCCGACTTGTATCCCCGTCCACGGCGAGGACCAGTCGAAGCTGACCCTCATGAGCGAGTCGCTCCGCAACGACGGCCGCATCTGGGTGCCCAAGAAGAAAGAGGACGCCGAGGCAATCCGCGCCGGGAAGAAGCGCCCGACCGATATCCCCGACGAGGACCGCGACTTCTACCTGGAGCGCCGCTACCCCGCCTTCGGTAACCTCTGCCCCCGCGACATCGCTTCCCGCGCCGCCAAGGAGCGCTGTGACGCCGGCTACGGCGTAGGTACCGGCAACGCCGTCTACCTCGACTTCAAGTACGCCATCGACCGCCTGGGCAAGGACGTTGTCGCCGACCGCTACGGAAACCTCTTCGACATGTACAAGATGATTTCCGACGACGATCCCTACGAGACCCCGATGATGATTTTCCCCGCCTCCCACTACACCATGGGCGGTATCTGGGTCGACTACGAGCTTCAGACCTCCATCAAGGGCCTCTTCGCCATCGGCGAGTGCAACTTCTCGGACCACGGCGCCAACCGCCTCGGCGCCTCCGCCCTCATGCAGGGTCTGGCCGACGGCTACTTCGTGCTCCCCTACACGATGCAGAACTACCTCAGCGACCAGATCAAGGTTCCCCGCTTCTCGACCAGCGCCCCTGAGTTCGACGAGGCTGAGAAGGGTGTACGCGCCCGCATCGCCAAGCTCATGGCAATCAAGGGCAAGCAGAGCCCCGACCAGTTGCACAAGAAGCTGGGCCACGTTATGTGGAACCTCGTCGGCATGGGCCGTACCCTGCAGAGCCTCGTGAAGGCCGTCGACGAAATCGCCAAGATCAAGAAGGAGTTCTACTCCGACCTGCGCATCGTGGGCAAGGCCGACGACCTCAACACCGAGCTTGAGAAGGCCCTCCGCCTGGAGGACTTCCTCGAAATCGCCCGCATGATGGCAATCGACGCCCTCCACCGCAACGAATCCTGCGGCGCCCACTTCCGCGAGGAGTACCAGACCCCCGACGGCGAGGCTGCCCGCAACGACAAGGACTACATGTATGTCGGCTGCTGGAAGTACACCGGCGACAACGAGAAGCCCATCCTCCTCAAGGAGCCCCTCAACTACGAGTCCATCAAGGTGCAGACCCGCAACTACAAGTCTTAAAACCCACTCTAACGCAACATACTGAATTATGGAAACAACAATTAATGTCAATCTGAAGGTTTGGCGTCAGCGTGGGCCCAAAGAGCCCGGGCAGTTCGTCAAGTACCGCGTCGAGAACGTTTCGACCGGCAGCTCGTTCCTCGAAATGCTCGACATGCTCAACCAGCAGCTCGTCGACAAGGGCGAAGAGCCCGTTGTCTTTGACAACGACTGCCGCGAGGGCATCTGCGGAATGTGCTCCCTGTATATCAACGGGCATCCCCACGGCCCCGTGCAGGGCATCACTACCTGCCAGCTCCACATGCGCAAGTTCAACAACGAGGACGAGATCACGATCGAACCGTGGCGTTCGGCCGCCTTCCCCGTGATCCGCGACCTGATGGTCAACCGCAACGCCTTCGACCAGATCCAGCAGGCCGGCGGCTACGTCAGCTTCAACTGCGGCGGTGCCCAGGACGCCAACGCCATACCCATCTCCAAGGAGATTGCCGACGAGGCCATGGATTCCGCTACCTGCATCGGCTGCGGAGCGTGTGTCGCCGCCTGCAAGAACGGCTCCGCCATGCTCTTCGTGTCGGCCAAGGTAAGCCAGTTCGCCCTCCTGCCCCAGGGCCAGGTAGAGCGCGCCCGCCGCGCCCGCGCCATGGTGGCGAAGATGGACGAGCTGGGCTTCGGCAACTGCACCAATACCGGAGCGTGCGAGGCAGAGTGCCCCAAGAACATCTCCATCAGCAACATCGCCCGCCTCAACCGCGAGTTCATCAAGGCCAAGTGCGCTGACTGACCCCTCCCGGTTAAAACAACGACCCATCAGACAACCCCGCCGCGGCCTCCATCCACCGATGAGGCCCCGGCGGGGTTCCCTTTGTCCGGGGCAAATCGGCGGGGATGTTTGGAAATTTGCGGGGAATCGGCTAAATTTGTAATCGGAATAAAATATACCTGACATGAGGACAAAATACAACCGCGTGCTCCTGAAACTCAGCGGCGAGTCGCTGATGGGGGCGCAACACTACGGCATTGACCCCGTACGGCTGGGAGAATACGCCCGGCAGATTGCCGACATCGCCGCCGCCGGGGTTCAGGTAGCCATCGTAATCGGCGGAGGAAACATCTTCCGCGGAATGCAGGGAGCGGCCAAGGGCTTCGACCGCGTCAAGGGTGACCAGATGGGAATGCTCGCCACGACCATCAACTCGCTTGCACTCAGCTCCGCACTCGAGGCGATAGGGCAGCCCGCCAAGGTATTCACCGCCATCAACATGCACCCCGTCGGGGAGCATTACAGCAAATGGCGCGCGATCGAGGCCATGAAGGGGGGCGCAGTCGCCATCCTCGCCGGAGGGACGGGCAACCCGTTCTTCACCACCGACACCGGGGCGGCGCTCCGCGGTGTGGAGGTCGAGGCCGACGTGATGCTCAAGGGTACCCGCGTCGACGGAGTCTATACCGCCGACCCGGAGAAGGACCCGACGGCCACCAAGTTCACCGAGATAACATACGACGAGGTCTACACCCGCGGCCTGAAGGTCATGGACCTCACGGCAACCGCCCTCTGCAAGGAGAACCACCTGCCGATCATAGTCTTCGACATGGATACCCCCGGCAACCTCGCAAAGGTAATGGCCGGAGACCCAATCGGGACCCTCGTCTACTAATCTACCTGATAATAAAACATAACTCTATACAGCCAAATCTGTTATGACAGACCCCAAGACTTACCTCGACCCGGCGGAAGAGAAAATGGAACTCGCCGTGGCATACCTGGAGGAGACCCTCAGCCACATCCGCGCCGGAAAGGCCAACCCCAAGCTGCTCGACAGCGTCCGCGTCAACTACTACGGCTCCATGGCCCCGATTTCAAACGTCGCCAACATCTCCGTGCCCGACGCCCGCACAATCGCCATAACCCCCTGGGAGAAATCTATGTTCAAGGAGATTGAGAAGGCGATTATCAACTCCGACCTCGGAATCACCCCGGAGAACAACGGCGAGGTAATCCGCATCTGCATTCCGCCCCTTACCGAGGACCGCCGCAAACAGCTCGTCAAGCAGTCGAAAGCCGAGGCCGAGAACGCAAAGGTATCGGTGCGCAACGCCCGCCGCGACGCGATCGAAGGACTTAAGAAGGCAATCAAGCAGGGGATGCCCGAAGATGTCGAGAAGGACGCCGAGGCCAACGCCCAGAAGCTCCACGACCGCTTCCTCAAGCAGATTGACGAGCTCTTCGCCGCCAAGGAGAAGGAAATCCTGACCGTATAACCCCCCTCCGCCGAGCTTCGGCGGGGAAGCTCCTTTGCAAGCCTGGGAAGCTCGCCCCCGCAAACCAGGGAAGCTCGCCTTACGGTTCGCCACAGTGGCGAGCCGTAAGGCGAGCGCCAAGAGGCTGGGGCCGGGAGGCGGGCGGCCTTTCGTCGCAGATTTACTTACACCAACCCTGGAGCGGGGGCGCTGTCGTGGCGCTCCCCCTCCTTGTTCGCAGCCTGATATGCAACGCGTGTTATTCCATTCGACTATTTTCGGCCCGATCCATTCGCGCCGGCTGGGAACCTCGCTCGGAGTGAACCTTACCCCGAACGACGGCAAGATATGCTCCTTCGACTGCCTCTACTGCGAGGCGGGCTTCAACGCCCAGGGTCCCGGAACGACCGGGATGGCCCCCCGCACCGAGGTTGCCCGGCTCCTGGAGGAGAAGCTCTCGGCGATGAGGACAGAAGGCGCCGTGCTTGATGTCATAACCTTCTCCGGCAACGGGGAGCCGACGCTACATCCCGAGTTCCCCGGAATAGTCGACGACACGCTGCGCCTTCGCGACCGCTATTTCCCCGAGGCGAAGGTCAGCGTCCTGACCAACTCGACCCGCCTGGTGTCCCCGGAGGTCTGCGCCGCTCTCGAACGGGTTGATAACAACATACTGAAGCTCGATTCCGCCGTCGAGCGTACCATGCGCCTCATTGACCGCCCCAACGACCCGGGATTCAGCGCCGAAGCCGTCATAGAGCGCCTTTCGCGGTTCGCCGGAACGGGAATAATACAGACAATGATGCTCCGGGGCGAATGGGAGGGGGAGCGTATCGACAACACTACCGACGCAGAGGTAGAGGCGCTGGCCGAAGCCTACCGCCGCATCCGCCCCCGCGAGGTAATGCTCTATTCAATCGACAGGCAGACCCCGGCCCGCACCCTGGAGAAAATCCCCGCCGAAGAGCTCCGCGCCATCGGCTCCCGCCTTGAGAAAGCAACAGGAATCCCCGTTCAGGTAAACTGACCCCGGCGCTTCCGATTTCCATACCCCGCCATTTAACGACTTATGCCGGAAACAAGCACACACCCAACCGCGGTCGCTTCGGCTACGAAAGAGAAAATCCTTTGGCTGTCAATCGTCCAGGGCTGGGCTATTCTCCTCGTGGTGGTCGGCCATGTCAACTGTTACACATACGCCGCTGAGGGGGAGATGTACGGCCTGTGCACGTGGGTCACCCGCCTGTGCTACGCATTCCATATGCCTCTGTTCATGTTTGTTTCGGGAGGCTTGCTCTATTATTCCCGACTTGCGAAAGGCTGGTCGGCCAAGGCGGTTTATGCCGACAAGTTCAAGCGCCTCGTGCTGCCGTATTTGTTCTTCATCCTTCTGGCGATGGTTCTTAAGGGGGTGCTCGGCGGGTACACCAAGCGCGGCGCTGTCGACATCAGCCTCCCGACCTATCTTTCAGCCCTGTTCAATCCGTCGGAAGGCCCGCTTGTAGAAATGTGGTTCGTCGCGACCCTGCTGTGGTTCATGGCGATGTATCCGCTCTTCCGCTGGTCGATGAGGAACCAGTATCTTGAAACGGGGCTCCTCGCGGTGACGCTTCTCCCGTTTGTGGCCGGGATGCCGTGGGATTCGAACGGATGGTTCAATCTCGGAGGCGTTCCCCGCTACGCGTTTTACTTTTTCGGAGGAATGCTGTTCTTCAAGTACCGGCTGTACCGTTACGCCCGGGGGCGCATCTGGGTCGCCGCGGCGCTGACCGGGGTTTTCCTCGCCTGTGTGTTCGGGCTGCGCGACGGCTCGGCTGTTACGGCGACAGCGGGCATACTTATGTCTGTAGCGTGGGGCGTCATCGCCGAGGGCCGGTTTCCCCGGCTCTTCTCCTCGTTCCGCGACTATTCGTTCCAGATATTTCTTATAGGAATTTTTCCGCAGATGTTCCTGGAGCTATTCATTTGGCGCCGGTTCCCATACGAGGGCTTGCAGATTCCGTTCTATGTCATAAGCTGCTGCTCGGCGTTGCTGACGGCGGTAGTTGTCAGCAATTGCGTCAAGCGGATTCCCTCGCGTCTTGTGAGGCGTTTCTTTGGTCTGAAATAGGTTGGGAAAAAGCCGGAGTCACACCGGGGGCGCCGGCTGTCAGTCCCGTCTGAACGGAGTAGGGGACTCGGCGCAGTTCACGCCACGCCTCGTCTTGTCCTGCAGGATTACCATCGCGAACGCTGTCGCTACCACCATCTGCCCCTGAACCTGCACCATGCCGCAGAATCCGGCTATCCCAAGCCATATGAACATCACCATCAGAGTCCAGAAATATTTGGAATCGGGCAGTTTACGAATAATCAGGATAAGCCCGACGAGGAACAGAATGTGCCATATAAGGCCGAGATAGCCGATATTCAGGAACACTTGTACCGGGATAACCTCTACCGCCGCGACCGATTCCTCGTTTTTCGATATGTCGGAATACAGCTCGTTGGTAATCATAAAGGCTTGGTTGTCGGTCTTGGAAGGGTGGAGGAAGCCGAAGCCCGTCCATTCCAGCCCCATATCGTAGAGGCGTTCTACCTTTGGGATGACCTGCGCCATGCGCCCAGTACCGAACTCGGCTATGTCCTCGGCGTCCTGAGCTCCGTCAAGCAGTACGAACTGGTTGACGGTCGAGGCGATACGCAGACGCGATCCCTCGTTGGTAGCAAGCTGGGTGACATCCGAAATTGAAAGGTCTATGGCGTAGACCGCTGTGAACAGCCCGGCTCCCAGCACGATGTACTTGCTCGTCTTAGAGAACCCTTTCTGGCAGATAATGAATCCCAGGAGTACGGCGGAAATCAGGGAGAATGTCTTGGTGATTCCCAAGGCTACCAGGAACAGGATTATCTCCCACCATCTAAGCCTGTAGCTCCGTACGAGGGGATATATCAGCATCAGGCACAGGTAGAATCCAGGGGGATAGACTCGCGCCACCCCGTTGAACGGAATTATGTACAGTTCCCAGAAAGGATGCGCTCCGATGAATGGCTGCAATTCCGGCAGAAATACCGGACCGCAGAGAATTATGCCGTCAAGACAGTAAAACACGCAGTAAACCACGGCGTAGGGATAGAGCCGGTTGAAGAAGTCGTCCATCCTGAAACTCCTCCCTGCGAACATCCATAACGGAATGAGGAAGAACAGAAAGGACAGATACCACATCAGCATCATCAACTGGCCCGACAGCGGTTCGAGACTCTTTGAGGCGAACAAAAGGCACCCGGCGGCGTAGACAGCCCACGCGACCACCGCGCGGCGGGTGACGGCGGTTTTCTTGAGGAGGAGCAACAGCGGGACGGCCGCGGCATATATTATCAGACATTCGACTGTCGTAGGCCCGTGGCGGAAGCCGTAGCCTCCCAGGGCGATCAGGAGCATGATCAGGGCCTCGTAGCGGTCGGTCTTGAAGCGCTTGACGAGCATCATCAGCACAATCAGCCACGCGGGGTAGAAGCTCAGGCCGACCGCCGCCATGGAGAGCATGAACAGGACGGGGCCTTTCCAGCCGTTGGGGGCGCGGAAATAGCGGCGACCCTCCCCCGCCGCGGAGGCCGGGGAGGAGTCGTTATGGATGTTTGTCGCTAATGCGCTCATTCAGAGGGGTTGATTCTTCCGTACAGATACTGTTGCTGCCTGAGCGGGGTTATTTCTTCCAGAACTTCCACCAGGGGCGTTTCGCCGACCTGGAGGAGCTGGACTCCCCTTCGCCGTAGCCGTAGCGGTGGAAGGAGGTCGTGCCGTTGATTACGACGTTCATCCTCGGCAGGCGCTTCTCCTGGAATACGGTGTTGACGAACTGGATGTCCTTCTTGAGGGTGACGTTCAGGCGGGTGACGTAGATCGTAGCGTTCGCCACACGGGCCAGCGAGAAGGTGTCGGAGACGATGCCCAGCGGCGCTGTGTCGACGATGATGTAGTCGTACTGCTGGCGCGCTTCCTGGAAGAAGCTGTCGACACGCTTGCTAAGGAGTAGTTCCGAGGGGTTGGGGGGAACGGCTCCTGCCACCACGATGTCGAGGTCGGGCAGTTCGAGCGGATGGCGGCATACGATGTCGGCGAGTTTCACAGAGTCGCTGGCAAGGTAGTTCGTCAGGCCAGAGGATGGGTGTATGCCGAGGTATTCCGCCAGACGGGGCTTGCGGATGTCGGCTCCTACAAGGAGTACCTTCTTGCCCAGGAGCGAGAGTGACGCCGCGGTGTTGATGGAGACGAATGATTTTCCCTCGCCGGGGCGGGAGGAGGTGACGAGCACAACCTTGTCGTCTCCCTGAGTGAGGATGAACTGGAGGTTGGCGCGGATGAGGCGGAACAGCTCGGCTGCCGAGGAGTTGCTGTTGGGGGTGCATACCAGCGCCTTGCCCAGCCGCGAGGTGCATACCTCGCCGAGCACGGGGGGAGAGGCCAGGGCCTCGACCTCCTCGCGTTCCTCAACCTTGGAGCGGAGCATGCGCCGCAGGTAGATGCCGACGAACGGAATCATCAGGCCGAAGAGCAGGGCGATTGCCAGCTTCGCTTTCTTGCCCATGTTGACCGGCTCGCGCATCTGGTATGCCTCATCTATCACTATCCCCTTGGAGACGGCGTTGGCGATCATGATGGCTGTCTCCTCGCGGTGTTTGAGCATGAAGAGGTAGATTTCCTGGCTGAGCTTGCGGTCGCGCTCGATATTGACGTATTCTCGTTCCTTGGCGGGCATCCCCCCGAGTTTTCCCTCGGCGGAGTCCATCTGGGAACGCATCTCGTTGACGACGAGCTGGGCCGACTGCTGGCTTTTGGCCAGGGTAGAGAGGATGTTGGCCCGGAGGGCGTCGAGCTGGTCGTTCATACGGCGCAAGGTCGAGTTCTCGCTCTTGGCGTTGGAGGCGACGTCCATGCGCTCGATAATCAGCTTGTTGTACTGGGTGATCATCGTTGTCAGGCCGTCGTTGCCGTTAGACTGCTGGGTGGCCGACACGGGGGTATAGGGCACGAGCTGGTATTCGTTGCCGGGGGTGGAGAGGAACTCGCGGGCGAGACGGACGACCTCGAGGTTGGTCTGCGCCGTTATGAGTTCCTTGGCTACCTGCCCCTTCATCTCGAGGTTGTACTGGGCCTCGGCCTTGAAGTCGACTATCCCCTTGTTCTCCTTGAACGACTGGAGCTCATACTCGGTCTGGGCGAGCTGGTCGCGGAGCAGGGCGATGCGGCCGTCAAGGAATTTGAGGGTCTTCTCCCCCTGGACGTTCTTGTCGCGTATGGCCCGCTCGTTGTACTTTTCTATTATGGTGTTGAGCAGCGTCTTTCCGAACTTCGGGTAGGGGGTCTTGTAGTCGATGCCGATTACGTTGGCCTTCTTGCTGGGGAGGTAGGCGTTTATGTCCTCGTCGATGTCCTCTGCGGCGCTGTGGTAGCTGGATATGATTTCTATGAAGGTGAAGGGGCGTTCCTCCTTGCCAAAGTCGGCGGTTTTCTCTACGGTGAAGTCGCCGTACTCGGTTTTGATTGTGGCGGGGAGCCTGACATCGCTTTTCTTGCTGATGGTAGAGCCGTCGTCAATCACCCGGATGTAGTCCGCGTTCCCTTCCTTGTTGATTTTCATCTTGAAGATTAGCGACAAGGTCGTCGTGTCGGAGAATCCGGCAGGGGCGGTTACGTCGATGGGGTAGTCCTCGAACTTGTAGTCGAGCAGCCGGATACCCTCCTTGATGAAGCGCTTGCGGTCGAGGCCCAGCTCCTTGGCGGTCTCGACGTAAATCGAATGGGAGGAGATGAGGTAGACTTCGTTGTCGACCTCGCTCGAACCGGAAATAAGGCTTTCGAAGTCAATCGAGGGGATACCGCCGTTGGCTGCGTCCTTGTCGATGAGCACCGAGGCGGCGATCGTGTGTATGTCCCTGTGTCGCGAGCAGAGCCACAGGCCGATCAGGCCGCATACGAAAAGGGAGATGACGAACCAGTACCAGTGCTTGCGGTAGTCGCGCATTACGGCGCTGAAATCAACTATGTCGGGGTTGTTCTTTTCCATTTTTGTCTGTCGGGGGCAGGAGATGCTTTCTTAACAGGGGGGTGTTTTCTTGGTTAACGGTTGACTGCCAGGGCAATAATCAGTGATGCAATGACGGAGGCGGCGCTGACGATGGTCGAGGTCACCTGCACGTTGTACGATTTGCTCTGGTCGTATTTGGCGTTGCCCTTGCGGATGTTGTTGGGGGCGACGTAGATATAGTCGTTGGGCTGGAGGTAGTAGTAGGGGGAGGTCAGCAGGTCGGACGAGTTCAGGTCGAGGATTACGCGCTCCTGCTTGCCGTTGTTCTCGCGGATGAGGAGCACGTGGCTGCGCTCGCCGTAAGGGGTGAGGTCGTTGCAGCTCGCCAGGGCGTCGAGGATGGAGAAGCGGTTGCGCGTGACTTTGACGACTCCTGGCTGCGTCACTTCGCCGAGTACGGAGACGTTGAAGTTCATCAGCGACACCATGACGCTCGGGTTCTCGACATCCTTGCTGATGCGCCCTACCAGGTATTTCTGCAGTTCCTCGGTTGTCATCCCGGCGACGTGTATCTTGCCGAGAATCGGGAAGTTAATGTCCCCCTCGGAGTTCACGAGGTAGGTCTGCTGCTGTGGCGCGGTCGACATGTTGGTAGCGGCCTTTATGCCGGCGTTGGCCATCGGGAGGTTGTAGGCGATAGTCGCCTTCGGCTCCTCGGAGTTGACGGTTATGAAAAGTTCGTCGTCAGGGGCGATTTTGATGGTAGGGGTAGGGGGTAGGTCTACAATCCGTTCGACCTTGTCAATGTCTTCAAAGTATGTCAGGTGCGTTTTCGACGAGCTGCACGACGCGAGGAGCGTCATTAATGCGACGAACAGGCAGAAGTGTTTGATATTCATTTGTTTGTGGCTTGGGTCATGGATGATTGGCCTCGGCGCCGCTGTTTGCGCGCCAAATAGATAACGGCGATGCCGCGGAATTATTGCGCGGAGCGCCGCTTTATGCGTGCTCCGGGCCGGTACGTTGCTCGTAGTTGCGCAGGGCGGCAGACAGTTGCTCCCGTACCATCGCTTTCAGTTCCGGAGGGCTGACTACGGTTATCTCGGGCCCGCGGCTGATGATTTCCGACACCAGTTCGGAGGTCAGCAGCAGCCGGTAGGTGAATACCGAGTGCTTGTCCCCGACCTCTTCGCGCTGGCTGGGGTGGAGCGGGAGCGCCCTGAGGTACTTCGCCTGCCGGGCTGACGCCCTCAGCCTGACCTCACGCGGCTCTCCCTTGGTGACCATTATCCCTACCGCGTCGCTGAAATAAAGTTCCGGGTCGGCGTCGTGGGGGAGGGAGAAAGTCTCCGTCCCGATTGTAAGGTTCTTCATGCGGTCGAGCGAGTAGGTCTTTACCTTACCGTCAGCCGTGTTGCGCCCGGTGACGTACCATAGCTGGCGGTATATCCTTATGAAATACGGCTCGATTTCGACTCCGTGGGAAGGGTTGACGCGGGTGTAGGGATGGTAGTCGAACGTTACGGGGTGGTTCTCGCGTATGGCCTCCATGATCGGGGATAGGAATTCGCGGGCGGAGGGGACGTTCTCCAGCATCACGCGGTTGGAAATGTCCCTGGCGCCGCTGACGACCGAGCTTGTCGACGAGCTGTTGAGCAGCCACTCCGTCATCCGGGAGTGGCGCGGGTCGGCCCCCTCGCCGTCTCCGTCGATGTAATACTCGTAGGTATGCTCGTCGCATTTGATTGACAGCGAGAATAGCTCCTCGATCGCCTGGCGGTAGTTATAAAAGGTGCGGCGGGGAATTTCCGTCTCGCCGTTGCTAAGATGCGACCGGGCCCACCGCTCGTCGATTTCCTTCTTCGAGAGGCGACCGTAGCGGGTCAGGGTGTCGACAATCCAGACGTAGCGTGTCAGCAGTTCGCGTGCCATCGGCTTATTTCTTCTTCCCCCTGCCGCTGAAATAGTCGTTGCGCATCTTGATGCCGAACACGGTCGCGGAGCAGGCGGTCGTTATGAGGTTGGTGGCGATCAGGGGCCAGTTGACGGGGTCGCTCAGGAAGCCCTGGATTACGAAGAATACCGATCCGAGGCCCATCAGCAGGAAGGTCGGCAGGGCTATGGAGTCGGTCTCTCGCGTGCGTATCGTATGGATTGCCTGGGGAAGGTAGCCGAACACCATGCAGATTGCCGCGGCGTAGCCTATTATGTTGAAAAGCGTCATATATTTTGGGGAGAAGGGGTGGGATGGGGACAAAAAAAGGGTAAGCTTACTACATCGCGCCGCTACAACCCCCTACCGCTGCTTCGATCAAGACCTGACGGGGTTCGGGGGGAGCTGGCCGTGTAGGACTTACCCGGCTGCAAAGTTACGTATTTTTTCCGGGATTCAAAGAATTTTTTTAATTTTGTTGCCAAAAAAGTAACTATCGACCTGTTTCCATACTATGCGTCCGTACATTATAACTATCGGCCGCCAGTTCGGCGCCGGAGGCCGAGAGCTGGCTAAAAAGCTCTCCGAAACTTTCGGAATACCCTTCTACGACAAGCAGTTGCTCGTCGAGGCAGCCCGCGACTCCGGGCTTGACAAGGGGCTGTTCGAGCGGGCCGACGAGCGTTTCCCGACGTTCGTTTCCGGCGCCCTGTCGTTCAACATGGGGGTGTCGGCCCTTCCCTGGTACGCGCCCTCGTCGCTTGCCGACGATTCGGTCTACCATATCCTTTCCGACACGATGCACTCCATTGCCGACCGCGGTCCCTGCGTGTTCGTGGGGCGCTCGGCGGACTACGTCCTACGCGACCATCCCTCGCCAAAAATCGACATCTTCGTCTATGCCGACATGGCCGACCGAGTAAAACGCATAATGAGCCGCGGCGACAAGGCCGACGCCCAAAAGGCCCGCGCGTTTGCCGAAAAAGCCGACAAACTGCGGGCCAACTACTATAACTTCTTTACCGACAAGCGCTGGGGCGACGCTGCCTCATACGACCTGTCGGTCAACATGTCGAAGCTCTCAATGGATGCTGTCGTCCGGCTGGTGGCCGGCGTCCTGCGGGAGGCTTGCGGTATCGACCCCCTGGGGGGCAACTGATTCCCCTGCCGTTTCCCCGGCTGGTTGCCCGTCCGATTCCCCGGCCTTGGCCTCGAGCCGGGCACGCCGGGCGGCGGAGGCCTCCTTAGTGCGCCAGCAACTGATTATCAGCCCGGTGATGCCGAAGAGGATGAATCCGATGCCGGTGCAGAGAACCAGGTATTTCTCGTTGAGCTCGTTGCGGAACCAGGGCATCGAAATCATCAGAACTCCCCCGACGAGGCACAGCACCGGGGCAGCCACGGTCCACGCCGCGTAGTCCGAACGCCTCCCCTTGCGGGTCAGAAGGAAAATCTGCCATGCTCCACCGGCGATCAGCAGCGCCCCGAACATAAAGCCCAGCAGGCTGCGGAAGAAGTCGTGCATAAAGAGGACGCAGAGCCCCAGGACCAGGCCTCCGACCCCGCACACGAGCTGTATCACTTTCTGAAAGCCGTTGATTTGCTGCCCTTTATGCGTGAAGAACAGGCTCGCGAGGCTGATTGCCCCGGGCACGAGGAAGGCGAGCCCACCCCAGAAGAGTATCCTTTCCGACAGCGTCGGCGACTCGCACAGCCAGCAGAATACGACTCCGAGCAGCAGCACGAGGATGGAAATCAGAAGATTGCTTTTGTTGCTCATATATCAGATTGTTAAATAGTTGAACCAAGCCGCGGTCCGGCGTTTCCGGCCGCCGCTGAAATTATAACGCAAAAGTAGCGAAAAAAGGTCAGACAGTAACAAACCAACCCGACATACATATGACAGAAAAGAACGATAAGACTCCGGGACGCGTAGGCGTGATAGTGGCCATGACAGCCGAACTCGAGGCGCTTCTGCGCATCCTTTCCGACAGCCGAGAGGAGGAGCGCTCCGGCTTCCGCTTCTATCTTGGGAAGGCCGGAGGGCGTGACGTTGTTGCCATGCAGTGCGGCATCGGCAAGGTGAACGCCGCGATGGGGACGGCTGCCATGCTCGAGCATTATTCTCCCTCGGCGGTAATCAACACCGGCATAGCCGGGGGCACAGGCCGCGGCCCGGGCATCCTCGACGTAGTTGTGGCCGACGAGGTCGCCTACCACGATGTTTGGTGCGGTCCGGGCAACGGGCGCGGACAGGTTCAGGGCTTCCCCCCCAAGTTCGCGTGCGCTACCGGCGAGGAAGGCCCCTTCGACCTTGGGAAGGTTCTGGCGAAAGAAGGCGTTCATAGGGGCCTGATAGCCTCGGGCGACATGTTCGTGGACACTCCCGCCGAGCTTGCCCGAATCCTTTCGGTCCATCCCGACGCCGTCGCTGTGGATATGGAGTCAGGGGCGATCGCCCAGGTTTGCGCCTTCCGGGGCGTCCCCTTCCTGGCCGTCAGGGTAATCTCCGACTATCCCGGAGCCGAAGACCATATCTCCCAGTACCTCAATTTCTGGAACGACGCCCCCCGCTCGACCTTCGCGATTCTCGCTACACTTTTGGAGGGCTGACTGACAGCGCCCCGTCCGGGTACAAAACAGAGCGAGTATCGTAGTTTTTACCCATCCTCAAGCTCGTTATTCCCCTTTCCCTCCCGACGCGCGGTAGGCGCTCGGCGTTTGACCGACCCGCTGCTTGAACGCGCTTGAGAAATAGCGCTGCGAGCTGTAGCCGAGCATGGCGGCGATTTCGCTCAGGGGAAGGCGCGTAGCGGTGAGCAGCTCTTTTGCCCGGCTCACGCGGTAGTCGGTGATGTATTGCCCGACGGACTGCCCCCCTGACACTTCGCGGAAGCGGGCGTAGAGGCTCGACCGCGACATGAGCATCTCCTGCGCCAGTTTCTCAACAGAGAAGTCGGCGTCGGGCCGCTCGCGCTCTATGATATGGTTTACCTTCCGCAAGAACTCTTCCGAAGCGTTGTCCCGCACCCGTTCCCCCGCTATGATCGCCGGAGCCTGTCCCTTGTAGCGTTCGCGCATAACCTGGCGGCTCCTCAGTAGGTTGCCGCAGCGGCTGAGGAGCACCGCCATGTCGAAAGGCTTGGAGATGTACGAGTCGATTCCCTGGCGGTAGACCTCCTGCTTGTCCTGCTGCCCGAGAACCGAGGAGAGGAAAATCACCGGGATGTGGCGGCTGCTTTCCGAGCTTTTGACGCTGCTCGCGAGGGGGAGGCGCCCCGTAATGATGAGGTCGGGCACGACGCGTCCGGACCTCAGGGCTTCCCCGGCCTCAGTCCCTGAGTTGAACACGGCGACTTTGTGGAACAGCGGCTCGAGCTGCTGGCGAAGGAAGGCGCACAGCTCCTGGTCCCGCTCGGCGATCATTACCGTCATGGCCGACATATCGGTCCGGGCGACCTCCTGCCTGAGGGTCGGCTCCGTGATTTCGGGCAGTTCTTCGTCAGAATCCTCCGGCGCGGAGCCTGCTCCCGCCGCCTCGCTCCGGGCGCGCCATTCCTGGAAGGTGGTGTCCATGACGTCGCGCATGCGCTTCGAGTTGCGGTAGATGTCGTTCAGCGCTTCCAGCTCGGGAGCGTCGGGGTCTTTCTCCTTTATGCGGGCGAGCATCAGTTTCAGGGGGGCGTAGATGAGCGTCAGAGGAGTCCGCAGCTCGTTGTTGATGCTCTGCATAAAATCCCTCTCCTTCTCGATCCGAGCCTGGCGGGCGCGCTGGAACTGCTCCCGCTGGAGGTTGCGGCGGTGGTAGAGGAACATCGCTGCCGCTCCTGAGAGAGCGAAAATGTACAGCAGTATGGCCCACCACGAGCGCCACGCCGGCCCCGCTACGCGCAGGGTCGCGATGTGCGCCGGTTCGGACCACGCCCCGTCGATTAGCGTCGAGGCCACCGACACGTCGTAGTCCCTTCCGTTGGCGAGCATCGGAAGCACAAGCTCGTGGTTCTCGGTCTCTATGGTCGAAGTTTTCGTGCCGTCGTTGATGAAGAAGCGGTAGCGCTTGTGGCGCAGCGGGTTGCGCTCCGAGTCTATGAAGCGGATTTCGAGGGAACCGTAACGGCTGGGTATCTCGATGACCTTCTCCTTCGACACGCTGGCCATAAGGCTCCGCCCGTCGACCTCCACGTCGCTCAGGGCGAAGGATATGGCGCTCTCGTAGCTCATCAGCTCGCGGAACTGCTGCCGGTCGATGCTCAGAAGCCCCTTCGAGCCTCCCATCAGGACGAAGTCGGTCCCAGCGTAGACGGCTCTGTCTAAGAACTGATTCGGCTCCACGCCGTCAAAGGAGGTGAACTCGGTCGTGCGCCGCTTGGACAAGTCGGTGTAGAACAGGGAGTTGGAGCATCCGACCCACAGGCGGTCGCCGTCGAGCAGCAGGCTTGTGACGTTGAGATGGCGCTTGTCGGTCGAGTAGCCTGGAAGCGGCTCGGCTTCCCCGGTCTTGATGTTCAGCTTCTGCACGCCTCCGTTGCAGCCGACATAGAAGGTCGACGCGCCGTCGAACTGCGCGCAGCTCAGGTTCATGTTGCCGGGAAAGGTCTTGACCATCGCCGCCTCCCCGCTGTTGAAGTCATACCGTATGATACCTTCGATTGTGAACAGCATCAGCACGTTGGAGTCTTTGTAGAAAGGCCTTATGTGGGATTTCGAGCTCGGTCTGTCGGCGATGTCTACAGTGCTGACTTTGTTGTTCTCCGTGTTGATTATGAAGATTTCGGAGTTGACGGCGGCAAACAGACCCTTTTTCAGGCGCCGTATGTCAGTTCCTGTTCCCCGCTTGCGCGCTGCTTCCGCCGGCCCGTTGAAAAGCGCCGGCGCGGGGGTGACTGCGAACGTTCGCTTGTCGAGCAGGTATATGTCGCCCCCGTAAACGCTTATAATGTAATGCCGGTCGTTGTACTCCTCGATCCTGGTGACTTTCATTCCCACCGTTGATGCTACCTGGTGGTAGGCTCCAGTCGCCTGGTCGATATACCAGATACCCTCGCCGTTGGTGGATATGAAGAACCTCCCGGAGCCGTCGCCGGGGCTCAGGAACGACAGTGGGCTGAGTTTCTTATCTCTGCTCCCGGGAATGTTGCGCTGGGTGCGCATGGCGACTTTGTTAAAAATCTGTACCCCCTCGTCGACCGTGCCTGAATACAGGTTGCCGTAGCTGTCCTTGTAGATTTTCGCTACCGACAGTCCCCCGCCGGGAGTGACCTGGCTTATCTCGCGGGTCTCGGTGCGCAGCGACCGTATGCCGGCCCCGTCGGTCGCGAGCCACAGCTCGTCGGGTGTCGTGCCGGCATTTATGTCGAGCACGATGTCGCAGCCGATGTCGGAATTGGAGCGGTCGAAATGCGAGAGCATCTTGCCCGACTGGTCGTAGCACGTCAGCCCATCGTTGTATACTGCAACCCATATGCGTCCCAGGTTGTCGATGTGCGCTGCCGAGACCTCAAGCCCCTCAATGCCCGGGTAGCGCGAGATTTCTCCCGTTGAGCGGCGATAGAGCCATACGCCGTTCCAGCGTGTCGCAAGCAGCAGGTTGTCGGCGTCGATTCTGTGGATGCCGGTGTAGAAGCCCTCGGCGCTCCCGGTGGTGTTTAGCCGTGACAGCGTCTTTGTGGCGCAGTCGTACCTGAAAATCTGCCCCATGCCGCCGAGAAGGAAGCTGTTCCCCTCGATAAGGTAGGAGCGTAGGCGCAGTTTCCTCCCATGTTCGTAGCGTATCTCCTTGAACCTGTTGGCGATAGGGTCGTAGACAGCGGTTCCCCCCTCGCAGAGAACCCAGACTTGGCCGTCGGGGCTTTCGAATATCTGGTGAACGTAATCGGAGGGGAGTGAACCTCCGGCCTCGGTCGCGTAATACGATGTTACGCGGCTGAAATCGTAGCGGTTAAGGCCGAAGCGAGTCCCTATCCAAAGGTAGCCCCGGCTGTCGCGGAGCAACGCCCCGGCGTAGTTCTGGCTCAGGCCTTCGCTTATCCCGAGGCTTTGCATGCGGAACTCCTCGGCCGGACGAGCGTCCGGCGCCATAGTGGCGCAAAGGAGCGCCACTATGGCGTATATTATATATATGCCTATGGGTCTTGCCGGTTTCCTCATGGTCGCGGATTACTCTAACTTTTCACCCTTCACCTTTCACTCCATCCCTGGCAGCCGGTAGTTCTGGAAGATGATGCGCTGGCCCCCGTCGGAGCACGCCTCTTCGGTCAGTATGCCGAGCGTTCCGTCGTCAAGAATCGCCATGGAGGTGTAGATCGAGGGGCAGTAGCTGGTCTGGCGGAGGCGCTGCCAGGTGGCTCCGTTGTCGGCGCTGGTCCACAGGGCAACGTCGCGTCTCCCCTCCGGGGCTGGGAGGGAGTGGAGGAGCAGCTTCTTCCCTTCCGGCGTGGTCCAGTTGATTACCTCGCCGTTGCAGGCCGGGTCGATGAGGCTCGTCGACCTTTCGGCCGCAGTCCATGTGCGCCCTCCGTCGGAAGAATAGCTGAACTTTCGCCCCTGGCTCTTCTGGCGCGAGCGTATCGAGGCCAAGACACGGCCGTCGGGGAGCTGGACGAACTTCGTCTCGTCGCCGTCGGTGTCGACCGGCTGCCCCGACGAGGTCCAAGTCTCCCCCCCGTCGTCGGAGTAGACGCAGTAAACGTCGAGCGGCTCCCATTTCTTGTCGCCGCGCCGCGACACCATCGCAAACATCAGCCTCCCGTCGCGCAGTTGCAGTCCGCGTCCAGAGGTAGCGAAACCCGTCAGCCCCTCTACCGCGGCGTCGCTGCCGGGCTTGCCGTAGAACTGGTCGGTGATGTCGGCCGGCGCGCTCCAGGTTTCCCCGCCGTCGGTGCTCCGGCTGACGGTAATTCGGGCGGGGGAGGGGAGGCCCCCCTCGTCCCACAATCCGCGTCCGTGCGTCGCGATTACCAGCAGGGCTTTGCGCCGGGAGTCATATATCATGCAGGGGTCGCCGTAACCCCCCTCGTCGTTGTGGGTCATGACGGGTATTTGCGGCGACCAGCTCCGGCCGTTGTCGTCGGAGTAGCGGGCGATGACGTCGATGCGCCCCGGAAGGTCGGCGTTCGAGTCGATGCGTTTGTCGGCGACGGCGACTATGCGGCCCGACGGCAGTACGCCGATGGCCGGGATGCGGTAGAATTTCGACCCCTCCTCTCCGGGATTGAAGAGCGCCGTGCGGCGGACGAGCGCCCCGTCCTCGCCGTTGGACGCGCGCGTGTAAGGGGTAATTGTTGCCGCTTCCGGCGTACGGGCGCTAAGGCCGTCCGCGGCCGGAGACGCAATAAAGGCGGATATGCACAGGATTTGCGCGAGAATCGGTTTCATAGTGCGGAGAATCGGTTTCATGGCTAAAACAGGGGGTAATGGGAATGTTTATGATATGGTCGTTTCCTTTGACACTGCAAATATAGATAAAAAAGATGGATTTCAGACATGACGCGCAAAATAGTCACATACCTATTTTGCGCGTTAATTCCTCATTTAGTGTCCGAAATACCAATATTTGCATCTTTTCTGAAATTTATAAGATGATTTCGGACATATGAAATTTCATTCATCCCATATCTTTGCCATCGGAAATTTATGGCGGCGCTTCTGCGGCGGCATTTTTTCCACCCCTCGCCATAGACCTGTTTCATACGGAATCCCGTCGCGGCAGGGGATGCAAACGTGATTTTATATAGAGGGATGCCCTGTCCCCCGGAATAAAAAGTGCGACTTGAAACAAAATACTCTCGGAGTTGTCCGAGACCTAACAGATAACCAAACCAATTATAATCACTTACCTTTTTCTAAACCAAAAACGACATGAAAAAGATTTTACTCAGTGCAGCCGCTGTTGCCGTTACGGCTTTTGCCGCAAACGCCTACGAGCACAGCAATCCCAAAATTACCGATGTCTATCCGAAGGCTGCGGAAGCTGAAGGCGAGCTCGCCCCCGACAACTTCAAGAGCGCTACCGCTACATCCATCCCCAAGCTTTACAAGCACCCGACAAAGGCGAGCGGTTTCTGGAATACTGACCTCTACCTTATCCGCGACAAGTTCCTCAAGGGTGGCGAATCCTTTGAGAACGGACTGATCGTGATTGGCGGTCCTTTCGGCTGCCAGGTTGAGACTGCTGTGGAAGATATTGCCAAGGGCTTCAAGCTGGTTGACCTCGGCGGTGAGTGCGGCAAGGCGTTAGTGCTCAACGGCCAAGGTTCCAAACTCGCCGATGAGCTCGCAACCCTTGGCGTGAGCGCCGACCTCGGAGAACTCCCCGCGATCAAGGGCGGCCTGCAGTTCTACTGGGTTCCCAATCCCGCCGTCATTAAACCGTTCGCCAAAGGTGACGATGCCAGCAACATCCGTCTTTCCGTAGAAGTACTCGTTTACCACAACGATCCTTCCAACACTGTCGCCGCTTCCGGCAACTTCTACGTCAACGACGACGCAAACAACGTTCATCCTGCAGGATCAAACAACGGTCCCGGCAACACCCTCGTCATGAAGGACTTCGTATACACTTGGGCCGACAAGGCTGTCGAAGGGTCGGAATATTTCGAGGACGACTGCAAGGACCTCGCTCCCTGGTATGACGAAGCTGCTGGTGAGAGCGAAGGCGCTACACCCCACTGGAATCCCTACCGCTGGCAGGTAAACGAGGTTGACTTCGGTCTCGCTCCCGACGATGTCGATGGCGCTTGGGGCTACTCTCCGCGTCTGAAAATGGAGCTTAACGCCGACTTCCTCAACCAGGGAGGCGCCATAATCTTCCGCAACGTGAAGTTCTCCGAGGTAAAGGGCGACCCCATTGTGGGTCCCGCTCACCGCGTAAGCTGGAACTGGTACACTCTCGGAGCCGGAGCCGGTGTTGAGAACGTCGCAACCGAAAGCGCCGACGCTCCCGCGGAATACTTCAACCTCCAGGGCGTCCGCGTCAACAACCCCGAAAACGGAATCTTCATCTGCCGCCAGGGCAGCAAGGTTACCAAGGTCGTGAAATAATCTGCGACCGGGCAACTTCCCTTACAACATTCTTATTCCAATAGGTTTATATTACCCTCAATCGAGGCTTGTACTCCCGGCATTGTCCGGGGGTACGATAGCCCCGAGGGAAAATACACCCTCTCTCCGAAACGACTCCAAACCTCACGAAACCAAGATTCCGGGCAAGGCTCCCGTCATAGCCTCTTATGACAACGAAGCGTGCGGCGGCCTTGCCGTCGCCGCCTCTCTCCCTTTCCTCTGACAATCAACCAAAACCTGACAACTACCAATCTTACCTACCTAACCTAATGAAAAAACTACTCTTTGCCGCCGCGGCGCTTGTCTCAATTTCCGGACTCAACGCTAAAACGGTTGACGAATGTGTGAATCTGACTCCTTATTTCGACTTTAACAAGCAGACCGAACCCATAAAGTTCTCTGTCGGAGTCCCCAACGGAACTTTCAATATGCCCTTGGACTGGTACAACAGCAATGTTATGGCCGAAGGTTCAGCGATTGACGCGTCAAATGGCATATTATCGCTTCTTGGCGGTCCCCACAACGGCTTTTTAGAAGCTGTCCGCGAGGAAGTCAATAAGTCCGTCCATCTTGTCAATCTCGGCGGAACGGCGGGAACGGTATGGGTGCTCGACTACAAAGGCTCCGATTTCCGCACCGCTTGCGGCTATGAGGCAAGGATGGAAGACCGGCAGAGCACGCAGAATGTCAACAACTTCGTGATGGAATTTATCCCGTTCCACGAATCATTTGCCGGTTATGACGGGAAAGAACTTCGTTGCCGGATAGAATTTTGCGGATATAGAAAAGCTGGGTCTGCCAAGGCTAATACCGAGTTTTTCAAGGCTCGTATGATGAATTTCGATAACGGGGTAAAATCGACTCATAAGGCTGAGCAAGGCATCACTGCGGAAAGTTTCCTCAATGAAGCGAACGAGTTCGACGCGACCAAATGGGCGGTATATGATTTCCCGTTCACAGCAAGCACAAATACGAAATATCTCCAGAATCTGAAAATAGAGATGGGCAATGGCACCCTGCTTGACGCGACCCTCTTAATTCGTTCAATAAAATTTTACGACCCGACAGATGTTACAGATATCCCTGAAAGTGTCGTGACATATAAGACATATACCGCCGGAGCTATAATCCCTGTTCCCCTCCCCGAGGACGAGCATAAGCTCTATATGACCCAGGAGGAGTTTCGCGACAATATGACTGTCACATTCCCCGTCCCGGCCAACCACAATCTCTATTATAAGGTCGAGCATAATCCTGCCTGCAATCATCCGAGCCACAACGCTCTTTCTCGGACAGGAGTCCCCGAAGGGTATACTCTCGTAGATGGAGATAGCTATGTCTACCACGCTCCCGCAGCGGGTCACTCCGAGATTCTGACTCTCATGTCTGAAGACAAGTCGACCGGTGAACAGGTTGAGATTTCTCATAACTTCGCATCCAATGCTGTCACGGGCATCGAGACAGTAGGCGTTGACTGCGAATCCGTTCCCGCCGAGCTTTACAACCTGCAAGGCATCCGTGTCGACGCGGCGACTGCCGCCACGGGCGTATATATCGAACGCCGCGGCTCCGCAGCCCGCAAGGTAGCGCTCTGATCGCCACCGGGACTGTGACATACAGGCAGCAGGGAAGAACAACTCCCCTGCTGTCGCCCGTGAAACAAGCCGGGATAATAACTATGTCGGCAACCAGTAGAAAATCAAAAGACTTGAATCATATATGAAGAAAACCTCATTTCTCCTCGCGGCGGCTCTCGCAGCCGGCTGCGCCTTACAGGCCGGGGCTGCCCCCAAGAACTATGCCTTGGAGTTAACTTCCGGGGCGACTGCCGATTGCGGTCCCCTGGCCGCTTTTTCGGGACTTGACAAGTTCACGTTGCAGTTCTGGTTCTGCCCTGCCGAATGGACCGAGGGCGCGACTCTGATTTCCCGCGGCGACGGCTTCAAGGTCGCCCTCGGCAAGCAGGGTGCGCTGGCTATGACCTTCGGCAACGGCTCGCTGTCTGTTTCCTCCCCCGATATGGCTGCAGGGAAGTGGGCGCAGGTGACCGTCATCCGCGACGGCGCTTCAGGCAAGGTTTATGTCAATAACAACGAGGTGCTTTCTCAGGCTATCCCGATGGTAGGGGAGTCAAACGACCCGCTGACGTTCGGCGGAGGCTATGCGGGCCGCATCGACGAGGTGCGTCTGTTCAAGACCGCCATTCCCGAGGACTTCGAGCGCTTTGCGTTCAATACGATTAATAAGTGGCATCCGCAGTGGGCCGACCTGCTCGCCTACTACAAGTTCGATATGATCGGCTGTCCGGAAGTCGTAGACTACAAGTATATTATCGACTGGCGTTCCGCCAAGGACCGCGGCCTCACCTACGAATGCGAGGGGCAGCAGAACAACCACGGCCTCCTCGTAGGTGGGGCGAAGAAGTCGGAAGTGACCGACAACTACCGCATGCCATACCTCGTAAACGCCGGATATACCGCCAATGAGCGATTCTTCGACCGCATTATTCCGCAGGACCAGTACCTGCTCCATAATGAAATCATCAACCTTGCGGGATACAGTGCCAATGATGGCACCGCGACAGAGCAGAACCCTACCCGCCATGCCGAGGTTACCGCCCAGTGGCTTCCCGAATACGAGGGGCGTACGGGTGTGCTCTCCTTCGACGGCAACGGAGGGCTGACGCGCAAGGATCTCCTGTCGAACAACGAAGGATATGCGGTTGAGGCGTGGCTGTATCTCGACGAGTGGGTCGACGGTGCTGTGCTGATCGCCCGCGAGAACGCTGAAAAGACCCAGGGTGTATCCATCGAGCTCGGCAAAAGCAAGGCCGGGACAGAAAACTGCCTTGTAATCCGTGTCGACGGCAACAACTGGCGCTATCCGATGGCTACCAGGCTCAAACCTGGCGAATGGCATTATCTCGCTGTAAGCTCCGTAGCAGGTGCGACTTCCGCATCGGGCTGTTTCAATGTCGTTTTCGACGGGCAACTCGTAAGTCCGCGCGCAGCATACCACGACGGGGGCACCAACAACGTTTTCTCCGGTAATAACGAATGCGTCATGTTCAAGGGCTTCAAAGGCAAGGTCGATAATTTCTGCACCTGGACCGCTACCCGTGACGCGAGCGTTCTGATGGAGCATATGAACGGTTATGTCGTTCCGTCGCTGACTGTCCGCACAAACCGCGAGAAAATCGACAATTCCGAAGCCCTCTACCTTTTCGATATGGCAGAAAATCCCGGCTGGGACAGCTACTCCAACGAGGAGTGGTTCCGCGTTATGCGGTCGGCATACGAGGGTTATACCCAGCCCCGCATGATTCTCTCATACCGCGGACCGAGCGGGGGAGGGGCGAACCTTAGCGGCAACAGCGGTATCTTTGTCAATGAGGCAGCCCGCAAGAAGTTCGCCCAGATGGTCACTGAGCAATCCAAGAACTACGACGGCGTGGAGCTGGACTTCGAATGGGTATACGGAAGCGACTGGAACAACTATGCTCTGCTTTCCGCCGAAATCCGTGCCGCGCTTCCCGCTGACAAAAGTTTCCACGTCTCCTGCCACAACGTTACCTTCGCTTACCCGCTTGCTGAAATGGACAAGGTTTCTGCCTTCACTTTCCAGCAGTATGGTCCCCAGGAGAACCACAGCCGTTATTCCCATTTCGAGAATATGTGCCAGTCGTTTGTGAAGTATGGTTTCCCGAAGGAGAAAATCCTGACATCCTATGCCACAACGACGGCCAAAGGCTCAAAAGGCTCCCCGATCAAGGGCATAAAGGACGACTTCGTGCCCGACGATACTTACGAGCTGACTGACGCGGATATCGAATACAAGGAGTTCAACGGCGAGAAATTCGCCTTTACCGGTCCCAAGCAGGTTTACAAGCGCGCCAAGTACACACGCGAGAACAACCTCGGCGGCATATTCTACTGGGATATGGGTAACGACTATTGGATTTCGCAGGAGCAGATAGGCAAGTACAACTTCGCGAAATACTGCTCCTACGGTCTGAACGCTAACATCGACCCGCTGGTCGACCATGTAGAGGTGCTTCACACTCCAGCCGGTGTCAGTAATGTAACAGCCGACACCCAGTCAGCGAAACTATCGGTCAGTATTAGCGGGAGTGCAGCCGAGTTCAGCGAGCCCGTTGCGGTCTACACCGCCTCCGGCGCGGTAATCGCCGCCGGAGTCCGTTCGGTTTCCCTTCCCGGAGGGGTATATGTCGCTAAAGGCGCTGAATCTTCCGTGAAATTCGTAGTCAAGTAAAAAAATTAACCTATCTATATTACCTGATGAAAAAATTAATTTATCTGATTGCCGGACTCGGACTCCTTGGTGGTTTCGCCGCCTGTGAGGAAGACAACGACAACCCCGGCGACTTCTCTCTCTCGTCGGCTCTCGAACTGGGGACGATCACGTCGGCCAACGGGCACGTCTATCCCCTGACGGTAGAGGAAACGAAAGATACCACTTACGAGTACTTCTACACCGTGCGCGACACGCTCAAGGACGAGAACGGGGAGCCGATTCTCGACGACCTGGGCCAGTTGCAGATTACCGCCCACGAGGAAAGCTACTTCTCTAAAAAGACCGCGAAACTGATCAAGATGCAGAAAGTCACCCTCTTCGGAGAGGCCGACACGCTGACTATCCCGGTTACCTCCAACGCTAAGTGGAGCGCCCCGATGCCGATTTTCACCCGTGACGGAAACGCCATGACCCCTTGGTTCGCCAACTACGGGTCGACCTTGGCCGGAGGTGGCAACTCTTATGTGAAGCTCGCTGTCAGCGTCGGTCGTTCGGCCCGCTCCTACTGCGGATACCAGCGGGTGCTGACCTGCGACTCGATGATTATGTACGTCATCCCCATAACGCAGGTCGGACGCGGCCAGACCCCTCCCGACTACGATATGTCGCTTGAAACCACCCCTGCCGAATAAGGCATCATAACCAGTCTTCTACCAATCATCTATCACACGTCATGAAAAAATTGTTATCCATGATAGCCTGCTGCCTGGTGGCTGTTGCCGCCTGGGCGCAGACAACAGTCACCGGCACGGTCTACGAGCCGTCCGGCGATCCGGCGATCGGAGCAACCGTGCAGGAGAAGGGCCATCCCGCTACCGGCGCGGCTACCGACATCGACGGTCATTTCACAATCAAGGTTTCTTCGACCAAGGCGACCCTCGTCGTCAGCTACATAGGCATGGAAAGCCAGGAAGTGCGCCTTGACGGCCGCACGAAGGTCGACGTCCATATGAAAGAGAACTCAACCCTCCTGGAGGAGGTCGTGGTTGTCGGCTACGGAACGCAGAAGAAAATCAACGCCACCGGCTCGGTGCGCACCATCGACAACGAGGTGCTCGAGTCGCGCCCGATTTCCAACGCCGTGCAGGGCCTTCAGGGCGCTGTCGCCGGCCTTAACATCACCAACGACGGCGGCGGAGCCCCCGGCACTGAGATGAACATCAACATCCGCGGCGTCGGCTCCATTGGCGAAGGCTCCAACTCAAAGCCCCTGGTGCTTATTGATGGTATGGAGGGAGACCTGTCGACCATCAACCCCAACGATATCGCCAGCATCTCCGTCCTGAAGGACGCCGCCGCGGCATCAATCTACGGCTCCCGCGCCCCCTTCGGCGTGATTCTGGTGACCACCAAGGGTGGCGACCGCGGAACCCGCGTGACCTATACAGGCAACGTCCGCTTCCAGGAACCTGTATCCGTGCCCGATGCTCTTGACTCCTACACATGGGCGCTGATGGTTAACGACGCGTGGACGAACGCCGGCGGCAACCCTATGGTCGGCGCCGGGCTTCTCGAGAAAATCAAGCGCTTCCAGAGAGGCGAGCTTGAATACGCCACCAGCGCGAACCCGAACACCGGTACAGAATGGCTCCACGACTACCAGGCCTGGGGCAACACCAACTGGTACGACGTATATATGAAGAAAGTTGCCGTCTCCCATGAGCACAACCTTTCCGTTACCGGGGGCGGCGACAAGGTAAGCTACTATTTCTCCGGCAACTATCTCGACCAGGCGGGTATCTTCAAGTATGCCGACGAGAAATACCAGCGTCTGGCCCTCAGCGGCAAGGTGAACGTCAAGTTCAACGACATTGTCTCCTTCCAGTGGACCTCCCGTCTGATCTGGACTTCCAACAACAAGCCCTCGGCCCTGAACGCCCTGTTCTACCACAACCTCGGGCGTCGCTCTCCGACGAACCCCGTCAAGCTCCCCAACGGCGAATACACCCCGGAGGGCATGGTAGGCAGTCTTGTTGACGGCGGACGCGAGAAGAACAACACATTGCAGTTCTACAACCAGGCCAATCTTGTGATTACCCCGATCAAGGATGTCGACTGGGCGGTCCACGCCGAAATCAACTCCCGCCTGGAGAACAATCCCTACACGCGCCAGTTCAACCCGATCGGCTACACTGGCCCTGACGGTACCTATAATTATTACGGAGTTTTCAACGGGGTTGCCGCGAAGCACACGATTAACGGCAACAACGGCAACTTCGTTGTCAACCCCGGAGCGGGCGAGAAATACTACGAGAAGGCTTTCACCAAAATCAACTATTTCTCGACCAACTTCTATACCGACTATTCCCTGTCAATCAACGACAAGCATAACTTCAAGTTCCTCGTAGGTCTCCAGACGGAGTACTACCAGCGCCAGATCGACCGCATGGCCCACTACGACATCCTCGACCCCAACAAGCCCTTCATACCCTCCGAGGTAGCGTCAGACAAGGCTATGGCCTCCGAGGTCAAGGGTGAATGGTCGACAATGGGTGTCTTCGCCCGCGTGAACTACAACTATATGGACCGCTACATGGCCGAGGTGAATATCCGTACAGACGGCGCATCCCGTTTCCCGAAAGACCAGCGCTGGGGCTGGTTCCCCTCCTTCTCGCTGGGCTGGAATGTAGCCCAGGAAGCCTTCTGGGAGAACCTCACCAATGTCTGCAACTACCTGAAATTCCGCGGTTCATACGGTGTGCTCGGCAACCAGAACACTACCTCCTTCTATCCCTACTACCAGAAGATGGTGACCTCCGGAGCGGAAGTGATTATCGATGGCAAGCAGGTCAACAAGCTCCCTGTCTACGACCCGTATTCTACCTCTCTTACCTGGGAGAAAATCCATAACTGGGGCGTGGGTCTCGACTTCGCGTTCCTCCGCTCGAAGCTGCAAGGCTCCTTCGACTGGTACGAGCGCACAACCAAGGACATGGTCGGCCCGGCACGCGCCTTCTCCGCTGCTTTCGGCGGCGCGGCCCCCAAGACCAACAACGCCGAGATGCGCACCCGCGGCTGGGAGCTTGAGCTTTCCTGGCGCGACCGCATCAATGACGACTGGAGCTATTCTGTCAGCGCGTCCCTCTCCGACTATCAGTCGAAAATCACCAAGTACGACTCCCCCGACGGCGCTATTTCCGGATGGTACCAGGGCAAGAACTACGGCGAAATCTGGGGCTACGACGTTGTCGGAATCGCGAAGAGCGACGAAGAGATGCGCGCTTATCTTGAAAAGCACTCGCAGAGCAACGTCAACTTCCGCAGCGGCTCCAACATCGGTGCATGGGGCGGCGGCGACCTTATGTACCTCGACCGCGACAACAGCGGCTCGGTCGATGCCGGTTCAAAGACCATAGACGACCACGGCGACCTCCGCGTGATTGGCAACAACACTCCCCGCTACGCTTACAGCTTCACCCTCGAGGCGAAATGGCGCTTCATCGATCTCCGTGCCTACTTCCAGGGAATCGGCAAGCGCGACTACTTCATCGACACGTCGACATTCTTCGGCTACGGCGCGAATCCCTGGCAGGTCACACTCTTCAAGGACCACCTTGACTATTTCCGCTACGCCGGTTCCGAGCTGGGAGCCAACCTCGACCCGTACTACGGACGTATCCGTACCGACGCCAACAACGTTCAGCCCTGCGACCGCTTCCTCCAGGACGCTTCCTACCTGCGCCTGAAGAACCTCACAATCGGTTTCTCCCTGCCGGAGAACGCCAAGATTTCAAAGTATGTCCAGAAGGCGCGCCTCTATTTCTCCGCCGAGAACCTCTTCACCTGGACAAAGCTGAAGATTTTCGACCCCGAAGCCCTCAGCTACTCCGACGGCGTATATGACGGCGGTGCCGGCAAGACTTACCCGCAGTACCGCACTTACTCCATCGGTCTCGAGTTAACCTTCTAAACACGTTACAGAAATGAAATTCGCAAAATACGCCATACTGGGGCTTATGGGGGCCGCATTGGTCTCCTGCTCCGACGACTTTCTGGACCGCAAGCCGATGGACTTCGGCGACGAGTCGTCCTATTACAACAACGAGAACGACCTAAAGGTGGCCGCAAACACCTTCTATGAGTATCTTCCGAAGAACAACAACATCTGGGGCGGCCTCTATACCCAGGACAACACCTCCGACAACCAGGCCGGTCCGTCACCTTCCAACCTCTTCTACCAGGGGGACAAGCAGACGGTGAAAATCGAGGACTCGGAATGGAACTTCAAGAAGCAGCGTGAGACCAACTTCTTCATCAACACTACCGAGCGCCGCTACTCGTCGATTATCGGAAACAAGACCAATATCGACCACTACCTCGGCGAGGGTTACTTCTTCCGCGCCTTCGACCAGTTCCGCCTGTTGCGAAACTTCGGCGACTGCCCGGTGCTCCGCGAGATGCTCCCCTCCGACCAGGACGCGATTACTGCCAAGTCGGCCCGCACCCCGCGTAACCAGGTTGCCCGCGCCATCCTCACCGACCTGCAGCATGCCGCAGACCTTATGATGGACTGGCATCCTGAAGCCGGCCGCGTCAACGCCAAAGTCGCCCACGCCCTTAGGGCACGAGTAGCCCTCTACGAGGCTACCTGGGAAAAGTACCACGCCGGTACCTGCTTCGTCCCCGGCAATGACAAATGGCCCGGGAAGGCTTACTGGCCCGACTTCGCCTGGCCCCTGGGGTCAGCAGAGGCTGAAATCAACTACTTCCTCGACGAGGCTATCAAGTCGGCTGAAATCGCCGCCGAGGGTCATCCCCTCGCGAAGGACTACCAAGCGATGTTCAACGCCGCCTCCGACGTGCCTTTCGGCTCTGACTCCGAGGTGCTGCTCGCCCGCTATTACGAGACAGGCGTGCTGACCCACTCCTGCACCCGCTACCTGGGCACCACCGGCGGAGGGTGTGGTGTGACCCGTGCTGCCGTCAATTCTTTCCTCATGGTCAGCGGCAAGCCCTGGTACGCCGCGGGGGACGAATACAAGGGGGACAAGCTCTCCTACTATGAGTTCCAGAACCGCGACACGCGCCTGACCGGCTCCGTTAGGGCTGCAGGCAAAATCGAAGGGGAGGTTACCGACCCCGAAACCGGCGAAACAAAACCCGGAATCGTCTACGAGTTCAAGCCCCGCATCACCGATAGCGGTAACCAGAAGGCAACGACGGGCTATGAGGTCTGCAAGTGGGTCAGCGACGACCCCGCGCAGAACATCCAGTCGGAATGTACTACCTCCGTGCCCCTCTTCCGCTCCGCCGAGGCGATGCTGAACTATATCGAGGCTTACTACCTGCGTCACAACAATCTCGGAGGCAAGTGCGACACCTACTGGCGCGAGCTGCGCCGCCGCGCCGGTGTCGACGATGACTACAACGCCACAATCGCGGCTACCGATCTCAGTAAGGAGAATGACCTGGCAGTATGGTCGAAGGGCGTCGAGGTCGACAAGACTCTTTATAACATCCGCCGCGAGCGCCGTTGCGAGCTGATCGCGGAAGGGCTCCGTCTTGACGACCTCAAGCGCTGGCGATCCCTCGACAAGATGGTCGACTACCACGTCGAAGGTCTAAACCTCTGGGACGAACTTTACAAGCTCTACGAGGATGGCAAGGGCCCGAAGGCCGATGTCGTTTCCCAGGCCCCGGTGTCGAAGTACATCCGTCCCTACCAGATTAATGCGACATCCAAGGCTTACGCGGGCTACAACTTCCCGAAGCCCCACTATCTCGAGCCGATTCCCATCTCGGAGTTCCTCCTCACCGGCGGATTCGACAAATCCCCGATTTACCAGAACCCCGGCTGGCCTACCCGCAACGACGGTGTCGCCGACTACGGGTATGACTGCGACTAAGCTACAACTCTGACTTCCATCTACGGAGGCCGCGACCCGGTATTGCGGCCGCGGCCTTCGGTTTTTAGCGTATTTTTCGTTAATTTTCGCGACTAAATATGCTAAAAAGCAAGAATAACGGACTGCGACACAAATTTCTCAGGACTTAATTGCCGGAATCACTTTTGTTTCGTATCTTTGTTACCAGAATCACTCTTAACTCCGAAAAAACACTTTCGTGCTTTGAAAATGACTAACAAATCTCATACCAAATGGATTATCCCCGCCGCGGCGCTGCTCGCCGCCGGAGCGGGGGTACAGGTACTTTCCTCATGCCAGAAAGCGAAGGCTCAGAGCGGCGAAAAGAAGCCCCTCAACATCGTCTACATCATGACGGACGACCATACGGCCCAGATGATGAGCTGCTATGACACCCGTTACGCCCACACTCCCAACCTCGACCGCATCGCCCGCGACGGAGTCCGCTTCACGAACAGCTTCGTCGCTAACTCCCTATCGGGCCCTTCCCGCGCCTGCATGCTGACCGGGAAACACTCCCACACCAACGGATTCACCGACAACACCCTCTGCGAGGAGTTCGACAACACCCAGCCGACCTATCCCAAATACCTGCAGAAGGCCGGATACCAGACCGCCGTTTTCGGAAAATGGCATCTCCACAGCCTCCCGACCGGATTCGACCGCTGGGAGGTCGTGCCTGACCAAGGCGACTACTACAACCCCGACTTCATACTCGAATCGGGCGACACGGTGCAGGTCCACGGTTATCTGACCGACATCGTCACCGACAAGAGCCTCAACTGGCTTGAAAACGAGCGCGACAAGAGCAAGCCTTTCTGCCTGCTGATCCACCATAAGGCTATCCACCGCAACTGGATGCCCGATACAGCCCACCTCTCTCTCTACGAGGACAAGACCTTCCCCCTCCCCGCCAATTTCTATGACGACTACGAGGGTCGCCCCGCCGCTGCAGCCCAGGAGATGAGCATCGACAAGGACATGGACCTCCTCTATGACCTCAAAATCTATTCTCCCGACCGCGACTCGCGCCTGAAGGCCCGTTACGAGAGCTATGTCAACCGCATGGACCCCGAACAGCGCGCGGCCTGGGACAAGTTCTACACCCCGATTGTCCAGGAGTTCGACTCCCTCAAACTGACCGGCAAGGCTCTCGCCGAATGGAAATACCAGCGCTATATGCGCGACTACCTGAAGGTTGTCAAGAGTCTTGACGACAATGTAGGCCGCGTGCTCGACTATCTCGAAAAGAACGACCTGCTCGACAACACCCTCGTAGTATATACCTCCGACCAGGGCTTCTATATGGGCGAGCACGGTTGGTTCGACAAGCGTTTCATGTATGAGGAGTCGTTCCATACCCCCTTGATTATGCGCCTTCCCGCCGGGTTTGACCGCCGCGGCGACATCGAGGAGATGGTGCAGAACATCGACTATGCTCCGACATTCCTCGACATTGCCGGCGTTGAGATTCCGAAGGATATCCAGGGCGTGTCGCTCCTGCCGCTGCTCAAAGGTGAACACCCCTCCGACTGGCGCGACGCCCTATACTACCATTTCCACGAGTACCCCGCCGAGCACGCCGTCAAGCGCCATTACGGTGTGACCGACCTCAAGCACAAGCTCATCCATTTCTACAACGATATCGACGAGTGGGAGCTGTACGACCTGACTGCCGATCCCTCTGAGATGCACAACATCTACGGACAGCCCGGAACCGAGGAGGTGACGGCCGATATGATGAAAAAGCTGAAAAAGCTCCAGGAGCAGTATGACGACCCGGTGCGCCATCAGTTCCCCATCAAGTAATTACCCCGTTAGCGCTTGCCAACAATAGATATGCATATGTTTATTGTTGGCAATCGCTTGTATCATTGTCTCTACCATTTAGCGAAGCTATTCACATCATACCTATAATCCCTTACCAAAATTTCAATGAAGAAACTTCTTTTGGCTCTCTCCATGGCTTGCGGAACGCTCGCCGCGAGCGCCGACTACGCCCTGCTCCCGGAGCCGGCCGTCATGACTGAGACCCAGGGCGAATACTCGCTTCCCAAAAAGCTGACTGTCGCCGGAAAGGATGCGAGGATTTTTGCCCGCGACCTCAAGCGCCGCGGGGTAGAAGCCTCAACAGCGTCGAAAGGCGCTTCTGTTACCCTGGCGGTCGACGCGTCGCTCCCTGCCGAAGGATACTCGATAAGCGTCACCCCTGCCGGCGTAAGCGTCAAGGCTTCCGGCGCTGCCGGATTCTACTATGCCGCGCAGACCCTCGCCCAGATGGTGAGCCAGAATCCCGGGGCGCTCACCGCCGTAGAGATTTCCGACTCTCCCCGTTTCGGTTACCGCGGCATGATGATCGACGTGGTGCGATACTTCGTCCCCTTCGAGGAGCTGAAAAAGCTGGTAGATGAGGCCGCTGCCTTGAAAATCAACAACGTGCATCTCCATCTTACTGATGACAACGGCTGGAGGCTCGAAATTAAGAAATATCCGAAACTGACCGAGGTCGGTGCCTGGCGCGTCGACCGTCCCGAAATGTTCCCCGCGCGCCTTAACGCCCGCTCCCCGGAGGAGAAAGCTACCTACGGCGGCTTCTATACCCAGAAGCAGATGCGCGAGCTGGTAAAATACGCTGCCGAGCGCCATGTCAACCTTATTCCCGAAATCGAGCTGCCGGCCCACGCCGCTGCGGCGATCGCCTCATATCCCGAACTTACCTGCCCGGTTGACTCCGGCAAGTTCATCGGAGTGTTCCCCGGAATCGGAGGCAAGGACGCCAATATCATCATGTGCGGCGGTAACGACAAGGTGATTGAGTTCTACAACAACGTCTTCGACGAGGTTATCGACATATTCCCCTCAAAGCACATCCATCTCGGAGGCGACGAAGCAGCCAAGGACCGCTGGAAGGTCTGTGCCCTCTGCCAGGAGCGCATCAAAAAACTCGGTCTCAAGGACGAGGAGGAGCTGCAGGCGTGGCTGATGAACACCATTTCAGACCACATTATGCAGAAGGGCCGCGTCCCGATGGGATGGGACGAGGCCACCTACGGCAAGCCTAACAAGGAGATGGTGATTTACGGCTGGCAGGGCTTCGGCCAGACGGCCGTCAACGATGCCCGCGAGAGCGGCCGCAAATTTATTATGACCCCGGCGCGCAAGTTCTACCTCATACGCTACCAGGGTCCCCAGTGGTTCGAGCCCTTTACATATTTCGGTGACGTGACCCTCAGCGACATATACAATTACGAGCCAGTCGAGGCCGACTGGACTCCGGCGCTTGAAGAGCAGCTTATGGGGTTGCAGGGCTCGCTGTGGTGCGAGTTCTGCGGTTCTGACGAGGATGTCGAGTACCAGCTCTTCCCCCGCATGCTGGCGGTAGCCGAACGTGCGTGGGCTCCGAAAGGCCGCGCTGACCTCTCTAAGTTCGTCAAGTCGGTCGACCGATACGTCCCCGGCCTGGAAGAGCGCGGTATGACTGTCGCAAAGTCGATGTACAACATACAGCACAAGGTCGTTTCCAACGGCGACGGCACTCTGACCGTCGAGCTTGACTGCGAACGCCCCGACGTTGACATTCGCTGGACTACCGGCTCGGATTTCAATGCGTCGGCCCTCAATCTCGGCCATCATGTCGTGATTCCGAATCTGAGCGGGACCTTCACGATAACGGCCGCGACTTTCGACCGCCATTCAGGGAAACAGTTGGGCAAGACCCTTGTGCTACCGATCAGCTACAATCTCGCTACCGGACGCTCTGTGACCGTCCGCAACGCGATGCATGAGCCGGGCGTGCTGACCAACGGCCTCCGCGGTAGCGAGCGTTTCAGTGATTTCGAGTATGTCGGATGGAACGGCGATAACGCCGAGATGACCCTCGACCTCGGGGAAGTGAAGCCAGTCAGGCGCGTTGTTGTCGGCACTGTCGCCAACACCGACCTCTGCGCTGCAGCCCCCCTGGAGCTGGTAATCTACGGCTCTGAGAACGGACGCTCCTACAAGGTCCTGAAACAAATCGCGGTTGACAAGGAGACTATTTTCCGGGGCGGAGCGGTGAAAACCGATTATACCGCCGAGTTCCCGACTACCGATTTGCGCTACATACGCGTGCTGGCCGTTAACCCCGGGGCGATTCCCGACGGATATCCCCGCGAAGGAGTGCCCGGACAGATGTATTTCGACGAGCTTATCGTTGAGTAAATAGTTTGATTATCAACTATATTAACATAAATCTAATGGTTAAGAAATTCACAGTCATCGCGCTGGCGCTCGCCGGATGCGTTTCGGCGACATTCGCGGCTGACACGCCCGAATGGCAGCAACCCAACACGTTCCGCATCGGGCAGATTGACCCCCACGCTATGGTGGTGCCCTATGCCGATAATGCTCCCGTGGCGGCGATTGCCGACATGAAGTATGCCGAATCCCCCTACTATCTCGACCTCAACGGCCAGTGGGATTTCAAGTGGGTTATAAACCCCGGAGAACGCCCTGTCGGGTTCCAGGCCCCTGACTACGATCTCAAAGGCTGGGACAAGATTACGGTTCCCGGCAACTGGCAGACACTCGGCTACGGTACCCGCGTCTATACCAACGAGACTTATGAGTTTGACAGCAAGTTCTATAACTTCAAGAAGGACCGTCCGCGAGTGCCGTTCGAGAACAACGAGGTAGGCTCCTACCGCCGCGAGTTCACAATCCCTGCCGGATGGGAAGGGCGCCGCGTGGTGCTCGCCGCCGAAGGTGTTTCCTCGTTCTTCTACGCCTGGGTTAACGGCCAGTACCTCGGCTGCAACATGGATTCCAAAACGGCTGCCGAATGGGATGTCACCGACTATCTCGTGCCCGGCAAGAACGTGGTTGCCTTCGAGGTCTACCGCTGGTCTTCGGGCAGCTATATGGAGTGTCAGGACATGTGGCGCCTGAGCGGCATCGAGCGCGACGTATATCTCTACTCGACTCCAAAGACTTTCATTTCTGATTTCCGCGCCGTCGCCTCCCTCGACAAGAAGGCGTATAAGGACGGCGAGCTTGAGCTGACTGTCGACCTCCGGGGGCTCCCCGAACCTCCCGCCGCCCCCCAGAAAGGACAGAAGAAAGTTAAAGCCAAGGATTTCAAGCCCTTCACTATCGGATACAAGCTCTTCGGGGCCGACGGAAAGGTAGCTGCCGAGGGAGCTGAGAACGCTTCTGGCATTGTCAGCTTCAACGCCGTGCTTCCTGATGTTAAGGCGTGGTCCGCCGAGCATCCCAATCTCTACACCCTCGAGCTTTCCCTTAACGACCCCGAGGGGAACCGCACCGAGCTGGTAGGATGCAATGTCGGTTTCCGCACGACCGAGGTAAAGGACGGTCTATGGCTGATGAACGGCAAGCGCGTTATAGTCAAGGGCGTTAACCGCCATAGCTGGGACAAGCTCGGCCACTTCGTTACGCCCGAGACCGAACTCCGAGATATCGAGCTGATGAAGCTCAACAACATAAACACCGTGCGCAACTGCCATTATCCGGCAACCCGCAACTGGTACCATCTTTGCGACAAGTTCGGCATAATGGTAATCGACGAGGTGAATTTCGAGAGCCACGGCTACGGCTACAAGGAAGAGGCTATGGCTAAGGACCCGATGTGGATTCCCGCGGCCATGGACCGCACCAAGCGAGCCTATGCCAAGAGCAAGAATAATCCCTCGGTTTGCTTCTTCTCGCTTCAGAACGAGTCGGGCAACGGCGTGGTCTTCGAGGAGACATATAAATATATGAAGGAGGTCGAGCCTAACCGCCCGATTCAGTGCGAGCGTGCTCTCGAAGGCTGGAATACCGACATTTATGCCAATATGTACCGTCCGATTAACGTCGTGATCGATTACGCTTCTAAGCCCGAGAACAAGCCTTACATCCTCTGCGAGTTTGCCCACGCGATGGGTAACAGCGTCGGCGGTCTCCGCGACTATATGAACGTGTTCGAGAACCTGCCGAAGGCTCAGGGTGGCTGCATCTGGGACTGGGTTGACCAATCGTTTATCGAGACGGACTCCTTGGGTCGCCCCTACTATACCTATGGCGGCGACTACGGACCCAAGATGGAAATCCCCTCCTCTATGGCCTTCTGCTGCAACGGCCTGATTACCAGCGACCGCAAGGAACATCCCCATATGCAGGAGGTTAAGAAGGTCTACCAGTATGCCAAGGCCCGTATGATGGACGCCTCGAAACTGGCCGTCAGCGTCCGCAACTGGTACGACTTCTCCAATCTCAACGAGCTTAAACTCAACTGGAAAGTCAACACCGCCGACGGCAAGGTGATTATGTCGGGCGCTATCGACAATGTCAACTGCGCTCCCGGCGATTCCGTGCTGCTCCAGCTCGGTAACGCTCCCGTCCTCTCCGAACCGGCATATCTCGACCTTTCGTGGACTACCAAGAAGGCTACCGGCCTTGTGCCCGCGGGCTACGAGGTCGCCTACGACCAGTTTACTATCCCCGCCGCCAATCCTGCGGCAGTTGTTGCGGAAAAGCCCCTGAAGCTGAAAAAGAAAGGCGACGTGTATTCAAACGGCGAACTTTCCTTCACCGTCGACCCCGCTACCGGCGCGATCGCATCTGTTAAGGTTGCAGGAGTTGAAAAACTCGCGGCCCCAATCGAGCTGTCGCTCTACCGCCCTATGACCGAGAACGACGCCGCCGGCGCTGGCTCGGGTAAGTTCTGGGCAAAAGAAGGACTGAAAAACATCTCCTTCCTGGCCGGAAAGGTTGAGCTGAAAAAGAATGTGCTTACCGTCCCGTTCACCGTAAAAGGTGATGCCGGACAGAACGTTGGGACAGGCTCATACGCTGTCTCCATCCTTCCCGGAAACAAGATGGACGTAACGACGACTTTCGACCCCGACACCGCCGTAGTGACCTCGCTCCCTCGAGTCGGCCTCACCTTCCGTGTCCCAGAAGCCGACTGCGGTAAGTTCACGTTCGTAGGCCGCGGCCCCGTGGAGACTTACAACGACCGCAACTCCGCCGGACGCATCGGCACCTACACGATGACCCCCAAGGAGAACTTCCATAACTACGTTGTGCCCCAGGCGACAGGAAACCATACCGAAGTCAGCCGCCTCACGCTCGGCGACGGAATCACCATCACCGCTCCCGAACTCTTCCAGGCCGGGGTAACCCCCTACGATGACGCGACCTATGGAGCTCCGACCTGGGCGCAGCAGACCAAGGAGGGTATCCGCGGCCATATCAAGGACCTCAAGGACGACGGCAAGGTTACCGTCCACATCGACGCCGCCCAGATGGGTGTCGGAACCGCCACCTGCGGCCCCGACGTCCTCCCGCAGTACCGCGTCCCCGTAGCCCCCACCACCTTCTCCTTCACCTTCTCCTTCTGAATATCTCAATCAGCGTTAACGCTGATTGAACATCATCTTTAGATTTGAAAAAAGGCGCTGTGTCAAAATGAAGTGACACAACGCCTTATTTCTTGTAGAATATATGGTAGAATTTACTTTTATGTAGAATATAGAGCCGAAGGCGTAGTGTATTCATAGCACTAAGTCGGGCGACCGGGAGCGATGGCTTGCCGTGAGGATATAAGGCTGCAAGGACTGCGGGACAGTCCGCTGAGAAGGAACGAAACGGCATGCTATGAGGGATATTTGTCCCTGAGGAATATTTGAGTATGATAATAAAAAAACGCCGGGATGTTTCTCAACATCCCGGCGAATCATCTATGCGATGGATTCAAATAATATCACACACATTCTATCTTATCGGTTAGGGTTGATTTGAACCCTTACGATACTTTTGAGAGTGCCCCACTTGTGGGTAACGATCACAGGCACGTTGAGTACGATTGGCTGTTGGAGTATGATTCCGCTGCCGGTGAAAGTCAGTTTGCCGGTCTCTTCGTCAACCATGGCTTCCATATTCAGGGCAGACAGTTCACGTTCGTTAGTGCCGTCGGCATCGGTAATCTTCATGTCATTTAGCCATTTGACTGACGTGATGTCATAGTACTTCCAGTAGTCTGAATCTTCTGAGAACCTATTGCCGAAGCAGTCGGTGATAGTCATTCCTTCGGCGAGTTCGCGGTACTGCACATCGGCGTTCTGAGTCAGAGCGGCGATAGTTCCGGCGTTAAGGCTCTGGAGCGGCTTGCGGATTTTCAGCGAAGTGTTGTTCAGCATGTAGGCGTTGCGATACTCTTTGCCGTTGAGGAAGATGTACCAGCCGAGGTCAATTGTAGCCTGCTTCTCGACGAGTTCGATGCCAGCGTCGTTATTCTCGATGAAGAAGAACATCTTGTTGAGGTCTTCGCCACCCTTTGCGTCCTCGGATGTGAGGCAGAACGGAGTATGCTCGGCGGCATCGTACCAGATTGATGCTGCGGTCAGGTCTCCTTGGACAACATTATAGCCGTCGTTTCCTTCCATTACGGGAGCCTTGGCGCCGACGGCAAATCCGGCAGGGGCTGCCTTAACCTGGATATCCCAGTCCGCGCATGGCAGAAGGCCGTTGATGTATGAAGCGTAGCGGCCGGACAACACGTTTGTCTTATAGGTTGCAGTGGTTGTACCGTCGTAAGGACGGGGCATAGCAACGGGCGTTACTTCCATTACACCATTCGTCCAGTACGCGTGGTCAGTTCTGCCGAGGGTCGGGAGATTCTTCGGCCAGGATACCTTTCCGTTAAGTTTCACGGTAACATCGGGGAAGATGTCGGATTCGAATACAAGGGTTTTGGTAAATGCCTTGTCTTTGCCTCCCATATTTGCGATTTCGTCAAGGCCTACCGACCATGAAATCGGAGCAGCGGGAGCTATCGCCAGCGGATTGTAGACAATCCCTGTTACCTCTGCTTTGAGATTGAAGTTCTTCACGAATTCCGACTGGTTCATCGGGAAGGGAAGTTTGCTGATGACAGCCTCGTTGAGTGTTGCCCAGGTAACGGTCGCGGAAACAGGATTACAGGAGAGCTCGGTGCTGAACACGTCAATTGAGTAAGTGGTGGCTTTCGCGTCGATTACATATTCAACCTTGAAGAAGCGCTGGTCGACAGCCTGGTTGCCATGCTTCATAACGACGCTGACAATCGGGGTTTTCCCTACGCGGCTTGCCGCAGTTGAGGAGCCGGGATTGGTTGGGGTAAGTTTCCCGTCAGCGGTTACGGAAGCGTAAATCTGCTGGTTGACTCCGTTAACGGTGTACGCTTTGGAGGGGATGCTGTATTCGAAAGTGAAGCCGAAGGATTCAAGCTGTTCGGCGCTCATAGCGGTATGCTCGCCATTGTCGTTCATGCATCCTGTAACCAGAGATGTGAGGTCGAAGCCTTCTTCTCCTTCAGCGAGGGTGTATGGAACTTCAACGACCGGGTCGATGTCGTCGGAGTAGATTGCCGAGGAATTCCAGAAGTGCCCGAATTTCTTCTGTACGGCGGCGATTTCGGGAGTGAAGGTAGATTCTGCCAGGCGGCTGTATTCCGAGTAAACCACGGCATCCTCTGCCGACTCCTTGACTTCTTTGCCCTGAGCGTCTTTCCAGGTGTAGTAGTTTTTGGGCGCTACGGGTACTTTGAGTGCCACAGTATAGATTCGTCCGGCTCCGGCGTTGTCGATGCTCGAGGTTACGCCGTCTGCTTTGGTCGCGGAGACAATGAGGTGTCCCTCGTCGTTCTTTTCGACTTTGACGACCTTCACGACCGGCACTTCTGCCGCGCGGGATGTCGCGGTCTGCTGTACGAAGGTGACATTAGCGGCCACGATGTCCGACAGAGACACACCGGCGGGATTCATCCGGTAAGCCACCTTGGTGTCGTTGTTGGTTACGATCACGGGCTTGGCCGTAGCGGAAGGTGCGGCGTAGAAACCGGTAGCTTTGTTGAGCACTCCCATCGGAGTGTAGGATGCGGAGTAGAACTCGATAGTGGGAATGCCCCCTACATACGCCTTCGGTATAAGAGTGAGGCTTGTGAGGCGCTTGGCGTTGATGGCGTTCAGGGTGCTTAGTGCTGAGTTTATCGCGTTGATGTCCTGCTGTGCGGCAGCGAGATCGGACTGAAGGGCGCTGATAGCCGCGTCATGTTCTCCGTCTTTGTTCTGCAGGGCCGTGATGAGTCCGTTGATTGTCGAGATTTCGGATGCGTTTTGGGCGATGTCTTCCTGCGCCTTGCTGAGTTTTGTCTCGGCAGCGGTAAGACGCGACTTGATTCCCTGGAGATCGGCGTTCAGGCCGGAAAGCAGGCTCTCGTAAGTGGATTTGAACGTTTCGAGAGCGGCAATCTGGCTTTCAGTCTGTGTCTTGAAAGTGTTGTAGGCGGAAATGTGCGCGGACAGCTTGCTGTCAAGCCCGGTAACCTGCCCTTGGATGCCCGGGATAACGGTGTTGACTATCTGGTTGATACGTTCGGTTTCGTTGGCGATAGCTAATGCGTTGACCGCGATGTCGGCTGTATTCTTTGAGATATTGCCGGTATTCGTGGTAACCTGTGAATTGAGGTTGCTGAGGTCGGAGCGCAGGGTGTTTATATCGGTGGCTATGCCGTCGATGCGTCCGCTCAGAGCCGAGATGGTCTGAGTGTTGGTGTTTATTTGTGAGAGGTAGCTTGCGAGCATCTCTTCGATTTCACCCTGAGTGAGCTTGGACGCGGCTATTTCCTTTTTCAGCGATTCTACAGCCGCATTAAGTTCGTCCTTGGTGGCTGCCTTGGCAACCGCGGCGGCAATCTTTGTATAATTATCTCCGAACTCTTTCTTCAGAGCGTCGATCTGGCCGGTGATTTCGGTGCGTAGGGCGTCTATCTGTGCGATTGTCTCAGCGATAGCGTCGGCTTTGGCCTGTGCGGCAGCGGCGAGAGCGGCCTGGGCCTGTGCGTTGGCAGTTTGCGCGGCCTCGTCGGCTTTTGCGGCAGCGGCGGCAGCCTCATCACCGGTTTTCTGAGCCTGGTCAGCAGCCGCCTGTGCGGCAGCGGCGGCCTGGGAAGCCTTTTCCGCGGCTGCGTTTGCGCGTGCGGCTTCGGCTTTCTGCTCGTCGAGGGCTGCCTGCAGGGCGCTTGACTGCGATGCGAGCGCAGCCTCCTGCTGTGCGAGTTTGTCGTTAAACTCTTTCTGCATCTCATCGTCGCGCTGGGTAAGGCGGTCGATGTCGTCGTCATAGTCCTTGCAGCCGGTAAGAATGGCTGCGGGGAGGGCGGCGAGCGTCAGAGAGAATAACGTAGCTTTGAGAAACGTTTTCTTCATAATGGCTTGTTTTATTAATTGGTTAATCTATTTGTTCCGAAAATGGAATAGGAAATGGTTGGAAGTGCGGTAATTGCCGCAATGAGAGATGTTTATCAGTATTGGCGAGTTTTTTCAGACCCTCTTTGAAAGAAGAGGGAAACGGGGATAGAGAGGGGTTATATATGATTCATGTTGTGGCTAAATATTGTTTCGGATTGATCAATCGAAAATTTAGATGGTGCAAAGGTAAACATAAATTCACGTTTTACCCCCCCGATAGTTAAATAGTGTTAATAGTAATCTTTTTTAGGATTCACCCGTCCTTACGCCGAAACTTGCAAATATTATTGTTCCCAATTTTCCCTGATGATTCAATACGGCAAAACCAGTCCCGGACTGATTACTTTTCAGTAATGCCCGGGACAAAATTGGCAGGTCGGTAATGCTTATTATGAAATAATTATATGAAGTATCTTTTATATGCCCTCTGCTATATTTGGCAGTAGTAAATTCATCCTGTTATCTCAGGGAAACGCTAATATGTATATACGGTTACTTATAGAGGTGCGGCTTATATATGTGAGAGTTTTCGGGTGATTAGAGGTTGTCGAGGTAGGCGGTGAGGGAGGCGTCGGGGGAAAGGCCGATTTTCTTGCGGAGGCGGTAACGGGCCATCTCGACGGACTTGTAGGAGATGTTGATAAGCGGGGCGATTTCCTTGCTGGAGAGCACCATCTTGATGTAGCAGCAGAGACGTTTGTCCGAGGAGTTGAGATTTGGGTGGAGCTCCATAAGCCTCTTAGTATAGTTGGCGTAGACGATGTCGAAGTTCTTGTTGAAGGTTTTCTGGTCTTCGTCGTGGCTGATGTTCTCTTCGATGGAGTTCTGTATTCTCGAAAGCATGCGCTGTGCCGCGGGAGCTCCGATGTCGGTTGCCGACAGTTCCTGTATCTTGGCGAGCTTGTCGGCGATTTCCCGCAGAATCTCGTTCTTGCGGATAAGGCTCATAGTAGTGCTGCTGAGTTCCTGGCTCTTGTGTTTGATGTCCTGTTCGAGCTGTTCCGATTCCAGAGTGGCGATTTCGTAGTCTTTTACGAGCGATTCCTGTTTGGCGCGGGTTCGTACTGCCTCTAATTCCTTTTCTTTTTTCAGCTCGAGGTCTTTGCGTGTCTTGCGTGTCCAGTAGCCCCGCATAGACCATTTCAGCGGCCTATGCGGGGCTACACTATCATTAGGGTATCGGCCGGACCGTCAGCGTTTGATCGCGCGGCGGGTCTCGCGGCCGGAGGGAGTGATGGTCTCGATTATGTAGATGCCGGAGGGGAGGCCTGCGAGCGCGTCGGCGGGAGCGCCGTCGTATTCGGCGGCGAGTAGGCCGGAGATGGCATATACGCGGGTTGCTGTCACGGCGCGGCCGGCGGTTCCCTCTTCGATTCCGGCGGTATCGCCGATGGTGAACACCAGCTCGGACCCTTTGGCGGTAAGTGAGGTCTGGCCGTCATAGAGCACAGCGAAATAACGTTTGCCCGGCTCCCCTGAGGCAATCACTCCCGATGCCGAGAAGGGAGCGCTCTCGCCGGCGCTGATGAAAATATCGTTTGTCGTGAAAAACGTTTCCGCAGATACCTGTCCGGCGGCGTAGGGGAAGATTACGACGGTGAGCGGCCGGCCGAAATATCCGGCGCTGCATTCCAGTGTGCCGCTGAAAGAGACGTTGTTCTTGTCTACCTTGTCAGGGTTCCCCTCGATGGAGAAAGCTGTTGCCTTGATGACTGCGTCTTCCGGCAGGGCATGCAGTTCTGTCGGTACTCCTTCGGAAATAATGGTGTTGTCGCTCTCCTTAACCAGGTAGAGGGTATATGTTCCGGGATTGGGATAGGCGCTTGTCGCGAAATGGTTGAATATGCCCGTATATTCCATATCGAGCGATTCGCCGGGGAGAAGGTCGACGGCCAGCGGCTCGGCCTTCGCCACAGGTGTCGTGCCAGAAGCGAGTGTAGGGGTTACCGACCCCACAAACTCTGTCTCGCCGAGGTTCGTCAGTCGGGCTTTCATACGGAAGAGGTTGCCGAGGTAGACGGGTGTGAGTACCTCTACGTTTTCCGCTCCGAGATTGCCGGTAGGGGAGTTTTCAAACGTGCATTTGCCATTGCTGATAGTCATGATAACGCTTTGCACTCCCGAAAGTTTTACGGGGAGTTCCTTCCATACGCCGTCGGTGCCGCACATCACCGGGGTGATGGTATAGCTGCCGCTCCGCAGCGTTGAGGGTATTACTGAGGTATAGCTTGACAGCAAGCCGTAACGTTGGAGTGAGAAGCGCGTGGCGCCGGTGCCGTATTTTACCTCGCCGGTCTCGTTGTTTGTGAATTTTATGCCGAGCGAGCCCGACGCGTCGGTGATGGTGTAGTTCAGCACGCGGCCTCCGACATTAAGCTGGTCGCCGGGGCGCGTGTCGCCGGTAGTCTTGACCGGCGCGACAGCGAATCCCTGGTCCATCACCAGGTTGAGGTACACTTTCGACCCGGCCTTGGCTTTACGGATGTTTGCTATTACCGCCTGGCTGAAATTGTAGCCTGACGAGGAGCCGCCGATTCCCTGGCTTGCCGGGTCGAGCGCTGTCAGGCGGAAGAATCCGTCGCTCGTTCCGCCCCAGCCCCAGTTGATGTGGAAAAATCCATCGGAGCTGTAGCCGTCGCATACGAAGGAGTGGCCCCCGTCGCTGCTCGAACCGGAATATTGCACGGGCCCGTAGTCGCGCAACTGGCCGTAGATGAACTCCTCCCAGTCAAGCAAACCGAAGTAGTCGCGTTCGGCGTAGCGTATTCCTTTGTCGTAGCCGAAATAGTCTACAAGGGCGGAGGCGACATAAATGTCGGGAGTGCCGCTCTGGGTCGGGGAATACTGCATATCGGTGCTGACTCCGCAGGAGTACATCAAGGTGGCGACGGCGCTCTTCTGCCGTTCGGTTCCGGCTCCGTCGGCGTAGGAGTCAAGCATAGAGGTCCAGTCGTATGTGATTTTGGAGAAATCAAGCGAAATCCATTCGTTGCGATAGAAATACTGGTGGTCGCCTGTCCCTTTTTCCGGCCATTTATGGTAGGCCATGACCTGGGCCATCGCTGTCGCCACGCAGCCGGTCACGGAGCGCTGTCCGTTATACGACGGGCAGAGGGCGTTGTAGGGATAATCCTGGTTCCAGCGGGTAGCCGTCATCGGGTCGATTGCGGCGCGTTCCGGTCTGGAAACCGCTTTTACCCCGGCGGGACGACCGGCGCTTTCAATCTGGCGTCCGTACTCCCCGAGCCACCATTTCATAGCCGGAGGCATCGCGTCAGGGTCGAACAGCCCACTGTCAGAGTAGCCGAGCAGCGGTTCCGAGCGGTCGTCAGCTCCGGCGAGGATGAACCCGCGCCCGTCGCGAGGCGTGAACACATAAACGGCGGGACGGTCAGTGGCGGGCACGACTGCCGAGTAACGCAGGGCCAGTTCGGCCGGCTTCGCGGCAACCGCTTTCGCCGCGGCCGGGGATTTCATTATCCTCGCGAGCGCCTGGTTAGGGGTAAGGGTTGCCGCCTCCGCTGAGCTTCCGCCGATGGCTGACAGCACTGCGGCGCAGATTGCCGGAAATAGGTTTGTCTTCATCTGTAGGTATGAGTATTGTTAACTTGTATGAGGCAAAGTTAACACCAATTAAATTGAATAACAACACCTGTTGCCGCATTTTGTGACGGATTGCGGGGATATAGGAATCAAAATCGCCGTACATTCTCGCTAAGCGATAGCAAAATGACAGCAAAACAGATGCACGGCCGCCCAAAACGGACTTGAAATTATGCAAAATGCATCAATATACTTAAAAGATGTTAAACGCAGTTAAGGAAATTTTTATTCTCAAATTGAATTGCGTAGATTTGTAGCGAAAACGGTCAAAGGTTGTTAAAAGGCTCCGCTCCCTGACCGTATATAAACCGATCAATCGAATCTGTCTCATCAGGAGCCTCCAATTGAATATTCAAAATAATTATGAAGAGAATCTACTCAGCTTTGGCGCTCTTCGCGGCCGCTGGATTATGCCTTTCGGCGCAATCCTACAAATCGGTGGCGGTGAACCTCGCGGATGGTAGCAAGACGGAAGTGAATCTGTCCGACGACCTGTCGGCCGCATTCGACGACGAAAACCTGGTAATCACCGGTGGCGACCAGAACATTTCCGTGCTCCGTTCTTCGATAAAGTCGTTCACGTTCTCTGAAAAGGCATATTCGGGAATCGAACAGGTTGACGGCGGAGCGTCTGCTCCCGTCTTGGTTGGCGACAGCATGGTTTTCTCGGGCCTGCCCGACGGATCTGTCGTGGCGGTGTACACCGCCAACGGCGCCCTGGTGTCCCGGACCGCCGTTAAAGGGGCTTATACGCTCGATCTCTCGACGCTTCCCGCGGGAACCGTCCTGGTGAATGTTAACGGAGTCGCTTACAAAATCGCAATAAAGTAATGAAGAAGCAACTTATGACAGCAGGCGCCGCGTGCGCCGCGACTCTCGCGATTTTCGCCGCGAGCGACCGCATCGACATATTCGACAAAGCCGGCCAGTTCGTCTCCATAATGGTTGACGACATAGAGAATATAACCGTCGGGAAAGCTGCGGGGCAGGAAGGCTACACCACCGTCAACGTATCGACCACTTACGGCGACAAGAGCCGCGAAATCGCGACAATGGGAGACGTGAAGTACACTCCTGTCGACTACGACAAGGCTAATGAAATCTCTGTTTCCCACGCTCCGAACGCAAAGGTTGTGCTTTACGACTGGCGCAACAATACCGACTACTTCGGGGAGGCACAGATTGACCCGACCAAGCCTGCCGACTGGCGCGGGTGTCCTCCCGACATGAATCCCCACTTTCTGATCGAAACCGACAAGGGATTCGCTTCAGAGTTTGCCGTCAAGGGGCTTTACACCGGAAAGGTTTATACCGACAATCCCAACTTCATTTTCTGGAGTCTGGCGGAGACAAACCTTCTCGGTCTCGACTCGTATTCGTTCGACATGCCTTTCGAGCCGGTCGAAATCAGTGCGACATCAGTCGAGCTTGAGACATACCTCGGAAAGGAGTTCCTCGGGACATATACAGGCTTCATAATGTCGACCGGGCAGAGCCGCATCGCCCACAAGATGCCGGCTTCACTGACCGCCGAGTTCAAGTTCAACGGCACGTACGTTATGAAGAGTACCGACGAGCATAATTTTGATTTCCTCGACCTCTTCGACTGGAACGAGGAGAAGAATACCTTCGCCTATGTGCCCTATTCCGGCCGTCCCGTCAATCCGATTGACCTTGAGATCAAAACCGGCGTTACCGGGCGCTTCGTCGAAGGCGGACTCCTTTTCGCGTCGTTCCACGACCTGCTGGAGGACAAGCCTGAAAACACCGTGCGCTATTTCGCGGCGAAAGGCGAATACGAGTTCACCATCGCTTCCGCCGACGCTTACAACAACCGAGTGCTGATTCAGGCTATGCCTGTCGGGGAGGGTACTCCGAGATATTTCTATTCCGAATATTCCGATACTCCCGTCGAGGTCACCTTGGAATACAGCTTCGGTAGCAACATCGGCGCCGACTGCACGGCCTTCGCTTCCGCCAATGGCGAAAAGCTCTTCAAGTATGACTACAAGGGCCCCGGCAACGAACCCGTGTTTACTTTCCGCGGCGCGGAATACGGCTCTTATACCGGCTCTGGCGACGCTCTGTCGCTTGACGGATTCGGAGGCTGCACTCTTGGCGAAACTGCCGGTAAATATACTGTCAGCGGTGGCCTCGCAAGCGTCACGATAGGTTCCGAGACGCGCCTGTTCGTGATTGACTTAGATGGCCGCACTTATACTGAAATGACCGCAGACGCGTGGAACGGCCAGTCGCAGTACACCAAGGAAGACGCTGTCGGCGCCTTCGGTAGCGAGGAAGAGAGTGCCGCAAGTTCCATGCGTATCGACTTCGACAAGAACTTCGCAGGGGCTGACGAACCCGGAACCGCCAGCGTGCGCTTCAATGTGGCCCGTCACGACGGTTTCGGCGGCGGTGTCAGCGAGATGGTGGCAAGCTCCGGCAAGTACATCTACAACGCTGCTTCCAAGACCATCGTCATTACCAACGTTTATATGGGCACGTCCGCGACTACCTCCGGCCGTCGCAACCTGGTGCTGAAAGTCTCCGACGACCTGCTTTCGATGTGGATTGACGACTCCGCCGAAGACCGCGTCTACGGCACAGGCCGCGATGGTTCCTACCTCCTTACCGGCACAGCCAACACCCTGACAGCCCCCGCACCCGCCGTACAGCTCGCTCCGAAATACACTGCGACTCATAATGTACTGTATATGGGCAGTACGTTTGGTTCCGCCGAGACTACCCTCACCGTCAACGCCGATAATACAGCTACGCTTGCGGTCATGATGGGAACGAACGAGCTTTGCAACCAGACGGTTTCCTACGAGGTAGCAGGTAACACTCTTACCCTCAAGAATGTTACAACCTACGTACTTGAGAGCTTCGTCCCTAAGGAGAGCAAGACCGACCTGTCGTTCACAGTCGGCGAGGACGGCAAGCTCGCCACCACACAGACTCTCGGTTGCAGCGCCATGGGCGGAGTGCTTGATGTAGAACTCTCCTCCGCACCCCTTGCTCCTGCTGAATAAGCGATAATAACGCCCTCATACATAACGCGGCCCCGCCCGAAGCGCAAGCTCGAGGGCGGGGTCGCCTGTTTATTAAGATCGGTTTCTCATGAATGGTTGTTGCCGCAGCGGAGAAATTTGCTAAGTGCCATATCCTCAACGTCGGTTGCGATATTTGTGCGCAGAATGTTAATTTACAGTACTTTCCACTTCCCACTCCTTGCGGAACCAACTCGAATTAGTTTGCCTGATTTTTTCAATTTTGATATAACCCTGTCTATGCTGCTCTTCGATTGATTAGTCGCGTTGGCAATCTCTGCAATCGACATAGAAGTATTAACGCCAATCAACGTCAAAACCTGCTCAGCAATTGACTTTTCAGCATCATCAATGTCATTTGACGTTGATTGACGTTGATTGACGTTAATCGGAAGGTCAAATCTAACTTCTGACTTTGTTAGATCGCTCTCTATGGTTACGGCACAATCTGTCAGTTTTTTCCAGTTCAGAATCTTGTCAATACCGTATCCTCCGTTTTCAGATAGTTTCGCAAGTTTGAAGAAACGGAGAATATTCGGATTACGAGGTTGCGATACAATCGTCTGACCTAATATTTTCAGATTTACCGGGAAACTGCCGGGATTCTGTAATTGAATACTTGTGTCGAATACCCTTACAGTGGAGTGTATCTCACTGAAATAGTCAGCGTGAGCCAACATATTTACAAGAGCTTCTCTGAGACAGTACAGCCGGGTATTGTCATCCGGCGCTATCCCATCCGGGCGCGGTGAAAATGGATTGTCAATTCTTGTTCTGAGCCTGTGGAGAATTACCTTATAATACTCCCAGATATTTTCCTGTTCCTGTATGCGAAATGTATATCTTGTGCTTGCGTCTTGTACCGAAGTGCCTGGAATCTCCATATAATCAATGAGGAAATCAGGATTATAGCGGAGTATCGCATCTATATTTCCAAACATCAGCAACCCTCCAACGGAAAGCAGACCGTTCGACATTATGCCTGTCTTGACTGCGAACTCGGTGTCAGACAGAGTGTTATAGGATAAATCCGGATTAAATACCCTAAGAAAGTTACGGTAATCTTGAAACGACCCTTGGTTTATGTCGTCATAACACGACCCAAATACCGCTTCGTTTGACTTCTTGCCAAATGCCTGATCACGTTGCATCGCGCGTATTTCGTATTCCGTGGCTCGCTGGTCGCCACTGCCAATGCGGATGTAGGTATTTGATGGAACGCTAATGTAGACAGGTTTATATTCCGACATTGGTATATAGAAAGCTAACACAGCTTTCCCGCCAATATCGAATTTTGCCGTATGAACAGAGATGCGTTGATTGAACTTGCTGTTCGACCGAAGAACTGTTACAAAATCCTGTTCTACCTTTTCGGCATTTTCTACGCCTTGTATTTCATAAGTGGATTTTCCTCCAACCCTCCGTTCTTTTACGCCGAATACAATCCATCCGCCAAAAGAATTGGAGAACGCACTGACCGTTTCCCATGCGGTTTTGGGAACTTCATTCTTGGCTTCCTTAATCTCGAAGTCATTCCATTCGACACCATTTAACCGATTTAGCAGTTCTTCCTTTGTCATCTTATTATTCCTTTCTAAGCAAAATTACGTTTTTTTCTGATAGATATGGCGCTGATTTCGGAAATATTAGCTAATTCCCCACTTGCAATCCTTTTGTTTATATGGCGTTGCATATTAGAGGCATAAGGCTTATCTTGTAATTGGAAACTTGGAAGATTTCCAGCTTGATGGAATGGGTGGTATAGCGGTTCTCACGCAGGTCAGTCGCAGCGGCGGGGATTGGCGGGAAACCAGCCCTTGCGGACGCGCTCGCGCTGCTCCGCGACCTCCTTGATGCTCCAGAAGGAGGAAAAGGCTACTACGGCGAGGATGCAGGAAAGGAATCCTTCTGTCAGCAGGGCAGCGGCGGAGGCGGCGATTCCGAGAAGGGCGAAGGCCCATTTAACTTTCTGCCCGAAATAGTATTCCCCCTTGATTACGAGCGGGTGGAACACTCCGATTATTATAAAGGTGCAGGCGCCGAGCGCCAGCCCCTCCCAGTTAAGTTCTGTCAGATTCATTCGTTTAGCGTGTTTATCCGGCAAAGTTAGCGATTCCGGGCGTTTTTTCGGGCAGACGCGGTGGTTTTGGCGCGTTTTTTTGGCGTATGTGAAATATTGTTGCTATATTTGGCGGTGTTTTTGCGCCCGCGCCCACGGGGTTGCGGGCTTTGTGCCCAACTCTAACTTATTATTCCCTTTTATGGAAATCTCTCAGCAGGGCCTCGCTCCCGAAGCAAAGGAGGAAGCCTTAAAGACCCCCGAGGTCGCTACCGAGACTGTCGAAGCGACCGAAACCTCTGCGAATACCAATGAAGCTACACCGGCCGACGGCCCTGACGGCGACGCTCCCCTGGAGGTCGAAGCCGAAATGGCCGAAGCGCTCGACGCCGCCGACGACGGATGCCCCGCCGACGAGGCAAAGGAGGCTGAAAAGAGCCGTCCCGAACTCCGCACCAAGGAGGAGGTGCTCGCCGCCCTCAAGGAACTTGCCGCGCTGGAGGCCGCCCGCATCGGCCGCGACGAGGTAGCGTATCTCAAACAGCGGTTCTATGCCCTCCACAACGCCGAAGCCGAGGCGCAGCGCGACGCGTTTGTTGCCGAAGGGGGTGCTGTCGAGGAGTTCAAGCCCGCTCTTGACCCCGCAGAAGAGGAGTTCAAGTCCCTGCTCACCGCCGTAAAAGAGAAAAAGGCAGCCCTGTTGGCCGCCGAGGAGGCCGCGAAGGCTGAGAACCTTGCCCGCAAACAGGCCCTCATCGCCGAGCTGAAACAGCTCTCGGAGGATGCCGACAACGCCAACCGCGCCTTCCCCCGCGTCAAGGAAATCCAGGCCGAGTTCAAGGAAATCGGCGAGGTGCCTGCGACGGAGGCCACTGACCTCTGGAAGGAGTTCCAGAGCACCGTAGAGCAGTTCTACGACCAGCTCAAAATCAACAAAGACCTCCGCGACTACGATTTCCGCAAAAACCTCGAACTGAAGACCCTCCTTTGCGAGGAAGCCGAGAAGCTCGACCAGGAGGATGACATCGTGCTCGCCTTCAAGCGTCTGCAGAACTTCCACGACGAATGGCGCCAGACTGGTCCCGTAGCTAAGGAGGTCCGCGACGAAATCTGGAACCGCTTCAAGGAAGCGTCGTCCGTAATCCGCAAGAAATACCAGGCCTTCTTCGAGGAGCGCAAGGCCCGCGAGGAGGCCAACGAGAAAGCCAAGACCGAGATTTGCGAGCGTGTCGAGGCTCTCGACTTCGACAATATCAAGTCGTTCGCCGGATGGGACGAGATGACCAACGTAATCCTCCAGGCCCAGAAGGACTGGAAGGCGCTCGGCTACGCTTCCCGCAAGGCCAACAACGCTCTCTTCGCCCGTTTCCGCGCCGTCTGCGACAAGTTCTTCACCCTCAAAGCCGAGCGCTACCGCGCGATGAAGGACGAGCTTCAGGCAAACCTCGCCAAGAAGACCGCCCTCTGCGAAAAGGCCGAGGCCCTTTGCGAGTCGACCGACTGGCGCAAGACCGCCGACCAGCTCGTGGCCCTGCAGAAGGAATGGAAGACCATCGGCACCGTTCCCCGCAAGCACTCCGACGCCGTATGGCAGCGTTTCCAGAAAGCCTGCGACTCCTTCTTCGAAAACCGCAAGAAGAACCTCAGCGAGTCGCGTTCCGCCGAAGAGACGAATCTCGCCGAGAAGCGCCAGGTAATCGCCGACCTCAAGGCTATCCCCGCCGACATGCCCCGCAACGAGGCCATGCCGAAGGTAAAGGAGCTCCAGGCGAAATGGAACAGCATCGGCCACGTGCCCTTCCGCGAGAAAGACAAGGTCTACGAGGAGTACCGCGCCGTCTGCGACGCGTTCTACAACCGCGAGGGTGACCGCGGCGACCGCTGCATGTCGCGCTTCGAGGACGTCATCAAGGAGATGGGCTTCGACCAGCAGAAGCTCTACCGCGAGCGCGAACGTATCCAGCGCGCGTGCGAAATCAAGCGTAACGAGCTGAAGACTTACGAGAACAACCTCGGCTTCCTCTCTTCAAAGAGCAAGGCCGGCGATTCGATGGTGCGCGAGATGGAGCGTCGTATCCAGCGCATCAAGGACGACCTGGCTGCCACTGAGGCGAAAATCAAACTTATCGACGCGAAGCTCAAGGCCTGAACAGTTGCATATATGACAGAAGAAGAACTCAGACGTCTCGACGGCGATACCGACGGACTGGCGGCCTACGAGCATATCGCCAACCACGTTAACTCTATCGACGACGCGGACCTCGACCTGGTTATCGACAAGATCGAGAAGGTAGACCTGAACGGCCAGTTCGCCGTCAGCGCCGCCCGCTATCTTTTCGCGACCGATCCCGAACGCTTCTCCGGGGCTGTAAACCGTCTGATTGCCATAGGGATTGAGAAGGACCGCGACCGGGCTTACATCGGCTCCCTGTTGCAGAGCGTCTACGGGGCGGACTATGCCGACCGCGTAGCCGAGCTTTCGGCTTCAGACGACAATTTCCGCCGCATATACAAGCGTCTGTTCAACCAGTCGCCCCTTTAACCGCCCTCCGAGAATATGAAGAAATCATTAATGTGGGCTGTTGTCGCGGTGTGCGTCCTCGCGGCCGGTGCCGTGGCGCTCGCGACAGCCAAAAAGAAATCCGCAATGACCGACAAACCTACCGCCGCCCAGACAGCGGCTTCCGGCGACGCCCTCGTCGATATAAAGACCACCGCCGGAGATATTAAAGTGCGCCTTTTCGGCGACACTCCCAAGCACCGCGACAACTTCCTCAAACTCGTAAAGGAGGGGTTTTACGACGGTGTGCTGTTCCACCGCGTCATAAACGAGTTTATGATCCAGACCGGCGACCCGGAGTCAAAGAACGCCCCGGCCGGCAAGATGCTCGGCACTGGTGGACCCGGCTACGATATCGAGGCCGAAATCGTCTATCCGCGCCACTTCCATAAATACGGAGCGCTCGCCGCGGCCCGCCAGGGGGACCAGGTAAACCCGGAGCGTCGCTCTTCCGGCTCGCAGTTCTATATCGTTACCGGCAAGACCTACAACGACTCTACCCTGGCGCAGATGGAGCAGCGTGCCCAGCAGATGCAGGTTAAGGAGATTTTCGACCGCCTCGCCTCGGAGCGCCGCGACTCCATAATGGCAATGCGCCGCAACCGCGACATGATGGGGCTCCAGGCTCTCCAGGACGAGCTGATAAAGATGGCGCAGACCGAGGCCCAGGCCCATCCCGCCCTCCTCACCGCCGAACAGCGCGAGGCTTACAAGACGGTTGGCGGTACGCCCCATCTCGACGGCCAGTACACCGTCTTCGGCGAGGTTGTCGAGGGGCTTGATGTCGTAAAGAAAATCGAGAACGTCCCGACCGGGCCGTATGACCGCCCGACAGAGGATGTGCGCATAGTCTCAATGAAGGTTGTCAAGGAGTGAAAGACGTAACGAGGTTCACGCTTTCCAACGGCCTGCGCGTCGTCCACCATTATAATCCGGGTGCCGCTATGGCGATGGTCGATGTCCTTTACGATGTCGGCTCCCGCGACGAGCACCCCGACCATACCGGGATGGCCCATCTGTTCGAGCATCTGATGTTCGGAGGCTCGGTAAACATCGCCGACTACGATGGCGAGCTTCAGCGGGCCGGAGGGATGTCTAACGCGTGGACTTCACAGGACTTCACGAATTTCTACGACATAATCCCCGGCCGAAATATAGAGACCGCTCTGTGGCTTGAAAGCGACCGCATGCTGTCGCTCGCGTTCTCCGACAAGGCTTTGCAGGTGCAGCGCTCGGTGGTAGTCGAGGAGTTCAAACAGGCGTGCCTCAACCGCCCATACGGCGATATGGAGCACCATCTCAAAGGGCTCTGCTATACGGTCCATCCGTACCGTTACCCGGTAATCGGGAAGGAGTTCAGCCATATCGAGGGGGTTACGCAGGACGATGTGCGCGCCTGGTTCTCCTCCCACTATTCCCCGAATAACGCCATACTCGCCGCCTCGTGCGACATTCCGGCGGAGCGGTTCCGCAGGATGGTCGAGCGTTGGTTCGGCGACATTCCCTCGCGGGAGATTCCGTCCCGCGACCTTCCCCGAGAACCGCTTCCCGCGGCTCCGAGGAGCCTGGAAGTGTCGGGCGACGTGCCGCAGACCTGGATTACTGTGGCCTATCCGATGGCGCCCTACGGCGTTCCCGCCTATTTCGCAGCCGACCTGGTGAGCGACGTGCTTTCCAACGGCCGGTCCTCCCGCTTCTACCGCGAGCTGCTCGCTCCGGGCAAGATTTTCTCTGACCTCGACTGCAGCATCTCCGGCACGGAAGACCCGGGGCTGATGCTCGTCAGCGGGCGCCTTCTCGGCTGCGGGCCGGAGGCTGAAAGGGAAGCGGTTGATGCCGCGAACCGAGAAATCAGCCGCCTGGTCGAGAACGGGGTAGGGGAGGAGCTGAAGCGCTGCCTTCACCGCCTGGAGAGTTCCAGAACCTTCGACATGCTCGGATTGATGAACCGCGTGCAGGCGCTCGCTCTCGCCGAATACCACGGCGAGGACCTATCGACCTCCTTCGAGCGGAACTATTTGCCTCTGACCGCCGACGACATTCGCCGCGCTGCCGAGGAGATATTCAATCCCTCGAAGGCCATGACCCTCATATACCGTCCTGCTAACGGATAAACCGCCGACAATACACACGATAATAACAAAAACATATACCGCCATGACTTTTTCCCAGAACTGCAACGAGATTTTCGACCGCGCGACGGCCGACTATCATCTGACAGACTCTATCGACGCTCCGGCTCCGAAGCCTTACGGCACGGAGGGCATCGAGGCCACGCTTTACGGCAAAAACTGGATTGATGTGTGCCAGTGGCATATGGAGGACCTCATCCGCGACCCGCAGATCGAACCTGTGCAGGCCGTGGCCCTCAAGCGGATAATCGACAAGTCCAACCAGGACCGTACCGACCTCGTCGAGGAAATCGACTCCTACTTCCGCGACAAATACAAGGATGTGAAGCCCCTCCCGGAGGCGACCATCAATACCGAAAGCCCCGCGTGGGCTATCGACAGACTGTCGATTCTCGCAGTGAAGATTTACCATATGCGTCAGGAGGCGGAGCGAGCCGACGCCACTCCCGAACACCGCGCGCGCTGCGCCGCGAAGCTCGACGTGCTGCTCGAACAGCGCCGCGACCTGACCCAGGCGATCGACACCCTCCTCGAGGATATCGCTGCCGGCCGGAAGTACATGAAGGTTTACCGCCAGATGAAGATGTACAACGACGCCGACACCAACCCCGTGCTCTACGGCAAAAAATCCTAAGAGGGAGTTTAATAATAGATGTTAAACGCTAACGAGCTATTATAGAGACAATTTTGAGCTTTGAGGAGGGCGCGATGCGGGCATCGTGACCGACGAAAAGCTCGAAATTGGCCTAAAAGAGCGAAGTTTTAGCGTTTGACAACGCAAAACCCACTTAATTAACAGATATTATTAAACACCCTCTAAGTTTGAAACAGAAGATATTCGGAACCAGTAATCCCCGGGGGCTGAAAAGCGTGCTTGTGAGCCGCTTTTCAGCCTTAGGGGATGTCGCTATGACGGTTCCGGTGCTCTACAGCGCTTGCCGGTGCTACCCCGATGTGCGCTTCACGTTCGTGACCCGCAAGTCGATGACCTCGGTGTTTGTCAATCCCCCGGCCAATCTTACCGTCGTCGGGGTCAACCTCGAGGATTACAAGGGGCTGTGCGGGTTGCGCCGGCTGTTCGGCGAGCTGAGGGAGAAATACGGCTTCGATTCCTATATAGACCTGCACGACGTTCTCCGCACGAAGGTCCTCGGCCTGTTGTGTCGCCTCAGGGGTATCCCTGTCGCTGTAATCAACAAGGGGCGCAAAGGGAAACGGGCGCTTACGCGGCGGCGCGACAAGGTGCTGCTCCCGCTGATTTCATCGCGGGCGAGATACCGCCAGGCGTTCCACAAAATCGGCCTCCCCGTCGAAAACAAGTTCGACGGGCTTTTCGACGGAGGTAAGGGGAATCCGGCGGATTTCGCTTCCGTTTCAGCTCCGAAGCAGCCCGGAGAGGCGTGGATTGGAATCGCTCCCTTTGCCAAGCATGAAGGGAAGATCTATCCCCCGGAGCTTATGGAGCAGGTGGTCGCCTCTCTTTCGGGACGACCCGGCGTGAAGCTGTTCCTTTTCGGCGGGGGAGAGAAAGAGGCGGCGGTTCTCGGAGAATGGGCCGCTAAATACCCCGGCGTGGTGTCGCTGGCAGGGAAACGGCTTGGCTTCAAGGTAGAGCTTGCCCTGGTGAGCCATCTCGACGTAATGGTTTCGATGGATTCAGCGAACATGCACCTCGCGTCGCTTGTCGCGACACCGGTTGTCAGCATATGGGGCGCGACGCATCCGTATTGCGGTTTCAAGGGGTGGCGGCAGCAGGAGGCCGACATTGTGCAGTTGCCTATGACGTGCCGCCCTTGTTCGGTGTTCGGCAACAAGCCCTGTTTCCGGGGCGACTACCACTGTCTCAGGGCAATCGCGCCGGCTGTGATTGTCGAGCGCGTCGAATGCCACCTGCCCTCATAGATTATTTTTGACGGAATTGTTGAAGGGCATCTTACATTTTGAGGTTCCCGCTTGTTATCTGTAAAGATAAAACTCTTTGTTTATGAGATTTTCGACATTACTCATTACGGGATTGCTGTGCGCGGCCGCCTCAACGGCGACAGCGGAAGTGCCGCGCGGTTATTATTCCTCGCTTGCCGGAAAGAAGGAAGCTGACCTGAAAAACGCGATCCATACCCTTACCTACAATCATACGCTGATTTCCTCGTACAATGACCTGCCGCAGTATTTCCGTTATACCGACGTTTATCCCCGCGGCAACGACCGCTACGGGGAATGGTGGGATATGTATGGCAACATACCTCTGTATTCCAACACATTCTGGGGACTGAACCGCGAACACTCCTTCCCGAAGAGCTGGTGGGGCGGTTCGACTAACACTCCCGCCTATACGGACCTCAACCATCTTTATCCCTCGGAAAAGGACGCCAATATGGCGAAGTCGAACTACCCGCTCGGAAAGGTGCAGACTCCGACGTTCAACAACGGCGTTACCAAGGTGGGTTACGCGCAGACCGGTTTCGGATTTGGCGCACCGGCGGTGTTCGAGCCTGCCGACGAGTACAAGGGGGATTTCGCCCGCACGTATTTCTATATGGTGTGCTGCTACCAGAACCTGACCTGGAAGTACACCTATATGGTTAACAATAACGCGTACCCGACGCTCAACTCCCGAGCACAGGAGATGCTGCTGGAATGGAGTCGCAAGGACCCCGTCAGCCAGAAGGAGCTTGACCGTAACGAGCAGGTCTACCGCTTCCAGGCCAACCGCAATCCGTTTATCGACTATCCCGAACTCGCCGAGTATCTGTGGGGCAACAAGAAGGGGCTTCCCTTCGATCCCTATGCCTCGCAGGAGCCCGCGACAGATCCGGTGCTGATTACCCCCGTGCAGGGTATGGCGCTTGATTTCGGTGAAGTGGCCCAGGGGAGTACAGGGGAATCTTCCCTGCAATTCCGCGGAGAGGATATCCGCCAGAACCTGAGCATCCGAATAATCGGCGACAATCCCGATATGTTTGTGCCGGAGGCTACATCTATTCCTTACAACCGTGTCAACACGGAGAACGGTACCTGGCTGAAAATCAGCTATCGCCCGACAGAGCTTGGCGAACACTCGGCAACCCTTCTGGTCTACGATTATACCGACGGCGGTTCCCGCGGGGTGACGCTCCACGGCCAATGCCTACCGGTGCCCGAGCTCCACTCGTTCGCAGCCCTGCCGGCAACCGACGTCACCGCTACCTCCTATACCGCCCGCTGGGAGATACCCTCTTATGGCGGGGTTGACGACGTTGTAGACTATTATGTCGTGACCCGCAGCCATACTAACAACGGCCAGTCGTCGGAAGAAGACCATGTCGCCGAGGAGGACTTCCTCGAGGTGACAGACTGCGAACCAGGTTCGATTGAGAGCTACCGCGTGCGTTCCTGCCGCCTCGGTTACTACTCGGAGCCTACCGACTGGATTACCGTCAACCTCCAGTCCGGCCTCTCCAACGTAGCCGCCGACAATCCCCTCGGCACGGCCTTCGCTCCCGGCGGTGTCCGCTTCGTCTGCGGAGCGCCCCACAGCGACGTCAGCATCTACGACCTCTCAGGCCGCCTCGTGATGTTCCTCCCGGTGGTTGAGAACAACATGGTCGTCAGCCTCCCCTACGGAGCCTACGTAATCTACTCCCCGACCCAGCCCCAGCCCCTCCGCGTCCTCGTCGCCGACTAACCCCTTTTCAACGGGGGATTGCGAAAGTTTGCCAACTTCCGCAAGCCTCCGTTGAGTGAAAAGGTTAAGAGTGAAAGTCAGGCTGCGCCTGAGTGAAGATAATACTTCACTGATGCTTCACTCCCTCTCATCCCCCTCACGTCAGACAAGCGGCGGAGCCGCGATGTACTAATAGCCCCAAGCCTTTGCGCCTGAAAGGTGCGAAGACTTGGGGTTTTTCGCATCCCCTCCCTCGGGCCTCGACGAGGACCGCTAATGCCTCCACCCCGCTTCTATACTTCCGCTTTCGGAGCGCCCGGCGGGTGCGGGTCTGTGGTATGAGCATGGGATTTAGATGGAAGACTTTGACACACAGATTTTAAGGTCGCAAGCTCCCCGCGGATTCGACTGATTCCCACGGATTAATAAGGCGTGGCGGATAAAAATATGTTGTTAAACAATGTTTTCGCGCAGTTTTCGTAAACTAAATGGGTCCGGGGTGCGTTATATGTATGAACGGCGAAGATGAGGGATACTCTAAATCGGATGCCGTTCCGACTAAAAACAGAGAATTATGAAACATTTGCTTTCAAAGCTGGCGCACTGGTATTTCGACCATGCCGCTGACGCCTACAAGTAATGGTATCGGGGAAGCCATTTTGCGATTCATCCGGCATCCCGCAGTTTCTAACCAACAAAAAGCCGCTCGGACAGAGCGGCTTTCTTTGTGTCGTATGTATGGATTATAAGAAGTTCAGCCCCTGGATTTGGTATCAGGTTGTGTGGGCTTTAACAAGTTAGTTGTAGTAGAACTTGTTGTTCTTGGTGTCGTAGATTACGACACTGTCGGAATATCCGTGCTCGTTTGAGAGGCGTACCGAGAAAGTGACCCCGCCGGTCGCGCTCGCGACATACTGGCGGTAGCTGAATGTAGCGGATGTGGTAGTGCCGGAGAAGTTCTTCACTTCGACTGCGTTGCCTCCTTGCGAGGGGTCAGCGACCATAATTGACCCGGATGTGGGTTTGCCGTATGTTTTGTCGGTAGGCACGCTCCATCTTACGGTTATGTTGCTGCCGCTGCAAGTCGCGGATGTGATTTTGGCAGGACCCGGTTTGCGTTTGTCGGAGAACTCGTAGACGCAGGTGTTGCTATAATCGCTTGTTCCCTTGCTGTTTTTAGCTTTGACACGGTAATAGTACGTGTTACCTATCTTGACCGTCTCGTCGACGTAGGAGGCATATTGCGAAGTGCCGATTTGGCTGTAGCCGCTGCTTTCACGCGTGCTGCGGTATATGATGTAGCTTGTCGCGCCATTTGACGCGTTCCATTTCAGTGTGCAGTTTGGGATTGCCGCGCTGCCGCTGCCGGAAACATACAGCCCGGTAGGAGCTGCCGGAGCCGAAGTGCCCGGATTCGGGTCAGTGCCGGGGTCGGTGCCTCCACCGCTGCCCGCTTCCTGCCGGACGGCTATCGAGGTTGTGGCACCTTTTTCGTTGTATATCGCGACCTTTGTGCTGCGGGTGTTCCCGGTTTTGTTCGGTTCGACATTGATTGTTATAGTCGAGCCTCCCGATACCGATGCGTTCACCCACGTTACGTTGGTTATCGCGCTGGTGCATGGACCGCCGGAGACGACGTTCGCTTTCGTGCTTCCTCCGTTGGCCGATATGGTCACCTCGGTGGGGGAAACGGTTATTGACCCGGAAGGCGTGTCGGAGCCACCGCTTCCGGCCTGCTGGTCAACGCGTATGGCTGTTGAATTGCCTTTGCTGTTGTATAGTTGGATATAGCCTGTGCGCGGTTTGCCCGTCGTATTGGGCTCGCCGATTACGGTAATGGACTGCCCGTTACCTAAGTCAACGCTGAGCCAGGTCGCTACCATGTCGGCCGAAACGCAGGGATAACCCTTGGAAACATGGACGTTTATCCTGCCGCCATAACTTGGCATAGAGATGTCGGACGGAGTGACAGTAAGTGGTCCCGATGAATCATCGTCATCGTCGTCCCCGCAGGAGGAGGCCGCCACTGCCAGCAGCACGGCTGCCAGCAGGGAATGAGTCAGTTTAAAAAACTTCATAATGTTTTGCTCGCCGGCACTGACTCCCTCGCCCCGGCTTCGATTGGTTTGGTATTTATACAAGGCAAGCGTGGAAGTCTTACTCGTGCTCGTTTCGACTTACAGAGGCTTCTCGCATTGCCCATTGCCGTAGAAACGAGCACCAGCAGAAGCCCCACGCTTGTATATGCGACACCAATCTCCGATACGCGAAAAAAAGCGCATACCGAAGACAGCGAGCTGCATAACCACGGGCATCTACCGCTACCCTGTTCCTGACGGCAATTGAAATTTTGCGAGAATTTCTGTAAGTCAAGAACAAAGCGCTTGTAAACGCTTGTCGTTAAGAGAGTGTATCAGAATTTGATACAGCCTCTCCATATGTCTGTTCCCGCCCTTTGCTTGTCAGCCGCCTGCGGCTAAACTCTTCCCCTCGTGGGGCTTGCGGACGTTCTACGACGCGAATATAATCAACGCTCCTCTAATTAACAAATCCGGGCGGATAATTAATGTCCAAGCGCCCAGGCGCCTCATCTGACAGGCTTTGATGTCAGGCCCACGTACAACGGCTATTCAATAGTCCAAATAGCCAATTAATAACCTTACTTTCGAACTATTAAATAGATTTATACGTTGAAATTTTGTAGATTGCAGAATTGTCTCTAATTTTGCACTATAAAGGGGTCTGAGTTTCCCCCGCATCAAAGAAATACTTCGGGGCATAAGCAACGATTTTAGAAATCGGGGTATACCGATTGGAAAGGGCGGTCAACTGACAGCCCTTTTTTAGTGCGGTATGATTTTCATTCCGAGCACAGCCCCCTTATAGGTATATATTTTATCACGAATAACTTCATATGCCGGATTAGGGATTTCTGGGGCAAGAATGTGGCGTGTTATCGGATAAGCGACTAAATCAGCGAGTTGCAGACCTATGACATTGTCTTTTTTATAGTTGAAAATGAATCTGCCAAGACGCGAGACTATCCGCTCGGCAGTAATCCATTTGGTTCCGGTCGCTCGCAGTCGGTTGTAATAATTCAGTAGGGCTCGGTCTTGTTTTACGCCTCTCCTCTCTATATGTATTTCAAGAGTCCCGTCCTCTGTATTATCGTCCATACAGAAAATGGCCCTCTCGATTACATATTTGAGTGAAAGTCCATAAACATCCTCGCCACGGCTGAATCTTTCGACAAATGGTTCTTTCAATATTGAGCAGCAAACAATTACAAACACATCTGACTGACCAAGTATGTCGTTGATGGCTGTATAAAAGAGGTTTCTTGTATCGGAGTGTTGTAAAATTGAAAATGCTTTTTCTTGCTTGCGAATATCCCGAGAATGAATGATTATATTTTCATCGCTGAAAAATTCACGTTTAAAGTTGTTGACCGCGTTTTCTAATGCCGCAAGTTTGTCGCCTGGGACCAAGAAGCCACATAATGTGAAAATCGGGAAATTCGGATTGAATTTTTCTAATTGATGGTCCCCGCATTCATCAATATAAAGGTAATACTTTGATTTCGAGTCTCCTTCTGTTGCCATAATCAAGATATGAGCATATACGACACACTCATTCCATAGTCTTAGAATAATTAATCATCCTATGTTGTGTCTTGCGGAAACGGATAAGTCAGTTGCCGAGGATGCGGCGGGCGCCGAGGTAGCGGGCGGAGTAGTAGGGGGCGGAGACGCGGTCGATGCGGATTCCTCCGCCGATCGCGGCGTGGATGAAGGTTATTTCGCCGGTTTCGGGATCGTTGCTGATAGCCATCCCGACGTGGCCGACGCGGCCGCTCTTGGCCGAACGGCCGGTAAAGAACAGGAGGTCGCCGGGCTGCACTTCGTCGCGGCTTATTTTCTCGCCCTGGCCGTACTGGCCACCCGAGGAGGGGTTGAGGGTGTAGCCGAACTGGTTGAAGACGTAGCTTGTGAAGCCTGAGCAGTCAAATCCCTTGGGGCCTTTTCCGCCGCGGACGTAGCGGGTGCCGAGATGCTTTTTCGCAAAAGTAATCATATCGGCGACCATGCGCTGGCTTTCAGCCTCGCCGAGGTCTTCGAGTATTTCCATTCCGGCGTCCGGAACGATTTCAAAAGGGTTGGTCTTGGAAATCGAAGCGAGGTTCATTTCCTCGGCCGCGGGCAGCTCGGTGGAGGAGTGCTTTTTCTCATGGGTAGCCGGCTTGGAGGCCGCTGCGGTAAGGACGGCGGCTATCACGAGGCTGACAATCGATATAAGGTGTTTCATTCGTAGCAAAATCAAAACCGCTCGTTTGCGGCGCTTTTCCATTCGCGCGTCTGCTGTCCGGCAGTCGCTTTTTTGTGCTTGTTTTTGTTGGCGATGCAAATATAGTGATTTTCAGCCCCTGACGCAACCCCGCCAGACGCAATAAATCCCATTTTATGTTAACGTTGTTAAAATAGCCCCGTTTTCCGCGCACTCGCCCTACGGAGTGCGCGTGTTTTTGGCGGATGTTTTTTCGGACGAGATGGCGGAAACGCTATCGGCGGAAGCGATAGGGGCGATAGAAACAAAGGGTAGCCGCGGGGCGTTTTTACATCTGAGGGTTTGTTTATTTTGCAGAAAAAAGAAACCCTTAAAATGTTAGAGGGTGTTTAATAATAGATGTTAAACGCTAACGAGCTATTTTAGAGGCAATTTTGAGTTTTGAGGAGGAAGCGATGCGGGCATCGTGACCGACGAAAAGCTCGAAATTGGCCTAAAAGAGCGAAGTTTTAGCGTTTGACAACGCAAAACACCCTTAATTAACAGATATTATTAAACGCCCTCTTAGATTATGGCAACGATGCTGATTTCGATGAATACCCCGTTCATTACCTGGTGTGTGATTGTGCTGGCCGTTATCGCCGTTATCGCGGCGCGTGTCGGCCACCATATTTATGTCGGCCGGAAGGACGGTACCCGGCGCGTGCCCCTTTTCAGTATGAGCCAGGAGCGCGAGGAGTTTTTTGTGCCCGGCGACAAACCTGTTTACTCCGAAGACGATTATGACGACCCTTATGACGACTGAGACCGGCCGCGTGACGCCGGAAGCCGAGGCGGGATGCGCCGCTGACTGTTACCTGCTGAAAAATGTCGGGGAGTTCCTGTCGGAATACTCGGCGTGGCTCCTCGGCTGCGGAGCGACGTGTATCCGGCTGGAGCGCAACGTCAGGCGCATGGCCGCGGCGCTCGGCTGCGGAGTTGTTATGACGATTCTACCCCGCCATGTGCACCTTACCGTCTTCAAACAGGACCACTCGGAGAGCTATACCTGTATAGCCGACACGATGGAGATTCCGATTAGTTTCAATATCAATACCCGTCTGAGCCGCCTGAGCTGGGCGTTGGCCGATGGCAAAATCGATTTCACGGAGGCGAGGGAGCGGTTCGCGGGAATTATCAGCAGTCCCCCCGAAGACCGGCGGCTGGTGCTTCTGCTTGCCTCGCTTGCCAACGGGGCCTTCTGCCGTCTTTTCGGAGGGGACTGGGCGGCTGTCGTAGTGGTCGTGGCCGCGACTATGGCCGGGTTTTATATCAGGCAGTTGCTGTGCGGAAGGAAGATGGACCTGCGGGTGGTGTTCATCATCTGCGCGTTTGTCTCGTCGGTAATCGGAGCCTCGGCATCGCTTTTCGGGCTTGGGGCGACGCCGGAGATAGCCGTCGGCACGAGCGTGCTCTACCTCGTGCCGGGTATTCCGTTTCTTAATTCGTTCAGCGACCTGCTTGCGGGGCACTATATCTGCGCGTTCTGCCGGATGACCCACGCTGTGATTCTTACCTGCTGCCTCTCGCTCGGGCTGTGCGGAGGGCTGCTGTTGATGGATATCGGTATGTTCTGAGTAATTATGTTGAGTGAATTTTTACAGGATGCTTTGTTCGCGGCGATTGCCGCTATCGGTTTCGCCGCTATCAGCAATCCGCCCCGGAGGGCGTATCTCTATTGCGCCATTGTCGCGGCGGCGGGCCATTCGGCCCGGTTTCTGCTGATGCGGCCGGAGGTAATGGGGCTGCATATCATAGTCGCTACCGCGGCGGCGTCGTTGCTGGTCGGGGTCCTGGCCGTGCTTTTCTCGCCGGTTGTCAAGGCTCCGGCTGAAACGTGCCTGTTCCCGTCGTTGCTGCCGATGATTCCCGGAATCTATGCCTACCGTACGGTCGGGGCGCTCGTGATGTGTCTTTACCGTAGCGGGGAAGAGTGTTTCAGCCATTACTTCTATCTCTTCGCGAGCAACGGGCTGACCTGCGCCTTCATCCTCCTGGCGATGGTCGTCGGGGCCACGATTCCTACATTCCTGATGAAGAAAATCTCTTTCCAGGCAACAAGATAGCTAATCCTTACAAGATAGCCTATCCTTCTTGCGTTACTAAGATACAAACATATTTTCACGTATGGAACTACGCCAACTCCGTTATTTTGCCAAACTCGCCGAGACGCTGAACTTCTCCGAAGCGTCCCGCGAGCTATTTATAACCCAAAGCACCCTTTCGCAGCAAATCAAGCAGCTCGAACAGGAGCTTGACACCCTGCTGTTCCGGCGCGACAGCCACAACGTGGCTCTGACGGAGGCGGGGGAGGCGATGCTCCCCTACGCGATTAAGACAATCCGCGACTCGCAGCTCTGCGCGGAGCGCGTAAACGACCTTCGCGACCTGCTCGCGGGCACGCTGAACATAGGCGTCACTTACTCGTTCAGCCCGATGCTGACCGAGACGCTCCTGGAATTTATGAAGCTATATCCCGGGGTGAAGCTCAACGTTGTCTACAAGCCTGTCGCCGAGCTGATGGAGCTGCTTGACGAGCGGGTGGTGGATTTCGTGCTCGCTTTCCGGCCTCGCCAGGAGGCGCAGTCGATAGAGTCGCACGTCCTGTTCCAAAACTATCTGGCGGCGATTGTCAGCACGGACCATCCCCTCGCGTCGCGGGAACGCGTGACCCTGGAAGAGCTTGCCCGCTACGACCTGGCGCTCCCTTCCAAGGGGTTGCAGGCAAGGTCGCATTTCGACGCGGTAACTGCCGGACGCGGAGTCGATTTCAGGGTGAGGGTGGAGCTTAACGAGGTGAACATCCTGCTGAAGCTGATCAGCCGGAGCCGCCTGGCGACGGTTCTGGCCGAGGCTACCGCCCATAACGCCGCCGGGGTGAAGGCCGTCCCGCTCGATATTCCCGGCAACGAGATGATCGGTTGCGTCCATACCCTGCGCGACAGCTACCGTAAGCGCTCGATGCTCGAGCTGCTGCGTATGCTCAGCGAGTCGGCCGCCATCCGGGAGCGCGTCAACGCCTGGCTGTGATGAATGTTTTTGCGGCGATGGGGCGTAATCTCGCGCTTTTTCAGTACCTTTGCAGCCGAATGTCAACAACCCCCGCCGCCCCCTGAGGCGCGGCGCCTAATTTCACCTCAGAGAGAACCGACCGCAATGTTCAGAGTCAAACGTCTATACAGGTTTATGCTGCGCAGCTTCCTGCCGCTGTTCCTTATGACGTTTTTCATATGCCTGTTCATCGTTCTGATGCAGTTCCTCTGGCGCTATATCGACGACCTGGTGGGGAAGGGGCTTGAAATCCACGTGCTCGGCGAGCTGTTCTTCTACGCCGCGCTGACGATGGTCCCCATGGCGCTCCCGCTCGCGATTCTGCTCGCGTCGCTGATGACTTTCGGCAACCTCGGCGAGCGGTTCGAGCTTACGGCGATGAAGGCCTCCGGGGTATCGCTGGTGAAGGTCATGCGGCCGCTGATTGTGTTTATCGCCCTGGTGGCGGTCGGCGCGTTCTTCTTCCAGAACTATGTGCTGCCGATCGCGCAGACGAAGATGTGGACCCTCCTTTATTCCGTGCGTCAGAAATCGCCGGAGGTCGAGATTCCCGAGGGGGTGTTCTACGACCAGATTCCGGGCTACAACCTGTATGTCGAAAGCAAGAATCCCGAGACCGGGACACTGTTCGACATGATGATTTACGACGTCAGCCGCGGATTCGACAACACGCGCGTAATCCTGGCCGATTCCGGCCACCTTAAGATGGCCGACGACAAGGCGCATCTCTTCCTCCAGCTCTACGACGGGGAGCAGTTCGAGAACCTCCGCGACAACAACGGGGGAGGCACCACTTCGACGGGGGCATACCAGCCATACCGCCGCGAGACATTCAAGACCAAGGAGATTCTGGTCGCCTTCGACGCCAATTTCAACCGTATGGACGAGTCGGGGATGCGCAACCAGTATGTCGGCAAGAATATCGAGGAGCTTCAGGCGACGATTGACTCCGTAACCCTCCGCGTCGACTCTATCGGCAACTCCATCGGGACTTCCATCAAGGAGTATCCCTACGCCGGGATTTCCTATTATAAGATGGACTATTCCAACCCGGAGAACCCTAAGACCGTGCGCAAGCCGGTAGCGCTCGACAAGCCGATCGATATAGACTCGGTTTTCTACAAGGAGAAGCCCTCGATGACCCGTTCCTACCTGGCTCAGGCCCTCAGCAAAGCCCGGCAGATGAAGCAGGACTATGAGTTCCAGAGCTATACGATGGCCGACGACAAAAAGACCATCCGCCGCCACGGTATCGAGATGCACAAGAAGTTCACCCTCTCGTTCGCCTGTCTGATATTCTTCTTTATCGGCGCGCCGTTAGGGGCTATCATACGCAAGGGGGGCATCGGCACGCCGCTCGTTATCAGCGTCTTCCTCTTCATCTTCTACTACATAATCGACAATACCGGCTACAAGATGGCCCGCGACGGCAAAGTAGAGGTATGGGAGGGGATATGGCTCAGTTCCTTCGTGCTGCTCCCTCTCGGCGTGTTCTTTACCTACAAGGCCGTGCGCGATTCGGCGGTGTTCAATTTCGACGCGTATAAGCTTTTCATCCTCCGTCTGCGGGGCAAGCTGCGCCGCGAGCTGGAGGTCAAGGACTTCACAATGACAGAGGTAGAACCGCGGACGGCTCTCGAAGTGCTGCGGAAACTCGACCTTGCGACGGTCGAACTGACCGAGGCTTACCGTCGGCTACCGTTCTACAAGCGGTGGTATTATATGCTGAAGCGCTTCCCGCAGCGCGACGCAGCCCAGGCCGCCCTCAACGAGGCCGTCGACTATCTCTCCAATACCCGCGAGCGGCAGGTCATCCAGCTTGTAAACCTCTATCCGTTCCAACTGACGGTAAGAAACGCCGAATCGGTGCGCCGCGCGACCTCTTCGCTCGAAGCGTTGTTTAAAAAACAGTTAGAAACAAACCCAACATCAGAATAATGAAATCACCCATGGACTCCGAACAGATAAAGCTTGACTCTATTGAAGAAGCTCTCGCCGATTTCCGCGAGGGCAAGATGGTGATTGTCGTTGACGACGAAGACCGCGAAAACGAGGGTGACCTCATTGTCGCAGCCGAAAAAATCACCCCCGAACAGGTGAATTTCATGCTGAAAAACGCCCGCGGCGTGCTCTGCGCCCCGCTGACAATCAGCCGTTGCCGCGAACTCGGCCTGGAGCCGCAGACCGTAAACAACACTTCGGTGCTCGGAACCCCGTTTACTCTGACCGTCGACAAGCTCGATGGATGCTCCACCGGGGTTTCCATCCACGACCGCTGCGCGACGATCCGCGCCCTGGCCGACCCTGCCTCCACCCCGGAGACCTTCGGCCGTCCGGGCCATATCAATCCTCTGTACGCCCAGGATGCCGGGGTGCTCCGCCGCTCGGGCCATACCGAGGCCGCCGTTGACCTGGCGCGCCTCGCCGGACTGCGCCCTGCCGCCGCCCTGATGGAGATTATGAGCGACGACGGTTCAATGGCGCGTCTTCCCGAGCTGCGCCGCCGTGCCGATGAGTGGGGGCTGAAGCTGATTTCAATCGCCGACCTGATTGCCTACCGCCTGAAGCAGGAGTCGCTTGTCGAGGAGGGGGTCGAGGTTGACCTCCCGACCGCCTACGGCCACTTCCGCCTGATTCCGTTCCGCCAGAAAAGCAACGGCCTGGAACACATCGCGATTATCAAGGGGGACCTTCATACCGACGAGCCCGCGCTCGTGCGCGTCCACTCCTCCTGCGCTACCGGCGACATATTCGGCTCCCTGCGTTGCGACTGCGGCGAGCAGCTCCACCAGGCGCTCCGCATGATCGAGAAAGAGGGTCGCGGAGCCGTGGTCTACCTCCTCCAGGAGGGACGCGGTATCGGCCTGATGGATAAAATCAAGGCATACAAGCTTCAGGAAGAGGGCATGGATACCGTCGAAGCCAACCTCCACCTCGGCCACAAGGCCGACGAGCGCGACTACGGCGTAGGCGCTCAGATTCTCCACTCGCTCGGCGTCAAGAAGATGCGGCTTATGACCAACAACCCCGTCAAGCGCGTAGGCCTCGAAGGCTACGGCCTCGAAGTCGTGGAGAACGTCCCCATCGAAATCGAGCCTAACGACTACGACCGCTTCTACATGTCGACCAAGAAGCACCGCATGGGCCACGACCTCCGCCGCGTCGACTGACCCCCTCATTTTTTCCATTTGTGCGTAAAAAGTTTAAGCAATTTAGATGTTAGCGTTGTATGTTGAGAATAGTTGTAGCCGTGTTTATGTCATGTATAAGCGCTGCATATGCTTTAGGTATTGATGTCACAGTTAACGGAGTCAAATTAGAATTGAATGCAGATGGTACAGCCAAGGTTATCCCGTACACTAACTCTCTTAATCGGGAAAGCTATTATGCAAAAGAGGATATAGTAATTCCTGACCGGTTTACATCCGGCGGACAGGAATATACCGTTGTCAGAATCGGAGCGAGAGCGTTTGATGGCGTTCCTCTGAAATCTATCCGCCTGCCGGAGACAATCAAATACATCGACGAGAGCGCGTTTTCCCGATGCGATGTCGCTAACGGTCCGCTCATACTTCCAACCTCGGTAGAGACGATAGGGGAGTCCGCGTTCAGCTCGTGTAAGGCCAGCATTCCCGCAAAAGTCAGTCTGCCATACGTTAAAACCATTGGTAAATGGGCTTTTGATGATAGTGAGTTTATCGATGAGCTGGAACTCGGCGCTGAATACTCATCTGACAATCCGGCTGTGTCGTTTCGACGTAGCAAGAACATAAAATACATTTCCGTTGATCCGGAAAACCCGAATTTCGCCTCCTGCGACGGAATTATGTATGACAAGGAACTAACCAAGCTGATTAAGTATCCGGGAGTCTATTCCGATCCGGAACTCGTCATTCCCGGTTCTGTTAAAAGCATTGGAGAATACTCGTTCAGTGGTAGTAATATAACGAAAGTTACGCTGCCCGAACATTTACGCGCTATCTATCAGTACGCCTTTAGGGATTGCGAGAATCTGTCGGCCATCACGTTTGGCTCCTCGCTTGCGTCTATCGGGCAGTACGCGTTCAGCCATTGCGCTGCGTTGGAAGAGGTAAAGCTGCCCGACTCCTTGGAAAGGATGGATAAGAATGCCTTTGCCGATTGTGGGTCGCTCAGGTCTGTGAAAATAGGCAATTCTTTGACATCCATTAGCGTGAACTGTTTTAGACGCTGCGGATTGGAAGAAATAAGTATTCCGGAAAACATTCGGGTAATAGGCGATTTCGCTTTCGGGTCGTGCCCCTTGAAGAACGTGATTCTGGGATCAAGTGTTACGAACCTCGGTATCGGAATCTTTGACCAGTGCGCTGTTATTCAGTCAATAACAAGCCTTGCCTCAATACCTCCAATCGTCAAAGATCAAAAGATTTTCAATGACGATGCCATATATGGTCAATGCTTGTTGTATTGTCCTAAAGGAAGCTATGACGCATACAAATCGACCGACCCCTGGAGTAGGTTCGCTGTTGAGGAGATAGACAATACCTCAGTTTTGGATGTAACCCCTGACCCGCTTGACGGTTCCGAGGACACGATTTATAATCTTGACGGAACCCCCGAGCATACTCCCCGTATAGGTAGAATATACATAATTAATGGCACAAAACGGGTATTCAATATTAACCATATCTAAGATTTGCCGCAGACATTTTTTGTCCTGCCGCGCCGACTGACCCCCTCCAACGACCTCGCCGACTGATAAGCCCCATATTACCTCCACTCCCCATCCACCGCCTTGCTGACTGATAGCCCCAATATGCAGTCGTCAGCGGAGCGCCTGTGCTTGACCTTTAAATGACCTGTGCTTGACTGCTTGATGAAGGGGGTTACATGAGGTAGGGGCCGATGAGGGGGAGGCGGCGGAGGAGGGCGGCTGCGGGAAAGCAGACGGCGAGGGTCAGGAGGTAGGTCGCCCAGGAGGGGTGCCAGCCGGGGAAGTAGGGATAAAGGATGTGGAAGATGAAGAGCCAGTGGATGAGGTAAACTCCGAAGCTGTCGAGACTTAGTTCTCGGAGTATGGCGTCAAACATAGCCGAGAGTTTACCGCGAATTGAGGCCGCGGATTGCCCGGAGGTCGGCAGGGCGGGGGAGGCGAGCTGCTTCCATCCGCCGAATAGTTTCCAGAAGAGGATGAAGAGGGGGATGCCGAGGGCGGCTTCGGCGCAGTTGGGGGTGACGTAATATGCTCCGGCGTAGCCTTGCCAGCCGTTATGGAGGCGCGTGTAAAGGGGATAGACTGTCACTATCAGCAGGGCCGGAAGCCAGACTTTCCACGACGGGGGCCGGGGAATAGCGTAATGGACGAGATAGACCCCGGCGACGCAGTACCCCATGCAATTATAGAACATCGCGAATAGCCCTGCGCTTATGTCGGTCTTGATGCCGAAATAGGGTATGTTGAGCGATATGAGCCAGACAAAAAGGTATATCTCAATCTGCCGGCGCCCGGCCTGACGCAGCCAGGGGGAGATTACCGGGGCGAAGAGATAGATGCCGCCGATGGCGTAGCAGAACCAACCGGGCGGGAAGTTGGAGCGGAACAGTATGTCGCGGAATGATTTGACGGTTTCCAGCAGGGTCCGCTCCCCTTGGAAATAGTAGACGGCGGCGTAGACGACCGACCAGATCGCCAGCGGGATGAAAACTCGCTTGAGGCGCTTGCGGAAAAAGACTCCGAGGGTCTCGGATACGGGAAGCAGTAGCACGCCGGAGATGATGAAGAACAGGGCGAGGCTGACATTCCCCGCCATATCTTTCCACAGGCGCTGCTGCATTTCGCCCGGAAGGGTGTGGGAGGTTATGACCGCCGCTATGGCGATGACCCTCATGAGGTCGAGCGCCGGAAAGCGGCGCCCCATCGACGCGAGGGCTTTCGGTTCCTCCCCCGGGAGGACAATAGCGCCGCCGTCTGGAGACGCTATTGTCTTGTCGTTAAACGCCATGCGGGATGGTTCAGAGGGCTATGAGTTCCTTGATTTTCTCTTCGAGGGTCTCGCGTTTCTGCGAGCCGGCGAGCCGAATCGCTGTTTTTTCGCCGTTTTTGAAGAAGAGGATTGTCGGGAGCGACATGATACGGTACTCCGTGCTGAGGTCACCTTCCTCGTCGACATTGTATTTGCCGATTACTACCTGGCCCTCATATTCCTTTGCCAGTTCGTCGATAACGGGGGCCATGCCCACGCAGGGACCGCACCAGGTGGCCCAGAAGTCGATAACCACCGGTTTGCCCGAACCAATTATCACGCGGGCGTTTTCGTCTGTGATTGTTAAAGCCATAATGTGTTACTTATGTTGTTAGTTGTATGCTTTGTCGAATGAGTAGGCGACTTCGAGCTGGTCGAGGGTCTTGGCGAGCTCGCGGTCGAGCGGCACCTTGTGGGCCGAGGAGAGGGTGACGGTGCGTCCCGTGCTCGGGTCCTGCATGCTCACGTTGAAATGTCCCAGCGTTGTGTCGTCGCCCGGACGGCGGTTGAGGCACTCTTTCAGCACGTCGGTCAGCGTCGGGGTGATTTCCGCCGGAGCGAGCGTCAGCTTCACTCCGTTAAGGAGTTGTCCCTTTATGTCGCTCAACAGTCTGATGCGCTGCACCTCGAGGGATATTTCCCCGTTGTATCGCTTTTCAAACCGGGCGTTGACCACGATCGGGGTTCCCGGAACGCCGTATTTCGAGAAGTCTACGTATTTCTGCTTGAAGAGGCGCAGCTCGGTAGTGCCGGAATAGTCTTCGAGCGACATTATGCCGAAGAATCCCCCTGACTTCGCCGGGCGCGACTCGAATTTCGTCACCATTCCTCCGAACACGATTTCCTTTCCCTCTTCGGGTTCCATCTCGTTGCGCTGCTTGATGGTCTGCATTCCGAAGTGCAGCTCCATATAGTACGGGTCGAGGGGGTTGCCGGAAAGGAACATGCCTACGAGATCCTTCTCGTGTTGCAGTTTCTCGCTTTCGACCCACCTCTGCGCCGGGCGTATTACCGGGCGTCCGGCCGTGTTAAGTTCAGCGTCCATGTCTCCGAAAAGGGAGGCGGTCATGTCGTTTTGCGCCTTCTGGTATAGAGCGCCGTAGCGGAGCAACTGGTCGGCCAGGCTCTCCTCGCGGCTGTTCTTCTCGAAATAGTCCTCGCGCTTGGCTTCGGGGAAGCAGTCGAACGCTCCTGCGAGGGCGAGCGCTTCCATTACCTTGCGGTTGATGGCCTGGGCCGGGACGCGCTCCACGAAGTCGTAGATGCTCTTGAACGGGCCACCCTCCTTGCGTGTCGCGATAATCGAGGCCACGACGTTGTCACCGACCCCCTTGATTGCCGCGAGACCGTAGCGGATCGCGCCCTGCTTGTTCACGCCGAAATCGTTGAACGACTCGTTTACGTCCGGGCCTTTGATTTCGATACGCATCGACTTGCACTCGTCCATGAAGAACGTCAGCTTGTTGATATCGGAGCGGTTGCGGGAAAGGACGGCCGCCATGTATTCCGCCGGATAGTTGGCCTTGAGGTAGGCTGTCTGGAATGCGACCCAGCTATAGCAGGTCGCGTGGCTCTTGTTGAAGGCATATGAGGCGAATTTCTCCCAGTCCTTCCATATCTTGTCGAGCACCTCGGGCTTGTGGCCGTTGGCCTGTCCACCTTCCATGAACTTCCCTTTCAGGTGGTTCATCTTGTCGATGAGCTTCTTACCCATCGCCTTGCGCAGGGTGTCGCTCTCGCCGCGGGTGAAGTTGGCCAGCAGGCGCGACAGGAGCATGACCTGTTCCTGGTAGACAGTTACCCCGTATGTGTCCTTGAGGTATTTCTCCATGACCGGGATGTCGTAGACAATAGGGGTCTTGCCGTGTTTTCGGGAGATGAACTCCGGGATATAGTCCATAGGTCCCGGACGGTAGAGGGCGTTCATGGCTATGAGGTCCTCGAAGGTGGAGGGCTGGAGCTCGCGGAGGTATTTCTGCATGCCTGCCGACTCGAACTGGAACGTCCCGATGGTGCGTCCGTCGCAGTATAGTTTGTATGTCGCGGGGTCGTCGATGGGGATTTTTTCCATGTCGATTTTCACTCCGCGGGTCAGTTCGATATTCTTTACCGCGTCCATGATGATCGACAGGGTCTTAAGCCCGAGGAAGTCCATCTTGATCAGACCTGTTTCCTCGATGACGCGTCCCTCGTACTGGGTCACGAGCAGTTTCCCCTCCTGCTTGTCGACGGCGGTGCTGACCGGCACCCAGTCGTCGATCGGGTCGCGGCAGATAATCACGCCGCAGGCGTGGACTCCAGTGTTGCGCACGTTCCCTTCAAGCTGTCCGGCGTATTTCAGTACCTGCTTGGTCTCGGGCATGCCGAGCGCGAGTTCCTTCTTGAAGTCCTCGACGTATTCGTAGCAGTTCTTAAGCGTCGGTTTCAGCTCCTTGCCGTTGACTTCCGGCATGTGCTTGGGAATCATCTTCGTCAGGCGGTCGCTCTCGGGTATGGAAAGCCCCTCGACGCGGGCCGCGTCCTTGATGGCCGACTTGGCGGCCATTGTGCCGTAGGTTATGATGTGGGCGACCTTGTCGGCCCCGTATTTCTCGGTAACGTATTGCAGGACGCGGGCGCGGCCGTCGTCGTCGAAGTCCACGTCGATATCGGGGAGGGAGATACGGTCGGGGTTGAGGAAACGCTCGAAAAGGAGGTCGTATTTGACCGGGTCAATCTGCGTGATACCGAGGCAGTAGGCCACGCACGACCCCGCGGCTGAGCCGCGGCCCGGACCGACGCTGACTCCGAGCTTGTCGCGGGATGCGTTTATAAAGTCTTGCACGATAAGGAAGTAACCCGGGAAGCCCATCGTCTTCATTATGTGCAGCTCGAACTTTATGCGTTCCTCCAGTTCCGGTGTCAGAGGGTCGCCGTAACGGCGGTGCGCCCCCTCGTAGGCGAGTTTTGCGAGGTAGTCGGCCTCGAACTTGATGCGGTAGAGCTTGTCGTAGCCGCCGAGTTTCTTGATTTTCTTTTCGGCCTCCTCCTGGCTCATGACCACGTTGCCGTTCTCGTCGCGGGTGAACTCGTCGAAAAGGTCCTGCTCGGTGATGCGACGGCGGTATTCCTCCTCCGTGCCGAACTCTTCGGGGATGGCGAAGAAGGGCATGATCGGGGCATGGTCGATGTCGTAGAACTCTACCTTGTCGCAGATTTCGAGCGTGTTGGCAAGCGATTCGGGGATGTCGGAGAAGAGCTTGGTCATCTCCTCGGTGGTTTTCATCCATTCCTGCTTGCTGTAAAGCATGCGGTTCTCGTCGGCGAGCTTCTTGCCGGTAGAGATGCAGATCAGGCGTTCGTGGGCCTCGGCGTCGTCCTCGTTTACGAAATGCACGTCGTTGGTGCATATGACCTTGATGCCCTGCTCCTGGCTGATACGCATTAGTTCCTTGTTGACAATCTGCTGCAGCTCGTAAGCCTCGTGGTTGGCGCGGGGCACGGTCGCCTTGTGGCGCTGCAATTCGAGATAGTAGTCGTCGCCGAAGATGTCGTGCCACCATTTCACCTGCTTCTCGGCCTCCTCGATTTCGCCCGATGTGATAAGTTTCGGAATCTCGCCGCCGAGACAAGCCGAGCATACGATCAGCCCTTCGTGGTGCTTCTCGATTTCGTGCTTGTCGGTGCGCGGATGGCTGTAGAATCCATCGGTCCAGGCCTTGGATACGATTTTGACGAGGTTGTGGTACCCCTTGAGGTTCTTGGCCAGGAGTATTAGGTGGCGCCCGGTGTCGTGCTTGTCGGTATGGGTCAGCAGGTTGTCGTTGGCGACATACACCTCGCAGCCGAAAATCGGCTTGAAGATTTTCCCGCGCAGTTTCTCGGCCTCGGCGAGCTTTTCGGCGCGCTCCTCTTCGGTCGCGGCTTCGGCGGCCGCCTTTTCAGCGTCCTTGATCGCGCCTTTGGTCTTGCCGTTCTTTTTGGCGACATAGTTGAAGAACTCCTTGATGCCGAACATGTTGCCGTGGTCGGTAATCGCGATGCCCGGCATGCCGTCGGCCATGGCCTTGTCGACCAGCGCCTCAATCGAAGCCTGGCCGTCGAGAACGGAATACTGCGTGTGGACGTGCAGATGCACAAAACCTGCCATAATATATCGTCGCGCGGAGTCGTTGCCCCGCATTTAATAAAGGGTGAGTGAATAAGGCTGTCTGAAGGTTTTTCCAGGCATACTCTATTTTTCCCCAAAGTTACCCAAAATCCCGCAAACCGCCCCGTCCGCGATGTTAAAATCGCTCGGATTTGTCAATAACTTCGGAGTGTTGAAAAATATTTGGGCGAAAATCGCTGAAAAATTTGGGAGTCTCGAAAGAATCTCCTAACTTTGCATCCGCAAATCGGCAATGTGCCGACGATAGTTGTTTTGACAGGGTACCATGGCCGAGTGGTTAGGTAACGGTCTGCAAAACCGTCTACAGCGGTTCGATTCCGCTTGGTACCTCCATCCTGAACCCGCCCAGATGGGCGGGTTCTTGTGGATAAATTTGATTGCTTGCAACCACGAAAAAAAAATGCTAAAAAGCTCCATGAATTATTTATTTACCTCAGAATCGGTCTCCGAGGGGCATCCCGACAAGGTGGCCGACCAGATTTCCGATGCCGTCCTCGACGAAATGCTCGCCTACGACCCGGCATCGAAGGTGGCGTGTGAAACCCTCGTTACCACCGGCCAGGTGGTGATCGCCGGGGAAGTGAAGTCGCAGGCCTATGTGGACCTCGCCGACACTGCCCGCCGAGTGATTAACGAAATTGGCTACAACGACTCGTCGCTCAAATTCGACGGCGAATCGTGCGGAGTCCTTTCCGCCGTCCATGAGCAGAGTCCCGACATTAACCGCGGCGTCGAGCGCTCGGTAGAGGAGGAACAGGGCGCGGGTGACCAGGGCATGATGTTCGGTTATGCCGTCGACGAGACCCCGCAGTACATCCCCCTGACCGTCGGCCTCAGCCACGCGATACTCAAAGAACTCTCGAAAATACGCCGCGAGGGCACCGAGATGACCTACATCACCCCCGACGGCAAGCGCAAGAGCTACCTCCGCCCCGACTCCAAGAGCCAGGTTACGGTCGAGTACGACGAGCAGAACCGCCCCGTCAGGGCGCATACCATCGTCGTTTCGACCCAGCATGACGACTTCATCCAGCCCGGCGAAGGGCGCACGCAGGAGGAGGCCGACAGCGAGATGCTCGCCGTTATCCGCCGCGACGTCGAGAAGGTGCTTCTCCCCCGCGTGAAGGCCGCCCTTCCCGAAGAGCTGCGCCCCCTGCTTGGCGATGACATCGTGCTCCACGTCAACCCGACCGGCAAGTTCGTAATCGGCGGCCCCCACGGCGATACCGGACTAACCGGCCGCAAGATTATCGTTGACACCTACGGAGGCCGCGGGGCCCACGGCGGTGGCGCCTTCTCGGGCAAGGACCCCTCGAAGGTCGACCGTTCCGCGGCCTATGCCGCCCGCCATATCGCCAAGAACCTAGTCGCCGCCGGAGTGTGCCGCGAGGCGCTGGTCCAGGTGGCCTACGCCATTGGTGTAGCGGAGCCTGTCAGCCTCTACGTCAACACCCGCGGCACGGCCAAGGTCGCCAAGACCGACGCCGAGATTTCCGCCATCGTCAAGGAAATATTCGACATGCGCCCCGCTTCGATCGAGAAGCGCCTGAAGCTCCGCGCCCCGATTTACCTCGAGACTGCGACCTACGGCCATATCGGACGCACGCCCCGCACCGTTACCAAGCATTTCCATTCCCGCTACGACGGCGACCGGCAGCTTACCGTCGAACTCTTCACCTGGGAGAAGCTCGACTACGTCGACGCCGTCCGCGCCGCCTTCGGCCTCTGATTGGTTCTGTTTTAGGCTGAAACCATTAAAACGCCGTCCGACACCCGCCGGACGGCGTTTTCCGCATAAAAAATAGGACAGGATGAGGCGAAAAATTTGCGGAAATTGCGAAAAACGCGTAACTTTGCGTGCAATAAAGTTTTAAGTTTTATGTCCGATTTTATTGCTGACCGAGTGGCTATGGACGGTCTCACATTCGACGACGTCCTCCTGATTCCCGCTTATTCCGAAGTGCTTCCCCGAATGGTCGACCTCAAGACCAAGTTCTCGCGCAACATCGACCTGAATGTCCCGCTGGTTTCGGCGGCGATGGATACCGTGACTGAGGCGAAGCTCGCGATTGCCATTGCCCGCGAGGGTGGTATCGGCGTGATTCACAAAAACATGTCTATCGAGGAGCAGGCGCGTCAGGTACACGCCGTGAAGCGTGCCGAAAACGGCATGATTTACGATCCCGTGACCATCCAGCTCGGCGCGACCGTAGCCGACGCTCTCAAAATGATGGAGGAATACCATATCGGCGGTATCCCCGTTGTCGACGCGGCCGGGATGCTGAAAGGTATCGTGACCAACCGCGACCTCCGCTTCGAGCGCGACCTCAACCGCCCTGTCGACGAGGTCATGACCTCCGAGAATCTCGTTACCACCTCCCAGTCGACTAACCTCGAGGAGGCGGCCCAGATTCTTCAGCAGCACAAAATCGAGAAGCTCCCCGTTGTCGACCAGGACGGCCGCCTCGTGGGGCTTGTCACATATAAGGACATTACCAAGGCCAAGGACAAGCCCAACGCCTGCAAGGACAAGCTGGGCCGTCTCCGCGTGGCTGCCGGGGTAGGGGTTACCGCCGACTCCATGCAGCGCGTCGACGCCCTCGTCGCCGCCGGGGTTGACGCCATCGTGATTGACACGGCCCACGGTCATTCCAAGGGTGTGATCGGAACCCTCCGCGCCATCAAGGAAAAATACCCCGAGATCGACGTGGTTGTCGGCAATATCGCGACCGGCGAGGCAGCCCGCTTCCTCGTTGAGAACGGTGCCGACGGCGTGAAGGTCGGAATCGGCCCCGGCTCCATCTGCACTACCCGCATTATCGCCGGAGTAGGTGTTCCCCAGCTTTCGGCCGTCTACGACGTGGCGAAGGCTCTCGAAGGCACCGGGGTGCCTCTGATTGCCGACGGCGGTATCCGTTACAGCGGCGACATAGTGAAGGCGCTCGCCGCCGGCGGTTACAGCGTGATGCTCGGCGGCATGCTTGCCGGAGTCGAGGAATCTCCGGGCGACACCATTATCTATAACGGTCGTAAATACAAGTCATACCGCGGCATGGGTTCGCTCGAAGCCATGGAAAAGGGTTCCAAGGACCGTTATTTCCAGGGCAACGAGACTGACACCAAGAAGCTCGTGCCGGAGGGCATCGCTGCACGCGTGCCTTACAAAGGCTCCCTCTACGAGGTGGTTTACCAGATGCTCGGCGGCCTCCGCGCCGGAATGGGCTACTGCGGCGCTCCCGACATCGACACTCTCCACAAGGCCCGCTTCACCCGTATTACCAACGCAGGAGTGAATGAAAGCCATCCCCACGACGTAGCCATCACCTCCGAAGCACCCAACTATTCCGCATCAGCCCGCTGATTAGCAGGTAGTTATTGCTGGATATGAAAATATGTTAATCGGGCATCGTTTCTATAAGCGGTGCCCGGTTTCTTTTCTGTGGCATTTTGCTTGCCAAAATGGGCTTGAAGTGGCACTTTGACCGCATTTGTTCCCTATTTGCGGCAAATAATGCAAAATAGTGTTAAAGTGATGCGTTTTTCTTGTCAAAATGTTTGGAGGCATAGCCGAAAACCCCTACCTTTGCAATGTGTTTTTCATGGTATTAGATTTAAGGTTAACTAAGATTGGTTGTCGGGAGACAATCAATTTTTTTTGCGCCTGCCCGAATTGTCAATAAAGAGAATGCTCCTGAAGATAATGCCGGATAATCAATTTCGGGGTCGGTTTTGTTATTAGTGTAGCCGTCTGTTTGTGGCGGTGGTTAATAATGAAACGTGTTATGGATAGATTTGTAGCCGCTTTGGGCGGAATCAGAAGAATCGCGGTAGTGGTAATGATGGCGGTTGTCGCCGTCGGGATGTACGCTTTGCCGCTTGACAAGTATTCGATAAATCGCGAGGACCTCCCCGAGGCTGCCCGAGAGTTTCTGACGGAACATTTCCCGAAAGCGAAAGTAAGTATGGTAAAGGTTGACAAGCACCTGCTTAAGAAAACGGACTATGATGTGAAACTTGTCAACGGGACAAAAATAGAGTTTAACAACAAGGGGGCGTGGACTTCGGTCGATTGCCAGACCCGCGAGGTGCCGCAGGGAATCATAAGCAGGCCGATACGCAACTATGTCGCTAAAAAGTATCCCGGACGCAAAATCGTTAGCATCGAAAAGAAAACGACCTATTTCGAGGTCGAGCTTGACAACGACGTGGAGCTTCGCTTTGACCGTCTCGGCGGCTTCCAGAAGGTTGTAAAAGACTGACATGCCGCTTTACCCCGATTACAAGCTGGCATCAACCCTCCAATTTGTAGGGACGTGCTTTATTTTGCGGTGGTTTGGCGGATTTTCAGTAATTTCGCGGATAATGCAGAGGCATAGAGGATTTTCGCCAGCTTCTGTGCCGGACAATGTTTCAACGAAATCGTAAAGAAATGAGAAGAGCCGCTGTTACTGAAAAGGTTAGCTATATCGGTGTCAACGACCGTACTACCCGTCTGTTTGAAAGCTTGTGGCCGCTCCCTTACGGTGTGAGCTATAATTCATACCTTGTCGTAGGGGAGGAGCGCGCGGCGATAATCGACGGAGTCGAGGCATCCAACGCGCTGCGGCAGATCGACCATATCCGGGAGGTGCTCGGAGAGGGCCGACAGCCCGATTATCTGGTAATCAACCATATGGAGCCAGATCATTCCGGCGCGATAGCCCTATTGCGCCAGGCTTTTCCTGACATAACGATTGTCGGGAACGCCCAGACCCTCGCGATGGTGTGCGGTTTTTACGGGGTAGAGGGGAACACTCTCGCAGTCAAGGATGGGGTCACCCTTCCCCTGGGCCCGACAACGACGCTGCGCTTCCATCTCACCCCGATGGTCCATTGGCCCGAAACTATGATGACCTACCTCGAAGAGGAAAAGGTGTTGTTCAGTGGTGACGCATTCGGATGCTTCGGGGCTTTGAACGGGTCAGTGATTGACAGCGACATGGATACCGACCGTTTTTTCCCCGAGATGGAGCGTTATTACAGCAATATCGTCGGAAAGTACGGGAAGTTTGTTCAGCGTGCGCTCGCGAAACTGGACGGGGTTGAGATAGGCACTGTTTGCTCGACCCACGGCCCCGTGTGGCGCGAGCGAATTTCCGAGGTCGTATCGCTCTATGACCGCCTGAGCCGCTACGAGCCTCTTGACAACGGCGTCGCCATAATCTACGGCTCGATGTACGGCAATACCGCCCGGCTCGCCGAGACTGCGGCCGAGACCCTTGCCGAGGCAGGGGTTCGGGAAATCGAGGTATTCAACGCCGCGGTGACTGATTTGAGCTACATCCTGTCGGCCGTCTTCCGCCACCGGGGGCTTGTGATTGCCGCTCCGACATACAGCGACGGCCTCTTCCCTCCCGTAGCGGCCGCTGTTGACGCAATCGCCCGCCGCAACGTCGCGAACCGCGAGGTGATGCTTATGGGGACGCATACCTGGGCCCACCACGCCACGAACGAGATGAAGCGCGTGCTCGAACCCTGCTCGTTCAGCTTCGCCGCCGAACCCGTCATAGCCAAACAGGCTCCCGGCGCTGCCGAGCTGGAACAGGCCCGCGCCGCCGCCCTCGCCCTCGCCTCCCGCCTCAATTCCTGAACATCTTCGCTATCATAAGGATACAAGAAGCGCTGTGTCGTAAATTATGACACAGCGCCTTTTGTTGTGTGCCCGGTGCGGAAGCGCCGGGAATCATTGTCGGTTTAGAGGATTACTTTTTCAACCTTGTTGCCGCGGACGCGGATGTAGAGACCCTCGGCGGGATTCTCGACGCGCACGCCCTGGAGGTTGTAGTAAACTGCGGGAGCCTCGGCCTCAGCCTCGACACCGGCGATGCCTACCTGGCCACCCTTTTCAACCTTGGTGAGAAGGATGTCGTGGAGGTTGAACTGGTTGCCGTTGTTGTAGATGCGGAAGCGTACCGGGGTTTCGGCCTCGACGGTGTGCTCGAACTTGAACATCTTCTTGTCGGCGGTAACGTTGAAGGTCGCGATGGCGTTCTCGGAGTCGGCGGCGTTGCGCAGTGTGAAGTCAAACGCCTTGGCGGTGGAGTTGCCGATCTTGATGGTCAGCTTGCAGGGGCCGAGAACTTCGGGGAGTTCCAGGTAGAGGCCGTCGGCACCGCCGCCGCTGATCTGGGCGCAACGCTCTGTTGCGTTGACTCCGTCGGGGTCATCGAGGAGGTTGGACTTGCCCATCGCGACCACGCGGCCGGCGGTAGCGCCTACGACATACTTGATACCCGCGATCTGTGCTTCCTTGTCTGAGGAGTTTTTCGCCAGGATGTCGCCGTTGTCAGCGCCGTCGGCGGGATACATGTTGTAGAGGTCCCAGTAAGCGTAGGGGTAGAAACCGTAGTCGGTGTAGTAAAGGACCTCGGCAGCGGCTGTGTTGATGGTCATTTCGGAAGCAGGGAGTTCGTTGCCGGCCTCGTCGGCAACGGCGGGAATGTTTACGGTGTATGCCTTGCCGTTTTCAAGATCGGAGTAAGCGATTGTGGCTTTATTGCCGTCTACGACAACGTCGGTCTCAATGCCGTTAACGGTAGCCTTGCCTGCGATAACGACAGGCTCGGAGTAGTGGAGCACAATCGAGCCGGCAACTGGAGCATAGCCTGCTGCCGAAGGCCATGACTTAACGAGCACGGGAGCCTCTTCGTCTTTGATGACGGGCTTGTCGATACCTTCGCCCTCACCCTTGACAATCATGACGTCGTTGACGTTAATCTGGTTCTTCATGTTGTACAGGCGCAGCTTCACGGTTCCCTTGTAGGGATAGGTGTAGGTGTACTTGGACATCTTTTTGGCAGCGGGAAGCTCGAAAGAAGCCAGCGGAGCCTTAGTGTCGCCGAGTTCGTCGGTCAGGACGATTGTCCCGGCAGTTGTCTTGGCGTTGGCGATAAAGAAGGTTACGTCGGCAGGGCCTTCGATTTCGGGGAACTCTACATAAAGTCCGTTTCCGCCATCGATGAGCTGCACGGCGCGTGCGGAAGCGCCATTGTCGGCCTCGGTGTTAGGTCCGTAGTCAACGGTAGCGTCGTCGGAGCATACATTACCCTTCAGAGCCACTACGCGTCCGCTGGTGCCGCTGAAGAAGGTCATGCCCGCGGCTTCCGCTGTTTTGTTGGTCGAACCCTTGGCGAGAATGTTGACGTTGTCAGTGATGAAGGGGAGACCGTACTTCTCGTAGTATGCGAAGGGATAGAGGTTGAAGTCGGAGTAGAAGAGCACGTTCGCCGGGCGGGTGGTGAAGGTGTAGGTCAGGGCTTCGTTGGCACCTTCGGCGTTACCGATAGTCTTGGCCGGGATGGTCAGGGTGTACTCGGTAGCGGCCGCGAGGTTGGTGTAAGGAATCTTGACGGTGGTGGTCTCGGCGGTCATGTCGAGAGCGGTGCCGTTAAGGTCTGCCTTTCCGGCAACGGTAACGTCAGCGGGGAAGGTCAGCACGAACTCGCCGTTAAGGGAGAGCATCGCGTTGTTGTTAACCGGCCATATGTTGGAAACCGCCAGCGTGCCTTCGCCGAAGCCGGGGTCAACGGGCTGCGGGTCGGTCTTCTTCTCGGAGTAGTCAACCACGAGGACTACCAGCGGCTGTTCGCCTCCGTTTGTGAGGGTGAATGAGTTGCTTTCACCTTTGAGCTTGAAATAGCTTACGTCGGGATTCTCGAAGTTCTTGAAGCTGGTGAGGTAGTCAGATGCGGGAGTCTCGTATGTGGTGCCGTCTACTTCTTTCCAGAAGCAGGGGCGCGCCGTGGCGGCATCTTTATTGATAACAGAGTATATGGTCACAGCGTTTACAACAAGGCCTTCGGGCAGCGTAATTGTTGATTGCGCCCCGTTTGATATCTTGATTGTAGGATAAGCTGTCCCGTCAATGGTTATCGAACCAGCCTGTTCAAGGTTTTTGGTCTCATTCATGCACTGCATCGACCAACCTTCAGGCGCTCCCAGGGCAGCGCCGCTCAGAGTGTTGATTTTGTCCTTGGTGGGATGGTAGAGAACCTGGGTCTGCCCGATGACGGTCTCGTTGCCAGTCGGGGCATAGGGGTTTTCAGCGTACGCTGAACCCGTTGTCGCTGCGAGCAGCGCCAACGCGAGAGTAAAGTAGCACTTCATAAGTGAACGAATAGTGAATAGATTTAGGTTATAGGATTAAATCGGTTGTTCGGTTTCTTAACAATGCGGCAAAGGTACTAAAAATAAGCCGATTGGCGGCCAACGGGAAATATGTTGTATAACATATCTTCCGTTGACCGCCAATCGCGGCATTGTTTTTGGGAAATTTAAGTAGCTGGATTACAGACTGTCACATTCGGCGAGCCAAAGAACGGCCGACGCATCTGAGGGCATGCGCCAGTCGCCTCGGGGCGAAAGGCAGACGGATCCGACCTTCGGCCCGTCGGGGAGGCACGACCGCTTGAACTGCTGGCTGAAGAAGCGGCGGCAGAACGTGCGCAGCCAGTGTTTTATCTCGTCCGCGGGGTGCGCGGGGAAGGCTTTCTGCGCCAGGAGGAATATGCGCCGCGGGGAGAACCCGAACCGCAGCATATAATATAGGAAGAAGTCGTGAAGCTCGTACGGGCCTACGAGGTCTTCGGTCTTCTGGGCGATTTGGCCGGAGGCGTCGGCGGGGAGCAGCTCGGGGGAAATCGGGGTGTCTACGATGTCGAGAAGCGCCTTGCGCATGGCCTCGTTGCCGGTATGGCGGGCGAACCATCCGACGAGGTAGACGGCGAGCGTCTTGGGGATGGAGGCGTTTACGCCGTACATCGACATATGGTCGCCGTTGTATGTGGCCCAGCCGAGGGCCAGTTCGGAGAGGTCGCCAGTGCCGAGCACCATCCCGCCGAGCTGGTTGGCGAGGTCCATCAGAATCTGGGTGCGTTCGCGGGCCTGGGAGTTCTCGTAGGTCGCGTCGCGTACAGCGGGGTCGTGGCCGATGTCGGCGAAATGCAGCTCTACCGCTTTCCCGATGGGGATTTCGAGGGAGCGGACCCCCATGGCCTCCATCAGCACAAGGGCGTTGGAGCGGGTGCGCCCCGTGGTTCCGAAGCCGGGCATGGTGACCCCGACGATTCCTTCGTGCGGGAGGCCGAGGCGGTCAAACGCCCGGGCTGCCACAAGGAGCGCCAGCGTGGAGTCAAGTCCGCCGGATATGCCGATCACGAGTGTCTTTGTCGAGGTCGCTTTGAGGCGCTGGGCCAGTCCCGCGGCCTGGATGTCGACTATTTCCGCGGAGCGGCTGTCGATTTCGGAGTCTGTCGACGGGACGAAGGGGCGGGGCTTTACCTCGCGCATGAGCTGCCAGTCGTCGCCGGCCTCCTCGGCGGGAGTGGCGGCGACGGTCGCCGGGGCTTCGGGGCGCAGGCGGCGCGCGCAGTCAGAGAATGTCCCTTGGTGTAGGCGGTCGTGGCGCAGCGCCTCGAGGTCGATGTCGCGTACAATCATATGCGGGTCGTTGCTCCAGCGCTCTGTCTCGGCCAATATGGAGCCGTTTTCAGCGATGAACCCCTTGCCGTCGAAGACGAGGTCGGTGCTCGATTCGCCGAATCCGGCGGAAGAGTAGACGTAGCCGCACATGCAGCGGGCGCTCTGCTGGGAAATCAGCCTCCGCAGGTAGGCGTGCTTGCCGATCAGGTCGTCGGAGGCCGAGAGATTGGCGATTATTTCCGCCCCGCTGATTGCCTGGAAACTCGAAGGGGGCACGGGTACCCACAGGTCCTCGCACACCTCGATACCGATTCTGGCTCCCGCGACATCGGCCAGGGCCGTCGTGCTGACGAGCGCCGGCTCTCCGGGGATGCCCGGAAGCGCGACGCGGGCTTCGGGGAGTCCGTGGCCCGTGCGCCATATCCGCTTCTCGTAGAACTCGTTGTAGTTCGGAATATACTGCTTCGGTCTTATGAGGGGCACGCGGCCCCCGGCGACGAGCGCTCCGCAGTTGAGGAGCATGCACCCGTGGCGCAGCGGTATCCCTATGACCGCCGCGACATGCAGCTCTCCGGTAGCCGCGGCGATTTCCGCCAGGGCTTTCTCCGCGGCCTCGAGCAGGGCGTTGTTGTGGAATAGGTCGCCGCAGGTGTACCCTGTGACGCAGAGTTCGGGGAACACGGCCAGGTCGGCTCCCGCCTCCTCTGCCCGGCGGATCATATCGATTATGTGCGCGGTGTTGGACTTCACGTCGGCAACCGTCACGGCCGGCACGCACGCCGCCGCTCGGAAAAATCCATGCTTCATCTGAGTAAGAACTTTCGTTAATGTGTGGGGAACGCCCTCATCGGGCATCCTTCTATCGCGAATGTAGCAAAAATAAATTAACCGACAAAAAATTTGGCTGTTACGCGAAAAATAGCTTACTTTGCACTCTGATTTGCGGCACCTCCGAAAAAAGCCCCTGGAAAAGATGCGTCCGCGGGGTGATATGAGTTATGAGATGGCGGCCCCAAGTCGCTCTACGCTAAGAACAAAGAAACAACAGAACCAAACAGCCATGTCAAAGATTTGTCAGATTACAGGCAAAAAAGCGATTACAGGAAATAACGTATCGCACTCGAAGCGCCGCACAAAGCGCCGTTTCAATGTGAACCTCTTTAACCGCCGCTTCTACTGGGTGGAGCAGGATACCTGGGTGCTCCTCACCGTTTCGGCTGCCGGCCTGCGCAACATCAACAAGATGGGGCTTGACGCCGCCATCAAACAGGCTATCGCAAAGGGTTATTTAACTGAAATCAAAACTTTAGACTTCTAAACAATGGCAAAGAAAGCAAAAGGTAATCGCGTGCAGGTAATCCTCGAGTGCACCGAGCACAAGGCAAGCGGAATGCCCGGAACTTCGCGATACATCACCACCAAGAACCGCAAGAACACCACCGAGCGCCTCGAGCTCAAGAAATACAACCCCATCCTCAAGCGCGTCACCGTGCACAAGGAAATCAAATAATACCGAAACCTCACCCTAACCATAAATATTTGACTCGATATGGCAAAGAAAACCGTCGCATCTCTTCAGAAAGGTGAAGGCCGTACCTATTCCAAGGTTATCAAGATGGTGAAGTCGCCCAAAACCGGCGCTTACACCTTCCAGGAACAGATGGTTCCCAACGAGGCTGTGAAAGACCTCCTGAAATAAGCCTTTACGGCGCATAAAACCACAACGCGGGGCTGCCGGCCATTGGCCGGCGGCCCCGCTGTCTGACTATGGCCCCGTTTGCCGTTATTAACAATAATTTTTTAACAGTGCCTGGGCCGTTTGGCTGTTATCTCGGAAAAAATTCGTAACTTCGCGTATTCGAGACCGCCCGTTGTCTCTTTACGAAACCAGTCCGCGCCAGGCGGCGCGTAAGCTAATCCAACCTTGATGAACAGCAAGCAAAAAGTACTCTACATCTCCCAGGAAGTGACGCCCTACCTCCCCGAAACCCACATGGGCCACCTCTGCCAGTATATCCCCCACCGCGTGCAGGAGGAAGGATTCGAGGTCAGGACGTTTATGCCGAAATACGGCTGCATCAACGAGCGTCGAAACCAGCTCCACGAGGTAATCCGCCTTTCGGGCCTGAACATCCCCGTTGACGACAACGACCACCCGCTGATTATCAAGGTCGCGACTCTCCAGAGCTCGCGCATGCAGGTCTATTTCATCGACAACGACGACTATTTCCGACACCACGCGGTCAGCGACCTCGAAATACGCGAGACCCCCGAGGAAAACGACGAGCGCCTGATTTTCTTCGTGCGCGGCGTCATGGAGACCGCCAAAAAGCTCCGCTGGGAGCCCGCCCGCATACACTGCTCGGGATGGGTGACGGCGCTCGCCCCCCTCTATCTCAAAAAGGCTTATGCCGACGACCCGACAATCGGGCGCGCGAAAGTGGTTTTCTCGCTGTTCAACGACGCGTTTGACGGGACACTCGACCCCCGCTTCCAGGAGAAGCTCCGTATGGACGGATTCTCGGACGGGGAAATCGAAGCGCTCGGATCCAACCCGGTTGACTGGCCTGCGCTGAACAAGCTCGCGATCGACTACGCCGACGGCGTAGTTGTCGCTTCCGAGGATGTCCCCGCCGAACTGCTGGAATATGCCAAGGCATCCGGCAAACCGATGCTCGAATCCTGGGCCGACGAGGTCGAAGGGGTTCCGATGGTTGAATTTTACAACACCCTCTAAATGACTATCAGGTTTTCCGCCATATTTTTCGCCGCCGCTGTCGCGGTGGCCTTCCCGGGTTGCAAGGACACTTCGGAGGATATCGGATCCTCGCTCGTCACCGACAAGTCGGAAATCATTATCGAGGACTCGTACACCGTTACCGGCCGTGTCGTTGACAATACGAAAGTGCAGTCGAGAACGATTACCGAGATTCTCGGCACGATCAACGCCGATGGCTACGGACACTTTACCTCCGATTTCGTCACCCAGTTCATGCCGGCGCAGAAAATCGCTTCCGACGAGGTGACGGTTGACGACATAGACTCCCTCAACCTCGTGCTGACGATGCCTACCGGCTCCTTCGTCGGCGACTCCGTGGCTCCGATGGGGCTTGAGGTCTACAGGCTGACAAAGGCACTCCCTTATCCGATATACAGCGATTTCGACCCTGTCGCCGAGGAGAGTTTCGACCCCTCGAAGCCGATCGCGTCGAAGATTTACGCGGTTAACGCCCTGGGGCAGACCGACTCGGTCAAGGCGCTCTCATACCGCCAGGTAAGCGTGAAGCTCCCCCTCTCGCTCGGCCGGGAGCTGTTCACCCTCTACCGCGAGAATCCCGCGGCGTATGCCACGCCGACTGCTTTCGCGGAGCATTTCCCCGGCATATATGTCAGAAACTCCTACGGCTCAGGCCGCGTTACCCGCTTCGAATCGGTGGTGATGCGTATGCATTACCATACGATGGGTACCGATGAGGACGGCAAGGAGGTGAAAGTTCCCCAGGCCGGTACGTATTACGCCGTAACCCCCGTTGTCGTTACTAACAACAACATCAATTACACCATGGCTGAATCGCTCCGCCAGCGTATCGACGACGGCGAGGCTGTCGTTGTCGCTCCGGCCGGTCGTGACGTCGAGATTACATTCCCCCTTCTTGAAGTGATCAAGTCGTACCGCGACCGTTCCGACGGGATGGCCGTGATCAATACGCTCAGCATGGTGATTCCCGCCGAGACAATCGAGAACGACTACGGAATCGCCCCCCCGTCGCAGCTCCTGATGCTTCTTACCAAGAACAAGAACAAATTCTTCGCCAACAACGAGATAACTGACGATGTCACCTCCTTCGTGGCGGCTTACAGCTCAACAGACAAGAGTTATACGTTCAGCGGTCTGCGTCCCTATCTGCTGCGGATGCTCGACGAGTACGAGAAGAACGGCTCCGTAGATGCCGAGGACTATACGTTCACACTTACCCCGGTTACGGTATCAACCGAGACCAATTCCTCTGGCTACTACTCGACGACAACCTACATAAGCGCCATAACCCCCTATGTACTTACCCCGGTTATGACCTCGCTCGACCTGGCCAAAACAAAACTGACCTTCACCTTTACAAAGCAGTCGGTCAACTGATTCGCCCCCGGATAGGGAGGCTGCGGTTCCTGAGTAGGGACGCGGCGTGCCGCGTCAGCTTGGGGAACCTCAATCAGGAAGGCTAATATAACGCGGCACGCCGCGTCCCTACAACCGGTCTTTCAGGCGGAAGTGTCTCCGTTCTGTGGAGCGAGCGTAAGCGAGCGGTCTCCCCGCATACTTGCGGCTTCCGCATAACGGCGGCCTCCTCGGAAATAAACAACAGCGGCCCCGCCGGAATCTTTCCGGCGGGGCCGTCGTTTAGGGGCGGTATGGCTTACTGCATGCCTGAGATAGCAGCTCCGCGGGCGATTTTGGCCACCATGCCCTGCAGGGCCTTGCCGGGACCAACCTCGACGAACTCGTCGGCGCCGGCCTCTACCATGCGGCTGACGCTCTGAGCCCAGCGAACCTGGCCGGTAAGCTGCGCGATGAGGTTCGCCTTTATTTCCGAGGGATCGGTGTGGGGCATTCCGTCGACATTCTGGTAAACGGGGCATATGGGCTCCTTGATTTCCGCAGCCTCGATTGCCTCGGCCAGTTCGGCTCGTGCCGGTTCCATCAGCGGGGAGTGGAAAGCTCCGCCGACTTTCAGCTTGAGGGCGCGCTTGGCTCCGGCTTCGGTAAGGGCGGCGCACGCGCTGTCTACGGCGTCAACCTCGCCGGAAATCACAATCTGGCCGGGAGTGTTGTAGTTGGCGCAAACGACGACGCCGTCGGTGTTGGCGCACACTTCCTCGACCTTCTCGTCGGGGAGGCCGATGATGGCGGCCATAGTGGAGGGATTTGCCTCGCAAGCCTTCTGCATCGCCTTGGCGCGGATGCTTACGAGCTTCAGGCCGTCCTCAAAGCTCAAGGCACCGGCGGCGGTGAGCGCCGAGAACTCGCCGAGCGAGTGGCCGGCGACCATTGCGGGCTTGAAGTCGTCGCCGAGCGTCTTGGCGAGGATTACGGAGTGGAGGAATACGGCGGGCTGGGTGACCTTGGTCTGTTTCAGGTCATCTTCGGTGCCCTCGAACATGAGGTCAGTGATGCGGAATCCGAGAATCTCGTTTGCCTTCTCGAACATCTCTTTCGCCACGGGGTTGTTGTCGTAGAGGTCTTTGCCCATTCCTACGAACTGGGAACCCTGGCCTGGGAACATAAATACTTTCATACCTTATGAAATGTGTTTGATTTGGATTATTTAACATTTGGATTCTTCCCGCATATCCGTCGCAGGAACGCCCCCTCGGAGGGGCTGTTTTGCTGCTTACGCTGTTTTTCAGCGGCTTGCGGAATCGGGGTGAGTATGAATCACAGTGCAAAGGTAGTGATTTTCGTCGAAATTTATGTTGCAAAACATATAAAGGGGTCAAAAAAAGCTGATTTTTTTTTGGTGACTTGAAAATAAGTCGTAACTTTGCAGTGTTTTTGAAGCACAAAATATTGTTTTATTATTTAACTCACAACACGAAAATGAAAAAGTTATTCCTTTCTTTCGCTGTTCTCGCAGGTTTCGCAATGGTATCCTGCGGCAACAAGGCTGAGAACGCTGAAGCTGCTGAAGCTCAGGACACCGTAGCTGCCGTTGAAGAAGTCGCAGTTGTAGAAGAGGTCGTTGACAGCGCCGCTGCTGCCGCTGACACTGTTGCTGCTGCCGCTACCGAGGTTGCTACCGAAGCTGCCGCTCAGTAATCCGCAAGCCTGTTAAGACAGAGCTGAAAGATAACAGCAAAAAATAAAGAGGAAACGTCTCAGACGTTTCCTCTTTTCGTTTATACCGGCGCGGATTCCATCCAGTGAGCCCCGAAGGGGGCTAATCAAAACGCTAGGTCAAGCGACCCGTGGGGACGCGGAGGACCTGGCGTTTGATTTAGTCGAGGGAGTGGATTACGAGGCCGGAGCGCAGCTTCGGCTCGAACCAGGTCGTCTTTGGGGGCATGATGTTGCCGGTATCGGCAATGTCGATCAGTTGCTTCATCGAGACGGGGTAGAGGGCGAGCGCCATTGCCATTTCGCCGGAATCGACACGGTCGCGCAGTTCGCCGAGGCCTCGGATACCCCCGACGAAGTCGATGCGCTTGTCGGAACGAAGGTCGGTAATGCCGAGAATATCCCGCAGGATCAGGTCGGAAGAAATCGTTACGTCGAGAACACCGATGGGGTCGGCATCGTTGTAACGGCCTTCGCGGGGGGTCAGCGAGTACCAGCGTCCCCCGACGTAGAGCGAGAAATTATGCAGGCGTTGCGGGCGGTAGATTTCCGTGCCCTTGTCTTCAACGATGAAGTCCTTGCCGAGCCGTCCGATAAATTCCTCGGCGCTCAGGCCGTTAAGGTCGCGCACGACGCGGTTGTAGTCTATTATGCGCAGATGCGATGCGGGGAACGCCACAGCGAGGAAATAGTTGTACTCCTCATCGCCGGTATGGGCCGGATTCTGCTCCGCTTTTTCCAACCCGACGCGGGCCGCGGCGGCGGAACGGTGGTGGCCGTCGGCGATATAGAGGTGGGGCATTGCCTCGAACTCTTCGGTGATTACGCGGGTCATTTCCGGGTCGTTTACTACCCAGAAGTGGTGGCCGAAGCCGTCGGGGGCGGTGAAGTCGTATTCAGGGGTTTCAGCAGCCACCCGCCGTATGATTTCTTCGAGGCGTTCGTTGTCGGGGAACGCGAAGAATACCGGCTCGATGTTGGCGTTGTTGACTCGCACGTGCTTCATGCGGTCATCCTCCTTGTCACGGCGGGTAAGCTCGTGTTTCTTGATAACGCCGTTTACATAGTCGTGGACGTTGGCCGCTATCACGATGCCGTACTGGGTGCGCCCCTCCATCGTCTGGGCGTAGATGTAATAATGCTCTTCGGGATCCTGCACCAGCCATCCCTTTTCGCGGAAGGCGCGGAAATTGTCGACCGCTTTCTCGTAGACTTTCGGGTCGTGCTCGTCGGTTCCCGGCTCGAAGTCAATTTCGGGCTTTATGATGTGGTACAGCGACTTGGGATTGCCTTCGGCCTCGCGCCGGGCCTCTTCTGAGTTAAGCACGTCGTAGGGGCGCGACGCGACCTGCTCGATCATCTCCTTTGGCGGCCGAATGCCGCGGAATGGTTTTACTTTGGCCATGGTTTCAGGTAAGAATTAAGGATTTGTCTTTCTAATCGCAAATATAGCGAATTTGTCGGCACTTTTCCAAATTCCGCTTCAAAAACAGAAATAAAAAAGAGTGGGGCTCTCACGAGTGCCACTCTCTCCATTCATCACATTATGCTTACAATTAAGTGCTCTTTCAGTTTCTATTACTCTTTCAGTTTCTACTATAAGAACGTAAGGAAATCGTAATAGGTTGAAAGCTCACGGGTTAAATTCCATTAAGAAGTGTTGGCGTTGCCGCGTCATATTCGGCTGTTAGCCGATGATTTTCCCGGATGGGCGGATGTCGCAAAATTAATATTTTTGGCCTATTGTATCTGATGTAGGGACGCGGCGTGCCGCGTTATGCTTGTAAATCAAGTGTTTACTTGTTCGCATAGTATACGCGGCACGCCGCGTCCCTACACAAATGCAGTTATGCAACGCCCTCAATCAGTAGCGGCCTTCGACAATGGGCCAGTCGATAATGTCCCACAGTTTTTCAAGGGCGTCCTTGCGGAGGTTCTGGTAGTCGAGGTAGTAGGCGTGCTCCCACACGTCGAACGCCAGGATAGGCGTCAGACCCTGTGTCAGCGGGTTGCCGGCGTTCGACTCCTGGGTTATGAACAGTTTCCCCTCGTTGTCGCGGGAGAGCCAGACCCATCCCGAACCGAAGAGTTTCACTCCCGCGTCGACGAACTCCTTCTTGAAGTTCTCGAACGAGCCGAAGTCGCGGTCGATAGCCTCGCGGAGTTCTCCGTCCGGTTCTCCTCCGCCGTCAGGCGAGAAGGAGAAGAAATAGAAGATGTGGTTCCAGGCCTGGGAGGCGTTGTTGAACAGCGCGCCCTTTGAGTCGCGGATTATCTCCTCGAGGGGAAGCTCTTCAAACTCCGTCCCTTCGATCAGCTTGTTTAGGTTGTCGATATAGGCTTTTTCGTGTTTGCCGTAGTGGTAGTCGACAGTGCGGGCCGAGATGGCGGGTTCGAGCGCGTCGTGGGCGTAAGGAAGTTCTGGCTGGGTGTATTTCATCGCTTATAAGAATTTAGTTGTATATGCGTAAAAAAGCCGCGGCCGATGGCAACAAAAGGTTGCCTGCCGCGGCTCTAATAGCAAAACGCCCTTAGGCCGAAATGGTTCACGCGCCGTAAGCTAACGCGCGGAGGGTATATCGTTCAGAAACGGTATCCGATGGTGAACACGAGCTGCGAGTTCCCGTCGGTAACCTTCGCCGAGGGGGCGTCGGTCCAGTATCCGTCGTAATCTTGGAAGGAAGTGAATGCGTGGTAGGTCGATTCGCGGTGCTTGTAGACATATGCCAGATCGGCGTAGAAGCCGCTGAACCGGTAGCCGAGACCGCAGGTTATGTACTGCGTGTTCGTGTCGAAGGTGTAAGCCGGGTTGGTGCCGGAGGTGTATACCTGGATATTGCTATTCTCGACATCCTCCTTGATGTTTGAGGAGGTGTAGCTGTAGCCGGCGCGGATGCTGAACTGCGGCGTTACGCGGAACTCGGCACCTAAGCGTATGGTGTTCGATGCCTTGAAATAGTCCTTTATGTCGCCGGTGAAGTAGTCGATTTCAGTGCCGTCTGCTTCGCTGGTCCTCATTCCGTTGTAGGCCTGGTACTCATAGTCGGCGCTGATTATGCCGCGGCCGCCGATTACTCCGGCCACGCCGAACATCAGCTTCCACGGGGAACGCATCTGCCAGTCGTATGTGGCAGTCGGCGTCTCGTTATAGCCCTGGAAGCCTGAGGAGAATCGCGAGCTGACATCGGCGTTGTAGGAGGTAGTCATCGACCAGTAGGTAGGAGTATGTACGGCGATACCGAGACGCAGCTCGTTGATCGGTTTGAGTATGAGGCCTAATTTGACGTTGACGCCCGTTCCCGAGGTATGCTTCCAGTTCGTCATCTGGAAACCTCCGTTGCCGACCGTGGTCCCCATGTCACCGTCAACCGGAACATCGGCGCTGTTGAGGTTTTCGACATAGGTCGAGTTCTGGGTGTAGCCCATATCGGTTATGCCGATTCCGAGACCCCAGTAGACAACGTTAGACACGTTGCCGCCGAAGTTGATTGAGTATTCGTCGGTATAGCCCGATTCGGTGACGGCCATATTGCCTGTGCCCGTGGTCGCGGGGATGGTATGCCCGGCTCCGTCATCGACATCCTGGTACTGGAACAGGCCGCTATAAACGTCTGTTTCATAGGGATTCCCTTCCTGATCGACACCCACCTGCGGGGTTATCAGTCCGCCGTTGAAGGCGAGTATGCTCAGCCAGTTGGGTGCGTTGTCGGAATAATCCTCATAGGGGTTGTTCTGCGAGCCGTCGTCAAAGAGCGCTCCCGGGTCATAGCCGTCGGTGAAGGTGGTGATATAGTTTGACAGGGAGGTCTGCAGTGGCATCCCGACCCCCGAATACTGGCGGTTGAACGAGTTCAGACGCGAGTAGCTGACACCCCAGGAGATGGTCTGAAGGCCGGTGTTCCCGAGGTTGATGGTGCCCACATATCCGAAATTGTTGACGTCGCATTTGGTGTTGCTGTTGCTCTTGCCGCCCGGAATCCCGGAAGTCTTGGCGTTCATCATGTTCACGTCGAAGGTGAACCCGATGTCGCTGCCGCGGTACACGCCGATACCGCCGGGGTTCTGGTTAAGGGTCGAGAGGTCGCCACCCAGGGCGGTGAAGGCGCCGGCCATGGACATGAAGCGGGCCGTGCCACGCAGTTCCGACTGCGAGAGGTTATACGCGTCGACAGCGCTTTGGGCGCTCGCGCCGGTAGCGGCCGCGGCGCATGCGAGGGCCGCGAGTATATGCCGGTTCAATCCGGGTCTGTTGTCAGTCAGCTTTTTCATAATCTGAAAGTTGTTAGGTTATGCGGAGAGGAGGATTACCGTCTCCCGCGGCTGCCGGAGTAGCCTCCACCGCCGGAGCGTCCGCCTCCACCTGAGTAGCCGCCATGGCTGCCGGAATATCCGCCGCGGCTGCCGGAGTAGCTGCCAGAAGAGTTTCCGCGGCTGCCGGAGTAGCTCGGGGTCGATGATGGACGGCGAGAGCCGGAGGTGTTGTAGCTCGGAGTGGATGGGCGGCTGCCGGAGGTAGATGAGCCGCCGAACTGGTAAGTCGAAGACGCGCGCCCTCTGCCCCCTGAATAGGTGCCCGCGGGGGTGGAGCCGGTTGCCGGACGGGTCACGGGAGACGAATAGCCGGGACGGGTCGAAGTTGCCGGTCGCGAAACCGAACCTGCTGCCGACGCTGACGGGCGGCGACCGTTGGAATTGTAGATGCTCCCGCGGTTAGCCGAGCCGTAGCTTCCGTAGTAGCGGTTGCCGTTAGAGCCTCCAGCCATCGGGCGGTTGGGACGCAGCGCTCCCGGAGGGTCGTTATAGTAGCGGCCGCCGCCCCAGCCCCAGTAGTGGGGAGGGTAGGGCGCGCCCCATCCGGGGCCCCATGACCACGAAGGCCCCCAGGCCCAGGAGGGTCCCCAGCCCCAGCCGGGGCCGTACCAGTCGTTCCAGTACCAGGAACTGTAAGGCCAGGAGTAGCTGTAATAGGGCCATCCGCCGTACCAGGAATTATAATAGTAGGGATAGCCTACGCCGAAGTTGAAGCTGACCGAGGAGGTCGGGACGGTGACGATGGTCGTCGTGCCGCCCCCTCCGCCGTTGTTTTCGGCGTGATATTCGTTTCCAAGATCGTCGTAGGCGACCGTGCCGGATGCCTGTTGCGCGGCCTGCGAGTCGTGGAATCGGGCCAGGCGCTCGGTGTTGCTCATGGCCGACATCTGCTCGAAATCGGCAAGAGAAATCGAGTCGGGGCGGTCGCTTTGCGCGTAGTTTCCGCGGCGGTTGTATTCGTCGACATCGCGGGTCGACGAGCCGGAAGGCGCGTATTCCGAGGCCGCGGGATAATTGCCGGCCTGGGTCCAGGGCACATATTCCGAACCGTCGTAATAATATAGCGCCTGTTGTTGCTGCTGGCGCGGCTGCTGCTTCTTCACCTCCTTCTTGGGAGCCTTGGAAGCGTCGTAGTAGATATCATCGTCGTAATAGCTCTGGGCCACGGCGCCGGAGACCCCGACCAGGGCCGCCGCCGCGACGAGAGAAAGCTGGCGAACTGTGGCTGTGAAGCGTTTCATGTTAATATTCCTTATATCTGAGTTTCAACAATTAGACGGCCGGCGCGCCTGTTGGTTTAACCGGTCCCCTTATGAAACTACAAATATAACGCTTCCCGCCCATATTTTTCCCTCTTCCCCGCCAAAATCCTCCCCTTTTAACGCGTTTAAGTTAAATAGTCGGATATTGACAAGGGGACGGCCGCGGACCCGGGGAGGGGCGCGGCCGTCTGAATCAAGTCAGGTATGGCAGTCGGTATGGCCGGAAATGAACGGGCGGCCATGCCGGTTGGAGAGCGGGGTTATGAGCGGGGAACGGGTTTCATGTCGTAGCTCATCATGGCAACGGTGAAGCCCCAGTAGATGAAGGCGAGGGCGCTGAGGAAGCTGACCATCATCATGTCCTGCAGCCAGCCGGCCTCCAGGAAGAAGAAGCCGATGATCATCAGCAGGATGCCGTTGATAAGGTACATCCACCAGTAGCGCTGCTGGCGCCCGGAAACCGACGCGATAATCGAGGCGATGCCCCAGAAGATGAACACGATCGCGAGAAAATAGGGGAACACGATTTCAGAGAGGATGATGCTGCGCACGAGCATGAAGCCCACGAACATGTCAATCACGCCTCCGGCAATCCACCATCCCCATCCGCGCGGACGGTTTGTGCCCGAAGAAACGCAGAGCTGCACGATGCCGGCCAGAATCAGCAGCCAGCCGAAAATCTGCGACGATACGGCGAATCCGGCAGCGGGCCAGAACCAATAGCAGAAGCCACCGAGCACCAGAAGAATCCCTACGAGGAGGACAACCCACCAGTATTTGGTCTGTCCCCAGAAGTTTAATGATAAGGCTTTCATAACTTTATGAAATAATTAGTGAAACATTTTCGGTCGTCCGTAAACGGGTTGCCGCCGAAGGCGCTCCCGTTAATTATCGGTTTGATATTATAACACATCTTAACCGAAAAATGTTGGTAACTATTCCATATAAGTTCGCAAGTTTCCAACTTGCTCACTTTAAGGGTGAAGAGTGAAGGGTGAAGAGTGAAGGAGATACTTGTTTCAGAAAAACTATTATCTTCACTCAGGCGCAGCCTGGATTTCACCATTCACCTTATTCACTTTGACCTGAGCTTGCGAATGGTCAGAGGGTGAGGGTTATGAGGCCGGTACTGTCGAACCGCGGGAGCGCCATCAGTTGCAAGGGGGCGGAGCGGTCGTAGGGGGTGTTGGAGCCGTTGCCGACGCGCACGCCGATTGCCGCCAGGGCCGTTTCGACGGCGTTCAGGGCGATTTCAGGGCGGTTGTTGTCGCGGCTGAGGTGGCAGAGGAATATGTTTCGGAGCGCCGGGGTGTAGACGCGGGCCAGGTACTCCGCCGTCACGGCATTGTCGAGGTGGCCGTTGTCGGAGCGTATGCGGGCCTTTAGGTATTCCGGGTATGTCCCGGCGGCGAGCATCGCGCTGTCGTAGTTCGCCTCGATCATTAGGTGGTTTGCCCGGCGCATATAATAGTCGGCGCGCTCTGAGACGCATCCGAGGTCGGTCGCGACCGCGAGGGCGTGGCGCCCGCGGGTTATGAAGAAACCAGCGTTGTCGGTGCCGTCGTGGAGCACCTCGAAAGCCGTTATCTCAAAGTTCCCTACCTTGAAGGGGTGTTCCTTGTAAATCGGGCGGTGGTAGTCCTTGATTCTGTTTGAGATATTGTGGCGGCGCAGCATTCCGTTGAGCACCCGCGGGGTGCAGTAGACCCCCATGTGGGGGCGCTTGCGCACGAGCGGATAGACGTAGCGGACATGGTCGGAATGGTCGTGGGTCAGCAGCACGCCCTTGACATGCTCCATCTTTATCCCGTAGCGGCGCAGCTCGTCAACGACCTTGTCGGCCTCGACACCGGCGTCGATCAGCAGGCCGCCGGAGGTGTCGCCGATATAGGCGCAGTTGCCGGAACTGCCGCTGCCGAAGGATATGAAGTTCAGCTTGTCGGCCGGCTTCACATCCTCCATGGGGGTGAGGTCGTCGGCCCCGTTGTTGAAAATCGCCTTGCCGCGCAGGCGTTCGACCTCCTTTTCAATGTCGGGAAGCCCGGCGGCTTTCTCCCGCGGAGGGAAGAAGCCGTACTCCTCAACGTCGTCGAACAGCCCCGGGAAGAGGCTGCTGTCGGTTGTCGGTTTCTTATATCGGGCTGCTGACATGGGGGTTAAGAGAACAGGAGGAAAATAGCCGGGGTTTTGGAATAGTCGTATTCGGCCTTGGCCCACTGCGAGAGGGGCATCGTCAGCGCCGACTCCCGCGAGCCGGTGAGGTCGAAGCTGACGCTCAGGAGCATCTGCCCCGGAAGCGTGCGGCAAAGCTCCTCTACGAGCCGGTTGTTGCGGTAAGGGGTCTCGATGAAAATCTGCGTCTGGCGCTCGGAGCGTATGCGGCGCTCCATCTCCCGGAATTTCGCGGCGCGAGCCTTGGCCTCGATCGGCAGGTAGCCGTTAAATGCGAAGCTCTGCCCGTTGAACCCCGAGGCCATAAGCGACATCAGGATGCTCGAAGGCCCTACGAGGGGTACCACCCGGAACCCGCGGCGCTGGGCCGCGGCCACGGCATCGGCCCCCGGATCGGCTACGGCGGGGCATCCCGCCTCGGAAATCACGCCGATGGATTCCCCGCGTTCCAGCGGGGCGAGCATCGCCGGGACCTCCGCCGGGTCGGTATGTTCGTCGAGCACCTCGAACGTAAGGTCGTCGATATTGATTTCCCGGCAGCACTTTTTCAGAAAGCGGCGCGCCGAGCGCACGTTCTCCACGATGAAATGCCTCACGTTCCGCAGAATCTCTATGTTTTCTTGCGGAAGCGAGCCTTCAATCGATGCGTCCGGGCTCAGGGGCACCGGAAACAGGTAAAGCGCAGGGGTGTTTCGCGGGTCAATCATCTTACAAAGTTACGCAAATTATTCCGTTCACAGGCTATACCTCCCATTAAAATGGCTAAAATTCGTATCTTCGCGGTATGAGATATTTCGTATCGGCCGGAGAGGCTTCCGGCGACCTTCACGGGGGAGCGCTGCTGCGGGCGCTCCGCGACGCCGACCCGCAGGCGAGCTTTGAGTTCCTCGGAGGGGACGAGATGGCTTGTGCGGCCGGTCACGCTCCGCTGATCCATTACCGCAAGATGGCCTATATGGGGTTCGCCGAGGTTCTGCGCCACCTCCCCGACGTGGCCCGCAACCTGTCTACGGCGCGCCGCGCCCTGGAAACGGGGAAGTTTGACGCGCTCATACTCATAGATTATCCGAGTTTCAACCTCAAGCTGGCCAGGCGCGCGGTCGAATTAGGTATACCCGTATATTATTACATAGCCCCGAAGGTATGGGCCTGGAAGGAATGGAGGGTAAAGAGTATCAGGAAACTGTGTCGGAAGGTGCTGTCGATACTCCCCTTTGAGGTCGAATATTTCCGCGGCAAGGGGGTGGAGGTCGAGTATGTCGGCAATCCGTCGGCTGAGGAAATCGCCGAGCGGCAGCGCGCCCTGCAGCCTGTCGAAGAGTTCCTGCGGGCCAACTCCCTTTCAGGCAAGAAACCGCTGCTCGCCATTGTGCCGGGCAGCAGGGTAGGGGAGCTGCGCAACAACCTCCCGGTTATGCTTGAAGCGGCGGCGAGGTTTCCCGGCTATCAGCCCGTGGTCGCAATGGCTCCGGGGCTTGACGCGGAGCTTTACGAGCGGTTCGCCCCCGGCGTCCCGCGTGTCGAGGGGCAGACGTTCCAGCTTATGGCCTCTTCCGCGGCGGCGCTCGTTACATCAGGCACCGCCACCCTCGAATGTGCCCTGCTCGGTACCCCCCAGGTCGTATGCTACCGCGGAAGCGGGAGCAAGGCGTTCTACAATATTATGAAGCACGTTCTGAAATGTCCCTTCGTGTCGCTTCCGAACCTTATCGCCGGGTGCGCCGTCGTGGCCGAACTGCTGATGCACCATTGCAATGCCGACGAGGTTTCCTCCGAACTGAAAAAAATACTCCCCGGCGCCGAAGGGCGCGGGGAGATGCTTGAAGGGTATTCCGCGGTCAAGACCGCCCTGGGCGGCTCTCATGCGGCGGAAAAGGCAGCGACAACCATCGTCGCCGACCTTACTTCGTAAGAATGTATGTTCTGTGGGGTGCGAGCGCGCCGGTGAGCCGCCCCTTCTTTACCTTGAACTCCTTGCCGTAGACGGCGTCGCGGTATGTGCCGTTGGGAAGCCCGGTCGGCAGGTCGATGAAGTTGGCGTGGTCCGAGATATTAGCGAGGGCCGCGCCTTTCTTTCCGCGGTTAACGAGGAGCACGCTCCCGTTCTCGCTGATCTGAATGTCCTCTTTCTGCCCTGCCATCGCCTTGCGGAACTTGTTGGCCGCTACTACTTCGGGATGGAAGAACTCGTCGTTGCCGCGCTCCCCGGAGAGGTTGTCGCCCCAGTAGTTTTCGCGGGTCGAGCCCATCGGGCGGCTGAAGAACAGGGGCACGCCGTTCTGGCGGGCGGTCAGGAATACCCAGCCGGTGCGGATCTGGTCGTCGGTAAGAGCGGCGCTCTCGTGGGCATTGCAGTAAGTGTCGTGGCTCTCCACCCAGGTTGTCAGATACTCGGGAGCGGCCTGGTGATGCCACCCGGCGAGGTCAAGCCCGGTTGCCGAGCCCTTCTCGAGAGCCTCGCGGAGCACGTGGCCGTAGCCCGATGCCGTCTGTCCCATATAGGAGGCGTATTCAAGCTCAGGCACGTTGCGGTCCTGGAGCACCTCCCCGTAGACCCACAGCGAATCGTAGGGCACGTTCAGCTTGACCCCCTTGACCGCTTTGCGGCCTGTCGCCACATCCCAGAAATCGTTCTCCTTCACCCCGGCGGCGGTGTCGACGGGGTCGGAATGCACGCCGATATGCTTGGCGGTGTCGTAACGGAAGCCGCGCACGCCGAGGTCGAGAAGCTGGTTTACGAAATTCATATAGTATTTCTGGAAGTCGGGGTTCTCGGTGTTCACGTCTGGAAGCCCCGCCAGCGATTCGAGCGTGCACTGCGCGCGGTCGTTGTAGTCGCGGATCGGCTGCAGGCCGTTGGAGTGGAAGAGCTTGTCGCGCCCTCCGGCTGCTGCGTAAAGCTCGTCGCTAACGGCGTCGATGTCAAACGCGGTATGGTTGGGGAGCACGTCGACGATTACCTTTACGTTGTATTTCGCCGCCGAGTCCATCATCTCCTTCATCTGGTCGAGGGAGCCGACAATCTCGTTGCCGATTTTCCAGTCGGTCGGCTGGTAGTAGTAATACCAGTTCCCCTCCTTGTGGGTAGGGTCGAAGAGCTTCTTGGTGACGGAACCCTCGGGCTTGAAGCAGTTCTGGACGGGGGAAGTCTGAACCATCGTGTACCCCGCGTCGGCGATACGCTTCATGTTTTTGGCGATTGTCGGGAAGTTCCAGCTCCAGGCGTGCATGATAATCTGCTCGTTGGTGGCGTCGGGGTTGTGGCTCATCCGGTCTTTCGCGCCGGCGGGAATCGCTGCGGCCGCGATCAGCGGAAGGGCGATAATCAGTTTTTTCATGTCGTTATTTAAGAATATGATGTAAGTAAGAATCAAATGTTCAGTGGTTGGTCGGAGCCGCGGTCTTGAAGAGCGTGTCTAAGGTCATCAGGGCGTTCGGGAGCGAAGCCTGCCAGAACTCCCAGGTATGCGCTCCGGGGCGTACCGTGAGCCTCCCGTCGATTCCCGCGCCGCGGAGAGCCTTATAGTAGTCGAGGTTCACGTCGCGGAGAAAATCGTTGTCGCCGCAGTCCTGGTACCATTTGACGGTTTTAAGCGCCTCGATTGTTTCGGGGGAGGCCTCCGAGACATATTTCGCGCAGTCGCGGTCGCGAACTGAGATATAGTAAGGGCGCACTTTGGAGGTTTCCGGCATCTCTTCGGGCTTCCTGTCGCCCGGAAGAGCGACAAGCGCGCTCATGGCCCATGCCGCGCAAAACATATCGGGATGGCGCTGGGCGTAGACAGTGGTCCCTCCGCCCCCCATCGACAGTCCGGCAATCGCGCGGTTCGCCTTAGATCCTCCGGCGCGGTACTTCCGCTCTAACTGCGGCACAAGCTCCTGGAAAAAGAAGTCCTCATAAGCCCAGCCGGGGATGTTGAAATAGCCGTGCTGCTGTATTTCCGGGTTCTCGCCTCCGGCGCAAGGGGTTACGAGGACAATGTCGGCCAGCTTGCCGGCCGCGGCGAGGCTGTCGCAGATTTCCGCTGCCCGTCCTTTGACGGCCCAGTCCTCGTTGTCGCCCCACATCCCGTGGAGGAGGTAGACCATCGGGAAATGAGCCTCGGGATTAGAGAAATACGATTCCGGGACAATCGCGGTATAGGCCCGAGGGGCGTTGAGGATGCGGCTGTGGATGGTGTCGGTTACAACACTGTAGCCTCCTGCGGAGTAGCCCGTCAGGGTGGCGAAGAATGAAATTATTGCTAAAATCGGACGATTCAGTTTCATGGCCTTTGATTTACCGCGAAGATACGAAAAATCCCGATACAACGACACAAAAGGAGCCGTGCCGTTTACATTGGCACAGCTCCGAATCCTTTGTTCGCGATGAGAGTTCCGTATCAGCCCTGTTTTTCGGGGGTCGGCGCGATCAGCTTGTACCCCTTGCCGTGGATGTTGATAATCTCGATCGAGGGGTCTTCGCGGAGGTGCTTGCGCAGCTTCGTGATATACACGTCCATCGAACGGGCGTTGAAGTAGTTGTCGTCAATCCAGATTGTCTTCAGGGCGTAGTTGCGCTCGAGGATTTCGTTGAGGTGGGCGCAGAGGAGGCTCAGAAGCTCTGACTCCTTGGTGGTCAGCTTGGTAACCTTGTCATCGATGAGCAGTACCTGCTTCTGTGTGTCGAAGGTGAAGCGGCCGATCTGGTACATCGTGACCTCTTTCCCCTTTTTCCCCTTCACGCGGCGCAGGATTGCCTCGATGCGGAACACGAGCTCCTCCATCGAGAACGGTTTGGTGATATAGTCGTCGGCGCCAATCTTGAATCCCTCGAGGATGTCTTCCTTGATTGTCTTGGCGGTGAGGAAGATGATGGGGACTTCGGAATTGACGGCGCGGATTTCCTGGGCCAGGGTGAAGCCGTCCTTCTTCGGCATCATGACGTCGAGCACGCAGATGTCGTATTTCCCTTTAAGAAACGCCCTGTAACCGGCTTCGCCGTCGGCGTAAAGGTCGGCGTTGAAGCCTTTGGCCTGGAGGTATTCTCTCAGCAGCATGCCGAGGTTCTCGTCGTCCTCGCAAAGGAGGATTCGCATACGGTCGTCCATAGTTAATAAGTTTTGTTATATTATTATAATTTTTTTCATTGGTTAATTGTTCACTCGGAGTGAGTGAAAAACGCGGAACCTCAGTTGTTGAGAAGGGGCATCGTGATGGTAAAGGTCGTTCCCTTGCCGAGGTCGCTCTCGACCTTGATGTTGCCCCCCATCAGTTCCGTCATCTTGTTGACGTAGGCCAGTCCGAGGCCGAAACCCTTGACATCGTGGCGGTTGCCGGTTGACACGCGGTAGAATTTCTCGAAAATCTTCCGCAGGTCCTCCTTCCGTATCCCGATGCCGTTGTCGGAAATGGTTATTTGCAGCTTGTCGTCGCCGGCATCGCGGGTGGCGATGGAAAGTTCCAGGGGGACATCCTCCTTGCGGTACTTGACGGCGTTGTCGAGCAGGTTGAAAATAACGTTGGTGAAATGCATCTCGTCGACGCTGATAATCGCGTCGGGGGCGTCGAGGTTGGCCGACAGCTTGCCGCCGTATTTCTCTACCTTCAGCCGGAAGGTGTTGATAACCTGTTGGATGACAGAGTTGGCGTCGATTTCCTGGAAGCGCAGTGTCGCCTTCTTCTTGTCGAACATCGACATCTGGAGCACTTTCTCTACCTGGAACCTCAGCCGCTTTGTCTCGTCGTTTATCACGCCGGAGATATGCTGCAACATCGGCTGCGACTTCCTTACCGACGGGTCGTTAAGCATCTGGGCCGCGAGCGATATGGTCGAAATCGGGGTCTTGAACTCGTGGGTCATATTGTTGATGAAGTCGTTCTTCATCTCCGTCAGCTTCTTCTGCCGGAAGGCGAGGATGATGGTGTAGAGGAAAACAATCAGCAGGATGAACGTGAAGATGAACGACGGTATCATGAACTTTACCGAGCTTAGCACATATTTGGCTTTCTGCGGAAAGTAGACTTTAAGGTAGTTTTTCTTCGAGGGGGGATCGCTGTGGAAAAGCGACTGCACGAATACCGAGTTCTCGTCGGAATTAATCTTGTTCTGCCTTGTGAATCCTTCCGAGGCATAGAAAACGTGGCCGCTGCGGTTGACGACGGCGAACTCAAAGGGGAGGTCGAGCCCGTTGTTCTCGAGCTCCCGTGCCAGATAGCGGCGCACCGAGGTCGAATCGACGCGCTCCTCGATCGGGCGGTCGTAGGCCTTGTTCATAATGTTTATTATGACGTCGTCGATAAGCCCCTTCTGATAGAGGTATTGCCCTTTAAGCTCCTCGCGCATCGAGTTGTAGGAGCTGGCGATGTTGCTCTGCTCGTTCTGGAGGTTGTAGATTTTGTCCGCGTCGGCCTTCAGGGTCACGTCGCCGACGAGGCCGCTGTGGGTCGTGAAGGAATATTTCACCCCTCCGAGATGCGGAGCGCCCCCGTACTGGGTGTAGACCGACGAGGATTCGACCTCCGCCACGTCCTCCTCCAGGAAATATTTGGTCTCGTCCTGCTCCAGCAGCGACGCGACCACGTTGAGCGAGCGTTTTACCCCCTCGGAAAACTGGTCGTCGCGCATGCGTATCATCGACTCCATATACATAATCTGTATATAAAGCAGACCGATGACCGTAAGGGCCATGAGCACTGTTAGAAGCCAGATTGTAGATTTCTTCATAAATCCCCTGTTGATGTGGCTATATGCGCCACAATTTTAACATTTGCCCCAAAATTAACATTTAAATTTCAAAATGCCAAATAAATGTTCGGAACGCCCCGAGCGGTTAAACCAATTTAACGAAAATCAGAGAGCCGCGCCAAAAATTTTTGAATTTTTGGCACGGCTCTCTATTCCGTTATCTCGCACTCGGCGAGAGTATTTTATGCTTCTCTTATAATCGGTATTACCCCTTCACGATGGGCTTCCCTTTGTATTTGCCGCCGAATGTGAAGTTGATACCGAGCTGGATGTTGGTGTTCAGGTGGCCGACAGGCACGAACTGCGGGGTGATCTTGAAGAACTGGTGGTCGGAGCCTACGAAGAAGTTGAATCCCTTGGGGTGGAAGTTGAGCATCCAGCCGAAGGAGGAGCCGAAGGTCGACGCGCCGTAGCTTACCGTGGCATCGAACCAGTTGGTGGGCTTGACGTTGGCAGAGAAGCGCCCCTCGGTCCAACTGAAGCAGCCGGCCATGCGCTGGGTGAAGAGGAAGCCGGCCGACAGGCGCTTGTAGAAGGGCATGTCGTATTCGGCGCCGATTGTCAGAGTGGCGTGGAGCGCGCGGGTCTCTGACTCTTTCTGCGACTGTTTCTCGAAGTTGAGGCAGTCGACGAGGCGGTCGCCGAGGTCTTCGAGCTGCTGGTCAATCTTGTTGTCGTCATATCCGTCCTGGGTGTCGTCGATGGCGATGTCCTGGAAGCCGTCGAACTCCCAGGCACGGCCCGGCATGCGCCCTACGGCGGCACCGTTCCATTTGATGAAGCCAAGGTCGGTTACGGCGGCAGAGAGGCGCAGGCCGTCAACGAAGCGGCTCATGTCGTATGTCGCGCCGAGGTCGAAGGCCATGCCGAATCCCGCGAGGCCGAAGTTGTTGTACTCGATTCCGTCGAAGTCAATCTGCTCCGAGCGGGAGGGCTTGTCAAGCTCCTTGCCCGATTCAGCGTTGGTCGGAACGTAGAGGCCGTTGCCGGCGCCGATAAAGATTTCGCCGTCGCCGTCGATTACCCATTTCTTGTCCCCCATCGAGACATCCATCTTCTTGATGTTGGCGTCGAGATGGGCGAGGCCCAGGAGGAACTTAACCTTTACGCCGGCTGCCAGTTCGGGCGTAACCTGGCGCTGGTGGCCGAGGGCTACTTCGGCGTAGCTCATGACGCGCAGGCGCATGTCGCCGAAGTCATAGCGGGTGTTTGGCCCGGTCTGGCCGACTTTCATAAACTCGAACAGGCCCTTGGGGAGCGACATGCCTACATCGGCCTTGACGGAGATGCCGAGGATGTTGTAGCCTCCGAATCCCTTGAAACCGAGCGAGATGATATTGAGGTTTACTCCGGTCAGGAGCTTGTTGGTCTTCGACAGGTTGCCGAGAAATTCGGAGCTGCTGACGCTCTTGTTCATGAACGTCGTGAGCTGTCCGTCTGGTTTCTTATATATAAAGGTGTTGACACCGATGTTGGCCTGTGTCCCGATTCCGAGGTTGCCGAGCACGGGCATAGCGACGTAGCCGCGTTCGGGCGCCAGGGCCGGGTTCATCTCGTGGCGGTAGTTGTAGCCTTCGAGGAAGTATGCCGCGCGTGACGCGTCCTGCGCGCTTGCGGCGAAGATGCCGGCTGCCATTGCCCCGGCGAGCATATATAGTTTTGTAGCTTTCATAAGTTGGGGTAATGGAGGTTAGTCGTTGAGGTCTAAGTCGATGTTGCCCTTGAGGGTAGCGGTCACATCGGTGAATTTGACGCCCATGTTGTCGTTGAGAGCGATACCTGCGCACTCCGCGTCGGTGTGGGCGGTGAAGCTGGCGTTGATGCCCTTTACCTGGCCGAGGTTGTCGGCGGTGGAAGTCAGCACTGCCGTAATCTTGCTGGTCGAAGGTCCGTTGGCGGTCCCGGCCTTGATTACGCCGGTAACCTTGCAGGTTACGTCGCTGAGAGCGTTTCCTTTGGCGTCCGTGGCCTCGAGGCTGGGGGTTAGGTTCAGGGGTATGCCGTTGACTGCGTTGAAGCTAAGCTCGATAGCTTCGAAGTTGAACTTGTCGAAGTCGTCGGTGTCGAGGTCGTCCGACGAGGTCATATAGTCGATTATGGTGTTCTCCCCGAACACGAACGGGATAACAGCCTCGTAGGAGTATTTCTCGGTGTAAGTCTCGTTGAGGGTGATGGTGTATTCCTTGTCCTGGGGAACCTGCGCCTTGATGCCGGTAATAGTGATGCGGCTCGGTACGGTCATGAACAGGTCGCCGAGATTCGCGACGGTGATATTCTCGTCTACGTTGGCGTCGGATGAGCCGCGGCGCGAGATGCAGATTCTGGTCTCCTGCCCGGCCTTGATGAGGATTTCCTGCTGCTTGTAGGCGGAACCGAGTTCGACAATGTTATCCTTGCCGTTCTTGTCCTTGAGTATGTTGCCTTTGTCGTCATAGGGGGTCAGCTTGGCGCTGAACGTCACGTCGACCGGCGCGGGGTTGTTGACGGTGAAATAGAGCTGCGGGTTGTAGATGTCGAGCTGGTTGCCCTCCTCTGCGAGGGGGTCGGGTATGTCGTTAATCTGGAAGTCGCTCTCCTCGATTTCGATTTTGGGGTTCACTTTGCCGGTGGCCGTGAGGAGCCGGGCCTCGATGGGCTTGACTTCTGAGTGCATGGTAAGGTCGATATTCTGTCCCGGTGTCGCCTGCGAGAGGTCAAGGCCGAGCTTGCCGACGAGCTTGACGTTGTCCTTCATGACAAACTTGTTGACGCCGTTTTCGTTGAAGAGACCCTGCCCCTTGGCATACTGCGAGGTGAAATCGAATTTTTCAATCCGAATGTTGAGTTTCACGAGGTTATGGGCGACATCGAAGTTGTCTTTGAACACTATTGTGCTCTGGTCCTTCATATACAACTGGTTGCTGGTGCCTTCGGCGAGGCTGACGGTCCAGAACTTGGGGAACTCGATCGCGAAACCTTTCATAAGGTAAATCTGTCCGCTGTAATTGGTCGTGAACGTGATAGTCACGTCAACGGTAAGGTCGGTTGTCGCTTCCGAAAGGCTGACTATGTCGGAGGTGACGTCTGTGGCGTTGAGGTTAACGGAGTTGTTCAGCTCTACGTTGTCCGGGAGCTGCTGTACCCCCGTCGGGAGTAAAGACGCGTCCGGAACATTGGGAACCGGGAAGGACATGAGGTTTATTTCGTCTGAACTTCCGGCAATATCGTCGATGAATACCTGCGGTATGTCAATCGTGGATTCCGAGTCGTTGTCGGGTTTCTGAATCAGGACGTAGTCCCCTTCCTTGAGGCCGTAGTTCTGATGGTTCGCTATGTCTTCGGCGGTGATGGTCTTGATGGAGGAAGAGCCGTCTTCGTTGAGGTCGAAGAGGTTTTTGAGGGTCAGCATCTCGGTGGAGCTGCCGGGGATGGTCAGCCCGTTGGTGCCGATGGTGACGTTGAGGTCCATGTCCTTCGACAGGTCGTAGTCGTTGTCGACGCAACCGGGAAGGATTGCCAGTGCCGCGAGGGCGACTCCCGCCGCCAGAGGCCGGCCGATGGCAGTCATGCGGAAATTTGTCATGAGAAATGTGTTGGTTTATTGCGTTTTTCGGTTATTACTAACTTAGGAAGCGTGTGCGTTCTAAATTACTCGCGAAAATACGAATTATTTTCCAATTAATTCACCTTTATTGACATATTTATCCGCATATTTAACACAATTGTATTTTGGTTTCCGCAATTCCGGGCTTTTTGCTAACTTCGCGGCGCTCGCGGCGGATGCCGCGGCCTGCAAAACTATGGAGAATTTAGCTAACAAACCCGCCCCGCGCGCCGCGGAGAAAGGGCTGCTCGGAAAGCTCTTCTGGTCGTTCCTGCGCATCGGGGCGTTCACTTTCGGAGGCGGATGGGCCATGATTTCGCTGATTGAGCGCGAGGTGGTCGACAACCGCCAGTGGATCGGGCGCGAGGAGTTTCTCGACCTCCTGGCCGTCGCGCAGTCGCTGCCGGGAATCCTGGCTGTCAACATCGCCGTGGCGGTCGGCGACCGCCTGCGGGGGATGCGCGGAAGCGTCTGCGCCGCCCTCGGTAACATCCTCCCCAGCTTCCTTATAATACTGACCGTCGCGATTTTCCTGACTCCCGACCTTATCAAGAACAACCCTGTCGTGGCTGCCATTTTCCAGGGAATCCGCCCGGCGGTCGTAGCGCTGATTGTCGCCCCCATGGTGACTTCCGCCAAAGCCGCCAAAATCGGTTGGAAGACGGTATGGATTCCGATTGTGGTCGCGCTGCTGATATGGTCCAAGTGGCCCGTGGTGTCGAACCCGATACTGTATATCGTGCTTGGGGGACTTCTCGGCTGGGTGGTACTCAGCCATGTTGAACAGCGCCGCGCCAGAACCGGCGGGGCCGAAAATGACGACGAGCTATGATTTATTTCCGACTTATCTGGAGCTATCTTAAAATCGGTCTCTTCGGTTTCGGCGGAGGCTACGCGATGCTGTCGCTCATCGAGCGCGAGATTGTCGAGCCGGGATGGATTACCGAGCAGATGTTCACCGACATCGTCGCGATCTCGCAGATGACCCCCGGCCCTATCGGAATCAACTCCGCGACCTATATAGGCTATGTGGCGCCGATGCAGGCCGGTTTTTCGAGCCCCGTCTACGGCATCCTCGGGTCGCTGCTCTGCACGTTCGTAGTAGTGCTTCCGTCGTTCCTCCTGGTGGCCTATACGAGCCATCTTATCCAGCGCCACCGCGACAGCGTTGTCGTCCGCGGCATCTTCAAGGGGCTGCGTCCGGTGGTAATCGGTCTGATCGCGTCGGCGGCGTTGCTGCTGATGAACAGCGAGAACTTCGGCGACACTCCCCGCGAGGCTACCATTTCGACTATCATCGCGGTTGTGGCGCTTACGCTGGTGCTCCGTTTCAAGACCCACCCCATACTGGTAATCGTCCTCAGTGGCGTTGCCGGCTTCTTCCTCTATTACTGATTCAAGTTTCGTATGCGAAATTTGAATCAGAGTGAATGAAGTGAAAAGTGAAATTCAGGCTACGCCTGAGTGAAGATAATACTCCTGCTTAGAGTATTCTCTTCACCCTTAACCTTTAAGACAATGGATTATCAGGAAACGATAGATTTCTTATATTCCCAGACTCCGCAGTTCCAGCAGATAGGGGCCGCCGCCTATAAGCCGGGACTCGATACCGTGCGCCGCCTGGCGGCACTGTTCGGCGACCCCCAGCGCCGCCTCCGCTGCGTCCACGTAGGGGGCACCAACGGCAAAGGGTCCACTGCCCATTCCATCGCCTCCTGCCTTCAGGCTTCCGGCCTGAAAGTCGGGCTCTTCACCTCGCCGCATCTTGTCGACTTCCGCGAGCGGATCCGTGTCGACGGGGCGATGATTCCCTGCGGGGAGGTTACGGCATTCGTGGAGCGGTTCATGGAGGTGTGCCCCGAGGGATGCGAGCCCTCCTTTTTCGAGCTTACGACAGTGATGGCGTTCGACTGGTTCGCCCGCTCGGGGGTGGACGTGGCGGTTATCGAGGTCGGGCTCGGGGGCCGTCTCGACTCTACCAATATAATAACACCCGAGCTGAGCGTCATTACCAATATATCTATGGACCATATGGCCCAGCTCGGCAATACCCCCGAGTCCATCGCTTCCGAGAAGGCCGGGATTATCAAGCCCGGGGTGCCGGTGGTAATCGGGGAGTCGGCCGGGACTGTGCGGGAGGTGTTCCGCGCGGCGGCCGAAAAGGCCGGAGCTCCCGCGCGCTATGCCGATGACGAGTTTGCCGCCCTTACGGCATCTCCCGCTCCCGACGGCTTCCTCGAAGCACCCTCGACCCCCTTCGGCCCGGTGCGTTTCCAGCTCGCGGGGCTGTGCCAGCACCGCAATCTGCGCACGATTCTCTGCGCTCTCGACCAGTTGCGTCGCATGGGCTTCCCCCTGACCGACGAGGCTGTCGCGGAAGGGCTGTCGACCGTCTGCGATTCTACCGGGCTGATGGGGCGCTGGATGAAGGTGATGGACCGCCCCCTCGTGATATGCGATACCGGCCACAACGAGGGGGGCTGGGAACTCCTCGGACGGCAGCTCGCGTCCTACGGGCCTAAGCTGACGGCGATTCTCGGCTTCGTCAACGACAAGGACCTGGGCCATATCTTCCCCCATCTTCCGAAAGAGGCCGACTATATCTTCACCCGTGCGTCGGTGCCCCGCGCCCTCCCCGCCGAGGAGCTGGCTGTGCGCGCTGCGAAGGCCGGAATACGTGGCGCTGTGACTTTCAGCGTCGAGCAGGCTTTGAACGATGCTCTCCGCCTGGCGCGCCGCGACCCCGGGGCGGTAATATTCGTCGGGGGTAGCACCTTCGTCGTCGCCGACCTCCTCTCCTCCCTGGAAAAACGAAACCGATAATATGGCAATCGAGCAGATTACTTCATTGGCCGACCCCCGTGTCGCGCCTTTCGCGTCGCTTACGGAGGCACAGCTCCGAAACCGGCTCGACCCGGCCTCGGCGCTCTTTATCGCCGAAAGCCCGAAAGTGATACGCGTCGCCCTCGATGCCGGTTACGAGCCTTCAGCGCTGCTGTGCGAGGCGAAACATATCTCGGGCGACGCGGCCGACATAATCGCCCGTTCCCCCCAAATGCCCGTCTATACCGGTAGACGGGAGCTTCTCGCCGAGCTGACCGGCTACAAGCTGACCCGCGGAGTCCTCTGCGCCATGCGCCGTCCGGCCCCGAAAGGGGTGGGGGAGGTCCTGGAGGGCGCGCGGAGGGTTGTCGTGATCCACGGCGTTGTCGATACCACCAACATCGGCGCTATCTTCCGCGCGGCGGCCGCGCTCGGTATCGACGCCGCGCTCCTGACCCCCGACTCCTGCGACCCGCTTAACCGCCGTTCCGTGCGCGTTTCGATGGGCTCGGTGTTCCTCCTTCCCTGGACGTGGCTCGACGGTGGCATCGAGGCGCTCGGCCCTTACGGCTTCAAAACCGCCGCGATGGCCCTTACCGGCGACTCCGTTCCGCTCGACTATCCGGCCCTTGCCGCGGAAGAGCGCCTGGCGATTGTGATGGGTACAGAGGGTGACGGCCTTCCGAAAAAGACGATTGCCGGCGCCGACTATACTGTGAAGATTCCTATGGCCCGCGGTGTCGATTCCCTGAATGTGGCGTCGGCCGCGGCGGTGGCCTTCTGGCAGTTAGGGCGCCGCTGAGCGGCCTGCCCGAAAGCCCCCGCGGCGTTACGGCTCGCTGTTCGGAGTGCATGCCGCGAAAAAAATACGCAAAAAATCCTTGCGAAATTTTGCCAGTTCAAAAATAATGCCTAACTTTGCATCGCAATTGAGAGGGACACCCCTCCGAAAGCAACGAATCGGAAGCGAAAGCCCCGTTTCAAGGCGAAAGCAAAAGAGAACTTTCAACAAAACTTGCGAAAATAGCTCAGTTGGTAGAGCACGACCTTGCCAAGGTCGGGGTCG
>CALBWF010000063.1:0-62226 GCA_937969265.1 uncultured Porphyromonadaceae bacterium
TCCGGCCAGGATAAGTGCTGAAAGCATCTAAGCACGAAGCCCCCCTCAAGATAAGGTCTCCATTTCCAGGGCCGTGGGAGACGACCACGTCGATAGGTCGCAGGTGCGCGGGCGGCGACGCCCTCAGCCGAGCGATACTAATAGCCCGAACCCTTTCCGGGGGTGACCCCCCCCAAGACCCAAGAAAAAGTCCGCGGCCGGGGAGCCGCGTCACCAAAACCAGCCCGGACTGAGAGCCGGGAAGCGCCGGGACTGACCCGGAAGCTCCGTGAATCGCGGGATCGACCGGGAGTCTTCAGGAGGACAAGAGAAGCCGTTTCAAGTTCCGGCCGTGTTCCTTTTTACCGCACACGCCGGCCGCCGCCCGAAGGGGCTGGGGAGGCCGGACGAAGGCAAAGAAAAGGCGGCCACAGCGCGGGGGACCCACCTCTTCCCATTCCGAACAGAGAAGTTAAACCCCGCCGCGCCGATGGTACTGCGAAAGCGGGAGAGTAGGTCGCCGCCACCTTCCGGCCCCCGGACGTCCGTCAGGACATCCGGGGGCTTTTTTTTTGTGCCTCCCTAAAGGATTCCCGGCGGAGAGGCGCAAAGACCGAGGGGACCGCGCGCGGCGCTCGGCTGACGCCTCGCCACGGTAAGAATTGCGGGAGATTTGCCTGGGTGGAGGATTTTGACTAAATTTGGAGATAAATTTGAGTCAGTATGGAAGAACAGGAAGAATACGGACAATGGGTCTGCGCTCCGTTTGAGAGCAACGAAAGCCAGCGAATGATTCTGGGCGCATGTCGCCTGGACGTAGACAAGTTCCGCAAAAAGGGAAAAATGGTCTACCGGCTTGTCATCGGCTGGGCTTATGACAAGAAATCCGACTTGCCTGACGAGGAATTGTCTACGAAAATGGAGCAGGTACAGGAGTGTCTTGAGAAGGTATTCAAAAAGGATCCTGTCGCTGTTCTGACGGAAGTTTACACCGGCGACGGATTGCGGGAATGGGTGTTCTATACGGCGAGTCTTCATATCTTCCAAAAGAAAATTAACGAGGCATTGGCCGACCTGCCGCCTTATCCTTTGACTTTCTCGGCCGAAGAGGATCCACAGTGGGAGGAATATGACGCGACTGCTGAAATAGTGAAGAATCTCGCAGATGAATGACAACCTGCTTAAAAAGACATCCGCAGTCATTTGAAATTCGGTTTTGACAGAAGCAATCTATTCTTATTTGGTATAAGTAACTGTTCAAAATTATTTTATACTAACGGGTCTGATTATTTCAATATTTCTCCGGCAAAATTTTTGAATCTTTTCCTCTCATCATCAGTCGTGTAGCTCGCTACACTCCTTCTTCTTCGAGAAAAATCTTCTAAAAATTTTCCTCGGATAAATATTAAAATAATTTCGACCAGTTACTTAGTGATTATCAATAATGAATGAGGAAATCATATATAAGTACTTTCCCGGCCTGACAGACACGCAAAAGGAACAGTTCGCAATGTTGGGCACTCTCTATCCCGAGTGGAATGAGAAAATCAATGTAATATCCCGGAAGGATATCGGGAACCTGTATGTAAACCATGTGTTGCACTCGCTCGCGATTGCCCGTTTCCTACAGCCGACTGAAGGAACTACAATGCTTGATATGGGTACCGGTGGCGGTTTTCCGGGGATTCCCCTCGCGATAATGTATCCCGGCTGCCGTTTCCATCTGATTGACCGTATCGGGAAGAAAATAAAGGTCGCGCAGTCGATTGCCGAGGCAATCGGATTAACCAACGTGACCTTCCAGCACGGGGATATCGGAGAATGCCGGTCGAAGTTCGATTTCGTAGTAAGCCGCGCGGTAATGCGTTTGGACGAGCTTGTGCCGCTGATTCGCAAGAATGTCAGCCGCACGCAGCGCAATGGACTCCCCAACGGCCTGATTTGCCTTAAAGGGGGCGATTTAACCGAAGAGTTGAAGGGAATCGGCCGGGATGTTTTGCGAGAGCGCGTTTCCTCGTATTTTTCCGAGCCGTTTTTTGAAACAAAGGAACTTATCTACGTCCCGTTGTGTTAAGTAGGTGATGGCAATTTCAGAGCTGTCATCAATAACGGACTACCGCGAATATTATGGAACTACAAAGATTTGAGTTCAATCTCTTCGGAGAGAACACCTATATCATCTGGGACGCCGAGACGCTCGAGGCGGCTGTCGTGGATCCAGGTATGTGCGACGAAGCGGAGAATGCTGTTTTTGACCGCTTCATTGCGAGTCGGAGGTTGTCGCTGAAAGCGATTTTGCTGACCCATATGCATGTCGACCACACGTTTGGCATTAACCATGTGCTCGACAAGTATTCCCCTGTAACGATATACGCTCATCCCGCGGATGCGCCGTTGGGGCGGACGCGTGACGAGCAGGCCCGTATGTTCCATCTTCCGTACAGGCTTGGCCCGGTTGTCGCGGACCGGCTTGTTGATGACGGGGACCCCGTGGCGCTTGGCAAGGAAAAGATTGAGGCGTTGCATGCTCCGGGTCATTCTCCAGGGAGCCTTCTCTATTATGTGCCGGCTTCCGGTTTCGTCCTTACTGGGGATGTCCTGTTCCGGGGAAGCATCGGGAGGACGGATTTGCCCGGTGGCAGCCATACGCAGTTATTGAAGAGCATTGCTGATAAAATCGTCAAGTTACCCCTTTCTACCATCGTTTATCCCGGTCACGGACCATCAACCACCGTCGGGGAGGAGCTTGCGCATAATCCGTTCCTATAATTTCCAATAATTACAGGCACTAATTCATAATTAACAGAGGTCGGGAAGATATGGTAATTTCTATCCGGCCTCTGTTGATTTTATCTATTTCTCTCTCGGGAGGTAGTCGCAGGCGACAACCTGGTGGATTCATTGGAAGAAGAGCGTGTCGCGGCGAGGATGCCTGGAGGGGCCAATCAGCAGTCGGAGCGAGGTAGAGTAATTGAAGTACGCCCATATCCAGTTGAGAAGCACGGCGATTTTGTTCCTCATTCCGAGAATAGAGATAAGGTGGATGAACATCCAGACAAGCCACGCCATAAAGCCGTGGAAATGCAGATGCTTCATATCCACAACCGCGCGGTTGCGCCCGATGGTCGCCATAGAGCCTTTGTCATCGTATCTGAAAGGTTTCCATTCGCCTGAATCCGCGGAATCCGAGTTGAGATTGCGGGCGAGAGCGCGCCCTTGCTGAATTGCGACCTGCGCGAGCTGGGGATGTCCCCCAGGATATTCCGGGTCACCTTCAACGATGGATATGTCGCCGATTGCGAAGATATTCCGCAATCCGTTAACGCGGCTGAATCTGTCGACAATCAGACGGCCCCCGCGGCCTGTCAGCGTTTGGCTGAGCGGCTCGCCCGAAGAGGTGAAGTTGAAGCCTTCGGCCGTGACCCCGGCGGTCCATATCACCATCGAGGCCGGGAGTTCCGAGCCGTCGGAAAGATGGATGATGTTATCGGAATAGCTTGTCATATTAGCTCCGAAGCGCAGGTCGACCATCAGGTCGCGAAGCGATTTGGCCGCGGCGGCCGAGGATTGCCCGCTCATGGTGCCTAACACTTTGCCCGAGCCTTCGACAAGCGTTATGGAAATTTCGTCAGGGGAAATTGCGGGATACTCTCTCGGAAGGACATACTTCTTCATCTCGCCGAGCGCTCCGGCAATCTCAACGCCGGAAGGGCCTCCTCCGACAACGACAAAATTCAGCAGGGCGCGCCGCTTTTCGGCGTTCGGCTCGATAGACGCTCGTTCCAGCAGCGACAAAACCTCGTTACGGCAACGCAGCGCTTCGGGGGTCGACTTGATGGTAAACACGCTGTCGACGAGTTGGGGCATATTGAAAAAGTTGTTTGTGGTTCCGGCTGCCACTATCAGGAAATCGAACGGAACGGTTTCCATAGAAGTCCTGACTGTTCTGCGCGCAACGTCTATTTCCTGAACTTCGCCCATATTGTAGCTGACCCGCGCTTTATGCCGCTTGCGTAATTCCCTCCTGAGCGGAAAGCATATGCTTGACGGATCAAGGCCTGACGAGGCTACCTGGTAGAACAGCGGTGGAAATGAATGGTAGTTGTTTCTATCAATAAGCGTCACATCGAATTTCGACGCGTCGATATGCTTTACAAAGTTAAGCCCGGCGAAACCTCCGCCGATGACAACGATTCTTTTCCTTGGTTCTTCCATATCTTATCCCTCAATTATAATACATATGGAAAACAAGCGTCGGAGGGCATTTGTTTGCCTTCCGACGCTTAGATGGTTTACCGGGGGAAACGCGGGGTCAGTTTCCGAGCTCTGACAGGAATTTGATACGCATAAGCCGTATTTCGTCCTCTGAGTACTCGGAGCCGAGCTCCTGGATGGCATCTTCGAGGGAGTCGGTCTCCGCCTCCTTGAAGTATTCGAAAATGTCCTCCTGATGGTCTTCGTCGATTACCTCGTCTATGAAGTAGGCGATATTGATTTTGGTACCGGAATAAACAATCGCCTCTATGTCGTCAAGGAGTTCGGAAAACTCCAACCCTTTGGAGTTTGCCAGTTCGTCAAGGTCGATTTTTCTGTCGATTGCCTGGATTATTGAAATCTTTATCCGGCTCTTGTTGGCTACCGAGCGCACACGGAGGTCTTCGGGGCGTTCGATTTCGTTTTCCTCGACATGTCGGCGGATTACCTTTATGAATTCCTCTCCGTAGCGGTGGGCTTTTCCGGCGCCAACGCCCGAGATGTTCTGCAGCTCGTCAAGGGTGATGGGGTAGGAGGTCGCCATGGCTTCCAGCGAAGGATCCTGGAAGATCACATACGGCGGCAGGTTGAGATTGCGCGCCATCTTCTTGCGCAGGTCCTTGAGTATGGAGTACAGCTCCGGATCTACGGCGCATGTGGCGCCCCCTTTGACCGGTACGGCTTCCTCGATTTCGTTGAACTCGTTGTCTTCCACGACCGAGAAGTGAACCGGGTGTTTCAGATACTCCTTGCCTTTATCCACCAGGCGTATCAGGCCGAAATTCTCGACATCGCGGTCGAGGTATCCGGCGATAGTGGCCTGGCGTATGACAGTGTTGAGAAAGCGCCGGTTTGAGCCTTGGGCGCAACCGAACACTTCGAGCTGGTCGTGTCCGTAGTTTTTAATGTCCGGGGTCTCGCGCCCCAGCATTACGTCTATGATATGGTCGGCTTTGAATTTTTCTTTAAGGGCGGCAACAGTCTCGATTACCGCGATTAAGTCTTCTTTAGCGTCCACGTGTTTCTTTGGGTTTAAGCAGTTGTCGCAGTTCCCGCAGTTGTCCTCGCCGAAGTCCTCGCCGAAATAATGGAGCAGGGTCTTGCGGCGGCATACCGACGATTCGGCGTACGAGGCGGTCTCGGCCAGCAGTTGTCGGCCGATTTCCTGTTCAGCCAGAGGTTTCCCCTGCATGAATTTTTCCAGCTTCTTGAGGTCCTTGGCCGAGTAGAACGTCAGGCAGATGCCCTCGCCACCGTCGCGTCCGGCGCGTCCTGTCTCCTGATAGTATCCTTCAAGAGATTTAGGCATGTCGTAATGGATGACATAACGCACGTCCGGCTTGTCAATGCCCATTCCGAAGGCAATCGTCGCCACAATGACATCTACCTTTTCCAGCAGGAATGCGTCCTGGTTTTCGGAACGGGTCGCCGAGTCCATACCCGCATGGTATGGGAGCACCTTGATGTTGTTGACTTTCAGGAGCTCCGTCAGCTCTTCTACTTTTTTCCGGCTGAGGCAGTATATGATGCCTGACTTACCGGAATGGGTCTTTATGAAGCGTATGATGTCCTTGTCGACATTAGCTGTTTTCGGCCGAATCTCGTAATAGAGGTTGGGGCGGTTGAACGACGAACGGAATACCTTGGCATCGGTCATTCCGAGGTTCTTCTGAATGTCGTGCTGCACCTTCGGGGTGGCCGTCGCGGTCAGGGCGATTACCGGGCGGACTGATATCTCGTTGATAATCGGCCGTATCCTCCGGTATTCCGGACGGAAGTCGTGACCCCATTCCGAGATACAGTGGGCTTCGTCGACGGCGTAGAACGATATGGGAACTGTTTTGAGAAATTCAATGTTCTCTTCCTTCGTCAGCGACTCCGGGGCGACATAAAGCAGCTTGGTTTTTCCGGCGGTAACGTCGGCCTTCACCTGGTCAATCGCCGCCCTGGAGAGCGACGAGTTAAGGAAGTGGGCAACGCCGTCGTCGGCCGAGAAATTGCGCATCGCGTCGACCTGGTTCTTCATCAGGGCGATCAGAGGAGAAATCACGATGGCGGTACCGTCCATGATTAGAGAGGGGAGCTGGTAGCACAGCGATTTTCCGCCCCCGGTAGGCATGAGCACGAACACGTCGTCGCCCTCGAGGAGCGACAGCATGATAGCCTCCTGGTTCCCCTTGAAGGTGTCGAAGCCGAAATTTTCTTTCAGCGCGTTGGTCAGAAGCTGCTTGTTAGTCATGGAGTCGATGATAGAAAGGTTTTGGAGAAATAGAGAGGTTTATTTGTTTAACTCGTAATGGGACGAGCGCAGTTTGTCGAGCACATACTCGCCGGTTACCTCGAAGGATTTCTTTTTGCCGGAGGGAATCTCGAACATCGCGTCAATCATCACGGTTTCCACAATCGCCCTCAGGCCGCGTGCGCCGAGCTTGTACTCGATAGCCTTGTCGACAATCGTGTCAAGGGCTTCGGGCGTGAAGGTCAGTTTGACGCCGTCCATAGCGAAAAGTTTCTCATACTGGCGGGTGATGGCGTTTTTGGGCTCGGTCAGCACCCGGCGCAGCGCGTCGCGGTCGAGCGGGTCAAGGTGGGTCAGAATAGGCAGGCGCCCGATTATTTCGGGAATAAGTCCGAAAGACTTGAGGTCCTGCGGGGCGACGTACGCGAGGTAGTTGTCTCGGTTAATACGCTTTCGGGCCTCGTCGGTCGAATAGCCTACGACGTGGGTGTTGAGGCGCTGGGCTATTTTGCGTTCTATTCCGTCAAAGGCTCCGCCGCAGATAAAGAGTATGTCCTTCGTGTCAACCGGAATCATACGCTGTTCGGGATGCTTGCGGCCTCCTTGGGGGGGCACGTTGACAATCGAGCCTTCAAGAAGTTTGAGCAGACCTTGCTGCACGCCCTCGCCGGAGACGTCGCGGGTGATTGAGGGATTGTCCCCCTTGCGGGCTATTTTGTCGATTTCGTCGATGAAGACTATTCCTCGCTGCGCTTTTTCGACATCATAGTCTGCTACCTGGAGCAGGCGCGTCAGGAGGCTCTCGATATCCTCGCCTACATATCCGGCCTGGGTAAGTACAGTTGCGTCGACTATTGTGAAAGGAACGTCGAGCATTTTGGCGATAGTCTTGGCAAGAAGTGTCTTGCCCGTTCCCGTGGGGCCGACGAGTACGATGTTGCTCTTTTCGATATCGACGTCGTCGTTTTCTCCGCGGGGTTGCTGAAGCCTTTTGTAATGGTTGTAGACCGCTACGGAAAGGTAGCGTTTGGCGCTTTCCTGCCCGATCACGTACTGGTCGAGGAACGCGCAGATTTCTTTGGGCTTCGGGATTCTCTTCATTTCCTGGCTGTCGTCCGCTCCGGGGCGCTTGGCTCCTTTTCCCGCGGCGACGTTTCCCCGGAACTCTGTCAGTAGTTCGTGGATGGAGTCGGCACATTCGGAGCAAAGGAACACGCCCTCGTCGACAGCCGACGGAATCAGAACGTCGGCGTGGTCGGCGGGCCGGCCGCAGAACGAGCAGCACTGTTGCTGATTTTTCTTTTTTGCCATCTGTTTCTATGGAAACTGGTAGAAATGCGATATGAGGTTGTATCAAAATTCTGACATACCCTTTTTCCGTCCCCGGATGGGAGGGTGCTGTCAGAACGGTTCAGATGGGCCGTTATGATACACCCTCTGAAATTGTCCTTATGTTCAGTGTTTTGCTTTCACAAGCACGGAGTCGATCATGCCGTAGGCCTTGGCTTCGTCGGCAGTCATCCAGTAGTCGCGGTCGGAGTCGCGCTCTACTTTTTCGAGCGGCTGGCCGGAGTGGTCGGCGATAATCTGGTAGAGCTCGGTCTTGAGCTTGAGGATTTCGCGGGCTGTGATTTCGATGTCGGAGGCCTGTCCCTGCGCGCCACCCATCGGCTGGTGGATCATGACGCGCGAATGTTTGAGGGCGAAGCGCTTGCCTGTGGTGCCGCTAACGAGCAGGACGGCCGCCATAGAAGCCGCCATGCCTGTGCATATCGTCGCGACGTCGGAGGAGATGTACTGCATCGTGTCGTAGATGCCGAGTCCGGCATACACGGAGCCGCCGGGGGAGTTGATGTATATCGACACGTCCTTGCCGGGGTCGGCGGAGTCGAGGTAGAGGAGCTGGGCCTGGATGACGTTGGCGGTATAGTCGTTGACGTCGGTGCCGAGGAAGATTATGCGGTCCATCATCAGACGCGAGAACACGTCCATCTGCGCCACGTTGAGCTGGCGTTCCTCGATGATGGTGGGTGAGATGTAGCTTGAACGGATAGCGTTGTCTGTGGCGGAAGTGTACTGGTCAAGCGCCAGGCCGTTCATGCCGAGATGTTTTACCGCGAAATTGCGGAAGTCCGTTTTGTTATTCATAAGTTATGCAGAAATTTCAAGGTTATGCGGAGCGTCGGGCAATCTGTTTGGGAAGCGCGTCAGACAATCTCCGTTTTTTCTAATTCAAAGGTACTAAATTTTCCGCGCATTTCCGCTATATGGGCGTAAAAAAACACCATCCGCCCAGAAAAAAGTGGGGCGGATGGCGGGAAAATTGCCTATGTCAGTGTCGCCGACGTCGCGGCGACAGTCAGGAAGCGGTTTATTCAGCGGCCGGAGCGGGGTTGACCATGGCCTTGAACTCGTCGAGGGAAACCTCCTTGTTGTCGAGAGTAACGAGGGCCTTGACAACGTTGAAGAGCTTGCGCTCGCTTACGTCGTCGTGGATGCGGCGCGCCTGCTGCTGGTCGGAGAGGACTTTCTTGGCGTAGTCGGTCAGCACGTCGTCGGTGAGGTTGGTCATACCGTACTGCATGAACTGGTTGTAGACGATCCCCTTGGCGAAGTTGAGCATATCGTCCTCGTTCACCTTGATGTCCTGGTTGGCGCGGATCTGGTTGCTGAGGAGCTCCCAGCGGATGCCGGGAATCATTTTCTCGAACTCGGCGTCGATGTTCTCCTCGTTGAGTTCCTCGTTGCGTACGATCAGCCATTTCTTCAGGAACGCGGCGGGAAGTTCGATGTTGCCGAATTTCTCCATGAGCGCTTCCTGGGCATCGTGGTTGAACTTCATCTCGCTGTTGGGGGCGAGCTGCTGGGCAATCATCTTGCGGAGCTGGTCGAAGTATTCCTCCTCGGTGGTCACGGTGTTGCCGGCGAATACCTGCTTGTAGAAGTCTTCGTTGTGCTCGGCGGGCTTGAGGACGATGATTTCGGAGATCGCCATTTCAAAGTCGGCCTTGACGTTGGCGGCGCGCTCCTTGTCGATATTGAGCATCGAGGAGAGTTCGGCAACGGAGTCGCCGGCGGCCTTGGCAGGGTTGAAGACAACCTTGTCGCCGACCTTCTTGCCGAGGAACTTGTCGGCCTCTGCCTTGTCGTGGAAATACATCGGGGCCACGATGCCGGCAACTACCTGGATGGCGTCGTCGGTGGTCTTGACGTTGCCGTCGGCGTCCAGCTCCATGATCGCGCCTTTCACGAGGGCGGTGGCGTCAACCTCTTCGCCGGGAACCTGCGAGCCGAAGCGGCGCAGAAGAGCCTGGTCCTGTTCCTTGACCATGTCCTCGGAAACGGCGATGGTGTAATAGGGGACGGTGATTTCCTTGTTGACGTCGGCTTCTACTTTGGGGGCAAGGCCTATTTCGTATTCAAAAGTATAGTCCTTGTCGTCGAGGTTCACTTCCTGTACCTTTACGGGAAGGGGTTCGCCGAGGATGTCGATTTTGTTGTCGCGGAGGTAGCTGATTACGGCGTTGAACACCTCGTCGTTGAGGATGCGGCTCTTCACCTCTTTTCCGAAGCGGCGGCGGAGCTGGTCGAGGGAGACGTGGCCCTTGCGGAATCCGGGGATGGTGTGGGTGCGGCCGATTTCTTTGAGTTCTTTGTCAACCTTGGTGTTGTAGTCGTTTTCTTCAACCTGGACCTTGATAATCGCGTCAAGGTCGCCGGTCTTTTCAAGCGTTACTTGCATATAAGTTGTTTGTTTTTTAGTATGTTAGCGTTTTCTTTTCGGATGCCGGGCCGCGGCATCCGCGTGTCGGGCGGACGGCCCTGCACGATTTTTCAAGATGCAAAATTAGCGCTAAAATTCATAATCTCCAAAAATATCGTTTTCAGAGTGTTAAAATAATGTTAATTAGGACGGCGCCGGGAGGGTTTGCCCTATAAAGCGGGTAAATTTGCACCTAAATATTATATTGGGGTGCGTAGGCGCCGCCAATAAGGAAACATATCGCCAACATATGAGTATCATCAAATATAACGACGTGGAGATTCTCCGCAAGGAGCTTGTCGTGTTGAAGCATGTGAGCTTCACGATTGAGCCGGGAGAGTTCTGCTACCTGATAGGGCGTGTCGGAAGCGGCAAGTCATCGCTTATGAAGTCAATGTACGCCGAAATCCCGGTGTTTAACGGGAGCGCGGAAGTGATGGGGCGGCAGCTTGTAGGGATTTCCCGCCGGGAGATTCCGATGCTTCGCCGCGAAATCGGGATTGTGTTCCAGGATTTCCAGTTGCTGACCGACCGCACGGTGTACGACAACCTGCATTTCGTACTCGAGGCCACGGGCTGGAAGTCGCGTGACGAGATGGACGAGCGCATCGAACAGGTGCTCCGACAGGTCGGCATGGGCAACAAGTCGTACAAGATGCCCCACGAGCTTTCCGGCGGCGAGCAGCAGCGTATCGTGATTGCCAGGGCGCTCCTTAACAAGCCGAAACTGATTCTCGCCGACGAGCCGACGGGGAATCTCGACCCTGACACCGGGCAGCAGATTGTGGACCACCTGCGCCGTATCGCTGCCGACGGGACCGCCGTGCTCATGGCGACCCACAACATGCAGCTTGTCGAGCAGTATCCGGCCCGCGTGCTCCGATGCGCTAACAAGCAGCTTGTTGTGTCGGACCCTGTGTGCGCCGTTGAGGAAACCGCCGCGGCTGATTCCGACGACCCTGTTTCCGGGGAAACGGAGAATTGATTAGACGCGATTCGTATTGCTGACTGTATCCTAACAAGAAAATAACGGATGAAAGTGATGAAATTCGGAGGTACCTCCGTAGGTTCCTCTGACAGAATAAAGGAAGTCGCCTCCCTGATTGCCGGGCGCGGACAGAATATCGTGGTACTCTCGGCTATGTCGGGCACCACCAATACCCTGGTAGAGATTTCCGACTATCTGCGCAAACGTAACATAAACGGCGCCAAGCAGATACTTAACTCTTTGGAGAAGAAGTACTCCACGACAATCGCAATGCTTTTCTCGGAGGTTGACTACCGTATGGAGGCCGACGAGGAGATTCGGGCGATTTTCAGCCATATCCGCGCGCTCTGCCACGACAATTTCTCGGATGTCGACGAGAAGGAGATTCTGGCCCAGGGAGAGATGATGTCGACCACGCTTATGTATCTCTACCTGCATGAGCGCGGAATAGACGCGGCTTTTATCCCCGCGCTCGACTATATGAAGATAGATGCCGACGGGGAGGCCGATACAGAATACATCCGCGAGAACCTGCGCAACCTTCTTGACGAAAGTCCGGCGGCCGCTCTCTATATAACCCAGGGCTATATATGCCGGAACCATCTCGGCGAGGTTGACAATCTGCGGCGCGGCGGCTCGGACCTGACAGCAACGCTGGTGGGCGCCGCGATCGAGGCGCAGGAAATAGAAATCTGGACCGACATAGACGGGATGCACAACAACGATCCCCGCTATGTGGAGGGCACGACCCCGGTCAGCGAGCTGCATTTCGACGAGGCCGCCGAGCTGGCGTATTTCGGGGCAAAGATTCTGCATCCGGCGTGCGTGCTTCCGGCGAAGGTCGGAAACATACCCGTGCGCCTGCTGAACACTATGGCGCCCCAGCTCCCGGGAACGCTGATTTACAACACCGACCGCTCCGGCTGCATTAAGGCTGTCGCTGCGAAGGACGACATTATCGCGATACGGATCAAGTCGTCGCGCATGCTGCTCGCCTCGAATTTCATGCACCGAGTGTTCGAGATTTTCGACAACTACCGCAAGCCGATTGACATGATCGCGACAAGCGAGGTGGGGGTCTCAGTCACGGTCGATTCGCCGTTGAAGCTGGAGCATATCGTTGACGAGCTGAAGGAGATAGGTACCGTCACAGTCGATACCGACATGGTGATTGTCTGTGTCGTAGGTGACCTCGAATGGCATAACGTCGGCTTCGAGGCGGTTGCCTTGAAAGCGCTCGCGGGCATCCCTGTCCGTATGATTTCCTACGGCGGAAGCAACCGCAACATCTCGTTCCTGATAAAGAAAGAGGATAAGGTAGCCGCGCTCAACGCGTTGAGCGCGACGCTATTTCCCTCACACTGATAATCCGTCTGAATATGTCGAACAACAAACTTGAACAGATTGCCACGGCGCTTCAGCGCTATTTTGCCCTGACTGGCTTCCTGCTCCCACAGGAGGAGTCGGAAAAGGCGATACGCGAGGGGGTATCTTTCAGAGGCCCCAATATCCTGATCCTGATTTTCGCTATCTTCATAGCCTCGCTCGGACTGAACACCAACTCGACCGCCGTCATAATTGGCGCGATGCTTATCTCGCCGCTGATGGGGCCTATTATCGGAATCGGTCTGGCAATCGGTATCGAGGACTTCGAGCTGCTCAAGCGTTCGGGTCGCAACCTCCTTGTCGCGGCCGGGTTTTCGATAATTACCTCGACGGTCTACTTCCTTATCTCGCCGGTAAGCGAGGGGCATTCCGAGCTGCTCGCCCGCACTTCCCCGACGATTTACGACGTGTTCATCGGCTTCTTCGGCGGTTTCGCGGGCATTATCGCGATAGCGGCGAAGAGCAAGGGTAATGTTATCCCCGGCGTGGCGATAGCGACGGCCCTCATGCCCCCGCTCTGTACGGTCGGCTTCGGCCTCGCGACCTGGCAGATTCATTATTTCCTGGGGGCGCTTTACCTCTTCCTGATCAACTCCATCTACATCGCCCTCGCGACATTTATCGGAGTGAAGCTGATGAAGTTCTCCCGCCACGTGCAGGAACCCTCTCCGCGGGCTAAGCGGGTCAGGAAGATCGTTTACGCCGTGGCGATACTGACGTTGCTCCCCTCGGTATATCTGACATACCAGATGCTTCGCCAGGAACGGTTTGAGATGAACGCTTCGCGCTTCGTGCAGGACGAGTTCGTGTTCCCCTCGACGCAGGTTCTCAGCCATAAGGCATCCGACCTTCACGGTCGGCGCACGATTTCCGTCACGCTCATAGGGCGCATCCTGCCGCAGGATTCTCTCGAGCTGGCTCTTTCGTCGAAACTGCGCCTGTACGGGCTTGAAGGCACAGCTCTGCATATAGTGCAGGGCGACGCACCGACGACAGTTTCTGGGCATACAACCGCGCAGATGTTCGAGTTCGCCCAGCAGGCGATTGCCAGCAAGCAGGTCACCATCGATTCTCTCGAAGCCGTTCTGGCATACCGCAACATGAACGATACCGTGGCAGCGAGCCTTGCTCCCGAGCTGAAGGTCGTGTTCCCCCAGGTCGCCGACATCGCGGTGACGAAGGCCGTTTTCGGCAACGTGGAATCCGACAGGCTCGACACCCTTAACGTCGCCCTTGTCCGCTACTCCCGTCCGATGACCCCCGCCCAGACCGCCGCCTTCACCCGCTACCTCGAAGCCCGCCTCCGCCTCAAATCCGTCATCGTCCAGCCAATGCGCTAACCGGGCGCGGGCGGACGCGTCCCGATTCGGTTAACGGGCATTTGAAACCAGTTTTATAGAATGCTATGACACAGGATAATCACAATCTTAACCGATTTGTCGAAGCCCAGGAGTATTCCTATCCCATAGCTTTGGGCGAATTGCGGGAAGGGCGCAAACGCTCTCACTGGATGTGGTACATATTCCCGCAGCTAAAGTACCTCGGCCATTCCTACAATTCCCAATTCTACGGAATATCCGGCATAGAGGAAGCGACGGCCTATCTCCAGCATCCGGTTTTAGGCCCGCGGCTGCGGGAAGTCTCCGAAGCGATTCTAAATCTTCCCACTACCGATCCCCGCGGGGTCTTCGGCGGCATTGACGCTCTCAAACTCCGTTCCTCGATGACCCTCTTCGACCGCGTCTTCCCCGACGACATTTTCTCCCGCGTCCTCGACAAATACTTCTCCTCCCGCCGCGACCCAAGAACCCTCAAAATCCTGGAAGGAACCGCCTGAATGAAAAAGAAACTCCTCATAGCGTCTTTGGCTTCGGTACTGCTCGTTGGCATAGTTGCGATAATATGTGACAGAAGGGTTGGTGTTTGTGCGAACGGCAGGCTTTATGAGAACGTCGACAGCATCCCTCACCGAAAGGTTGGCCTAATTCTCGGCACATCCCCTGTCTCAACCTGGAACGGTCGAAGAAACTATTATTTTGACCATAGGATAAAAGCCGGGGCGCAACTTTATAACGCCGGGAAGGTGGATTGGTTCGTTGTCAGTGGCGGAGATTACCGCAATACGGAAAATGGATATGACGAGCCGGTAGCGATGCGTGATTCGCTGATGAAGCTGGGAGTTGATTCTGTCCGTATCATTCTTGATTATGACGGCACCCGGACATTGAACTCCATCGCGAAAATGCGTGATGTGTATTGCCAGGATTCGATTATCATCATTTCTCAGAAATACCATAACGAGAGAGCCTTGTATCAGGCAAAACATCTTGGTATTGATGCAATCGGTTTCAACGCAAAGACCCCGGGACGGCGTACTTCGTGGTTGCGTAACCGCGGACGCGAAGTGTTAGCCCGCGTGAAATTGTTCATCGATGTGGTTCGAGGTCTTAATCCCGATATAAAGGAGTCCATTATAAGGGATTTTACCACTGTCGATACAGATTTGTTATCTGTCTCTCATATCAAAACGGAATACGGCGATTTGATCTGCCTCAGGCCTGATATGAATGGGCTGAAAATGGATATGGTATGTGGCGAAATACCTTCCCCTGCGAATGATTCCATATTTTTGGCATTTGCCGGCGCATTCACCGGAACTGAATTTGACAAGGGACACGCAAACGTGGCCGGAGATCACGTCGCGGGAGGTACCCGGTTCAAGGGCTACTGCTGCAAGCGCAACACCGGCGCGTTTACCTGGTCCGCTAAGTCAGGTCCGCGATTCTTCTACAAAGATTATTCCTCCGCGTTGGACCGAGCCGCAGAAGAAGGCGGAATGGGCTTCGCTCAAGAAATGATGATACATGACGGACAAAAAATTCCGACCACCCGTCCATTGGGGAACAGGAATGTTTTTCGTGCGCTATGCCTCGATTCCGACAACCAGTTGGCTATCTATGAAAGTCAAGGCATAGTTACGTTTGGAAATTTCATTGACGCACTGCTCTCGAGAGGCGTAGAGGAGGCTCTATATACCGATATGGGACAAGGCTGGAACTACTGTTTCTATCGAGTCAATCATTCCGACAAGACACCCAACTACCTCCATACCTCGTCATTACCCTACGCCTCCAATTTCATTGTTATTAAAACTAAATAAATATCCTCCAAAATACAGTAATAATGTAAAAGAGCCTATCGTGGACTGGGGGCGAAATAATCTATTATTCTTTAGACGATTTGCTCTGTGGATTATTAGTTATGGTAACATAGCTAAATTATGAGGAAATGCAAATTCTATATTGTGAACGACGCAGTGGTACATAAGCGTGACAATATCATACAACTCAATACACCCAATTTTGATATGTTTGGTTGCATTTATCTATAATTAGCCATATTGAGTCGAGCTCATGCCCCTAAACAAAGTGTTGGGAATGTGTATCGTGGTTTATTAATGCAGTCATTTACTGCTGATGGCTGATAGAATCCTATCCAGCAATTAAGGGTTCTTTGTCTATGCTCTTTTTTTGTGCACATCCATGAATACAGCCATCGGCACTATCGGTACCAGTGCGGGTAAAAACTTTTCATTTTCGTGTAAATTTTAAACGACACTTTCTTTTTGCCGCCTCAGCTTTGTTGAGTAGTTCACGATACTTGATATTTATAGCCTCATCTTCACTTATCTTGTTGATTGGTTGTTTGCAAGGATTGTTAAACGAATCTATAAATGAATCAGCCAAGTCGTCAAGCCCATTGTCAATAAGGAAACATTTTATTGCGCATAAGCGGGCATACTGCTCCTTAAAAGGGTCGCCAATGAGAGAATATATCTTTCCAAGCCTTTCATATTGTTTTAACGAAGCATGATTCTTATGAATAGCCTGTTCTATTTGAGTTATTTCATCTCTAAATTGAGCTTTTTTATATACAGGTGGAGGCATTAGAGGTGCATAACCAGGATTGCTATCAGGATAAGTATCAGCGTAATGATTTACAGAAGTCGCCTTCTTGTACGCCAAATACCCCAATCCTACAGCCACAGAAAACAGTTTGAATGCAGAATTAAAACCGCTTCTTACTGCTCTGTCAAATCCCGGTATTGGCAAATCTGATATTCTTCTCCGTCTACTCATTTTATATGATATTGTCTTATTATCCTGTTTGACGCCTCAACCTGCATCATTACTCCCTTTAATGCCTGCTTGTATTATGCGTTGAGTTTGCCACCTCTCTGGGTCAGCATTGGGCCTTCCCCGGTGCACAGCCACGCGAGGCTGACTTGCGGGAACGCCTTCACCACGCGCCCAAGCATCTCGGTGTTGATGTTGCCCTTGCCCGTATGGGCGTTGTTGGCTATGTATCGGGGAGAGAGGCTGCAAATCCGATCGAAGTCGTACTCTGATTTGCATAGTTTATGCGAAAACGTCCACTGTCAGCTTCCTGTATGGTTCGGACATAATACTCCTTGCATAGGATGTTCTTGTTAAGGTCGCTTGCCATATTCTATGAAATGAAATCGTTGCCCGGATTATTTTTTTGAGACAGGTTTTCGACTCAAAAGTATGAAATTTTTAACGGAGAGATTCAGTTTTAATCAAGTTTAACAATACGAAAAAAAGCCAGCCTTGTAATAGGCTGGCCCTCAGTTGTTTCGATGGGAGCCGCGAGTGGGACTCGAACCCACGACCTTTTCGTTACGAATGAAATGCTCTACCAACTGAGCTATTGCGGCATGAGAAATCGAGGCGCGGAGCCTCGGAGGGGGGCTCGGTCGGCAGGGCCGGGCTTTGCTGTTCTCTTGGCGGCGGCTTGAATCGTGTTGGCGAACAAGCCGGGCTGGGGGAGGGGCGCTGCCGGGCCGGGATGCTGACTTCTGTCCCGTTTATGTTGGGTTGTTAAGTTTTCAAAATTAAGGCTCCACCGAAGCGGAGCCTTTGGCGAGTAGCGAATCAGGGAATCGAACCCTGGTCTCCACCGTGAGAGGGTGGCGTGCTAGGCCACTACACTAAATCGCCATTTTCTTATCGCTTGTTAGCGTTGTTCCTTTGAACACTGCAAAGGTACGGACTTTTTCTGAATCTGCAAGGGGTTTGGTGCAAAAATATGTTAACGGCGTCTGTTTTTTCGGTTTTGACACCCCGTGGAAGCGGTTAAGTGGGCAGAATGGGCGAATCGGCCATTTTTTCGCCGAACGAGTATTCGGTTACCTTGGCTTTTTTCGCCCCTTTCGGTTGATAGTGTCATCTTCGGAATCTCCGTCGAGGGGCGTGTCGTCCGGCGAGCTGAAGGGGAAAAGCTGTCTGACGGGGTCGAAGTCTGGGTCGTCAATCAGGGTGTACGCCTCGTGCTGGGCGAGGATGCGCATCTGCTGGAGGGTAAGCTGGATTCCCTTGAACTTCATTATGTCCTCCATGTCGGTAATCTCGGGCGGATTGGCGAGAATCACGGAGCTGAGCTGGTCAAGGTCTCCGAATCGGTGCTGTTTAAGCAGCGAGGCGCAGAGGAGCAGGTAGCCCATTACGGAGATTTCGATGGGAGAGGAATGGTTTTCCGACCGATACACGTTCAGTTGCTCGAAGCGGGCTATGTAGTCGCCGTAGCGCTTCGCAAGATACAGAAGCCGCAGATATAGTTCGGAAATGGATGTGAAGCCGTATTTCTCGGTGAAGTAGTCAAGGAGGATTGCTCCCTGGATATATAGCTTCTCGTTGTAGAGGGCGAGGGCTGTTTTCTGCCACTGCTCGACGTTGTCTCCGACGATGGAGTTATATATATCTATATAAGGAGTCGCGTTGTCGGGATTAAGCCGCAGAATTTCGATGAGGGCTTCGGGATTCCCCTCTTCGCCTTTGCTCATAAAGGAAGCGTAAGCCTCGATGGCGGCGCTGTCCTTGTGGCGGGCGCGGTAGCATTCGGCGAGCGCCTTTGTCGCGATCGCGTTGTCGGGCACCCGCTTGAGAAAGGCTTTGAGCTCCTCTTCAGCCTGGGCGCGGTTGGCTTCCTGGGCCGAGAGGACCACGGCGCGGACGAGCGCTCCCTCGAGATTATCCGGGTCAATCGCGAGGGCGTAGTCGGCGGCGGAAATCGCTTCCTCGGGATGGGAGTTGGCAAATTCCGTCTTCGCGAGCAGAAGCCAGCAGTCGATGTTGAATGGCTCGGTCTGGGTAAGCTCCTCGGCGAGCTGCCGGGCGAGGGCCGAGTGTTCGGGATAATCCTTTAGGATTGTCGCGGTCTCGAAGAGGAGCGACCGGGTGTCCTCGGCCTTGTCGCGGAGGGCCACATAGGCTTCCGCGACAAGGTCGGGGCGGGTGAGGTCGCGGAGGAGGTCCATCAGCTTGAGGACCGACTCGCAGTCGAATTTGTCGTGCTTGGCCAGGAGCGAGCGCATGTCGTCGTCGGGATGGCCGTCGGGGTAGTGGGCGATGCTCAGGGCGAGCACGTCCCACAGCGGGCTTTCCTGCCGGTTGCGGCGGGCGAGCATGTCGGCTCCGGCCTCGTTGGAGATATACGACAGGAAGAATCCGGCCCGCTCGTCGAACAGCGTGGAATCGGGGTGCAGCCGGCGGGCTGTGAGGAACACGTAGAACTGCACCATAACGTCCCCCTCGTCCTGGGCGTAGTCGTATATGTCGAGCAGTTCGTCTTCCTCATAGTAGTCGACGGTCTTCTCTTCGAGCACTTCGCGGCGGAAGCGGTCGTAGAGTTCCTTCATGTATTCAAGGCTGTTGTCTGAATCGAGCACGATAATTCTCTGTAGGTTTGTTATTTTTTCTGGGCTTTTTCCCAGGAGTCTTTAAGGGCGATGGTGCGGTTGAAGATGAGGTGTTCCGGGGTCGAATCGTAGTCGGGCGTGAAATAGCCGATGCGCTGGAACTGGAACTTCTCACCTTTGCGGGCGTTCTCGGCGATGAAGGGCTCGACCTTGATTCCCTCGATGACTTTCAGCGAGTCGGGATTGAGCAGGTCGCGGAAGTCTCCCTCCTCGGCCGAAGGGTTCTCACAGGAGAACAGGCGGTCGTAGAGGCGGGCTGTCGCGTCTACGGCGTGCTGAGCGGACACCCAGTGGAGCGTTCCCTTAACCTTGCGCGCGGCGCCGGGGAGGCCCGAACGGGATTCGGGGTCGTAGGTGCAGTGGATAGTCGTGATGTTTCCTTCGGAATCCTTGTCGACACCGACGCACTTCACGATATAGGCCCCTTTGAGGCGCACTTCCGAATCGGGCGCGAGGCGGAAGAATTTCTTGGGCGGATTCTCCATAAAGTCGTCACGCTCGATAAAGATTTCGCGAGCGAAGGGCATCTTGTGGGTTCCTGCCGCGGGATCCTCGGGGTTGTTTTCCATCTCGACCATTTCGACTTCCCCTTCGGGATAGTTGTCGATGATGACCTTTACGGGGTTCATGACCGCCATTCCGCGGGTGGCGATGGCGTTGAGGTCTTCGCGCACGGCGTGTTCGAGCAGGCTGACGGAAATCATCGCTTCCTCGATTTTGGTGTAGCCAATGCGGTCGATGAAGTTGCGGACGCCCTTGGAAGTGAAGCCTCGGCGGCGCATGCCGGAGATAGTCGGCATGCGGGGGTCGTCCCATCCGGCGACGAGTCCTTCCTTGACGAGCTGCAGCAGTTTGCGCTTGCTCATCACGGTATAGGTCAGGTTGAGGCGGTTGAACTCGATCTGGCGGGGGCGGTAAGTGCCGTCGCTCAGGAAATCGACGAAATAGTCGTAGAGCGGGCGGTGGGGCACAAACTCAAGGGTGCAGATCGAATGGGTCACGCCTTCGAAGAAGTCGCTCTGGCCGTGGGCGAAGTCATACATGGGGTAGACTTTCCAGGTCGTGCCGGTGCGATGGTGCGGGGTGTGGATTATGCGGTACATCACCGGGTCGCGGAAATGCATGTTGCTCGATGCCATGTCGATTTTGGCGCGGAGCACTCTCGCCCCTTCGGGAAATTCCCCCTTGTTCATGCGCTCGAAAAGGTCGAGATTCTCCTCTACGGAGCGGTCGCGGTAGGGGGAGTTGGTTCCGGGAGTGGTAGGAGTTCCCTTCTGCGCTGCTATCTCTTCGGAGGTCTGGTCGTCGACATAGGCTTTGCCCTCCTTGATAAGGCGCACGGCAAGGTCGTAGAGCTGCGGGAAGTAGTCGGAGGCATAGCGCTCGTTCTCTCCCCAGTCGAATCCGAGCCAGTGGATGTCGTCGCGGATAGCGTCGACATACTCGGTATCTTCCTTGATGGGGTTGGTGTCGTCGAAGCGCAGAAAGCACTTGCCGCCGAATTTGTCCGCGGCTCCGAAGTCCATGCAGATAGCTTTCGCGTGGCCGATGTGGAGGTATCCGTTCGGCTCGGGCGGGAAGCGTGTCTGGATTCTTCCTGAGTTTTTGCCCTCTTTGAGGTCGTCAGCGATAATCTGCTCGACGAAGTTGAGACCTTTCTCCTCTTCGGGGAGGTTGGCGGTAGTGTTTTCAGCCATTTGCGTAAATATATATTGGTGATATATATGGTTTATCAACAAAAAAATTATCCCGCGAAAATACGTAATTTCCGCGAGAAGTACACATTGTATAATGGGTTATTTCTCAGCCGCAGCCTCGAACCGGGCGTTTTTTGTCGCGATGGCTGATGAGAGTCGGAGTTCAGCGGTCAGTCGAGGATGATTTTACCGAAAAATTCGGGGCGGTGGAAGTCCGGCTCAGGGGATGTGACGGGGGTCCAACTGAGGTAGTGGGGCTGGGAAGTAGCGGAGGCGCATTTGTAGAAGTTGCCCCTGGTCTCGATCGGGGTCCCGTCGTATTTCAGGCCGATAAGGTCGAGGGGAATTGCCGCGGTCACGCACCAGATGAAGGAGCCTTCGATTTCCTCGAACGGTCGCGTGCCGACTGTGGCATGACGGCGTATGCGTTTCAGCTCGTCAGACGAGAGCCGGGTGCGGTCCGGGTCGTTTCGTCCCCGGCGGTGGCCGGCGAGAATGGTCCCGATGCAGTTCATCTCGATATTGTAGTAGGGCTCTCCCGCTTTCGGTTCGATGAAAAATTCAACGCAGGAGTCTTCGCTGACCGGGGAGTTGTCGGCATAGTTGACCGCTCTCAGGAAATTGCAGCGGACGAGGAAGTCAATATATATATGTGTGCCGGAATGAGCCGCGGTGACAACCGTCAGGGGGCGGTACGGATACTGTTCCGGCCAGTTTATATGCTCCACTGAGAAACGCGTTCCGCACTCTTCGAGCGCGTTGGCAATTTCGGCGATATTCAGTGAGTCGAGTTGCGGAGCGTAGGGGAGGTGGAGGGTCGGTTCCATATTGCGGATAGCTTTTGTAGATTCAGGATAAGTAGCCGGAAATGCCGTTGTAAAGGCCGACAAGGGCCATTATGCAGAGCACCAGGGCGATGCAGCGGTTCAAAATCCACATCGACCTGACGTTGAAATGCGCTCTGACCTTGTTGACGAAGAACGTGATCAGCCACCACCACAGTAATGCGCCACCGAAGATGCTGGCGTAGCCGAGGATGTAGTGGAAGTACCGAAGTTCCGGCAGTATGAAGTTGAATCGGGCGAACAAGCCCACGATGAAAAACAGAATCAGCGGGTTGGCGAACGTGAACAGGAAGCCGGTAAGGAAGTCTTTCCAGTAATTGTCGGGCCCACGGTCGGGCTTTTTCAATGTCCCCGCCGGGTTCTTTTTGAAAAGGTAGAAGGCGAACGCTATGAGTACCAGCGAGCCGAGAATCTGCAGCATGAGCTGGTTGCGGGTGACCAGGTCGGTGACGAACGACATGCCGAACCCAGTCAGCAGGGCGTAGGTAAGGTCGGAGACCGCGGCTCCGATTCCGGTGAAAAGCGCCGGGAGCCTCCCTTTGTTCAGGGTCCGCTGAATCACTAGCATACCGACCGGTCCCATCGGCGCCGATATGAAAATGCCGATGAGGAGTCCGCTCGTTACGATGTGAATCAGTTGGTCCATCCCTGCAAAGTTAATTAAAAAATGGCAAACGGAGTATTTTAAGCCGATTTTTCAGCATCCGCGCCCTGAGCGGTTGATTTTTTCGTCTCCGCGGGGAAAGGGGAGGGGGCTCCTGGCAATGCCAGACGGTAAAGGTTGCATCCGAGGAAGTTGCCGAGAACGGCGGCTCCGTAGAAGGGGAGAATCAGCGCCACGTCGTGGGTCTGGGCGAACGCCGGGTTGAGCAGCGACGCGGAGATATAGAACGCGTCCGCGACGCAGTGGGGAAACCCGCAGATGATGAAGGCGGGAACGCCGAATAGGAGCGCCCACCAGTTGCCTGCCGCAGCCCCGCGGACAGCGGTAGTCATGATGAACCCACATCCGACTGCGAGCACTCCGCAACGCAGCGGGCCAGCGGCGAGGCGCGTCTCGATAATCGACGCGGCGGATTCGGAAAGCGCCGGAGTATAGACGGCCAGCGCCGTCAGAAGGCACCCAGCGAAGTTCCCGGCAAGCATAACGAGGAGCCACGAATATCCGCGGAGGTCGGCGCCCCACACGAACTGTGATTTGCCGGTGAAGAGGTTGAGCTGCAAGGTGACGACGGCCAGCAGCCCGAAGGCGAACAGCACGGCTCCGGCGACACCTCCGACTTTGAGGTAGACGATTCCGCCGATTGAGATGCAGATTCCCGCGAGAACGGCGCGGCCAAGGTTATTAAGTATGTCCATAATGATTTATTTCGTTTCTTTGCGGGAGTTGAGATGCATTTCCGTAAGGATGCGCGACACGCTGTAGGAATGGGGGTGCACGAGGCCGAGAGCCTCTTCCGGCGTGTGCCAGGAAGCGCCGTCTACCTCGACGGAGAGCCGCAGGGGGGCTTTCTCGACATCAACGAAAAAGCCGACCATCATCATTTGTTTCTTCTCGAACCACCATGTGCCCTTGATTTCGATTGCTTCCGGGCGCAGTCCGGTTTCCTCTTCGACTTCGCGTCGGGCGGCTTCCTCGCACCGCTCGCCGGGCGTCACATAGCCCGAGACAAGATTGCGGTACACTTCCGAGATGTAGTTCTGCCGCAGAAGCAATACCTCTCCATCCCTGTTCCTCACAAGGCATATGACCGCCACAGGGAATACCGGGAACCAGGGCTTGCCGCAACTGTCGCACCAGGGCACGGCTCCTTCGTCGCCTAACACCCTGGATGAAAGAAGCGCCCCGCAGTCGGGGCAATATTTGAATGTCATATCGAAAACGCGTTTTGAGGCTTATTAAACGCGAATTTACGAAAAACGCGGTTTATATGCCGCTCAAAAGCCTTATATATTTTTATGTGGACGCATACGGGTATATGACGCTGATACGTGGGATTCGCGAAGCATAATCGCAGGTTTGTCGCATTCTTTAAGGATTAGTTCCCAGAAAATAAATTTATATATTTGGAAATTGGGAAATTCTTGCTACCTTTGCGCTAACAATTTTGTTAGTTAGAATTGTCAGTCACGATTGCCGCTCCTGGGAGCCACGCAGATGTATGGCGATTTTTCGATAAAACAATGTTTGATTATGAAGACAGAGACTCCGAATGATGAAAACAAGCCTTCGACAGAAGACCTGATACTTGAAGCCGCCGAACGGGAATTTCTGCGAAAGGGTTACGCGGGAGCGAGGACTGTCGCGATCGCGGAGGCCGCGGGAGTTACCCACGCGATGCTGCATTACTATTTCAGGACGAAAGACAAGCTCTTCGAGCGCATACTTTCGAGAAAAGTCGGGTTGCTGCGGGATATTATGCTCGCCTCCGTAGGGGATCCCCGCCTGCCGTTGTTTGACAAGATAAGGATGACGATAGAAGGGCATCTTGACTTTATAGCCGCGAACCCCGACCTTCCCCGCTTCCTCGTCGGAGAGGTTTTCGGCCAGCCGGAAAGGATGGCGCCTATGCTGAATCTCCTCCAGACCCACGCGCCCCTCGTGGTCGATTCGCTGCAGAAGCAGATCGACGAGTACGCCTCTCGCAGGGAGTGCCGCCGTGTGGATGCCCGGATGCTCATCCTCGACATAATCTCCCTGAACATATTCTCCTTTATGGCCTCTCCGATTTCCGGGCCGCTTTTCGGCGACGCTATGAACTCGCCCGAGTTCCTTGCTGCCCGCAAGCGGGAGAATGTTGATACCATTATGAGAAAACTAAAACCTTAATCAAATATGGTTAAACTAATCAAGAGGGTTTTCCTTTCACTTCTGGCGGTGTCGGCGGGGGTGTCCGTTTCGGCGGAACCTCTTACGTTGGAGCGCTGTGTCAGGATGGCTCAGGACAATTACCCGCTTCTGAAAAAATACCGCCTCACGGAACAGTCGGAGCGCCTTTCGCTATCGGATATCAATAAGGCGTGGCTCCCTTCGATCAGCCTTTACGCCCAGGCCACCGCACAGAATGTCGTGCCAGCGTTTCCCGACGCTTTGAGCGGGGTGCTCGACCAAATGGGGCAGAATGTTGAGGGGCTGTCAAAAATTCAGTGGAAGGCCGGAGTCGAGCTGTCACAGACAATTTGGGACGGCGGCGTATCGAAATCAAAACGGAATATAGAGAGGGTGCGTACGGCCCGGTCACGAGCGGCGCTCGATGTGGAGTTATACGCCATACGGCAGAAAGTCGAAGACCTGTACTTCGGCATACTCCTGACCCGGGAGCAGTTGGCGCAGAACAGGCTGACTCTGTCGCTTCTGGCTTCCAATCGAGACAAGCTCTCCTCTATGTACTCCAACGGCACCGCCATGCGTAGCGATGTCGAGATGGTCGAGGCGCAGATTCTCTCCACTGAGCAACGCCAGACCGAGGCAACCTGCGCGATAGACAGTTATACGCGGCTGCTCGAAATCTATATCGGAGAGCCGGTCAATGCGGAAGAACTGGTGAAGCCCTCCCCGGAGGAGCCGCTCGACCTTATGCCCGACAGGCCCGAGCAGCGGATGTTTGATGCCGGAGAGGCGCTGAACAAGGCGCAAAGAGAATCGGTCGGCGCCACTTTAATGCCCCGGTTCGGCTTGTTCGCGCAGGGATATTACGGCTACCCCGGCATTGATTATTTCAAGAGCATGATGAGCAGGGACCCGTCGTTCAACCTCCTCGCCGGCATAAAGGTTACCTGGAATATCGATCCGTTTTATACCAGGAAGAACAGCGAGAGCCGTATCGCCGTCGCGGACGGGAACATAGCGACCGAACGGGAGACGTTCCTGCTTAACAACCGCCTCAAAAGCGAGGCCGACCGGGCGAGAATTGCGACTATGCGCAAGGTGGTGGAGGACGACGGGCGGATAATAGAGCTTAGGGCGAATATACGCAAGGCGGCTGAATCGCAGCTCGCCAACGGGATTATCGACACCACCGCGCTGCTGGCCAAGATAACAGACGAGGGACAGGCACGGCTTTCCGCCGCGTACCACGAAATCCAGCTCCTCCAGAACATATGCAATCTAAAACTAACACTAAACAAATGAAAACCCCATATCTCTGCGCCGCCCTGCTGTTGCTCGCGGCGTGTTCTCAGAAAAACGATTATGACGCAACGGGAATTTTCGAGGCAACTACCGTCACGGTATCCGCAGAAACTCCCGGCAAGATTGTCTCAATGCCGGTTGAGGAGGGGGACAGTATCTCCCGGGGCGCTGTAATCGCTGTAATTGACACCACGCTGCTGACCCTCCAGCGCGACCAGTTGCGAAGCCAGCAGGAGGCGGCGGAATCCACGTCGCCGGATATTGCCGCCCAGGCGGCCTCGTTGCGAACGCAGATCGCGCACCAGGAAGGGGAGGTGGCTCGCTTCAAGCGGCTGATTGCCGACGGAGCGACCACGCGAAAGCAGCTCGACGATGCCGAGGCGCTTCTCCGCTCGCTGCGCGGACAGCTCGACGCCCTGCTCTCTACGCTCGGGAAAAACAGAAGTTCCGTTTCGGGCAACGCCAAGGCGCTGAATTACCAGCGCGAGCAGATTGTGGAGCAGATTGCGAAAAGCACGGTGGCGGCTCCCATCAGCGGGACAATTCTCTCCAAATACGCCGAACAGGGGGAATATACAGCCCCGGGTAAGCCCCTTGTGAAAATGGCCGATCTCTCGAAAATATATCTGCGGGCGTATTTCACCGCTTCGCAGCTCGCTGACATACGGCTGGGCCAGGAGGTCACGGTAATCGCGGATTTCGGAGGGGACAAACTTGTCGAATATCCCGGCACAATCAGTTGGATCGCGGATGAGAGCGAGTTTACACCGAAATCCATTCAGACTTCCGACACCCGCTCCAACCTTGTGTATGCCGCGAAAGTGACTGTCAAGAACGATGGCAGGCTCAAACTCGGCCAATACGGAGAAGTACGTCTATGAAGCCCGCGATCGAAGTCCGCGACCTGGTCAAGAGCTACGGCCAAGTGACCGCCCTCGACGGGATTAGTCTGTCGGTCGGGGAGGGGGAGCTTTTCGGGCTGATCGGGCCTGACGGAGCCGGGAAAAGCTCGCTCTATCGCATTCTCGCGACGCTCGCCGCACCCGACAGCGGCACGGCGGAGGTCTGCGGACTTGATACAGTCCGTGAGTATCGTAAAATCCGTACGTTGGTGGGGTATATGCCCGAGCGTTTCTCCCTTTACCCCGATATGACCGTCATGGAGAATCTGCGTTTCTTCGCGACCCTTTTCGGCGTCTCGGTCAAAGAGAGCTATCCGCTGATAGCGCCCGTTTTCGCCCAGCTCGCAAAATTTCCCGACAGGATGGCCGGGGCGCTCTCGGGGGGCATGAAACAGAAGCTGGCGCTGAGTTGCGCTCTGATTCATCGCCCGTCGGTACTGCTACTCGACGAGCCTACTACCGGCGTCGACGCGGTCAGCCGTTCGGAATTCTGGGATATGCTTGCCGGACTGAAATCGAGCGGGATTACGATACTTGTCTCTACCTCCTATATGGACGAGGCCGCCCGATGCGAGCGTGTCGCCATGATTGACCGGGGGAAGATTCTTGTGACCGATACCCCTCGGAAACTTGTGGCCGGAATCGGGGAGAATCTCTACGATGCCGAGGCATCCGATATGTTCCGACTGCTGACAGCCCTCAGGCAATATCCCGGAATTAGGGACTGCTATACTTTCGGCGCTACGCTCCATATTGTCGCTGATCCGTCGTTCGATCCGGCGGAGGCCGTGCGTCGTCTTGCCGCCGAGGGGATTGGCGATGCGAGAATCTATCCCGCCAAGGGGGATATTGAGGACCTGTTTATAAAATTGACCCGCGATGAAAAACAATGAGCCAGTGATTGCTGTCAGGGGGCTTACGAAGCGGTTCGGCGACTTTACCGCGGTCGACGGAATATCCTTCGAGGTAGGCCGTGGCGAGATTTTCGGCTTCCTCGGAGCCAACGGCGCGGGAAAAACGACCGCTATGCGCATGCTTTGCGGTCTGAGCCGTCCCACGGCGGGAGAGGGCGTTGTCGCCGGATGCGACATCACTTCCGATTACGAGGGAATCAAGCGCCGTATCGGTTATATGAGCCAGCGGTTCTCGCTCTACACCGGACTGACCGTTACCGAGAATCTGCGCCTTTTCGCTACCATTTACGGCCTTGGTTCCAAAGAATTTTCCAGACGGTCAGCGGAGCTTTACCGGTGGCTCGGAATGGAGCCGATGAAAGATTCCCTTGTCGGCAGCCTCCCTGTGGGCTGGAAACAGAAGCTCGCTTTCGCCGCCGCGACCATACACCGGCCTGAAATCGTGTTCCTTGACGAGCCGACCGGGGGAGTTGACCCTGTTACGCGGCGCAAATTCTGGGAACTGATATATAAGGCGGCTTCCGACGGGATGACCGTCTTCGTGACGACCCACTACCTCGACGAGGCCGAATATTGCGACCGCGTCTCAATCATGGTCGACGGTCGGGTCAAAGCTCTCGACTCTCCCCGTAACTTAAAAGCCCGATATGGCGCGGAGACTATGGACGAGGTATTCAGAATTGTGGCAAAAGACGCTCAAAGGACAGACTGACATGGGTATATTTTTATCGCTTGTAAAGAAAGAGGCGCTGCATATCCTGCGCGACAGGCGCACGATGCTTATAACCCTGCTCATGCCGCTGGCGTTGCTTCTCCTTTTTGGTTTCGCTATCTCCACGGAGGTTAATAATGTCCGTGTCGTGGTGGCTCTCGACGGCCATTCCGACCAGACGAGGGAGGTTGTCGACAAGTTGAGGGCCAACGAGTATCTTTCGTTCTCCGGGATAGTCCCGGCGACAGAGGCCGAGGCTGTGATACGGAGGGGAGACGCGGACGCCGCCCTGGTAATGAGGCAGGACAAGGGGATTCTCGAACGTCAGATAATCGTTGACGCCGCGAACCCGATTGTCGGGCGTTCAGCCGCCGCCTATCTCCAGGGAATGATGGCCGGGAACGCCGAATCCCCCGTACTGACAACGACCCTCTACAACCCGCAACTGAAAAGCGCCTACAATTTCGTGCCTGGAATCATGGGGATGATTTTCATCCTTATCTGCGCGATAATGACCTCCGTGTCGATTGTCAGCGAGAAGGAGAACGGCACTATGGACCTGCTGCTTGTATCCCCCGTGCGCCCTCGCTCGATTATTTTCGGGAAGTTAGTGCCTTATTTCCTGCTCTCCTGCGTGATTCTCGCCATAATGCTCGTCGTTGCGTACACGCTCCTCGAGATACCTTTTTCGGCGTCTGTCGGGTTGGTCATAGCTCTGTCGCTGTTGTATATAGTGCTGTCGCTGTCGGTCGGGCTGCTCGTGTCCGCGTTGGTTGACACGCAGTTGTCGGCCTTGATAGTCTCGGCGGTGTTGTTCATGCTCCCCGTCATAATGCTTTCCGGCATGATATTCCCGATTGAGAATATGCCGGTCATACTTCAATGGCTGTCGTCCGTCATCCCGGCGCGGTGGTATATCTCCGCGATGCGCAAACTTATGATACAGCAGGTCGGGATCGCCGAAATCCTGCAGGAGGTCGCGATACTGACGGCAATGACCGCGCTGCTTCTCGTCGCTGCTGTCAGAAAGTCAAACCGCAAATCCTGATATGACATGAAATTCAGTATATTAGGAGCGTTGCTCAAAAAGGAAGTATTGTTGATGAAGCGTAATCCCTTCATCCCCAAACTTGTGTTCGCGATGCCGGTCATGGTTATGCTGATACTGCCTCTTGTCGCGAATCTTGACGTTAAGAATGTCAGCGTCGCTGTCGTTGACAATGACCGGAGTATGCTTTCCAGGCGTATAGTGGCTGATATTGACGCGGTTGAGTCGCTGGAAGTCACGGCGATGCCTGCGAGCTTTCCGGAGGGCATGGCGTTGATGGATAACGGCGGAACAGACGTGCTGCTGGCCATACCGGCCGATTTCGCCAGGAATCTGCTGACTGCCGCTCCGAAACTCGACCTCAGGACCAACGGGGTCAATTCCACCAAAGGAATGCTCGGGGGACAGTATGTCGGGACTTCGGCAATATCCACCATAAACGGCTGGATAGCGGAGAGCGGCACCATGCCGCATAGGGATGTCACAAGCATAGTGAACCTGTATAACCCTACCCTTGATTTCCGTAACTATATGATTCCGGCGCTGATGGTCGTGCTGCTCATAATCATTTGCGGGTTCATCCCGACCCTCAACCTTGTAAGCGAGAAAGAGTCGGGGACAATCGAGGCTATGAACGTCACTCCCGTCGGCAAATTCACATTCGTGCTTTCCAAGCTGCTGCCGTTCTGGGTCGTGGGGCTTATCGTCGTGACAGTCGGGATGCTGATAGGGTGGGGCGTGTACGGCCTGGTACCCGCCGGAAATATCTGCCTGGTCTACCTTGCTGCGATTCTGTTCAGCCTGGTGATGTCCGGGCTCGGAGTCACGATTGCCAACAGCTCGTCGACCATGCTTCAGAGTATTTTCGTCATGTTCGCGTGCATAATGATATTCCAGCTTATGGGGGGACTGTTCACGCCTATCGATTCGATGCCCCGGTGGGCGCAGTGCCTCACATATGCCGTACCGCCCCGTTACTTCAACGAGATTATGCGGTCGGTATATCTGAAAGGAGCGTCGGCTGCCGACGTTATGTCGCAGTATCTCGCTCTTGCCGGATACGCGGCTCTGTTTTTCCTTACCGCCGCCGTTTCCTACCGCAAACGTTCCTGAGCGGTTTCAGCAATATCGCGTATATTGGCGTAAAAAACCTTTACGCGACACATATGACAACTATCTCAGTAAAATTCAGGCGTTCAGCCGCAGAAAAACAGACAGGCAGCGGCGACGAGGCGGTTCGGAGCGGCTATGGGAGTGTGTATTACCAGATTGTCCACAGGCGCAGGGTGGCCAGAATCGCTTCCGGCTACAGGCTGACGGGTGAAGAATGGCTCCGCCTCCGTTCCGCCGGGGAGACGAGCGGAGCGTTACGCCGCGTTTCAGTCGGAATCAGCCTCGACCTCGAACTGCTGCGGCGCATCGACTCCTGCATGCGGATGAGGCCGGCACCCTATTCCGCGGAGGACGTGTCGGCGGAGTTCCGGCGGATTGACGAGGCCTTGCGCCTGAAAGGGTTCGCCTCATCAGCAATCTCGAGGCTGCGGCAGCAGGGCCGGATACGGACTGCCGAGACATACCAGGCGGCGGTAGCGAGTTTCAGCCGCTACTGGCAGTCGACCGGTAGCAGTCGCGAACCGAGAATCGACTGGCTTACGGCGGATGATATTGACGAATACAACCACTGGCTGAAAAGCCGCGGGGTCACAAGCAATACGGTATCGTTTTACAACCGGGTGCTGAGGGCGATCTACAACCGGGCGCTCGACGCTGAGGAGGTTGTTGAAAACCGCCGCCCGTTCCGCCACGCATATACTGGAATCGGCAGCACGGCCAAGCGTGCGATTCCGCTCGAAGCGGTAAGCCGTATCGCTTCTTTGGATTTGACGGCCAGGCCCGCCCTCGGCTATGCCCGCGATATGTTCATCCTCAGTTTCAGCCTACGGGGAATGAGCTTTGTCGATATGGCGTTTTTACGCAAAAGCGACCTGTGCGACGGACGGCTGGAATACCGGCGCCGCAAGACCGGGCAGCGGCTGCAGATCGAGTGGACCCCGCAGATGCAGCGGGCGGTCGACAAATATCCTCCCAACCAGACGGAGTATCTGTTGCCGATCATCCGGCGCGAGGGATGCGACGAGCGGTGCGTCTACCGCAACGCGGCGTACAATATCAACCGTTCGCTAAAGACGATAGGGAGAATGGCGGGGGTAAGCATCCCGCTTACCTTGTATTCCGCGCGCCATAGCTGGGCGTCGGCGGCTTTGGCGAAGGGGGTGCCGCTGAGCGTTATCAGCAAGGGTATGGGCCACGATTCGGAACGCACGACGCGGATATATCTCGCCCAGTTCGACACATCGTCAGTCGACCGGGCCAACGCGATGATTCTTGACTCGCTCAATCAGTGACGCCCGCGGCGGGGAAACATTTTACGGACGTGGAGGATGGCTTTTTCAACAGAACTATCCGCTATGACCAGGGTGGTGGCTATGACAATCAGCAGGCCTCCGGCGAGCTCCCGGCCGGTCAGCGTCTGACCGAGGCAGACCACGCTCAGAATCACGGCGGTTACCGGCTCGAGCGCGCCGAAAATCGCTGTCGGCGTGGAGCCGATTGTCTGTATGGCGATTGTCGTGCAGGCCAGTGAAACAACGGTCGGAATCAGGGCCAGCGCGAAGACATTCAGCCACGCGGTTCCGGTCGGGGGCACCGTCAGGGGCGAACCGGCCGGAATCATGGCGACAAACAGCAATGACCCGAACCCGAGGAGGTAAAACAGCAGCTTGGTTGTCGGAATCGACCGTATGTGGCGGTTGACGTTGACAATCACGATGTACAGCGCGTAGGTCAGCGACGATACCATCACGAGCAATACGCCGTACAGGCTGATCTGGCTCCCCGCGTCAGCCTTCGTGAGCAGAATCAGGCCGCCCCCCATCAGCAAGAGGCACAGGATGGTCGTTATCTTCAGTTTCTCGCGGAAAAACAGTATCATCATTACCGCGACCATTATCGGATAAACGAACAGGAGGGTCGACGCCACCCCGGCATTGATATATTTGTAGCTCTCGAACAAACCTAACGAGGAGAGCGCCATCAGGAGGCCGAGCAGGAATACCGGCCCGACCTCCTGTCTGGAAAGGCGCAGCGAATGGCCCCGGCTGTAAACGAGAATCGCCAGGAGCGGCATCCCGAGTATGTAGCGGAACAGCAGTACCGAGTTGGGGTTCATCCCCTCGGCGTATAGCGGGACGGCGAATGCCGGATTAGTCCCGTATGCCGCCGCGGCGAGCGCGGCCAGTAAATACCCTTTTAGTTTCATTGCTTGTGTCTGCTGGCTTCGCGGTCAGATTCCGCGAATCAACCGCGAATTTACTGCTTTCGGATGGCCCCGGCAATCAATAATTCAACTTCCGCAAGCGCAAGTTGAAGTGAATAAGTGAAAAGTGAAGAATCAGGCTGCGCCTGAGTGAAGATAACGGTTCATTAGGTATCTCCTTCACCTTTCACTATTCACCCTTCACCATTTAAGGTGAGCAAGTTGAAAACTCGCGAAACTTAAATAAATAATAGTCAGGCAGCGAGAGCGTCCCTTAACACGACGGCGTTGTTGTGTTCCGTGTCGTGCGAGGAGTATAATAGCGTGACCGTGCGCTTCCCTTTGACCGCGTCTTTCAGGGAGGCGAAGCCGGGATTGGCTTGCAGTTCTTCCCGATAGCGGCGCTCGAACTCCTCCCAGCGGTTTTCCGGGTCGGCGTGAAACCATTCCCGGAGTTCCGTCGACGGGGCGATTTCCTTATCCCAAAGGTCATAATGGAATGTCTCGTGGGAAAGCCCCCTGGGCCACAGCTTGTCGACGTAGACTCGGAACCCGTCGGTCGGTTCCGCGCGGTCGTAGGCTCGTTTGATCTGGATAGTTGCCATAGGTAGTCGTTTTTCTTATCTAAACAACCCTCGGCCCGACAAGGTTGCTCCAAACAAAAAGAAACGACAAAACGTTTGCAATAAGAATGAATTTCCTATCTTTGCGGGAACTTCATCAGAAAAGATATGGATATAAAGAAGACAATTTTAGCTGCCGGAGTTTCGGCAATGACGCTTATGGCTATTTCTTCCTGCTCGCAGAAAAACCCCGAGGCGGCAAGCGATGTCGCAAAGGATGTGATCGAAAACATTATGACCCGTACCAGCATCCGTCAGTACACGGGTGAGGCAATCGGGCGAGACACCCTCGAAACGCTCGTGAAAGCGGGTATGGCCGCCCCGACGGCGGTCAACGCTCAGCCCTGGGCATTCGTCGTGGTGACCGACAGGGGGGTGCTCGACAGCCTTGACGCCGTACATCCCTACGCCCACCTCAAAAAGGCGGGAGCCGCGATTGTTGTATGCGGCGACATGGAAAAGGCGCTCGAAGGGGAGAACCAGGCATACTGGATCCAGGACTGCTCAGCAGCCTCGGAAAACATCCTGCTTGCCGCCCATGCCTACGGCCTCGGAGCGGTATGGTGTGGTGTCTATCCCAATCCTGAGCGGATTCCGAGCGTGAAACAGGTATTGGGCTTGCCGGATTCCGTAATGCCCCTTAACGTTATCACTATCGGCCATCCTGAGACTCCCGACCACCAGCCCAAGGACAAGTGGAATCCCGAAAGCGTCCACTATAACCATTGGTAAACAGCCCTTGGAGGAGCCGAGATAAGCTCTACTTGCCGAGCGACATATAACGCTTCCGCTCCTCGTCCGGGAGCTTTTCAATCGAATAGCGAAGCATCGTGCGCGGCATTTCGGCTGCGTGAGCGTCGAGGAAAGCGCGCAACAGCCCGATTCCCCCTCGCTTGCCGACTTCCCGGAGCATCCAGCCCGTCGCTTTGTGGATGAGGTCGTGCCGATGGTTCATCAGCAGCTCCGACAGTCGCATCGTGTCGTCGTAGTCTCCAGCCCGGATAATAGTCCAGCAGGAGACGACGGCGACACGCTGGTGCCATAAGTACCCGTCCATCGCGGCTAACTCGTAAAGGACGCCGCGCTCTTCAGGATGCTCCAGCAGCCATTCTCCGAGAATCTTGGGCGCTACCAGGTCAACGAGGTCCCAGTTGTTTCCCCGCTCTATGACTGACAGATAGTAGTCGACAATCTGTCGCCGGTCTTTGGCTTTCTTGAAAAGCTCGATGAGGAGCAGGAACCCGGCGAGCCGCGCCTCGTGCCAGGAGGAACGCGTCAGGTTTTCAATATCGTCCAACGCCGCCCGCTTGCGATATTCCTTCACCAGCAGCCTTGTCTCGGGGACCTTGATTCCGAGGAAGCGGTCACCCTCGCCGTATTCCCCCTTGCCGGTCTTGAAAAAACGGCTTAGATGAGCCGCCTGGGCCTCGCTGCCCATGGCCCTCATGCGTGCCTGTATGTCGTCGCTGACAGTGCCCATAAAATGTTCGTTGTATGATATTGCGCGAATTTAGCAAATTCCGCCGTATGTCGAAATAATGGCCGCAAGGTTTGCGCGGGAGGGGATAGTTAACTAACTTTGTGCTTCGATTGTTATATCTGACAGATCAAACACAACTGATATGCTTAAAAAGATTTTATCGATTTCGGGCAAACCGGGTCTTTACCGGCTTGTTTCCAACGGCAAGAACATGCTCATTGTTGAAAGCCTCCTCAACGGCAAGCGTATGCCGGCCTATGCTCGCGACAAGGTCGTTTCTCTTGGCGACATCTCCATCTATACCACTGACGAGGATATGCCTCTCGGCGAAGTCCTGGAAAAAGTCAAGGAAGCCAACAACGGGCAGCCTGTCGACGTTAAGGCTCTCGGCGACGACAACGCCGTACGCGCCTACTTCAAGACAATCCTCCCCGAATATGACGAGGACCGCGTCTATACGACCGACATCCGCAAACTGTTCTCCTGGTACAACCAGCTCATAGCCGCCGGTGTGACCGACTTCAAGAATGAGGAAATCGCCGAGGACCAGGCAGCCGAAGCCGCCGAAAAGGCCGATTCCGAAGCCAAGGCCTGACCGTAGAACATAACGATTTCAGCAGGTGGTTTGCCCGTCCCGGCATACCACCTGTTTTTGTTATCGCTATCCGCGACAATCCCTCTGCGGCTGCCCACCCCGCCCGCATCGTGGACATCGTGGACACCGTGGACACCGTGGACAGAGTGGACAGGGTGGACAGGGTGGACAGAGTGGACAGAGCTGCATGCCGATGGGATGTATATGGTGAGCGGCGACGGATTTGAGTAGGGACGCGGCGTGCCGCGTAAATGGAGGATTATTAAGCGGGGGATAAATACAAGGATTACAGCGGATTTATAATACGCGTATGGTTTTTATATGCGTGGTATATATGTGTGTTTTAAGTAACTGGTCGAAATTATTTTAATATTTATCCGAGGAAAAGATTCAAAAATTTTGCCGGATAAATATTGAAATAATCAGACCGGACAATATAAAATAATTTTGAACAGTTACTTATTATTTATCTTTTCTATCGCAGAATGATACCTCAAAAGCGGCGAAGCCGCGGCGTAATTATAGCCCCAGGTCGAGCAACCACAGGGAGCGATGGCCTGGGGTATAAGCGCATTAATGGAGTGGGCTTCGGAGAAGTCCGCTAAAATTCCTTTTTATTATTCCTAGGTGCCGGCGAACTCCATCAGGTAAGCCTTGATGAAGCCGTCGAGATCGCCGTCCATCACGCCGCCGACATCCGAGGTCTGGTAGCCTGTGCGGTGGTCCTTCACGCGGCGGTCGTCGAAGACGTACGAGCGAATCTGCGAACCCCATTCGATTTTCATCTTCCCGGCTTCCACCTTGGCCTGCTCCTCGAGGCGGTGGTTCATCTCCTTCTCGTAGAGAATCGAGCGGAGGTGGCGCAGGGCGTTTTCGCGGTTTTTGGGCTGGTCGCGGGTCTCGGTGTTTTCAATCAGGATTTCCTCCTTCTCGCCGGTATAAGGGTCGGTGTACTGGTAGCGCAGACGCACGCCGGACTCCACCTTGTTGACGTTCTGACCACCCGCGCCACCTGAGCGGAACGTGTCCCACGACATAAGTGCCGGCTCGATTTTCACATCAATCGAATCATCGACCAGCGGGGTGACGAATACCGACGCGAACGAAGTCATACGCTTGCCCTGGGCGTTATACGGCGACACGCGCACCAGGCGGTGGACGCCGTTCTCGCTCTTCAGATAGCCGTATGCGAAATCCCCCTCGACGTTGATGGTGCAGGACTTGATTCCGGCCTCGTCACCTTCAAGAAGGTTGGCCACTGAGGTCTTGTAGCCGTGCTTCTCGCAATAGCGCAGGTACATACGCATAAGCATCGAGGCCCAGTCCTGGCTCTCGGTCCCCCCGGCGCCGGAGTTAATCTTTATGACTACATCCATGCTGTCCTCCTCGCGGCGGAGCATGTTGCGAAGCTCGAGTGCCTCGATTTTCGATAAGGCGTCGGCGTAGAACGCATCGAGTTCCTCCTCCGTAACGAGTTCTTCCTTATAGAAATCCCACGCGTTGGCAAGCTCGTCGACGGCCACCTCGACATCGTGATAGCCGTTGACCCACGCCTGGAGGTCCTTGATTTTCTTCATCTGCGCCTGCGCCTCTTTCGGATGCTCCCAAAAGTCAGGCACATGGGTGCGCAGCTCCTCCTCCTCTATCTGGATTTTCTTGGAATCAATGTCGAGGTACTTTTTCAAGGCGTTTTTGCGTTCAATTGTCTCTTTAAGCTGTTCCTGTGTAATCATTTGGTGAAAGGGGTGAAGACGGTGAAGGGTGAAAGGTGAAGGGTGAGGGGTGGAGAGGGAAAGGTAGAGCGTCAGTACCACTCGATACCGTTGGTACGGGAGGAGCGTTTGTCGTACTTGAGGTCGCTCAGGAGCGACGACTTCACTGAGATATGGAAGTTGTAACTCTTATACGGGCCGACGGGAATCACACTCGCCCGCATCGCGAAGCAGTGGAGGTCGCGCCCGATATTGATGTTCATGTACGCGATTTTGTGGGTGTCGAAGTTGTAGGACGCCGTTGCCGAAAACTCCCAGTTCTTTGTCGGGCGGATATTGCCAGACAGGCTGAGGTTCTGCGTTATGCGGCCGTCATACTCCATTTTCTTCTTGTTGAAGGCCCCGTAGGAGTAGTTGATCGAGTAGTTGACGCTGAGGCTCCAGGGAACCGACCACGGGGCATAGCCGTCCTCGTCAAGCGTGATGTCGTCATCGCCGTGGTTATGGCCGCCGCGCCCTCCGCGGGTATCGCGGTTGAGGTAGTCGTTGTCGAAGCCCGATGATTCGTCGGGGGGCGGATTGTTCTGCCCTTTTCCCTTCCCTCCGTCATCCTTTTTCTTCTTTTTGAAGGTGTCGTTGTTGAAGGTGTACGAGAAGGAGGTGCCGGTCGACGACAGGCGACCAAGCCCCTTGCCGACTTTCCAGCGGGGCACGTTGACGCGCACCGGGTTGCCGGCGGCGTTAAGCTGGTAGGTGTACACGTCCCAGGTTGCCGAAAGGCTCAGATTGAACTGCTTGGTCAGACGGAGCAGCAACGAGGTGTTGATGTTACTCCAATTCAGGGAGTCAGCCGCGAAGTTGTAGCTCTGCGATACGGTGAAATTCTCGATGAGTGAAATCTTCTTTTCTCCGATGGAGTCGTTGTCGCTCTTGACCTTCATCTCGACATTGTTGGCGAGAGAGACGGAGACAGCGCCGGTGCGCCCCTCTCCCGGCACTCCGAAAAGCGCGTTGGGGAACATCGAGTAGCGCCTCGTCTGCTTGTTGCCCTGCGGGTCGACGTAGCTGTACTGGCCGTAATAGCCGAAGAACGACGAACCGAAGTCGGGAGCGCCGGTAAACGAGATTGTCGGGGTGAGGACGTGGCGTATCATCTTCACCTTGTCCCCTAAGAACGGCAGCGGCTGGAAGAAGCCGTAAATCTTCGTATCGAGCGAGACTGACGCGTTGAAGTCCCATACGTTGTAGAAGCTGTACGACGTATCGGCGACCTCGGCCGAAGCGGCTGGGTCCCAGGAGCGGCGCACCTTCTGGGTGTACATTCGGTCGTTTAGCGAAATCGACGGCGTGAGGTTGAAATATTTGAAGAGAGAGAAGGTCGCGGAGATAGGCACACTGTGCTTCATGCCGTTGCGCCAGTCCTTGATCAGCGACTTGTGGAAAAACTCGTTCTGCGGCGCTGTAAGGGAGTTCTGGAACTGACCGGAGTAGGACAGGCGGATTTTTTCGTACCACTTCTCGTCGCCGACAGCCTTTTTGCGTTTAAACGGGTTGGTCTGCGACATCGTGACGTTGATATTAGGGAACGATATCGCGAGAGTCGAGTTCTGAGTGCGCTGCGAGATATTCAGCGAGGTCGATAGCGACCATTTCGACTGCGGGAAGCGGTATGAGAGGTTGACAGTCGAACTCTTCGTGTTCTCGGTGAACGCGCTCGAATAATAGGAGTTTACCGAGTTGCGGGTATAGCCCGAGGTCGTGAAGTTCACCGATGCCGACAGGTTCATGTTGGGGTTCGCCTTTGAATCCTGCGTGTGGCTCCAGATTACCTGGAAGTTCGTTGCCGTGGAATAGTCGGGATCCCCCTTCTCTCCGTAGATGCTTTTGAGGTAATTGATATTGAAGCGGCCGTTGAACTTATAGCGCTTGTTGTAGGTCGATTGGGCGGAAAGGCCCCACGAGCCCTTGGTGTATATTTCCCCCGTCAATGCCATATCAATATTGTCGTTAATGGCGAAATAATAGCCGCCGTCGCTGAGATAGAAGCCGCGGCTGTAGTCGTCGCCGAACGTCGGGACAATCACGCCGGAAGCGTATTTGTCGGTAAAGGGGAAATAGCCGAACGGCACGGCGATAGGGAGCGGCAGCCCCGCGAGCACCATATACGCCGGGCCGGTCACGATGTTTTTCTTCGGCCTTACCTTCGCGCGGGTAAGCTGCAGCCAGAAGTGTGGGTCCTCGTGGTTGTCGCAGGTGGTGTATTTGCCGTTCTGTATGTAGTAATCCTCCCCGGCGGTCTTCTTCGTCTGTCCGCCGGTAAGGTAACCCTCACCCTGCTGCGTGATTACGTCGGAGATAAATCCGCGCTTCGACTTGAAGTTATAGCGCATCGTTTTGGACTCGTAGCTCGTGCCCCCCTCCTCGAACACGGGGGTTCCCTGAAGGTCACCGATCGAGTCCGGGGTACCGCAGGCGTAGACAATGCTGGAATCCAGGTCGAGCTGGATTTCCGAGGCGGTAAGTTTCAGGTTTCCGTAGTCGACCTTGCCGTCGCCGTACATATACGTTGTCTGACGCCCGATAAGAATCATGGAGTCAGCCGACGAGAACACGACCTGGTTGTCGAGATCGACTTTCTGACGGCGGATTTTCGACTGACGCGGGCGCCGGAGCGAGTCAGGAACGACGGCTAATGAGTCGGCAGCCGCGGGAACGGAATCATTCGTATGATGCACGGTGTCAACAGCGGCGGTATCGGCCATAAGCCATGCGCCGTTCATCGAATCAATCACCGCCGAATCCGTGGGGGAGAAAAGCGTCCGCGCTGGAGCGGAGAGGATCGGCATATCCCGCGAAGAATCCGCAGGCTCGGCCGGTGCGTCGGCCACTGGAACCTGCGAGGGCGCGTCAAGGCCGTCACGGGAGAAGAGATTCCCCGCGAGAAGAGACGCCACGAATATCAGCAGTATATATATATGAGAATGTCTCAATTAACTTCTTCGCAAAATTCCTTGCAAAATTACGCAAATTCCCTGACATTCCCCACCCTGCCCGTCAAAAAAATAAGAAATGCCGCCCATCACAATCCCGTATCGGAACTGACAGCCTCAACGCATTATTAATTTCCGGGTAACAGAGGGGCCCGCGTCGCTGACTGTCAGCATATAACAGCCCGGAGTCAATCCCTCGAACATCGTAACGCCCGACTCTGCCTTATTGACGGCGACAACCGCGCCGTCAATCCGACTCAGGCGCGCCACCGCACCCTCCGAAAGCCCCGACAGGCTTATCGTTCCTGCCTCGGCCACAACTCGGAATTGAACTTCTTTCAGCGGCTCTTGTAGAGACGAAGTTCCGTCGGTTATATATGGAAACTCCGACCAGCCTGGAGCCGAACGATATGCCTCAACAGCGCCGACCGGCACTTTCAGACCGCATCCATCTGTTAAGATTCCGCTAAAAGAGTTGGATGCGAGTTCGGGAGGAGTAGGATTCAGCAGTATGATATTCTTTACCGAGGTACATCCGGCAAACATATATTCGCCTAATTTCGAGACGTTTGCTCCGATTGTTATTGATGCAAGACTCTTGTTGTCGGAAAACGGGGAATAGCCTCGCCGGGAGGTGTAGGTAAGCTCTCGGCCGAGATACAGCGTCGCGACCGGGGCATCGGCGAACAGTCCGGCGTTGAGCATCGGAATATACCCCATCGAAAGAGGTTGTCTGCCGTCAGCGACCACCACTTCCGCAAGAGTCGAGCAGAAACTGAAAGCATCGTTTCCGATTGAAAGAACGCTTTCAGGAATCGTTACGGAAGTAATGCCGCCACACTCCTCAAACGCCTTATCGTCAATCGCTGTGACCGCATACTCTCCTTCGTCTGCCCTTACTGACGACGGAATAACAACCGGCCCCGTCAAGGATGCATCAGCCTTGACCAACGACGCGGAGTTGCCCGTCAAGATCGAATACTCCAACCCGTCAACGCTGAAATGCCCGGTTGCTGCCACAGCGCACAGCCCAGCGGCGAAAGCGAGCATCAATATATGTAACCGCCGGCAGTTCATTTCTTCTTATCCTCTTGCAGTACGGGGACAACCGGGGGCTGCTTCGAAAGCGGGAAGCGGCGTTTGTCGGGATTGTCAATCATCCCCTGCTTAATCATAATCAGGGAGTCTGTGGCCGTGATATTATCACCCGTGCCGATTGCCGTCGAGGGGGAAGCTATGCCGCCGGCTCTGTCAAGCCGGGAGCCGCGCCCTCCGGGCCGGGAACCGCTAACATTCCCGGCATTAGATGACTCCGGGAAGTCGAGCTTGCCGAGTTTGGCCTTGGAGATGCCGGTGCGGAACACGCGGTCAATCTGCTCCACAAGGTTGATTCGCGTCGTGTCCGCGATTGCCTGGCGTTCTACCGCCATGCGCTCTTTGAACTTGGCGCCCCCGAGCCTTATTTTCATCTTGTCGGGAGTTCCCTTGATATTGATTCCGAACTTAAAGGGTATGGGGGACTTCAACACCGAAACATGGTAGTTGAGGTTCATTGCCAGGTCGTTATGCCCCATGACTCCGAGGCGGTAACGGTCCATGTCAAACATAAAGGGGTACAGCTCGATGGTCGAGTTGTCAATCACGACCTCGACAGCCATATGGTCGATCATGTTCTTTTTCTTGTTGCGGAACAGAAGCCACTTTGATATGGTCTTGAAAGTTTCGGGGTCGAGGAGCACCAGCGAGTCCCCCTCGATTTTAATGGCGGCCTTCAGGGTCGGTATGTCTATATCCATATTCGGCATAAGGTCGGTAGTCACCGCTACATCGGCGTTGACGATTCCACCGAAGCTCTGCAACGCAGGCAGGAGGGAGTCTATCGCAGGAATCAGCGACTCTAGCCTGTCGAGCCGGAAGTCATGCACCCTCATGCCCAGGCCGAACTGAAGGTCATCCGCCGAGGGAGCGGAATAAAGTCCGTCGACATCAACCGAGCCTATGTCGGTCGACGCGGAGAGGTCGCGGAGGTTTACGGCGCCGTCAAACACCATCAGGTCGCCGTGGAAGTCTCTGAGCGCCAGGTCGGAATAGAGGATGTTGTCGGCCCTCATATGCAGACGCGCCTCTACATTACGGGGTACGAGCAACGGCCCGGTCTTCACCGTGTCGGCCATCTGGGCAAGCCCTCCGTCATCCGTCTCGCTATCGCTCCATACCATCGCCGAATCGGCCTGCTGGGCGAGCGCCGGCCCCGCAAAGAGGGCCTGGACTATTTCGTTGACATTAATAGTGTCGGAACGCACGCCGAACTCCACCCGTATGGTGTTATTGCGCTTCGAGGTGAGCGCCCGGCGGAGGTTGGATATGGTTCCGTTGAGGAGGAAGTCGCTCCGCCCCGCCCGGTAAGAGAGATTCGACAGCACAACCGAGTCGTTGTTGAAGCGGAGGTCGATATGGCTCAGGCGGTTGTCGAGCGGGAAGTAAGGGGTTACCAGGCGGCCGCGGCGCGCCGTCACCCTGCCGCTGAAATCCCAGCGGCGCAGCAGCGAGCGTTCCTTCGCGTCGAGCGTGAGGTTCAGGTCCCCAGCGTTCGCGACCGCGGCGGAATCCGGGCGGCGCGGACGGAATCCGCGGTGGCGGAGGCTATCGGCCGCGCTGTGCCGTCTCCGGCGCATATGTACCGTGAGATCCATATTCGATTTCAGCATAGCGACCTTTGTAAGAGCCTGCCCGAGGAACATCGCCCCGGCCTCTACCCGAAGCCCCATCTGCGGCGACTTGGCATCCCCCATATAGCGGCGGAGCGCTCCGGCAATCGATGCCTTGCGCAGACGGGCGCGCAGCGTGTCGGCCGGCGAATCGAATTTCAGACGGTCTACGGCAATCCGGAAGCCGAACGGATTAATCTCGGTGGTGTCGGCCGAAGTGCTGCGGTTCATTGTCCCCGCTCCGGCCATGAAGTCGCGGGCCTCCAGGTCCATCCCCATTCCGCTGAACGAGAGGGAGTCTACCTTTAACGATACCTGTAACAAAGAATCGACTTTCGCCCCGTCGGGCGTGACAAACTTTCCGTTGGTGCCGAAATCCAGCGTGGCAAGCTCAATGAAAGCAGTCCCGGTCTCAGGGACTTCGGCATGGATGCGGCGCAGGTTGAGCTCCCCTTTGATATCGGCCCGGTGGAACCGCTGGCCCGAAAAGTCGCTTGCCGCGATGTTGAAATCAGCGTTACCGTCAACCACGCCGGAGAATTTCGCGGGAATCGCGGCGGCGATTCTCGGAGGTAGCTGCCCGAGGTCGACTCGCCCCTTGAACGAGCCGCGCACCCTTGGGTCCGAAACAATCCGTGAGATTGTCCCCTTCAAATCGACATCAGCGCCCAGCCCCCTGACAATGAACTTCTCTATCTCAAATTCGGAATCGTCGGGGGTTGCCCCGTCATAACGGACGGCCACGGAAGCTGCGAATTTGTCGATTCGCGCGTTCTCGTAGGACAACGAGCAGTCGGGAATGTCGAGATTGGCCGTAAACGACGGGAGCACCGTGTCAGCCATATTCCACGGAGAGGTCAGGTTGAAAGCCAGTTCGACCTCCATATCCGTTTTCAGGAGTTCCGCAAGAGAAGAGTACTCGGCGGGGACGTGCGGAAGCATGTCAGAGACCTTCAGTCCTTCCGACTTGACCCTAAGCTCATTAAGCATAGGCGCCTGAGCCGCGTCAACCGTCGCATTGACCAGGAAACGGAAATTGTCAAGGTATATGTCGAAATTTTCCAAAGCGAGCGAGAGGGGATCCTCCGGGCGCCAGGTGATATTGCCATCCGTGCCGAAAGCCAAGGTCTTGAAATCATACTCCTCAAGGAGCGGCATCGAGAGACCACCTTTGAGAACGAGCGCGTACATCGGCGCACCCTCCCCGGTAAGCTCTACTTCGCTAACCGCGACCGCGACATCCAGGGAGTCAGGGATCGAAACGGAGCGCAACGGAGCCGCATCCTGTATCGTAAACCGGTTGATTGATATGTCGGGCAGGCTGAGCGGTTCCTCCTTCTCCTCTTCGATAACTTTCGACGGAGGGAAAATATCAAGGTTGGACAGCGAGTCGGTAGCCTGGACGATATTCACCCTCGGGCCGATGAAAGCCACGTCATGAAGCGAGATTTTGCCGACAAGCAGCGCCAGAACGTTGACACCACCCTTGAACGACTTGACCGACAGGAGCCGCGACGCGTCGGCAGGTAGTTTCGACGCGATCGAATCCGGCAGCGCGGCCAGCGCGTCGGAAGTCAGCACCAGGGAGTCAACCTCCAGCACCATCCGTGGAAACGTATGCCAGAACGTCAGCTCAACCTTTTCGATATCCAGCTTGCCGTTGATATATTTCCCGGCCTGTTCCTCGACCAGCGGGGTCAGACGGGCCGGGGTTAGAATCCAGATTATCAGCGAGCATATCGCCACGAAAAGGACAGCGAGCGTTCCCGCGGTCACGCCGAACCATTTGAGCGCCCTCTTCCATAGCGGCTTACCCGCCTTCGGGGCATCGCCGCCGGGCTTGTTCTTGTTATCGGCGTCGTATCTGTCTGTATTGTATGCTGAATCCGGCTCCATATGTCTGGGCTTAATTATCGTTAGCTGAATGAAACAACAAATTTAGGGAAAATTTGTATAAATATCACCGGACACCACTAAAAATTCGAGGCGGGAGGCATTGTATTCGTTTTTTCACATAAAAGAATTAACTTTGTGATATGATTGCAAAGACCCTATATGTAAGCGACCTCGACGGCACGCTGCTCGACAATACCTCCCGCGTCTCCCCCGCGACGGCGGAAATGCTTAACGAGGCAATCGCGGAGGGCGCGCTGTTCACGGTCGCCACCGCCCGCACCCCGGCAACCGTGCAGCCCCTCCTCAGCGGCGTCAGGATGACGTTACCCGCCATCGTAATGACGGGGGCTGCCCAATGGGACCTCGACGGACAGCGGTTCCGCTCGATCACGACCATTCCCGAGGAGGATGCCGACCGCATAGCCGAGGCGTTCGACCGGGTGAGCCTCCGCCCGTTCACATACTGCGTGTCGGGCGACTCCTTCCTGAATGTCTACCACTCGAAGGTAATGAGCCGCCGGGAGCTCTCGTTTTACGAGGAGAGGCGCCATCTGACCCTCAAGCGTTTCCACCTGGGGCAGAATCCGGCGCGCCGCGACCGCGTGGCGCTCTTTTTCGCCACCGGGCCGGAAAAGATCATCGCCGGGGTATGCGGCGAACTGCAAAAGGTGACGGAATGTTCCGTCTCCTGGTACAAGGACGTCATAACCCCCGACACGGGACTGATTGATATTTACGCCCCCGGAGTGTCGAAAGCAAAGGCCGTCAGCGATATGGCGCGGCAGACCGGGGCTACACGCGTGGTAGTGTTCGGCGACAACCTCAACGACCTCCCGATGATGCGCGTGGCGGACGTTAGGGTCGCTGTAGAAAACGCCTTCCCCGAAGTAAAGGAAGCAGCCGACATAGTCATAGGGCCAAACTGTGCGGACTCTGTCGCCCGCTTCATTCTCGACGACCTCAAACAACAGGCCCGATGAACATCTACGACATAAGAAAGTACGGTACGGCGCTGTTCCTGGCGATTTCAGTCGGGGTGGTGGCATATTTCCTGTATGTTTCCAACAACCTGGTAGAGGACCTCGCGGCCCAGGAAAGAGAACGCATGCAGATTTGGGCCGACGCCACCAAGCAGCTTGCCGACATAAGCTCTCTCCCCGTCGACGACGCGGCCCAGGCGGAAAACATCGACTTCCTGTTCTCCATCATACAGCGCAACCACAACATCCCCGTCATCCTGACCGACGACGACGGAAACATACTCGACCACCGCAATTTCGACCTGCCGGAACCGATTGATTCAGCCGATACGTATTACATCTCTCCCGTCAACGAGCGCTATCTGCGCCACAAGCTCACCGACCTCGCGGAGAGGCATAACGTAATACACATCATAATCTCCGCCGACAACCTCCAGCACCTGTATTACGACGACTCGAAGCTGCTGCGCCGCCTCAGCTACTACCCCTACATCCAGCTCCTGGTGATGCTCGCGTTCATAGCCGTCGTATATTTCGCCGTCAGTTCGACCAAGCGCGCCGAGCAGAACAAGGTGTGGGTCGGACTGTCGAAAGAGACGGCCCACCAGCTCGGCACCCCGATCTCATCGCTGATGGCCTGGACCGAAATCCTGAAAGACACCGGGGCCGACCCGGAAATGGTCGGGGAAATGAACAAGGATGTCAACCGCCTGTCGACCATCGCGTCGCGCTTCTCCAAAATTGGATCACAGCCGCAGATGGAACGGGACGACCTCAACGAGGTGGTATTCCGCGCCGCGTCGTACATGAAGACCAGGATTTCCTCGCGCATCAACCTTTCAGTAGAGTTGTGTGACACCCCGCTCCCGGTAAGCCTCAGCGCCCCGCTCCTCGAATGGGTGATGGAGAACCTGATCAAGAACGCTGTTGACGCGATGGAGGGCACCGGCTCTATCACCGTCGTCACCTCGGCCGCGGGGGGCAAAGCCCGCGTAACCGTCACCGACACCGGGAAGGGCATCCCCCGCAAAAACCAGAAAACCGTCTTCAACCCCGGTTTCACGACTAAAAAACGGGGCTGGGGCCTCGGCCTGACACTCGCCAAACGCATCGTCGAGCAATACCACAAAGGGCGTATTTTCGTGGCCTGGTCGGAACCGGGGAAAGGCACCTCCTTTGAAATCGACCTGCCCATCGCCGAGACAAAACAACGGGATTAGTTGGACAAATGAGGTAATTAGCGCCACGAAACCGGGCATTTGGCGCATTTTCTTGCTTATTTGGCGGCATTTTGCTAATTTTGCGGAACATAATCAGACCTCAGTCACATATGGAAAAAATTGACAATATCGACAACCTCGACAGAAAGATACTCTCCATCGTCATGCACAACGCCCGCATCCCCTCGAAGGATGTGGCCCAGGAGTGCGGCGTCTCCCGCGCCGCGATCCACCAGCGCATACAGCGCATGATCGACCTCGGTATCATTACCGGCTCAGGATACACCGTAAACCCCAAGAAGCTCGGATATTCCACCTGCGCCTATATCGGAGTGAACCTCGAGCGCGGCGCGCTGTACCAGACCGTCGTGCCTGAGTTCGAAATGATTCCCGAAGTTGTCGAATGTCATTTCACAACCGGCCCGTACACTATGATGGTCAAGCTCTTCGTGCGCGACAACGAGCATCTGATGGACCTCCTTAACCGAAAAATCCAGATGATTCCCGGCGTTACCGGCACCGAGACGCTTATTTCGCTCGACAACTCGATAGAACGCACCATACCCCTCCGTTCCGAATGATTATCGGCTACGACGGCAAACGCGCCGTCAAAAACAATACCGGACTGGGAAACTATTCCCGGCTGCTCGTAGAGCTGTTGGCAGAGCAATACCCCGACAACAGCTATCTGCTCTATACTCCCTCGCTGTCGGATAACCCGCGGCTCAAACCCCTGTCGCGGTTAGCTAACATCGAGCTCCGGGTCCCCGACCGATGGGCTTGGAGGAAGATGAGCGGCCTTTGGCGCGTCAACGGCGGGATAACGGCCCAGGCGCGACGCGACGGTGTTGACCTCTTCCACGGCCTGTCGGGCGAGCTCCCGCTCGACATCGAAAAACTCGGAAAGCCGTCGGTGGTTACAATCCACGACGTAATCTTCCGCCACTTCCCTGAATGTTACGCGGCGATTGACAGGAAAATCTACGACTACAAATTTGCCCGCGCCGCACGCGCCGCGACCCGCGTAATCGCGATTTCAGAATGTACCGCCCGCGACGTGGTCGATTTCTACGGAATAGACCCGGCGAAAATCAGCATCGTTTACCAGGGTTGCGCCTCGCAGTTCCACCGCGTCCCCACCCCGGAAGAAATCGCCGCCGTTAGGGAGAAACACGGAATCTCCGGGCCGTATATCGTGGCCGTGGGGACCGTCGAACGCCGCAAAAACCAGCTTCTCGCGGTAAAGGGGCTCCGGGCTCTTCCCGCCGACCTGTCGCTCGTCATAGTTGGCCGACGCACCGACTACGCCATCGAACTCGACAGCTATATCCGTGAACACAACCTCGGAGGAAGGGTTAGATTTATAGACAACGCCCCCTTCGCCGACCTCCCGGCGCTTTACGCCGGAGCCGTCTGCTCCACATATACCTCCCGCTTCGAGGGGTTCGGAATCCCGGTTATAGAGAGCCTCTACTGCGGAACTCCGGCCGTAGTCGCGACCGGTTCCTGCCTGGAAGAAGCCGGAGGCCCGTCGACTCCCGCGGTGGACCCGGACGACGAGGCCGCGTGGGCCGAAGTAGTGACGCGCCTGTACGGCGACGCTGCCGAAAGGAGCCGCATTGCCGCCGAAGGGAGGACATATGTCGAGAGATTCAACGATACCGATATGGCCATGCAGACCATGGAGGTTTACCGTCAAGCAATGGCTGAATACAATGGATAACAACGACACAAACCACACTCCGAAAAACAGTCTCTCCGGGAAGCGTCTGCTCGTTGTCGGCGCGGGGGGATTTATCGGGGGATTCATCTGCGCGGAGGGTCTCCGCCGAGGCATGGAGGTCACCGCCGCAGTCCGCGAAACGACCTCGCGGCGCTATCTTTCCGACCCTGCGCTGAAATTCCTGGTGCTCGACTACGACGATCAGGCGCAGATGAACGAAGCGGTCTCTGCCTCCGAGCCGTGGGACTACATTATATACAACCTCGGAGCCACCAAGGCCGCGGGAGGATTTCCGGAATTTAACAAAGTGAATTTCGAGTATCTCCGCCGGTTCGTCGAGACGCTGAAAGCCACCGGCCACGTTCCGCGGCGGCTGCTGTTCATGAGCTCCCTCTCGGCGCTCGGCCCGGGGGATGAAAAAGGCTACACCCCGCTGTCGTCCGATATGGTTCCGAACCCCGACACCCGCTACGGCCTCTCCAAAATCAAGGCGGAGCAATACCTGGAACACCTCTCCGGCATACCTTATATTATCTTCCGCCCGACCGGGGTCTACGGCCCCCACGAGAAGGACTATCTGATGATGATACAGGCTATTGACCGCCATTTCGACTTCTCCGTCGGTCTGCGCCGCCAGATGCTGACATTCATCTATGTCGACGACCTCGTTGAAGCGATGTTCCGCGCCTTTGAATCGGGAGTCGAGAACAAGAAATACATCATATCCGAGGACAGGGCGTACACCCAGAAAGAGTTCCGAAAAATCGTGGCGGAAGAACTGGGGGCGAAGTTCGTGATTCCCGTGCGCCTCCCCATGCCGCTGGTATGGATCGCTTCGTACGTCGCCGAGAAAATCGGCCAGGCGCGTATTAAGCCCTCCACCCTCAACCGCGACAAATTCAAAATCATGCGCCAGCGAAACTGGAAGGCCGATGTCTCCGACGCGAAACGCGATTTCGGATTCGCTCCCCGTTTCTCGCTGCGCGACGGCATACGCGAGACGGTCAAATCTTACCTCAAAGAAAAGAACAAGCGATGAGCGGCCAGGATACAACTCCTACGAAAAAGCCCCGCGTCCCCTGGTGGATGTGGGTAATACTGATTCTGTGCGTGGCTCCAGGGCTGTCGTTCCCCTGGATTCTGCAAATGGCGGAGCGGGCGGATGTCCTCACCCGCGGCCTTATATGGTTCTACCCTTGCTACGTCCTATGCTCCGGCTTCCTCGCCTGGCAGTGCTACGGCCGGCGCACCTATATGACCTGGATCATCCTCGCCCTCCTGGTTCTAAGCCACCTCTGCATCTATTACCTCGCCTTCGCCCTGCTGGGACAGGCTCTTTCGCAGATTTGAACCAACTCCGTTGCCAGGCGGTTTAGTAGTCAGCAACAATCGTTTCGCCATGAAAAAGAAACTCGTAATATCTACCGGCGCCGGTATGAGCGCCGAAAGCGGCATCAGCACCTTCCGCGACGCGGGAGGGCTGTGGGAAAACTACAATGTGATGGAGGTCGCATCGCACGACGGCTTCGTGCGCAACCCGGCGCTCATCCACCAGTTCTACAACGCGCGCCGACGCGACCTGCTTAAAGCCGCTCCGAACGCCGGACACCTCGGTCTCGTGGACCTTGAAAAGGACTACGACGTATATATCATCACCCAGAATGTCGACGACCTTCACGAACGCGCCGGCTCAAAGAATGTCCTCCACCTCCACGGGGAACTTATGAAAGTCCGGGCGCTCGACGACGAAAGCAAGGTCTACACCCTCCGCCCCGAAGCGCTTGAGACAACCCCGGAAACCGTCATCGACGGCCACCGCGTACGCCCCCATATCGTATTTTTCCAGGAAGCGGTGCCGAACATCGAGCCCGCGATCGACCTCGCGCAGGAAGCTGACGTGTTCGTCGTAATCGGCACCTCGCTCAACGTTTACCCCGCCGCCGGACTGCTGCATTACGTACGCCCCGGAGTGCCGGTCTACTATATCGACCCGCACCCCGCCGCCGTTCCCGCCGGGGTAACCGTGATTCCCCTCCCTGCGACCGCCGGAGTCGAGCGCCTCGCCTCCATCCTCCGCGGCAACCAGTCTCCCGACACAGACAAATAACCGGGCGGTTATCTGTGCCAGTGCTGCCCGTCACCCGCGTCACAAATCCAATAATTGCCCCATTGGTCAACGCCGGAGCGATTATTGGACGAGGTGATTCTCGTGCCGTTCGGCAAGGTGTACACTCCGCCGACGGATGATGAGGAGGAAGATGACGAGGAGGAAACCGAGCCTTTGGCCATCGCGGCTACGACAAGCACAGCTATCCCACCGAAGATAAGCACGGCAAGGTTTTGAACCAGCATTATGACGAGGCCGCCGCACGACAAAACGACGAACAACGTCATATATATGTTAGCTATGCCATAGCCGCATCTCCCGGCGTTTATGAGATAGACCAGCCCGACACATACCAACAGCACCCCGAGACAGAGTGAAAAGCTGTCGCTGCCGATTCCGACAGGATCAACAGTGAAAACCGAAGCGTTGATATAGCGGGTTGTTCCTGTAAGTATGCCGAGAATGGCAAGCGCCGCCCCGAAACCCAAGGGCCAAAGCGCGAGACACCCCCACAGGCTGATTGATGCCCTCCGCAAAAGATAGGACACGGAATTGTACTGAAAAATCAGCAGAAGTACCAGCAGGACGAAATCGACTATTGTCATCACCCAGCCCACAACCTTGGGATTGCAGAACCAAGGGAGACCCGTACCGCGGACTGCCCCGGCGAAAACAAGTTCGACAACCCCGAGAAGACAAAGGGCTACCTTCATAGCGGGATCCCAACCGGCCTTGTTGCATACAAACACAATCAGGAACAATCCCAATATGCAATAAGCGGCCAAATAGTCAAGCCCCATACCTCCGACGGTCGAGATAAAGGAAGCGCTATGAGCGCTATCCCCATCGTCGGCAGCAGCACAAGGCTTGACATATTCTCCTGACACGTAACCGGCAGCGCCATCCTCGCACTCCACCATAAGCCAAGCCTCTCCTTCGTCGCCGGTAACTTCGAGAACCTCTCCCGGCGCTACTCCTCTGATAACAGCGCTGGAAGTGGTCGGCCCTTCGCGCAGATTTACCACGGTAGTAGGTGTCACCATTTCCCTGGCACGGGCTTCAGCCGTAAAGGATGCCAGCACGAATATGAGCAGTAACGTCGCTATAGAACAGAGTCTTGACATAACAGGATGTGGGTTAGTGTGTCAGAGGTATTTGTCGCCGTGGGCGAGCTTTGCGTCGTTCACCATCTGCTTTATGCGCTGCTCCTCGGCTTTCGGGCAAATCAGCAGCACATCCCCGGCGTCAGCGATTATGTAGTCCTTCAGGCCGTCGACGACAACGAGCTTCCCTCCATCGTTGACGGCAAACATGTTGCCGGTAGAGTTGTAGGCCAGCACACTGCAATTCTGGGTGACGTTGCCATCGCGGTTTTTCGGGGAGTTATCGTACAGAGTGCTCCAGGTGCCGAGGTCGCTCCAGCCGAAATTGACACACTCGACATAGACGTTGCGCGCCTTCTCCATAACCGCGAAGTCAATCGATATACTCATGCAGCCCGGAAAATTCTCCCGAATAAACTCCGCTTCCGCCGGAGTTCCGTATAGCCCCGCGCCTCGTTCGAATGTGTTGGCGACATCCGGGGCGCACTCCCTCATAGCGTTTATAATCGTGCTTGCCTTCCAGAGGAATATGCCGGAGTTCCAGAAGAACTCCCCGCTCTCGACGAATACCTCCGCCAGTTCGAGACGGGGTTTCTCAGTAAAAGTCTTGACCTTGTGAATATCACCCTCGACTACCGGGCCAACCTGGATATATCCGTAGCCTGTTTCAGGCCGGGTTGGCTTTATACCGAGTGTCAACAAGGCGTCATTCTCCTCGACGAAAGCGAACCCCTCGGTCACGGAGTCGAGAAACAGTTTCTCGCGCGTAATCAGATGGTCGCTGGGGGTCACGATTATGCTCGCCTCCGGATCCCTGGCCGCGATATGGTATGCCGCCCAGGCGATGCAGGGAGCCGTGTTGCGGCGCGCCGGCTCCAGAAGGACCTGGTCGTCGGACAGTTCGGGAAGCTGCCCGCGCACGAGGCCGGCATATTGCTCATTGGTAATGATGATGATATTTTCGCGCGGCACGACCTCGAGGATGCGGTCATAGCTCATCTGCAACAGCGACCGCCCGGTGCCTAAGAAATCGATAAACTGTTTGGGTCGCGACGAACGGCTGTAGGGCCAAAAGCGGCTGCCGATTCCGCCGCACATAATCACACAATAGCGGTGGGGATTAACCATGGTGTCTTGTTTGATTAAATTCTTTCGCGCCGCCGGGGGCGGCACGGACTGGCATGTCAGTAATTACGCCTCGCTAAGTTAGCACTTTTCCCGCCATACAGCAAGAAATCGGGATTATTTTTTTAACTTCGCCGAACAATACGAACGGAAGGGTTGTTTTAACAACAGCCATTAGAACGCAAATTCGTGCCGACATTATGCGACAACTACGCAGCCTTATATTATCCGCCTCCGCGGCAGCAGCTTTAACCTCCTTGGCAGTAAGTCCTTACCCTCAGCTCGAGATTAAGGCCGACCGTTTCTTCGACCAAAAGGAATGGGCTCAGGCCGCGGCGACCTACGACCTCATGCTCGACGAGAAGCCCCACATCCCCGCGACCTACGGCCGGGCGATTGTCTCAAGCACAATGGCCGGGGATACCGCGGCCGGCATCAGGCTCTTCTCTATGGCGCTCGACAACCATGTGCCCTTCGACTCGGTATTCTCCCGCGTGCGCTCAACGAGCTTCGAGCTGGGACGTACCGACCTTTACGAGCGTCTGCTGCTCGACATAAAGAAGGAGCATCCCTGGATGCGGCGCACGGTCAACGCCTATCTCCTGCGCTATTATTCCTTCCGACGCGACGGGCGCAACATGGTGGCGTACGCCGACATAATGCTGCAAGGCGCACCCGACAACATCGGATTCCTATCGACCAAGGCCCAGGGACAGATGCTGACAGGGGCAAAAGAGGCCTCGGTCGCGACATACGGGGAAGTCCTACGCCTCGACCCCGACAACTATCCGGCGCTGCTGGAGCTGGGAAACTGGTACGCGCTTGACGCGCTTCCCGGTTCACCGGAAGCCTCGCTGGCAGCCGAATACCTCGGGAAAGCCTACTCCCTCCGCCCCACCCCCCACGTGGCGGCCATCCTGAGTCGCCTGGGCTACCCTCCGGCCGCGCCCGAATCGAAAAAACAGACCCGATAATTTGGCCTTGTTGAAATAGGTTCGTAACTTTGCATTGCAAAAATAAACCGACACAGCTTGATGAGCAGCAATGTGACAACGACACAACCCGGAGCCGCCGCGCGGAGCGGCAGCGACTCCGTGGTGATAATCCCGATGTATAACGAGCGGGAAAACGCCGCCGCTATCATCGAGGCAGTGCTTGCTCTACCGGTGAAATTCGACGTCCTTGTCGTTGACGACAATTCCCCCGACGGAACCGCGGCTATTGTCAAAGAGAAAATGGCCCTCCATCCGGGCCGCGTGATGCTCATCGAACGTTCCGGCAAGCTCGGTCTCGGAACAGCCTATATCGAGGGATTCCGCCGCTCGCTTGTCGAGGGCTACGAGTACATCTTCGAGATGGACGCTGACTTCTCCCATAACCCCGCCGACCTGCTGAAGCTCCGAGAGGCTGTCGCCTCCGGCAGGATGGACATGGCGGTCGGCTCGCGCTACCTGACGGGAGTCAACGTCGTCAACTGGCCGATGGGGCGAGTGCTTATGAGCTACTTCGCCTCCAAGTACGTCCGGCTGGTCACCGGGATGCCCGTCCAGGACACCACCGCCGGCTTCGCCTGCTACCGCGCCGAAGTGCTCCGCACGATGGAGCTTGACAAAATCCGCTTCAAGGGCTACGCTTTCCAGATTGAGATGAAGTTCACCGCCCACAAATGCGGCTTCCGCGTCGGCGAGGTCCCTATTGTGTTCGTCAACCGCGTGCTCGGAACCTCCAAAATGTCGACGGGAATCTTCGGCGAGGCCCTTTTCGGGGTCATACGCCTGAAAGTCGACTCCTGGCGCCGCAAATACCCGCGGAAGCCGGCATCCTGACCCCCCTCCGCCCCCTGTCTCTCCTCATCTTTTACTACCGATACGGCCATGAAACCCAAGATACTTTGCAACGGTCTGATATTCAATGACGGCCTTCGTTTCCGAGGCGCCATCACCATATTCGACGGCATGATCAAGAAAGTTGAAGGGGGCGTGATAGACCCCTCGACGATTTCCAGGGAGAACTACGAAGTGGTCGATTTGCGAGGCAAGATGGTCCTTCCCGGCTTCATTGACACCCACGTGCATTTCCGCGAACCCGGATTCTCCGAAAAGGGGGATATCCGCTCTGAAAGCATGGCGGCTGTCGCCGGCGGCGTAACGACCTTCTTCGACATGCCAAACAACATACCCCCGACGACTACCATCGAGGCGTGGAACGACAAGATGAGAAGGGCGTCGGAAAATTCCCTCGCCAACTACGCTTTCTATCTCGGGGTAACGGACGACAACATCGACGAACTGCTAAAGGCCGACTATACCCATATCCCGGGAGTGAAGCTATTCATGGGTTCATCAACCGGAAACATGCTGGTCGATGACGATAATTCAATCCGGCGCCTGTTCGAGGAATTTCCGGGCGTAATAGCGGTCCACGCCGAAAGCGAGACCGAAATCGCGCGCAACAAAGCAATCCTTTCCGAGCGGTATCCCGACGGAATCCCCGTAGGGCTGCATCATCTCGTAAGGTCGCGCGAAGCGTGCGTGGCCGCCACCACCAAGGCGGTAGAGCTCGCCCGCGAGACCGGGGCCAGGCTCCACGTACTCCACGTCACCACTGCCGAAGAGCTCGAACTGTTCTCCGCAGGAGCGGTCGAAGGGAAGCTCATCACGGCCGAAACCTGTCCCCACTACCTTTATTTCGACTCTTCGTCGGTAGAATCGACCGGGGGGCTTACCAAATGCAACCCGGCAATCAAAGGCATTGAAGACCGCAAGGCTTTGAGACATGCCGTTGCCGACGGCGTTATCGACACAATCGGCACCGACCACGCGCCCCACCAGCTCTTCCAAAAGCGCGTCAACAACGCCCTGAAGGCAGCCTCCGGGATGCCCTCCGTACAATTCGCGCTCCCCCTGATGCTCCAGCTCGCCAACCGCGGATGCTTCACATACGAGGATGTCGTCGAAAAGATGGCCCACAATCCCGCCCGGATTTTCAACATCGACCGGCGCGGCTTCATCAGGCCGAACTATTGGGCTGACCTCGCCGTGGTCAATCCAGATGCCGATTACGAACTGCACTCCTCGGAAGTAATAAGCCCCTGCGGATGGACACCGTACGAAGGGGTGCGCCTCCGTTTCCGTGTCGAGCAGACATGGATCAACGGCGACCTCGCTTACAACCGGGGCAGGTTCCCAGGCGACCATACCCCTCTCGCCGTTCGCTTCTCACCCTCTCATTATTGACTCACATTACGCTTATGAGATTATCCGCGGCAATTATACCAGCCGTTGCCACCGTGGCGCTTCTGACCTCCTGCGGCGGCCTTTCCGACCGAGAAAAGGACATGGTCGGAAATTACTACATCCCCGCCGTGTCCGACACCAGGCCGTTGATCGAACTGGGCGGCGACCGCGCGGCCGTAATCCGCGCGATTCGCCCAGGCGAACTCTCCTATTGCGTTTCCGGCAAATGGAAGCTCAACGGCGACACCCTCGTGATCGAGACTGACCCGTCGAGCATCACAATCGAAGAGGGGGATCCGGCGCTCGTCGGCACAGTCGCGCCCCGCGTGGCATACCCCGTGCGCTCCTTCAACGAAACGACCCTGACAATCGACCGCCAGGGAATAACCTACGACTACCACCGCCGGACCGAATAAAGCGTACCCTATGGACTGGAAAGATTCCCTGGCCTCCCTGATGGCCGACATGCCGGAAGAAGAAACCGCCGCAATCCACGCCGAACCGGCCGAGACACCCGCCCCTGAATCTGTCGAGAAAGCGCGGCTCGACATACTGCTCGACAAAAAGGGTCGCAAGGGGAAAGCCGCCACCATCGTATGCGGATTCACCATCGGCGACGAAGCCGTGGAAGAGGTAGCCGCCAGCCTGAAAAAGCGGCTCGGAACCGGCGGCTCGGCCCGCGGAGGAGAAATACTCGTCCAGGGCGACAAACGGCCGCAGGTAGAAGCCGCCCTTCGCGCGATGGGCTTCAAATGCCGCGTAATCTGAACACACTCCCGACCTTCAACCATCCATACGAGCCATGAGGACACTGAAAATGTATCCTACCAGCATCAACGAGCGCTATATCGACCAGGCCGTTGAAGAGCTGCGGCGTGGAGCTGTCATAATCTATCCGACCGACACGCGCTACGCCATCGGATGCGACGCACTCAACAACCGCGCCGTCGAAGCCGTATGCCGCCTCAAGGGCATCAACCCCGACAAACAGCGCCTCTCGATGGTTTGCGCCGACATATCGCAGGCAAGCGAATACGCCCGCATCGACAACGATGCCTTCCGCGTCATGCGCGCCAACCTTCCGGGGCCGTTCACATTCATCCTTCCCGCCTCCACCCGCCTATCCAAAGCCTTCAAGGGACGCAAGGAGGTAGGAACCCGCGTGCCAGACAACGCCATCGCCAGGCACCTTGCCGAAACCCTCGGCAACCCTCTTCTGTCGACAACCGCCAACTGGGACGACGCGGACCCCGAAGACCTCGCCAACCCCGAGGCCATCGCAGACCGCTACGGACGCGAGTCCGTCATAACACTGATGATCGACGGCGGCACCGCTCCCGCCGACCTCGACTCCGCCGTCATCTCCCTCCTCGACTCCCGCTCCCCCGAAATCCTCCGCCCCGGCCCCGCCGCCCCCTCACTCCTCTAATCCAAAAGCCGTCCACTCCGCCCACATCCTCTCGACCCTACAAGGTCGAAAGTCCGGCATGTTACAAACCTCACCATTGGCGGCTCTGCCGCAGTTGGCGAGGTGAAGAAACGTAACATTAATAGCAACATCAAAATCTTGAATAGCATAAGCGCATTTCCACACTATGCAAGATTTTCGGCCTTACTATGGGACATCCGGACTAAAATCCCTCATCGACAGACGTAATTATCTACCAATAAGGGTATTTATATCGTATAGACTCCTCTACACTTACTTTATTACTTCTAACAGCATAGCATGCACCATAGTCAAAATTGATAGGAGAATCAGTGCTATCCTCAGATTAGAAAAAGTTCATTCTCCATCTGCCGGATTGTTAACAAGACATCCTATAATCGCATCAATCGAAATACATTCCTACTCCCCCACAAATAATGCGTCGTCTGAAAGCAGTGACCTTATGGGGAGCATGTGCAGGGAAAAAGCTGTTATCTATCTTAATATACTCATTCGCACCTTTCTCGTACAGCTCTACATTCTGCTTTGACACAACAAACTTACCTCCATCAAGCCTATATAGGGTTACCTTTCGCTTATATGTATAATCCGACGATTTCACATTCAAATTTTCCGATTTGTACTGCTGATGAGCATCTAATTTATTGTCTTTCTCACTCTTAACCTCATCAGTATTCATAGGCTTTCTTGAATCAGTGGAATTTTTGTTTGTCGTATGATTCAACGATACACCTCTATTGTTATTACTTATTGCCGTAGAATACGAAGTTGAACCGGAATAAGCGCTGTTTATTGACGATCGCTGCGATGTAATGCCTGTTGACGAATCGGTTGACCCGCATGTTTGATGAAGTATCATAGCATTATTAAGATTCTTGGCATTATTTAATGTTTGCTCTCGTTCTGATGCGTAGTATTCGCGTCTTTCCTGACGCATTCTTTCATTTTCAGCGGCAATCTCTTTAGGGTCAATCTCTGAAAAATAATGCGGCGTACTTAGATATTGGGCTTCCCGCTGCGCTCTTTGCAGATCATATTGAGAACGTATAGCATATGATTTCATTATGGAACTACCGGGATTATTTGCATATGCGGAATTAGCTATATTTGCTGTTTCCGAAGCAAGATCGACAGTGAATTGCGCTGCACCTGGGTTAGAATACATCGCATTCCCATTCTTATCAAATTGCACATTGTAATCGAAATTGTATTCTCCATTTCTTAGTTTTGTAAACGTATCCTGGTCCTTAAACCTATTCCCCGCCGAAGTCTCGCTGCTCGAGCTTGGCTTAGCCTTGTTTTGTCTATTCGTAGCTTCAGCCTGCACTATGGCTCCGGTCACCATAACACCCGCCTGTGCAACGCCTAATGCGACGGCCCCCCAAATGGCGGCCCTCCGCTCTTTCTTTTCCGAATCCCATTGCTGTTTTTGGGAATCGTCGCTTCTTCCAGATTCTGTCAAGAAGATGCCAACGTACTTCCCGTTTACAGAAAAACCGCGAGATGAATCGTAGCTAATATAATGCTTTGTCGGTCCTACTATAACCCCTCCTCTTTCCTCGGATTCTATGGCCCATCTCTTACCATCAAAATCATAAGCCTCAAACCAACCGACATGATTTTCCACTGGGTGAAAATCAATTTTATAAAAACTTCTCGGTTTCATATGCTCTTTACCATCAAGCCAACATATACCCTTCGCATAACCCTTTACTTTAGAATTAAACTCTCCACTTGTCTCAAAATAGCCATCGATTATTTCCTCATGTTTATAGCGAATATGTTTGAATGATGGCTGTATTATAATAGTACCATCAAGCGCTACAATTCCATGCTTGAAATTCTCATCAACCACTTGGTAGCAGCCGAACCCGTCACCCAAATCCATGTATTCAACATCTCTATAATGCTTGTCAAGCGGGATGACAATCTCTCCTGCCTGATTTTTTATACCAACCCAATCTTCCAATTCACGCCTAAGTTCAAAATAGCTATACCCAGAAGGTTGCGTTATTGTAGTCTCGTTAATATCTCTCAATGCGTAAGAATCCTTAGATGCGCGCACCGCATCTTCATACGCCTTCCTGCTCCTATCTATCAGATTTTCATCAAGGAATACATTTAAAAGTTGGTCTTTACCTCGTTTATACACATAAAATCCTTCTGTCTTATCATAATGTGGAATTGATTTATGGACTGGGGGTATTATTTCTTTCCCTGTCAAGTCGCATATGCCCCTTTTCCCTTTTCGATTAACAAGAAAATAATTAGACCATAACTGGACACCATTATAATTTCTGCCAATCGGAATAATCTCATCTCCCGTTACAGAGTAAGCTCCCTTCGGATTCTTCTCGAATTTCTTCCAAACCTCATTATACACATAGAACCATCCGACAACATCACGTTCGTTGTGTTCATATAATACCATATCATATTCTGCAGGAACTATGGTATTTCCTAACATATCTTTAGCGCCATATTTCCCGTCTTTATGAACTTCTATCCATTTAAAACCATCTTTCTCTGTTTGAACCTTCTCATCAGCATATGCGCCGGGAAGTCCCATTACACAAAGGGAAAACAGAAACACGCTCAATCTAACAATCTGCTTCATTTTTAGGAGGGTTAATTGTTTTTACAAAATTACACAAAAAGTTTACCCCCCATAATTAACATTAATTAACAACTTGCTTACACTAGTCCGAATTTCCTACACATTATTAACCCCGCCACCGCAGCCCGAAAAGGCCGAGGTTGGCGGGGTTGGGTTCTTTAAGTCCGAAGGCGCTCAGCGGGCGGCCTTGATTTCCTCAGGGGTGTAGATAAGGGTGACAGACTCGTCGCCCTCCTGCGGGCCGATAATGAAAGTGAAGCCCTTGCCCGACTTGCGGAGCGCCTTGAAGAACTCGCGGGTCTCGGCATCGTTAGCCGTTGCCATTTGGGAAATAAACATAGGTTTCATTTCCGCGGAGTGCTTGTTAAGCTCGCCGATAGCTTCGGCGGGAATAGGAAGGCGGGTCTTCATGAACACGTTGTTTTCCACAATCATGATCGTTTCGAGCACAGAGCCGTCAGCCTCCTTGTCGGGGCACTTGGCCGCCATCTCGGCAACGATTTCCTCGATAGGGCGCACTTTCTTTTTCTCCTTTTTCTTGGCGGGGGCTTCCGTAGCCGCGGGAGCGGCGGCGTTATCCTGCGCCATGACGTCGGGCGCGGCGACAGCGAGAGCCATCAGAATACTGAAAAGAGCAATAAGTTTCTTCATTGCGATTGAATTACAGGTTATTTTTTGATTTATGACCGCAATTTACTAAAATTTCCTCATTCGGCAATATGAAAATACTCTATTCCCTTAAAAAAATTTGGCCGGTGGCCATTTGTTTTGTTAAGAGGGTGTTGCAAAACCGAATCTGTGTAGGGACGCGGCGTGCCGCGTCATCTTTGGCAAACAAATTATTTTATTTCCTAATCTGACGCGGCACGCCGCGTCCCTACACAAACCTTCAAAGGAACATAACATACGTTATGCAACACCTTTTGATGTAGCGAAGCAAAGGCAGCCCCAGAAGGGCTGGACATAGTCAGGAGAAATCCTCCTCGTCGAAATCGAGGTCGTAGGGGTCGGAATCCACGAAATACGGGTCGTCGGTATCGAAATCGCTGTCGGCATACATCTCGCCGGTGAAGCGGGCGAGGTCGCGACCCTCGCGCTTGGTCGGGCGGCCAAGCCCCTTGCGGCGGTCAATGAAGCCGTTGATGCGTATCACGTCGAGGAGGTCATATTGCTCCTTAGGCGTGATATTCTCCATATATTCGGGCACGAGCTTGGCCCCGAGGCGGTTTTCTGTCAGCGCCTTAACGCGGAACGAGTAGGTCACCGGGGGCTTGCGCACGCTTATAACGTCGTCAACCTTTATCATCCGCGACGGCTTGGCCACAACCTCCCCTCCCGGGGTGCGCAGCGTGACGCGCCCCTTTTTGCAGGAATCGGTAGCGACGGTGCGCGTCTTAAACACGCGCATCGCCCACAGCCACTTGTCTATTCTGACTTCTGTCTTCATAATTAGCATTTTAAGTTTGCCAAGTTTTCAACTTGTCAAACAGTGAATAGTGGATGGTGAAAGGTGAAGAAAATACCCATTCATACAACTATTATCTTCACTCAGGCGCAGCCTGATTTTAACTTTTCACCTTATTCACGAGGATGTATCAAAATTATCACAAGACCTGATTTGTACCCGGATGGGAGGGTGCTATCAGAACGGTTCAGATGGTAGGAGCTTGGAGGTGAGGCCGACGGGAGCAATCTGAAGATTGTGACC
>CALBWF010000064.1:0-24364 GCA_937969265.1 uncultured Porphyromonadaceae bacterium
CCGACCACTAAATCCACGTCAAAAATGAAACAAAAACATTATGACGTTGAATCAATGGCAAAGTTAATAAACTTTTCGGACAATCGGGCAGGATTATATATAGTTTTATTCTTATTTCGTTCTCTTAACCATCAGGTCACGCGGTTTTTACCTTCTTTGAGGCTTTTGCTTTACGGTATCGGCGGCTCTTTTTCTTTTTAGAGCCTTCGCCGGGCAGAGGCATGAAAGCCTCGATGACACGCTTGACGATGAGATTATAGAGTTTCTCTTCGTCACGGCTCAGTCCGACAGGATGCAATCCCGTGGTGACTATGCCGTGGCCGTTGTAGCCGGTCTCGCCATAGCGGAAGTTGTTGCGGCGGCTAATTGTGTTGACCTCTTTGGCCTTTGCTCCCCATATCGGGTTATATTCCAGCACACGCATATTCTTCTCCATTTCACGGGTTACGGTCTCCGGGACTGTGTTCTGGTACAGCGATGGGAAGGAGATCAGGCTCTTGGCATAGAGGGTATAGGCGAGCGATGCGGTTTTCTCGAACTCAAAGCCGAGTTCCACACAAGCGGCCATCCAGAGTGTGGTCATGTTGTACAGTGGCTGCTCGTCGGGACTGACGATATGTAAATCTATCTCTCCGACCTGTATGGTGTCACCGACCTTGATTCCTTCGAGGATTGCCGTCTCGGGTTCCACGAGAGCCAGATGTTCGGCATCGGCCTCGATGAAGTGATTGGCTATCTGTTCTCCGAGCCATTTCTCATATTTGGCAGGATCTTTAGCCCCGTTCCCGACAGCCATGAGGATGGCGGACTTTCTGAGTCGAGGCAGCCACGCGCGAAGCACTTTTACAGGCTGGCGCAGATACCAGTAGAGGTTGAGGAACGCGAGTTCTCCATCGAAGCAGGGACTCATGGCGTTGACGATGGTGTGGCTCTTGTCCCACAGCGCCCTGATGGTGTTTAACCGGGCAATGTCCTCTTTGGATTTTTCCCAGCCCAGAAGCTCGTCGTAGTTACGCATGGAGAACTCGAAGTGGTGGGCGTACATCTGACGCATCTCCTGTCGGGAGGCGAGTACGAATTTTTCGCCCGGCTTGAACTTGGCCTCGATGATATTGCCGTTTGTCCACGTCACGGCATAGCCGTTGCCGAGATAGAAATTATCATGTTTCTGAGTTGCGCCCACAGCCGTGGCGATTGTGTCGGCGACGAGACGGTTGTCGGTTATTACAGTAACCAGATTCTTTTTTGTCATTTTTGTAATTGTTTTTGGGGTGTATATTTTTGATGGATGTAGTGGTTTTGAAAAACATAGGGAAGTTCCGGACCTTCCTTCTGTCATTTCATTGACGCAGACCTTACGGTCTTACATCTTGGGACCTTTAGGCTTGCGCTGTTGCTTTGCCTGAGCCTCGTTCTTCGGTTCTGTCTGATATTTCTGGAGTGGCTCGGCGACGTGCTTGGTGGCCTCGTTGGTCAGACCGTCATGGTTTACGGCTTTCTGTGTCTTTGACTCCTCCGCAACCTTGACACGCGGGTCGTCGAGTGACGTCTTCGGCTTCATCCTGTTCTTGTCGAATTGCAGGTACACCGTGGTCGGCTGACCTTTTTCATCCGGCATATCGGTGATTACGGCCACGCGGCCGGCGGCATACTCCCTTGTCTGTTCCTCGGTGAGAGGGTGTTTCTTCCAGTTGTGGAGTGGCTTGATACGTCCGTCCTCCAGAAGCCATGTGTTCTCTTTCGAGACCCTGACTTTTTCGCCTTCAAGCTTAACAGTTTTTTGCTGCTGCGTCTGTGCCGTCTTTTCTGTTTCTTGTGCGGCAGATTCAGACTGCGCCGGTTCCTCTTTGATGCCGTGGATTTTATTCCACCATTTGATGCCGCCGGGAACAAATTCCAAATTGCGACGGTCGGTGTTATACTGGATAATCCCTGTGCGGGTCTTTCCGTCGCGGCATAAGACTTCTTTCGGAGGGAGTGGCTTGCCCTGTTTTAACTGGGCTATCTCGGCCATTGTCAGTTTGCTCTGCCCGAATGTATCGCGGACATAGACTGACTTGGCGGGGATGGCGATTAGTTCGTTGGTGTATCTGTCGCGGCTGACGAAACTCGGAATCTTCTCGCCCGTCACAGGGTCGATGAGGTCAACGATTCTTCCGAGGTTGCCGTTTTCAATGAGGTTGGCTTTGTCAATCTTGGAGAACTTATGACCCATGAAGTCCTGATTGAGTTTTGCCTCGTGGTGGATGAAGTGGGGAACAACCTTGACATTGCCGTCAGGGTCTGTCCTGAACGAGAGACGGGCTTCGACCGGATATTTCTCACCGGCGAAAGACATTGTGAGGTTCACAGGCTTTGACTTGCGGTTATAGAGCATCTCCTGAAGGTCTCCGCTCTGTTTCAGGGCCTCGCGGTCGATACCCCATTTCTCTTTGAGGGTGTCCCAGTCAATCCTGCTCTCATCCACAGGACGATATTTCGCCTCCTTTTCGGCGTTGGCCGTATCTTCTGCGACGGCATCGCCCTTTGATTCTTCGGGAGCCGATATTTTCTGTTCCTGTGGAGAATCGACTTTCCGAGGGGGAAGAGCCACATCGACCTTGTTGTCCTTGAGTATCTCGGCATTTGCTTCCGGGTCTTTGGCAAAGTCGCCGATTACGGTGCCCACCGTGTCGTAGCGGTCAGCGGGTACGCGGAAGAATCCGAATGTCGAGGGGTTCTTGCACTGGCGCACGAAGTTCGACATGAAGGCTTCGAGAGGGTTCTGGCCTTTGGAGAATTTCACGAGGTCAGAGAGCTTCGCCGACTTTACATCGGTCATCTTGGGTGTGCCGTCCTCATTGAGTCCGGTCACTGCGCCTACCTGCCCAGTGTCGTTGTTGCGGGCGATAAGCACTTCTTCTAAGTTTTGGTCTTTTGCCATAAATAAAAAAGGTGTTTGGGGTTAGATACAGGCGCCGTTGTCGGCGCGATAATTATTGTGTGTATGTAGTAGTGTGTATGTCTTATCTTGGGATTCCTTCAAAGGCTATCCTGCAATCGACGGCTGGGAACAGCACCCTTGACTGTTTTGAGTCTCCGGTTTTAATGAAGGGGAGTGTGCCGTCCGCCATCATCTGCTCGACCTTCGTCTTTGAAACTTTGTATCGTTTGCAGACCTGCGCTTTTGTGTAGAATCTCTGTTCGTCTTCGAGTATGCCGAGATTGACAAGAGTGTCGTACATTTCGCGGTTCGCTTTCTTTATTTCATCGCGGATTTCGGACATTAGTCGCTCTCGCATATCGGAGACTATTCGGCTAATTTCAAGTCGCAGTATTTTCTGTTCGTTGGCTGTCATGGTCAGAGGCGGGGAAGGCGGGTTAAACGTTTCAATGCTTTCTCGTATGCCACGCTGTCCCACGGACATTGTGTAGCGTGAATGGCATCCACTATCTCTTTAAGGTAATAGTGGGTTTCGCGTCCGACCATCTTCCATTTCAGTCCGAGCTTCTTGCGGATACGCTGGAGATGGCGGGGGGACACGAGCAGAATCGCCGCCGCTTCATCTTTAGTTACCATCGGTCTGGCAGGCAACTGAGGCCGGGCATCGTTTTTCTCTTTTGCCTTGCGCTCCTTTTCTTCCTTTGCCACTATGTAATCGAGGACGCGGGATAAGTCGCCTCTCATACCGGCAACCTCTTCTTTGAGGCATTCATAGGTGGTTATGTTTTCTTGTTCCATTCTTACGGGGATTTGGTGGTTTTGAAATCGACCGCAAGTTAGTGCCATTCAGAAAATCGCGTCCGGTATATACCATGTGATATACCACGCAAAAACCGGATTATTTGACTTTTATTTAGATATATTTACAGTCGTTAGCACTCATCGGGATAGAGCGAGTGCCGTCCGGACATTCCCGAACGGCACTCACCTGAGGCGTGTTACGGAATGTTCAGCTTAGAAATCGAGGTTGCCGAGGTTCTTGGAAAGAATGTCCATGTCCTTTCCGATTTTGTCGGCGGTAATCCTCGCGTAGATCTGTGTGGTCTGGATATTTGTGTGTCCGAGCATCTTTGACACCGACTCGATAGGCACTCCACGGCCGAGTGTCATGGTAGTGGCGAAGGTGTGCCGGGCCAGATGAAAGGTCAGGTTCTTCTCGATGCCGCAGATGTCGGCTATCTCTTTCAGATAGCAGTTGAGCTTCTGATTGGTGATTATCGGCATGAGCTGGCCGTCGGTGTAGCAGCCCTCATATTTGTTGAGGATTTTCAGGGGCGGCGGAAGCAGCGGCACCATTACCTTCGTGTTGGTCTTCTGTCGGTGGGTGACTATCCACAGGCGACCGTCGAACATCTTCTGGATGTTATCGACACGCAGATTGGCGAGGTCGATGTATGCCAGTCCCGTGAAGCAGGCAAAGATGAAGATGTCGCGCACCTGTTCCAGACGCTTGGAGGCAAACTCCTTCTGCATCATCTTGCAAAGCTCGTCTTCGGTAAGATAGCCACGGTCAACGCGCTCGATGGAGATTTTGTAGCCGTTGAAGGGGTCGACGGTTATCAGTCCGGCGCGGATGGCTTTGTTGATTACCTGCTTGAAGAACTTCATGCACTTGTAGGTGGTGTTCTGCGAGTATTTGTACTCGGTACGGAGGAAGAACTCCAAGTCCACGATGAACTGGTACTTGATTTCACGGAGCGGGATGTCCGTGATATTATACTTCTTCTTCATGAACTCCACCACGCGGCGGTACATCCTTTCGTACTTGCGGTAGGTGGGGTCGGCTTTGCTGAGGCCGACGAGCTTCTTGGTGTCCTCCAAGTGCTGCTCATAGAGTTTCAGGAGCGATTCCTCCCTCTGTGTGATGCCCATGTAGGCGTTGCGCACCATTTCGGCGGTGACATAGCCGTGACGACGCTGGATGTCGTAGTAGTGCTCTTTAAGAATGACCTGAATATCATTCAGCCGGCTGTTCAGTTCAAGAACTTTTGCCGAGCGGCCAATGGCCCGTCCGGTTTTCGCATCCCATATATCAGGATTTACAACCAGTTTGGAGTTTAGCTGTTCCATCTCTCCGTCCACGGTAATTCTTATCATGACGGACACATTGCCGTCTTTGTTGATACGATTCCCGCGGATGTAGAATAGAACTTTGAATGTGTTCTTTTTCATCTAACGAGGATTTGGTGGTTATCATTAACCCGGTTTTGCCGTGGTTTGACATGATAACGAGTTTAACATTTGGTTTGCTTAGACCAATTCCGGCCAACGTCGGACTAATGTCGGACATCGTCAGAATCGGCGTTGAACACCTCGTTATGAATGATGAAAATTTCGTTGCTACCGGCAGTCTGGAAAGTGGTAAAATTTTAGATCGGACAATCATATTCCAATGTCCGGTTTTTGACCGTATTTTTCCGACTTATGTCCGAGTTAGCTTTTCGTAACACATTGATACTATGTTTTATGCAGCACTAATCGTTACCCAACCGTTACCATTTTCGATTTTGAAAAAAGTGGTAACGAGTTGGTAACGAATGACTGTCCGTGGCGGTCTTTTTTCTGTCCGATTTCGGTCCTGAGTCGAAATTTTTAGGCACGAAAAAACCGCAGAATACATTGATATTCTGCGGTTTGTCTTGATTTTGTCTTGTGTCGTCCGGAGAGTGTCCGGTGCACATAGTGGAGATGGAGGGGGTTGAACCCTCGTCCAAACGCGGAACTAATGCGCTTTCTACATGCTTAGTTTCAACTTGGTTTTCGTCGGCAGACAGGCATGAAACGACCAATCCGCCGCTTATCTCCTAAGGTCTCGGGGGCTTCTCGGAGCGGCCGGCCCCCTATTCCCGATTTAGCTGCACCGCCTGGTCGATTAGTCTCGGGAAGAGGACAATCGGGCGATGTCTCGTCAGCGCCACTGTGGCGCCGATAAAGCCGAACTTACTGTGCTTCGGTTAGGCAGCGAGAGCGTAGTTGTTTTCGCCATTTAAAATTGCGATGTCCCAGATTATAGAGCGTAGCCATCATTGCTCTGCATGCTTACACACCACCTCTACGCGCTGTCAAAACCGGTCATCCCCATTTTTGAGTGCCGCCTTCGGGGCGTTGTGAATGACAAAGTTACGCTTTTAGCTATTCACGCGCAAGGGAGGCGGTGCTGTTTTAACGAAATTTAATCATTCTGCTTGTTGTTGAGGGTGATGCCCTGGAGGAGCACAATGTCGAACTCGTCTTTTTCCTGGCTAACAATCAGCATGTTGGAGCGGTTCTTGGCATTGGCGGGTGAGAAGTAGATGGTATTGAGCTCGCCGTCCTCGTTGTTCTGCAGGGCAACTTCGTAATTGCCCTCTTTGACAACGCGGTCGATGTAGGGTTTGAGTTTCGCGATAGCGTCGGGCTTTTCGGCGCTTAACACTTCGATTGCCTCGAGCTTGCTGACGTCGACGCCAAATTCCTTGCCCATCTCGGCGTAGTCTTCTCCGGCGCTCCCCATGCCCATTCGGAGCAGGGTGCTTCCGATGTAGACGGTTTCGACTCCGGGGATGCTGTCGGCTCCCTTGAATACTTTGAGCTGGCCACAGGAGGAGAAGAAGAGGGTGACGGCCAGGAGCGCTGAAAGGAAAAATCGTTTCATTGTCTTGCGGGTTTATGCGGGTTTATGTTTGTTCGTTTGTGTTGTCGGAATCGGTTTGGTCCCGGGTGTCAGGCGGGGTCGGCTTCGGCTGTTCTGAGGCGGTCGCCTAACCGGTTGAGTATCTGCCCGGCCCGTTCGAGCCGCGTGTTGCACTGGGAGACGCGCTCCTCGGCTGCTTTCTTAGTTTTGTCGACGATTCTGAGCGCGTTAGCGAGGTACATGGCTGCTTCGTCCGGGTTGTCGACTATGCGCGTCGGGGTAGTTCCTGCGGGAGGTAGGCTCGGTTTGGGAGATACGCGTTTAGGCTTATCGGTAGCGGCGTTCACCGAATGGTTTTCTTGGGGTTTGGGTTCAGCGGGGAGGGCGGAATCAGTTTTCTCGTTGTCTTCCTCGTACGGGGCCGGGTTGACTACCGCGATAAGGTTGTCGTCCTGGAGGGGTTCCCGGGGAGACTGGCGGAGCGCCGGAATGAGGAGGGCTATCGCCACTACGGCTGCTGCGGCGACGGAGGTCCAGGCGAGGCGGTTGCGGAGAAGCCTTGACTTGGCTTCCTCGGCTATTTCCCCGGGGGCGCGGCGGTCTATCGCGTCTTCCAACCTTGACAGCATCCCTTCGGGGGGCACCGGGACGGCCTCTCCGCGGCATATGGCGAAGGCCTTCAGGTCCGCTTCCAGTTCTGCCGAAAGGGGCCCGGCGTTCGCGGCGAGGGCTTCGATTTCGGCTTCCTCGGCGGGGGAGGTCTCACCGTCGAAGTATCGGTTGAGAAGCTCGGTAAGGCGTTTGAGGTTTTCGGGTTTCATATCGTGAAGGAGAAAAAGGATTATCGGTATAATGTACTTTATGGTCGGCTGAGATGGCTGCCCATCAGTTGCCTTAGCGTTTTCCTCGCCCTCGAAAGCTGCTGCCTTACGGTCGCGTTGTTTATTCCGAGGGCTTGGGCTATCTCCTCGTTGTCGAGGTCGGCGAACGCCCGCATGCGGAGTATTTCCTGTTGCGATTCCGGCAGGCGGCTGATCAGTCGGGAGGCGAGTTCGAGCTGGTCGGAGGCTTCGGAGGCGGCCTGCTGCGGGTTGACGGAGGCTGCGTCTACGGCGGTTCGGGTCGCGGGGTCGTCCACGTCGGCTTCGGGGGTGGCGGACCGTATCAGCTCCAGGCATCTGTTGCGCACTGCCCGGATCGCGTAGGCTTTTAGGGAGCTTACGGTTGCGAGCTGTCCCCGGTGGTCCCACAGGCGCAGCATCGTGTCCTGCACGGCATCCTCGGCCCGCTGGGAGTCTCCTCCGAGCATTGCCACGGCCACGCCGTACATCGCGCGGTAGTGGGGGATGACCTGTTGTTTAAACTCGTTGCTGTCCATTATGCGGGGTTTCTGTAATGTAGATGCGGGAGTGGGGCTGTTTGTGACACGAATATATAAAAAATCGCATAAAATCTGTCGGATTTTATGCGATTATAGGGATGGACGGGTTGGATTTCAGTGCTTTGCGGGCTTCTTGCCGCTGTCTTTCGAGGTTTCGTCGGGGAATCGGTCGGGGTAGTCGATATGGACGCGGGGGCGCGTCATGGCGTAGCAGACCAGCCCTATTCCAATCAGTATGAATGGAATGGAGAGAATCTGTCCCATGTTGAGAGTCATCCCGACCTCGAAGTCGACCTGCGGGTTCTTGATGTACTCGATCAGGAAGCGCGACCCGAAGAGCCAGATGAAGAACACGCCGAATATCAGTCCCGGACGCTCTCCGGCGTTCTTTTTCCAGTACATCCACATCAGCAGTCCGAACAGGAGCAGATAGCAGAGCGCCTCGTAGATTTGCGTCGGATGGGAGGGGGGAGAGAACACAGGCTCGGCCCCGGCCATCCACGGCCCGACGTTCGTCACGAAGCGGAATCCCCAGGGGAGGTCGGTCACGTGGCCGTATATTTCGTGGTTCATCAGGTTGCCGAAGCGTATCATCGCTCCGACTAGCGCTATGGGAATCACGAGCCTGTCGAAGGTCCAGAGCGGGGAGCGCTTGGTCGTGAAAATCGAGTATAGTATCACGGCGATGATGAGACCGATAGTGCCGCCGTGGCTCGCGAGGCCCCCTTCCCAGGTGTATAGGATTTTAATCGGGTGCTGGGAGTAATAGTCCCATTCGTAGAAGAGCACATGTCCAAGCCGCGCGCCGACGATGGTGGCGACCACGACGTAGATAAGCAGAGTGCCCATCCAGGATTCCGGAACCCCTTCTCGGCGGTACATCCGCTCGACGATTTTGTAGCCGAGGAAGAAGCCGATTACGAACATCATTCCGTACCAGCGGATCGTCAGCGGGCCGAGATGGAGGAAGACGGGGTCAGCCGTCCAGGTAACGAAGTCAAGCATATTTCTTATTTATGATATAAGTCACCCGCCGGAATCCGGGACGGCTCCGGCGGGTGGGTAGGGGTTGCGGGAGGTTTAGAGGCCGCGGCCGGAAACGATGGCCTCGGTATCGCGGGCGATCATCAGCTCCTCGTCGGTCGGGACGACGACAACCTTCACCTTCGAGTCGGGGGTGGAGATTATGGTGTCGGTGCCGCGGGTCTTGGCGTTGAGGTCCTCGTCGAGCTTGACGCCCATGAAAGCGAGGGGCTTGCAGACGTTGGAGCGGAGCCCGGTCTGGTTCTCGCCGACGCCGCCGGTGAAGACGATGATGTCTACGCCACCCATCTCTGCCGCATAAGCGCCGATGTATTTCAGGATGCGCTGCTCGTACATGTCGAGGGCGAGTTTGGCGCGGGGGTCGCCGGCGTTGACGGCAGCCTCTATTTCGCGCATGTCGGAGGAAACGCCGCTGACGCCGCCAACACCGCTCTCCTTGTTAATCACGCGCTGGAGGTCGTCGGCTGTGAGGTTGTGCTTCTTCATCAGGAAGGTAAGCGCCCCGGGGTCGACGTCGCCGACGCGGGTGCCCATCATGAGGCCTTCGGTCGGGGTGAGGCCCATGGAGGTGTCGACGCTCTTGCCCCCTTCGATAGCGGTGATGGAGCCGCCGTTGCCTACGTGGCAGGTGATGATTTTGACCTCCTTGGGGTCAACGCCGAGGATTTCGCACACGCGCTGCGAGACGTAGCGGTGGCTGGTGCCGTGGAAGCCGTAGCGGCGAACGCCGTCCTCTTCGTAGTATTTGTAGGGGAGGGCGTACATGAACGACTTGGCGGGCATCGTCTGGTGGAAGGCGGTGTCGAACACGCCTACCTGCTTGATGCCGGGGAGGATTTCCTCTACGGCCTCGATGCCGGTGACGTTGGCGGGGTTGTGGAGGGGAGCCAGGTCGTAGCAGTCCTTGACCTGCTGGAGCACCTCGTCGGTCAGCAGGACGCTCTTGGCGAACTTCTCGCCGCCGTGGACCACCCGGTGGCCTACGGCGTCAATCTCGCTGTAGGACTTGATGCAGCCGTCCTTGGGGTCGGTCAGAATGTCAAGCACGGCCTTCACGGCGCCCTTGTGGTCGGTCATGCCGAGTTCCTTGATGGCCTTGTTGCCGTCTTTCTGCTTGTATTTGAGGAAACCGTCGGGGAGGCCGATTTTCTCCACTCCCCCTTCGGCGAGAACCTTTTCGTCGGCGGTGTCGATGAGTTTGTATTTAACGGAGCTGCTTCCGCAGTTCAGAACGAGAATCTTCATTGCTGTAAATGATTTAAGTTTCGCAAGTTTCCAACTTGCTCACCTTAAAGGTGAAGGGTGAAGGGTGAAAGGTGAAGGAGATACCAATATCGAGTGTTATCTTCACTCAGGCGAAGCCTGGTTTTCACTTTTCACTTTATTCACTTCAACTTGAGCTTGCGAAAGTTGAGTTGGTTATTTTTCGTGGATGGCCTGGTTGGCGGTCATGATGATTGTCTTGTATATGTCGTGGGCGTTGCAGCCGCGGGAGAGGTCGCTGACGGGAGCGGCGAGACCCTGCAGCAGCGGGCCGACGGCCTGGACTCCGGCCAGGCGCTGCACGAGCTTGTAGGCGATGTTGCCGACTTCGAGAGAGGGGAAGACGAGGACGTTGGCCTTTCCGGCTACGTGGCTTTCGGGGGCTTTGAGGGATGCTACGACGGGAACCATCGCGGCATCGGCCTGCAGCTCGCCGTCGAGTTCGAGCGAGGGGTCCATTTCGTGGGCGAGGGCGGTAGCCTCGATTACCTTGTCGACACGCTCGTGTTTGGCGCTACCCTTGGTGGAGAAGGTGAGGATGGCTACCCTGGGATCGATTCCGGCTACCTCCTTGGCGGTCTTGGCGGAGCATACGGCAATCTGGGCGAGCTGGCGGGCGTCGGGGTCGGGAACCACTGCGCAGTCGGCGAACACCATCAGGCCGTCGGTGCCGTAGGGGGAGTCCTTGGGGAGGATCATCAGGAAGGCGCCGGATACGGTGTCGATGCCGGGGGCGGTCTTGATTACCTGGAAGGCGGCGCGGAGCACGTCGCCGGTGGTGTTGATGGCGCCGGAAACCATGCCGTCGGCGTCGCCTGCCTTTACCATCAGCGCGCCGAGGTAGAGGACTTTGGCGGTTGTCTTGCGGGCGTCCTCCATCGAGATTCCTTTCTTCTTGCGGAGCTCGTAGAAGAGGGGGGCGTACTTGTCGATAACGGCCTCGTCGGCGGGGTCGACGATGGCGGCCTTGTGTATGTTGGCCAGGTTAAGCTCTTTGGCTTTCTCTGTTATTTCGGTTTTGCTGCCGATCAGGATGATTTCGGCGAGGCCTTCTGCCAGAATCAGGTCGGCAGCCTCGAGGTTGCGCTGCTCGGAGCCTTCGGGGAGGACGATGCGGCGGGGATTCTCTTTTGCTCTGCGGGTCAGGCGTTCAAAAAGTTCCATGTTTTTCTTTGGTGATGCTCGCCGGGGCGAGACGGATGATTGGTTTGGTTTGTTACCGCGAAAATAGCAAAAAACTTCGGAACAGAGGAGCGTTATTGCGCGCTTATGGGGTAATATTGTTCAAAAAGCCGTAACTTTGACCCCGAATGGAACAGACAAAGGAAAAAAACGGGCCGAGACCCCTGGAGCTGCTTGCTCCGGCGCGTGACGCTGAGACCGCCATCCAGGCGGTGCTCCACGGCGCTGACGCTGTCTATATGGGGTCCCCATCCCACGGCGCCCGCCGCCAGGCTGCCAATTCCGTGGCCGACATACGCCGCGCCGCCGCGTTCGCCCACCGCTACGGGGCGAGGCTCTATGTGACGGTCAACACCCTCGTCTACGAGGAGGAGATTCCCGAGGTCGAGCGGCTGGTGTGGGATCTCTGGCGAGCCGGAGTCGACGCGCTTATTGTGCAGGATATGGGGCTCCTGAGGATGAACCTTCCCCCGATAGCCTTGCACGCCTCGACCCAGTGCGACACCCGCGGCCCAGCCAAGGCCCGCTTCCTGCAGGACGCCGGTTTTTCGCAGCTCGTGCTCGCCCGCGAGCTGTCGCTCGACGAGATACGGGCTGTTTCGGAAGCTACGGAGGTGCCTCTCGAGGTGTTCGTCCACGGCGCTCTCTGCGTCAGTTACAGCGGTGACTGCCAGGCGAGCTACATGCTGACGGGACGCTCGGCCAACCGCGGGGAGTGCGCCCAGGTATGCCGCTTCCCTTTCGACCTGGAGGACGCGTCGGGGCGCAAGCTCCTGCGTGGCAAGCATCTGCTTTCGCTCCGTGACATGAACCGCTCGGCGCTGCTGGCCGAGCTGGCGGCTGCCGGGGCCTACTCGTTTAAAATCGAGGGGCGGCTGAAGGATGTCGCCTATGTCAAGAACGTTGTCGCTGCCTACCGCCGGGCGCTCGATGCGGTAATCGCCTCCAATCCGGGGCTTTACCGCCGCTCGTCGCTTGGGCGCGTGGAGCTTGCCTTCGACCCCGAGCTTTCAAGGAGCTTCAACCGGGGCTATACATCGTATTTCCTTACGTCGCCTGACGCTCCCGGCAGGATGGCTACTTTCGGGTCTCCGAAATGGATTGGCGAGGAGGTCGGGAAGGTGCTTTCGGGGGGCGGAAGAAGGTTCAGCGCCCGCCTCAAGCCGGGCGTTACCCTCAACAACGGCGACGGCCTCGGCTTCTTCGACGCTTCGGAAACCTTTCGCGGCTTCCGCCTCAACAGGATAGAGAATGGTACGCTGTTTACCGCTAACGCCGTTGACATTCCTTCGGGTGCGACGCTTTACCGCAACTCTGACGCCGCCCGGCAGAAACTGATGGCGGGAGATACAGCCGTGCGCCGCATCCCCCTGAAGGCCTCGCTCCGCCTCGCCGGGAGCCGCCTCGCCCTCGACCTGGAGGACGAAAGCGGGCTGCGGGTCTCCGCCGCGGCCGACTTCGAGCGGCAGATGGCGAAAACGCCTCAGGAGGCCGCCCGTCTGCGGGTGCTTGCCAAACTGGGGGATACGGTCTACTCTCTCGTCGCTGAGGATGTCGTGGATTCACTCGGGGAGCTGTTTGTTCCCGCTTCGGTGCTGGCGCAGCTTCGCCGCGACGCCGTATCGGCGCTTGACACCGCCCGCGAGGCGTGTCACCGCTGCGAGTTCCGCCGCCCGCAAGCCGCATCGCTCCGATGGCCCGGCAGCGAACCCCTTACCCGCCACGACAACGTAGCTAATTCCCTCGCCCGCCGATTCTACGCCGAGGCGGGGGCCGAAGTAGGAGCGATGGCCGCCGAGGTAGAGCGTCCCGCTCCGGACACCCCATGCGGCGAGGTGCGGGTGATGGAGACCCGCTACTGCCTCCGCCGCGAACTCGGGGCCTGCCTCAGGGAGGGGGGAGCATCGAAATACCCCTCCGAGCTTTACCTTACCTCCTCCGGCAACCGCTTCCGCCTCGCTTTCGACTGCGCCCGCTGCCGGATGCGCCTCCTCCTCCAAAAATAATCAAGGACTCGCCTGGGATTGCTCGGCTTACGCCTCGCCACAGTGGGGGCAAGGTGGACACTGGTGGACACCGGTGGACGGGAAACGCGGAAGCCGCGGCCCCGGGGTGGGGTCGCGGCTTCGCGGTTAGGTATCGGAACGAGCGGGATGATTATTCGGCGCCGTTGAGGATTTCGAGCATGCGGATGGCGGAGGCGGGGATGCGGGTGCCGGGGCCGAAGATGGCGGCGACACCGGCGCGGTACAGGAAGTCGTAGTCCTGGGCGGGGATAACGCCGCCGGCGGTTACCATGATGTCTTCGCGGCCGAGTTTCTTAAGCTCCTCGATTACCTGGGGAATGAGGGTCTTGTGGCCCGCGGCGAGGGAGGAGACGCCGAGGATGTGGACGTCGTTCTCTACTGCCTGGCGGGCGGCCTCGGCGGGGGTCTGGAACAGCGGGCCCATGTCTACGTCGAAGCCGCAGTCGGCGTAACCGGTGGCTACCACTTTGGCGCCGCGGTCGTGGCCGTCCTGGCCCATCTTGGCGATCATGATGCGGGGCTGGCGCCCTTCGCGTTTGGCAAATTCCTCGACCATCTGCTGGGCGCGGATGAAGTCGGGGTCATTCTTGGTTTCGTTGGAGTACACGCCTGAAATAGTTCTGATTATGGCTTTGTAGCGGCCCACGACTTCCTCGCAGGCGTCGGAAATCTCGCCGAGCGACGCGCGGAGGCCGGCGGCCTTGACGGCCAGGTCGAGGAGGTTCCCCTCGCCGGTGCGGACGCACTCGGTAATCGCCTCGAGGGCTTTCTTGACGGCGGCCTCGTCGCGGTTGGCGCGGAGGTCTTCGAGGCGGGCGATCTGCTCGTTGCGCACCTCGGTGTTGTCGATCTCGAGGATGTCGATGGGGTCCTCGTGGTCGAGGCGGTATTTGTTGATGCCTACGATTGTCTGGCGGCCGGAGTCGATGCGCGCCTGGGTGCGGGCTGCTGCCTCCTCGATGCGGAGCTTGGGGAGGCCGGTCTCGATGGCCTTGGCCATGCCGCCGAGCTTCTCGATTTCCTCGATGTGCTGCCAGGCGCGGTGGGCGATTTCGTTGGTGAGCGACTCAACGTAGTACGAGCCTGCCCAGGGGTCGATTTCCTTGGTGATGTAGGTTTCGTTCTGTATGTAGATCTGGGTGTTGCGGGCGATGCGGGCCGAGAAGTCGGTCGGCAGGGCGATTGCCTCGTCGAGGGCGTTGGTGTGGAGGCTCTGGGTGTGGCCCAGGGCTGCTCCCATGGCCTCGATGCAGGTACGGCCGACGTTGTTGAAGGGGTCCTGCTCGGTGAGCGACCAGCCGGAGGTCTGCGAGTGGGTGCGGAGCGCCAGCGACTTGGGGTTCTTGGGGTTGAAGCGGCTGACAATCTTTGCCCAGAGCATGCGGGCGGCGCGCATCTTTGCGATTTCCATGAAGAAGTTCATGCCGATTGCCCAGAAGAAGCTCAGGCGAGGGGCGAAGGAGTCGATGTCCATTCCGGCGTTGACTCCGGCGCGGAGGTATTCGAGGCCGTCGGCGAGGGTGTATGCCAGCTCGATGTCGCAGGTCGCTCCGGCCTCCTGCATGTGGTAGCCGGAAATCGAGATGGAGTTGAACTTCGGCATGTTCTGCGAGGTGTACTCGAATATGTCGGCGATGATGCGCATCGAGAACTCGGGGGGGTAGATGTAGGTGTTGCGCACCATGAACTCCTTCAGAATGTCGTTCTGAATCGTTCCGGCCATCTCCTCGAGCTTGGCGCCCTGTTCGAGCCCGGCGTTGATGTAGAAGGCGAGCACGGGGAGCACGGCGCCGTTCATCGTCATCGAGACGGACATCTTGTTCAGGGGTATGCCGTCGAAGAGCACCTTCATGTCCTCTACGGAGCAGATTGAGACGCCCGCCTTGCCGACGTCGCCGACTACGCGCTGGTGGTCGGCGTCGTAGCCGCGGTGGGTCGCCAGGTCGAAGGCCACGGAGAGGCCCTTCTGGCCCGATGCGAGGTTGCGGCGGTAGAAGGCGTTCGACTCTGCGGCGGTGGAGAATCCGGCGTACTGGCGGATAGTCCAGGGGCGTATGGCGTACATGCCGCTGTACGGGCCGCGGAGGAAGGGGGGGAGACCGGCGACGTAGTCGAGGTGTTCCATCCCTTCGAGGTCTTCCTTGGTGTATACGGGCTTGACGGGAATCAGTTCGGGGGTGAGCCAGTTTTCTCCCCCTTCGGGAGCCTTGACGGGAGCGCCGAAGGCATCGGCCGTGATGTTTATGCTTTTGAAATCAGGTTTCATAGCTTGTTTGCGGTTTTGCGGGGGTTACTTTTTAAGGAGGCTCGCGTTGAAGCCGCGGAGGGTTTCGAGCACGTCGCTCTTGACGTGGATGAAGTTCTGTATGCCGGCTGCCTTGAGCTCTTCGGCGCAGGCGGGGGCTCCGGCAACCACGAACTCGGCGCGGCCTTCGAGGAGCTTGAACGCCTCGGGGGCGAACTCGGCGTACTCGTCGTCGCTCGAGCAGAGGACAACGATGTCGGCCTTGGCCTCCATAGCGGCGTTGATGCCTTCCTCTACGCTCTTGAAGCCGATGTTGTCGAGAATCTCGTAACCGGCGCATCCGAAGAAGTTGGAGGAGAACTGGGCGCGGGCCAGTCGCATCGCCAGGTTGCCGATTGTCAGCATGAACGCCTTCGGGCGGTTCGACGCAGCCTCGGTCTGGAGGCGCAGCAGCTCGAAGTCGCTGGCCTGGCGGGCGGTGCTCAGGGCGCGGGCTGGGTCTCCGGCGCAGTTGCCGCCGCAGCCGCAGCTATGTCCTTCCTCTTCCCCCTTGACCTTGGCTTCCTCGACGGCTGCCGACGAGCCGGCCTCGATTTTCTCGGCGGCCATCTCGTTGAAGTTGGGGAACTGGTTGGTGCCCAGGAGGATTTCCTTGCGGCGCGCCATGTCGTCGTGGCGCTTGCGGCAGGAGGCATTGACCGCCGCCTGCACGTCGCCGCTGTTGACGCAAGCGAAGAAGCCCCCCTTGTCCTCTACCTCGAGGAAGAGCTTCCAGGCTTCCTGGCCGATGGCCACGGTCAGGGTCTCGACGTAGTAGGAGCCTCCGGCGGGGTCGGCTACCTTGTCGAGGTGGCTCTCCTCTTTCAGCAGGAGCTGCTGGTTGCGGGCGATGCGCTCCGAGAACTCGTCGGGGGTCTTGTAGGGAGCGTCGAAGGGGGTAACGGTTATGGAGTCAACCCCGGCCAGGGCGGCCGACATTGCCTCGGTCTGCGAGCGCAGCAGGTTGACGTGCGCGTCGTAGAGGGTCTGGTTGAAGCGGGAGGTTACGGCGTGGCATGCCATCTTGCAGTCCTCCTTGCTTTCGGGCTTGTACTGCTCGGCAATCTGCGCCCAGAGCATGCGGGCGGCGCGGAACTTGGCAAGCTCCATGAAGTAGTTGGAGGAGACGCCCATGTTGAACTTCACGCGGCGGGCTACCTCCGTGGCGCTACGGCCGGCCTCGGTGAGCAGCGTCATCCACTGAGCGCCCCAGGCCAGGGCGTAGCCGAGTTCCTGGAATATGTATGCCCCGGCGTTGTTGAACAGCTCGGAGTCAACGGCGAGCACTTTCAGGCCCGGCACATCCTTGACGATGTCGAGCAGCTCGCAGGCCTCTTTGGCGATCGCGGCGCTGTCGACCTCCGCGCCGTGGCGGAAGGCGCGTTTGAGCGGGTTATAGTCAATCGAGCCGCGGAAAGTCTTCTCGGCCCCGCGCTCTTTCAGTACTGCGACGAGGGCTTTCGCCAGTTCGAGGTTCTTGCGCACGCATCCGCGGAAGTTGACCTCTACGGATTCCAGATCAATCCCCTGGAGGAGGCGCGCGATATTCTCGGGGGTGGGCTCCTTGACGGTGAAACCAAGGGAGTTGACCCCTTTCTGGAGCACGTCAAGCGCAACGGCGTTGGCTTCGGCGGGGTCGGTCGGGAGCACCTTCTGGCGGGTCAGCCAGTGGTTGTTGTCGCGGGTGCCGCGCACGTAGGGGTATTCGCCGGGGAGCGAGTCGGTGGTTTTCAGGTCGGCGATGTCGGAGCGGCGGTACATCGGCTGAACCGAGAACCCCTCGTTGGTGCGCCATACCAGTTTCTTTTCAAACGGTACCCCCTTGAGGTCGGCGTCGACCTTGGCTCGCCATTCTTCCTGGCTTACCGGCGGGAACTGCTCGAACAGTTTTTCCTTAATTTCTGCCATGATTTTGGTATAAAAAAGATTGGATTTTTGCTTTACATGGTATCAAGTCGAAAGCCCCGTTTCTCTTTTTCCTTTCGGTCGGGGGAAAACGGCGGCGTTTCTTATCGCAAAAGTAACTAAAATTCCCAAACCAGCAAAGCCCCCGCCCTAAAAATCAACATCAAAGCCCGCGCCAGGGATTGCTCGCCTTACGGCTCGCCACGGTGGCGCCTAAAAGGAAACCGCCGGGGCGGAAGCCCCGGCGGTCGGTATTGAGAGTTATAGATAATGGTGTCTGTTGTACCAGCATCAGGGGGTTGCCGGTTATTGAGCCGGGGTGACGGTTACCTCCGAGGCGGTGTTGGAGGCGGGAAGAGCGGCGGTGCTCAACAGGCCGCAGATTTCGCCGATGGTGGTCGGGATGGAGGATTCGTAGGCGTTGGTCAGGCTCTGGATTACCTGGCAGTTCTCAACCTTGTTGTTCTCGTAGACGGTGTGGTTGGTATCTCCGGACAGGTTCAGGTTGCAGCAGAGGCCGAACATACCGCCGACTTTGGCGTAGCCAGTTATGGTCGAGTTCTGGATGGTGCAGCCGGTTACATCCATACCATACTGGGTGACACCCACGAGACCGCCGACGTTGTTGCCGCCGTCAAATTCGCCGTCGGCTCCCTTGGCGGGAACGGAGAGGATGGTCGCGCCGTCAACGGTTACGTTAGCGATTGTCACAAAGGAACCTCCTTTGTCGGCCTTTCCGACGAGAGCGCCGGTGTAGGCGGTGCCGGTAACAGTCGGGTTCTTAAGGGTCAGGTCCTTGATAACCGCACCGTCAGCGACATAGCCGAAGAATCCGGCTGCCGACTTGTAGTCGGTCACGGTGGTCGTGAAGTTGGCGATAGTGTGGCCCTGGCCGTCGAAAGTGCCCTTGAAAGGAGCGTTGAGGGCTTCCGAAGCGCCACCGGTGTTGATGAAAGAACCGAGGGGTGCCATTTCAGCTCCTGCGAGGTCGAGGTCGGCGGTCAGTTTGATGGTCTTGCCCTTGAAGTCATTGCCCATGGTTACAGCGTCGGCAACCTTGGCGAGGGTCTCGGCGTCGCTCACTTCAAATCCGGTAGATGTAGCTTTCAACGTCTTGGTTGTGACACCGGTAGCGGAATTTGAGGAGTCAGCGGTCGCTCCGTTTACCTTGCGTCCCACGATTTCGCCCATATAGGTCAGGTATAGAGAAGTCCCGTAAGGCGACAGCTGGTTGGCGACAATCACGCTGTTTTCTACCTTGTTGTCGGTAAATACGCAGTTTGTGCCGCCGATGCAGCCCGCGATGCCGCCAAGGGTGCGGAAGGCCTCGACAGTTACGTTCTTTACGGTGCAGCCGGTGATGGAGGCGTTGGGTTCGGCGGAGAGGTAGCCGGTGATGCCGCCGGCGTTGTTGCCGTCGTCATACTTGCCGTTAACGATGCGGGGAGTGGAGGTGATGGTTCCGCCGTCGACGGTGCAGTTCTCGAATTTGCCGCAGAGGCCGTCGCCCGCGATCGCGCCAACTTTATAGTTACCGCTGACTTTGACGTTGGTCATGGTGAGGTTTTTGATTAAGCCCATGTTCGACCATACGAGGCCCGCGCAGTCGGGATCGCTGACGGTCAGGTTTGCGATGGTGTGGCCGTCGCCGTCGAATGTGCCGCCGAAGTAGCCCTTCCTGGCAATCGGGGTGAACTCCTGGCCCGCCATGTCGATGTCGTTGGCGAGCTTGACAGTGTAGCCGCCGAAAGCGTTACCTTTGCCTGCTGACTGCGAGCTGAGCCATTGCAGACCCTGCGGAGCGGTGATGGAGTAGGTTTTCGTTGCCTCGTTGAGGTTCACGCCGGGAGCCACGATGGCGCCGAAGTCGTAGTCGTCCCCTTCATAGTCGGGGTTGATTTCGACGTTGAAGACGGCGGGATTCGTCAGCAGGGCGCCGTAGATGTTGGTGCGGTAGTTGCGCTGCACGGGCACCGTCGCGAACACCGGGGCGTTGGGAGTAGCGTCCATCGCGAGGGTGACGTCGAGGGTCTGCTTGTCGGCTCCCACCAGTACGTAGGCCATTGCCAGGTACTTGTAATCGTCAACGGGGAATGCGCCGTCGTCGTCAGTCGGGATGTTCGCCAGGCCGAAGGTCACGGCAGCCTCGCCGCTGATATTGCCGGAATAGAGGTTGAGCGCGTTGCCGACGTATGCGGAGAAAGCGAGCGACGACTGCTTCACGTCAACCCCGGCTTTCTTTGCCAGGTCGAAGTCGTTGGTACCGACGTTAACCTGGGCGAACGGACGGGTGAGCTTGACGGTCTTGCTGACGGGGCCGTTGACGGTCAGGTCTTTCTCGGCCCAGAAGAATGCGTCGAGCTTCTCGTTGTTGGCGGTGATGCCGTCGTAGTCGACGGTAACGGTCTTCTTTTCGGTGTCGAACGCGTAGGGAGCGTCGGCGGCCTGTGCCCAGAAGAGGATGTCGTAGGTCTTGCCGGTGGCGAGGGTAGTGTTTACGGTTGCCTTCAGGTTGTTGAACTCAGCGGTGCCGGTGATGAGGGGTGTCTGTTCGGCATCCTCCTTGCCCGCCTCGTAGATGGCATAGGTGAGATTCTTGGCGGTAGAGCCGTCGGAATAGAAGCGGCTGGCCACGGAGGCGGGGAGCGACGCGGTGAACGTAACGTTCCCTTCGCCGCCCGCGGGCTTGACATCGAACTCTTCGTTGGAGCAGGAGGCGAGCGCCACGGCTCCGAGCGCGATTGTCGCGAAAATTAGTTTGTTCATAGCAGTATGATTTAATTGATGAATTGTATTACGCGTTGATTGTTATTCGGCGGGGGTGTAGGTGTTCCCATCGATAGTGGTGTCAGCTCCGGTGGTGTTGTCGTAGACGATTTCAGCCTTCAGGGAGCCGTTCATCTGGGTCTCAGTGTTGGTGGTTGACTCGCAGCCGGTGACGGTAAGATGGGGCGTCGTTTCGGGGAGCGCGTTGGCGATGTTCTGGTAGACCGTTATACCGGCCACCATGTTGTTGGCGGTAAGCCGCGAGGCGTAATTCTTGCAGGAGGTGATTTCGGCGTGGCGGTAGGTAAGGCCTACGATTCCGGCTACCCCGTAGCCTTTCGGGGCTACGATGTTGCCGCGGTTCTCGCAGCCGGTAACGACGATTACGCTGTGGTTGGGGTAGGAGGTCGTGCAGTTGTCGTACTTGATCCAGCCGATAATGCCCCCGAAGCCGAGGGTTGACGAATCTTCGCCGCTGACGTTCCCCTTGTTGATGCAGCCGCTGAGGGTGCCGCGGGCGTTCTGTTGCCCTATGATGCCACCGGCCGAGTTGTTGGAAGCCGATATGTTCCCCTCGTTTACGCAGTTGGTTACGTCGGCCGCACAGAGCCCGGCGATGCCTCCTGCCGCGACGTTATCGGCGCGTATGTCCCCGGTGTTGGAACAGTCGGAGATTACCATTGTCTTCCCGACCTCGGTATAATAGGCCGCACCGACGATGCCCCCGGCGTTGTTGGTGGTAGTGGAGACGGTGGCCCCGTTGGAGCAACCCTGGATTGTGCCGTCCTTGAGCATGCGCCCAACGACAGCCCCGGCGGCTTGTTTTCCGGAAACCGAGCCGGAGAGAACCTCGATGTTGGAGACTTTCGCCCCTTCGGAAACGATAGCCACGACTCCTACCTGCTCGCAGACGGGCGCAGCGAGTTCGATATCCTTGAATTTGAGGTTTTTGACTTCGGCGGTCGCGCCGGCGAGGTTGGCGATGAAACCGGCGTTGGCGTCATTTGCGGTGTTGGTAATCTTGAAATTGGAGATTGTGTGTCCCTGGCCGTCGAGCACGCCGCGGAAGGCCGGCCCGGAGGTGTTGCTCCCCGAACGGACGGAGCCGTCGGCAATCGGGAGGATTTCGTGCCCTCCGAAGTCGATGTCGCTTCCGAGGGTAACGGTATAACCCTCGAAATCGTTGGGCTGCTGGCCGTTAGCTCCGTTGACAAGCTGCGCGAGACCCTGAAGCTCGGCGGGAGCGCCGACAGCGACGGTCTTCGCTTCCTCGTTGATTACCGGCATTTTGACGGAGGTGCCGTCCCACGGGGCTACCGGCACGTCGATGTCGCCGCCCCCGAAGTCGGGGTTGATTTCGACGTTGAAGATGGCGGGATTCGTCAGCAGGGCGCCGTAGATGTTTGTGCGGTAGTTGCGCTGCACGGGAACGCCGGCGAATACCGGCTCGTTGGTCGTGGCGTCGATGCCGAGGGTGATGTCGACGAGCTGCTTGTCGGCACCCACGAGCACGTAAGCCATTGCCAGGTAGTCGTAATTGTCAACCGGGAAGCTCTCGCCGGAGGGGATGGCGGCCTTGGCAAAGGTAACCGGGGCGGTGGTCTCGCCGGTTACTTCTCCCGAGATCAGGTCGAGGGTCGTGTATGTCTTCAGGGCGATGGAGGAGGTTGTGACCTTCGCTCCCGCATCGGCGGCCTTCTTGAGGTCGTTAGTCCCGACATTGACCTGCGCGAAGGGTCGCAGCAGGGTTACAGGCTTGTTGACGGGGCCGTTGACTGTCAGAGTCTCCGAGTGGAAGAAGGCGTCGAGGCTCTCGTTGTTGGCCTTGATGCCGTCGTAGTTTACGGTTACCTTCTGGGTCGTGTTGTCGAAGGTGTAGGGAGCGCCGTCGGCCTGGGCCCAGAAGATTACGTCGTAGGTCTTTCCGGTAGCGAGAGTGGTGCTGACGGTCGCCTTGAGTTGGTTGAAAGTGGCGGTGCCGGTCAGCAGCGGGGTCTTTTCGCCGGTAAGGTAGATGGCGTAGGCGAGGTTCTTGGCCGCGGAGCCGTCAGAGTAGGCGCGGCTGGCGACGGAGGCTGGGAGCGACGCGGTGAAAGTCACGTTCCCTTCAGCCCCGGAGGGCTTTACGTCGAACTCCTCGCCGGAGCATGAGGCGAGGACCATAGAGGCTCCGAGAGCGATGGTCGCGAGTATCAGCTTGTTCATGGGTGGGGCGATGGTGTGATATAAGATTGGATGTTTGAGTTTTGGGGCGCGGGGTGGCTCTCGCCGCCCCGCGCGATTCCTTTCGGAATCGCAGGAGCCGCGGCTCCTGCGTATAAATTTGGGTATAAGTCAGTCGGCGGTTGTCGCTGTGAAATGTTCAGCCTCAGAGGGGATTGCCGGTTTCTTCGTCAATGTCGGGCTGGATTTCGGTGCCGTTCCAAAGGTAGCTGTTGTAGGTGTTGTTTATCGGGAGAGTAATGTCGCCGCAGTTGATGATTTCGCAATCTGTGAACGTGATACCTTCCTTGTTGATATTTCCGGTCATAACGCCGAACATCTTGTCGTAGACGCCGCCGTAGCCGTCGGGAGCCTTGGTGATGGTTACGTTTTCAACATTGCAGTTCTCGTAGCCTTTGGCTTGCTCGTTGGTACCTCCTACGAGGCCTCCGACCGACCAGGTGCCGGTCAGCTTAGCGTTCTTAACGGAGCAGTTGACCAAAGAGCCCCCGTTGTGAAGGCCGACGAGAGCGCCGACGCGTCCTTCGGCAGATGTGATTTCCACATCTTCGACGTGCACGTTTGTCATTGTCCCGTAAAAGTTGCCGACCAGGCCCGACATACGGTCTTTGACAGAGCCGGTCATCCCTTTGATGGTGAGGTTCTTGATGTCGCCGGTCATAGAGGAGATGAAGGCTCTCTTATCTGCCGAGAGGGCAATGTTGCTGATGGTGTGGCCTGCGCCGTCAATTGTGGGCTTCTGCTCGGGACTCCATAAGGTTATCATCGGAATCGCAGCCCCCGCGAGGTCTATGTCGGCGGTTAGCGTGAAAGTTTTGCCCGCGTACTGCGTGTCGGTCAGGGCGGCCATTGCCTTTAAGCCGTCAGCGGAGTTGATGTTGTAGCCGTTGGTAGTGGCCTGGAGAGGAGCGGAGAACTTAACTCCGTCGACATAAACGGCGTACTGGTCGCCTTTCTTGGCGTTCCAGAGGTTGTTTTTGCTTACGCTGCCGGAGGCGAAACCTTCAACGGTGGAGTTGTTGATGTTGATAGTGTAGAAGCCCTGACCGACTGCGAGGAGGCTGGCATCGATTTCAACTGCGGCCTTACCTTCAACGGGTGTGCCTTTGAACTTGCAGTTGTTGATGTTGACGGTCTGCACCAGGTTGTTGGTCTCGTTGTAGACGAGGAGGGACTTGCCGTAATCGCCGAACTGGCAGTTGTTGAAGGTGACGTTTTTCGCGCCGTAGGTCCATACGTGGTAGTCGCCGTTGTTGACGAACTTACAGTTGTCGAAGGTCTCCTCGTTGCCGTAGAGGAAGAGCTTGTTCTTGATCGTGCAGCCGCTGTATTTTACGGTGTTGACGTGCTGGAAGCCGGTATAGTCGGCGTTGGGGGTCTCGAGGGTGATTCCTTCGAAAACCATGTCCTTGTCGGCCAGGGTGATGGAGCCGCTCATCTGGAGCACCACGCTGGCTCCGGCGCATTTCAGCGTCAGCCCCTTGGCGGTCAGCCCCCGGAGGTCGGCGGTGCTGTAAGTGCCGTCGCCGAGGAGGATTACGTTGTTCTCGTCCGTTGCGGCGGTTACAGCCTCAGCCAGGGTAGTGAACTTCTGCGAGCCGAGCTGGATGGCTCCCTCGGGGAGGATTTCCTGGCCGAAGTCGGGCTGCTCGTAGTCGGGGTTGATTTCGACGTTGAATACGGCGGGATTGGT
>CALBWF010000065.1:0-20929 GCA_937969265.1 uncultured Porphyromonadaceae bacterium
CCCCAGGCCATCGCGTCTCCGACGCTCGACCTGGGGCTACAATTACACCGCGGCTCCGCCGCTTGCGGTATCAGGCTGGCCATACGGGTCAGACGGGTCGGACGGGTCCGGAGGGTGATCCGGAGGAGGCAGACCGGCCGGACGAATCGGGATGGGACGTCAGGCGGGGGAGGCGGCGGGGAGGGCGGCCTTGATGGAGGAGACCATCGCGGGGTAGTCCTCGCAGCCGAGCATGTATTTGCGGCCGTTGCGGAGGGTCACCAGGAAGCAGTCGGAGGCGCGGCCATGGCGGGCGGTATAGCGCCCCAGGTCGCGCTCGCTGAAGAGCCCCCAGTAGCCCATGAATCCTCCGCTGCCGTAAAGGCGTCGCGCCGCCATCGTCGGGGGACAGACGCGCACGCTCTCGATATCCGCCAGGGGGATGCGCAAGCGCCTCAGCGGGCTGTAAACCACCAGTTCGCCGTCGTACAGTCCGACATATGTCGGGGCATACAGCAGGGCGGCGATTATCAGGACCAGCTCAGCTACGGCCACTATGGCCGCGGCCACCGGTTTATCCTGACCCACGAGCGCGTAGCAAAGAACCGCCAGCCCGACAAGCAACAGGGCGGAGAGCACTACGGATCCTTTGCTCAACATTACTTTACACTTCATCTGATATATTGACCGGTATATGGCGTGTCATAACGGCCCATCTGGGTCGTCGCTTGGAGGCTCGGCCTCGGTCACAATCCTTAGATTGCTCCCGTCGGCCTCACCTCCAAGCTCCTACCATCTGAACCGCTCTGACAGCGCCATGCCATCCGGGGAACAGACAGTACATTAGTAACACTGTTGTGTGTGATCAGTCCTCTTCGAGGGTGAAATCCTCGTTCAGCTCGGCGTCAAAATCAACGTCGTCGAGATTCTCGTCGTCGGCTGCTTCGGAAGCGCCGTTATCGTCGTTCTCGGAGTCGGGAGCCTCCTCCTTGTCCTTCGAGGAAGCCTTCCCCTTCCCTTTCTTCACGGGGCTCTTGGCCTGCTCCTTCAACCCTTCCATAATCTTCACTTCCAGCTCTTCGGCCAGTTCGGGGTTGTCGAGAATCATAGCCTTTGCGGCGTCGCGGCCCTGGGCGAGTTTCTGGCCGTTATAGCTGAACCAGGAACCGCTCTTCTGGATTATGCCCAGCTCAACACCGAGGTCGACGATTTCACCGGCCTTGGAGATACCCTCGCCGAACATGATGTCGAACTCGCAGCGCTTGAAGGGGGGCGCGACCTTGTTCTTCACGATCTTCACCTTCGCGCGCTTGCCGAAGACGTTGTCGCCGTCCTTGATGGAGTTGCCCGGGCGGATGTCGACGCGCACGGAGGCGTAGAATTTCAGGGCGTTGCCACCGGTAGTTGTTTCCGAGGGGCCGAACATTACGCCGATTTTCTCGCGGAGCTGGTTGATGAAGATGCAGACGGTGTTCGTGCGGGAGATGGTGCCGGTCAGCTTGCGCATGGCCTGCGACATGAGGCGGGCCTGCAGGCCTACGTTGCGGTCTCCCATATCCCCTTCGATCTCGCTCTTGGGGGTAAGGGCGGCCACGGAGTCGACAACCAGGATGTCGATTGCCGACGAGCGGATGAGCTGCTCTGCGATTTCGAGCGCCTGCTCGCCGTTGTCGGGCTGGGCGATCAGCAGGTTGGTAACGTCGACCCCGAGCTTCTCGGCATAGAAGCGGTCGAAAGCGTGCTCAGCGTCGATCATCGCGGCGATACCCCCGAGCTTCTGTGCCTCGGCGATAGCGTGGAGGGCGAGGGTCGTCTTACCCGAAGACTCCGGGCCGTAAATCTCGATTATGCGGCCGCGGGGGAATCCGCCGACGCCGAGGGCGAAGTTCAGGCCGATGGAGCCGGAGGAAATCACGTCGACTTTCTCGATAGCCTCGTCGCCGAGCTTCATGATCGCGCCCTTGCCGTAGTCCTTCTCGATATTTCCGAGAGCCTGCTTGAGAGCGTCGAGCTTGGCCTGCTTGGGATCAACGTCCTTGCCGACCTTCTTTATAGTGGTTTTCTTGGTTGTTTTCGCGGGTTTGTCCATCTTTGTGTTTCAGTTTCGATTTATAATGCAAAGGTACGAAAAAAGGTGGGCAGCATTGCCGCCCACCTTGGTTAATCTTTGTTATATCGCAAGGCGGCGCTAAATCGCCGTCCGCTACTTCTCGCGCATAAATACCTGGATTGGGCTTCCGTTGAAGTCCCAGTTTTCGCGGATTTTGTTCTCCAGATAGCGGCGGTAAGGTTCCTTGACCCACTGCGGGAGGTTGCAGAAGAAGATGAACGTAGGCACCTGCGCCCCCTTGAGCTGGGTAACGTACTTGATTTTGACGTACTTGCCTTTGTTGGCTGGAGGGGGATAGGCGGCGATGGCCTCGAGCATAACCTTGTTGAGCTGCGAGGTAGGCACCTCGCGGCGGCGGTTCTTGTAGACCTCGACAGCCGTCTCGATAACCTTGTAGATACGCTGCTTGGTGAGCGCCGAGCAGAAGATAATCGGGAAGTCGGTGAAGGGGGCCAGGCGCTGGCGTATGGCGGCCTCATAATGTTTCTGCGCCTCGACAGACTTGTTCTCGGCGATGTCCCATTTGTTGACACACACCACGAGCCCTTTCTTATTGCGATCGATCAGCGAGAAGATATTGGCGTCCTGCCCCTCGAAGCCGCGGGTCGCGTCGATCATCAGGATGCAGACGTCGGAAGCCTCGATGGCGCGTATCGAGCGTATCACGGAGTAATACTCGATATCCTCGTTGACCTTCTGCTTCTTGCGGATGCCCGCGGTGTCGACCAGGTAGAAGTCGAAGCCGAATTTGTTATACCGGGTATAGATGCTGTCGCGCGTCGTCCCGGCGATGTCGGTTACGATATGGCGGTCCTCGCCGATAAAGGCGTTAATCAGCGACGACTTGCCGGCGTTGGGGCGCCCGACGATGGCGAATTTCGGAATCTCTTCCAGTTCCTCTTCCTGCTCTGTCTCGGGGAGCTTCTTGACGACTTCGTCGAGGAGGTCGCCCGTACCGTAGCCCGTCATAGCGGAAACGGGATACGGCTCTCCCAGGCCGAGGCTGTAGAACTCCGGCACGTTGTAGAGCCAGTCGTTGGAGTCTACTTTGTTGGCCACCAGGATTACCGGCTTGCGGGAGCGGCGCAGAATCTCGGCCACGCGGTCGTCGAGGTCGGTAACGCCGTTCATCGCGTCGACTACGAACAGCACCTCGTCGGCCTGCTCGATCGCTACCTGAACCTGCTTGTTGATTTCGCCCTCGAAAATATCCTCGGAGTTCACCACCCAGCCGCCGGTGTCGACAATCGAGAACTCGCGGCCGCCCCACTCCACCTTTCCGTACTGGCGGTCGCGGGTAGTCCCGGCGGTTTCGTCGACGATGGCGCTCCGCGACTCCGTGAGGCGGTTGAAGAGAGTGGACTTACCCACGTTGGGTCGTCCGACTATTGCTACAAGTTGTCCCATAGGGAATAAATTTCAATCAATCTTTTACGCGAAGTTAAGTTAAATTTCCTAATTCCGCAAACAGAGGGTCTCACTCGACATAGCCGAAGGCCTTCAGCTTGTTCTCGCGGTTGCGCCAGTTAGGCTCCACCTTGACGAACAGCTCGAGGTAGACGCGCTTGTCGAAGAAACGCTCTATGTCCTTGCGCGCCTCGGTACCGACCTTCTTCAGCATCGAGCCACCCTTTCCGATCAGGATACCTTTCTGCGAGTCGCGCTCTACGAAGATGGTCGCCATGATGTGGATTCCGGTCTCGTTCTCGTCGAACTTCTCAACGATTACCTCAACCGAATAAGGCACCTCCTTATCGTAGTGGAGAAGGATTTTCTCGCGTATGATTTCGGTCACGAAGAAGCGGGCAGGCTTGTCGGTCAGCGCGTCCTTTCCGAAATAAGGGGGCGCTACGGGTAGAAGCTCTACGATGCGCTTCATAAGGTTGTCTGTATTGAAATGCTCTTTCGCCGAGAGAGGGAAGATTTCGGCGTTGGGGAGCAGCTCGCGCCAGCGGGCCGCGATTACTTCCAGCTCGCCGTTGCTCTTCAGCAGGTCGATTTTGTTGATAACCAGCAGGACGGGCACCTTCTCCTTTGCGACGCGGGCGAGGTAGTCGGCGTTCTTTGTCGGATCCTCTACGACGTCGGTAACGTACAGGAGCACGTCGGCATCCGTCAGGGCGCCGTCGGCGAAGTTACGCATCGATTCCTGCAGCTTGTAGTTTGGCTTGAGGACGCCGGGGGTGTCGGAGAACACAATCTGGTAGTCGGGGGTGTTCACGATTCCCATGATGCGGTGGCGGGTTGTCTGCGCCTTGGAGGTTATAATGCTGACGCGCTCGCCGACGAGGTCGTTCATCAGCGTCGACTTGCCTACGTTGGGGTTGCCTACGATATTCACGAAGCCGGAGCGGTGGCCTTCCTTCACTTCGGGGAGCACTTCGGGGAGGTTGAGCGGAGCGGCGCTCTCGGGGGTGTTCGCTATGTTGTTTTCGAATTCTTCTGCCATAGTCTGGTGTTAGTTGTTAGTTTGTGTTTTCCATATAAACAAAAATAGCACCCGAAAAGATGCTATTTCCGTAATAATTCTATAACGCGGCTGTTCCGGTTGAGCTATCTTGCCGACTGGAAAGGCACATTACATATCCCAAACAAGGTACATCGAGCCCCAGGTGAATCCGGCACCGAAAGCGGTGAGGATCAGTTTGTCACCCTTGTGGAGCTTGTCCTTGAACTCGTCGAGGCAGATGGGAATCGAAGCGGCCGACGTATTGCCGGTATGCTGGATGTTGACCATCACTTTCTCAGTCGGGATTCCGGCGCGGGAGCCGACGGCCTCGATGATACGGAGGTTTGCCTGGTGGGGCACCAGCCAGTCAATCGACTCGGGAGTAAGGTTGTTGCGCTTCATAACGTCGAGAGTCGCGGTGTACATGTCGGTCACGGCGTTCTTGTAGACGTTCTTGCCATCCTGCAACAGGAAGTGCTTTCCGGCGTCGAGGGTAGCCTGGGTTGTAGGCTCGGCAGAACCGCCGGCCCACATCACGAGGTGCTCCAGGCCGCGTCCGTCAACGTGGAAGACAGCATCCCGGACTCCCATGCCCTCCTCTTCGGTGGGTTCAACGAGCACGCAGGCGGCGCCGTCGCCGAACAGGGGGCAGGTGGCGCGGTCCTGGTAGTTGATCATCGATGACATCTTCTCAGTGCAGACAACCAGCACCTTCTTACGGAGCCCGCTCTTGATATATGCCGCGGCATCCTCGAGCGCCACGATGAACCCGGCGCAAGCGGCCTGGATATCGTAGGCATAAGCGTTCTTAAGCCCCGTTCCCTGGCAGATTACCGACGCTGTCGAAGGGAAGCGGTAGTCGGGGTTTGAGGTCGCGCATATCAGGAGTTCTATTTCTTCGGGCTTGACCCCGTATTCTGCCAGGAGTTTGTTAACGGCCTGTATCCCCATCCAGGAAGAGCCTTCCGGGCGTTTGAGGATACGGCGTTCCTTAATACCCACGCGGGTTGTAATCCATTCATCGTTGGTGTCGACCATTTTCGACAGCATTTCATTGTCGAGAATATCGTCGGGGAGGTACGATGCTATGCCTGAGATTCGTGCGTTGAGCATATGTAGCTTTTATATAAATTAAAGCCCCGCCGTAGCGAACTGTGAGAGTGGGGCGAGAGAGTGTGAGCTTTTTTCTGTGTGTCGCGGGTAGAGAGTGAGGGGGGAGCCATCGCTGTCGGGGCGCGAGGCGCTGCCGGTAAACTCCGGCGCGCCTCTTCAGGCCCTTAAGCGTTTTTGAAGTCTGCGTGATTGCCTGAAATCCATATACGCGGAGTTCAGGCAACCTCTAAAAACCTCAGACAGCAGCGCCTTTTTCGATGGCGATTTTCCCGCGGTAGTAACCACATTCGGGGCAGACACAGTGGTAAACGTGCCAGGCTCCGCAGTTGGGGCAGATGGCCAGGGTAGGCATAACAGCCTTGTCGTGGGTACGACGCTTCGCGGTACGGGTCTTGGATTGTCTTCTTTTAGGATGTGCCATTGGTCTATATCAGTTTTTGTTGTTTTTTTTACTCGTTGTCAGCGGAATTGAACCCTTTGAGGGCGTCCCAGCGGGGATCTGTCGGAGCGTTGTCGGAAGCGGAATCATCTTCAATCTCGTCGAGCAGTTCCTCTTCAAGTTCGGCATCGGGATCGCCAGGACGGGTAGCGCGGTGTTTTTTCAGCAGGGCGCTCATCGCGCGGTTGCATTTGCCGAGCGGATGCACGTGCTTGATCGGTATGGCGAGCATGGCGGTATCATATATCATATACGCCACGTTCACCGAATCGTCGCTTTCGGGAATCTCCAGCAGCTCGTCGGAGTCCTGCTTGAACTCGTCGCCGTACTTTACCACGATGTGGTATGTCGCGTCGACAGGAAGCTGGAGGTCGTCGAGGCAGCGGTCACAGGCAACGGTAACCTCGCCCGTGAGATGGAAGTCCAGCTCGTAGACCCCGTTGCGGTGGTTAACCGTCAGGGCAGCGTCCAAATCGGCGCCGCGCACGTCGGAACACTCCATATTCTCAAAGAAGCGCTTGTCGAGGCGGAAGTCGTACTCCTTCACCCCGGCGGGCATGCTCTTGAGCGGCACCTTGTATTCGCTAAACTTTCCCACTGTATTGAGACGATTGATAATCAATAAGTTTCGCACCCGTCAGACTCGCAGGGCTTTCGCACCGCGGGCCAAAGGGGCTGAAAAAACTGTGCAAAGGTAGGTAATTTATTCAGTTTTACCAACATTTGCGCCGATTATTTTTCGGCTTCATCCTCCGAAAGGATAGCCCGGAGCTCCTCATCGGTGGCCGTCAGGCGGCGGCGGCACTCGGCAATGAGCGCCGTGGCGCGGCGCGTCAGTCCGGCGAGGCGGTCTATGTCGCAATTGTCGCTCTGCATATGTCGCAGAATCTGTTCGAGTTCCGCAGCGGCCTCGTTGTAGGTCATCTCCGCAAGGGGCTTTTTATCGTTGTCTTCCATTGTCAATCACCTATGTGTTAATCTGTTGTGCTTAAGAAAGTGCCATCGGCGAGCGTCGTCTCGACCACAGCGCCGGGAGGGACGGCGGCGACGGAACTTACCGCTTTGCCCCCGATACGGGTTATCGAGTAGCCGCGGCGCAGAGTCGCCATCGGCGACAGCACCTCGAGCAGTTCCTCGCGGGCTTTCAGGCGTTCAGTCTGCCGCTGGAGCGCGGAACGTCCCGCTGAGGCGACCCCTTCCCGGAACATGTCGAGCCGCGACAGTTGCGACTGAATCTTTCTTCCTGAGACTCCCGAAAGGAGCGACGCGGCTGACCGCAGCCTCCCCTTCGCCCGTTCCACGGCGTTGAGAGCCGCCGCAGGCAGGAGCGCCTCGGCCTGGGCAAGCTGCTGGCGGTAACCACCGAGGCGGTCCGTTACAATCTGCAGCACCCGCTGACCCGCGGCCGTCAGGAATCCGAGCAGCTCCTCCCCTCGCCCGATCAGCCATTCGGCCACGGCGGTAGGGGTCTTGAGGCGCGTGTTGGCTATATAGTCGAGCACGGTCACGTCGCGCTCATGCCCGATGCCGATCGCGATCGGGAGAGGGAACTGGGCGACATTGGCCGCCAGGTCGTAATCCTCGAAAGCCTGTAGGTCGGCTGTGGCCCCGCCCCCTCGGATAATGACGACACCGTCCCAGCGCTCCCGTTCGGCGGCGATACGCCCGAGAGCGGCGATAATCGACGCGGGAGCCGACTCCCCCTGCATCGTGGCCTCGAAAAGCCCGGTATGGAAACGTATGCGCGAAGGATTATTGCGCAACTGGTTCATGAAATCCCCGTAACCGGCGGCTCCCGGAGAGGAAACCACGGCGACGCGCTGGGGAACCATCGGCCACACAAGGCCCTTGTTGTCGTTCAGAATACCCTCCTTGTCAAGCCGCTCGAGAATCTCACGGCGACGGCGCAGGAGGTCTCCCATCGTGAACTCAGGGTTGATACTGCTGACGACGAACGACATCCCGAACACGGGATGCATCGATACGGAGCCGCAGAGCATCACTTTCAGCCCGGACGCGAACTGCTGCCCTGTCAGGCGGTAAAAATAAGGGGCGAGCCGTGAATAGACATTCGCCCATATGCAGCCGCGGACGCGGGCTATCTGCCTTCCACCATCGTCCTTCTGGAGAAGCTCCATATAGCAGTGGCCGCCTCTCACAGCGACATCGGCAAGCTCGGCAGTCACCCATACCCCGCTTGTCTCCGGGACCTGCACCAACTGCCCTACGACGTTCATCAGCTCGCGGAGGGTCATCACTTTATTCCGCGCGCTCATTTCAAGGGTGTCATCTTCTTGCCGTCCCAGCGGTAGCTGAGGCTTTCCCGCAGTCCGCGCTTAGCGACCGGAAGCGCCTCTTCAGGGAGGTATTCCTCCGGGTGGCAGGTGATTGTCAGAATCGAGGTCTCGGGATCGAAGGAGGCTCTCGACAGAATGAACGGCACGGCATTCTCGACATCCGCCCGCTCCTTCTTTCCTTCCTCCGTCAGCCAGTCGTCAAGCTCCGGCTCCCTCATCAGCCTTTCCAGCGGCCTCCACGACTTGTCGTAGAAACTAACGCTCGAATCATCCGCCGGGGTGCTGATTGTAGAGATGCGCATTATGACCGTGTCCCCCTTCGCCGTCGGGAGCAGTTGCAGGGTATGGGCCGAAACGTCCGACGACGAGAACTCGAGACGAATGTCGCTGACAGCCGTCACCCGGCAGTCGCCCCGCAGAAGATTGCGCGACGCCTTCGGCGAACCGCTGTTGAAATAGTCGAGCATGTCGAGGCGCGTCAGGGAGTCGACGGTAGGGAACACCCTGGCGGGAGCCTTGGCGAAGGCTTCCGAAGCGGTCAGCGCCCGCGCCGCGGGGGGCGCGAGGCAGCAGGCGGCCGCGCCGCAGATGGCGAAAGTCAGCAGTAGGTCACGCATCGCTTATTTCTTTTTCGACTTCTTCTTGAATATGGCGAAGGAATCATACGGGTCGGCCACTTCATCCTTATGGGCGAACTTCTCCTTGCGGCGCGCCTTGCGGTTGGCGGGAGCAGCCGGCGCGTCGTCGAATTTCTCCTTCGAGCGGCGGGTCGCCGCGTGGGCGTAGTCCTTATCCTCCTCGGCAATCTCGCTGTAGACGCGCTTGCCCATGAAGTCAAGCCCCTTCAGGGAGTTGACGACGCGGCGGGCGTCCCCCTTCTTAACGTCGAAGAGAGAATACGCTGGCAGCAGGTCGATACGGCCGACGTCGACACGCGGACCGTCGACGCTCTTGTTCAGCATCTCGATCAGGTTGCCGGCGAAGAAGCCGTCGCGCTTGCCGAGGTTGACATAAACGCGGGCCATCCCCTTGGAGGCCGTGCGGCGGTCCTTCTCCTTGTCGGAGCGGGGGCCTTCGATAGCGCGTTCCTTCTCGCTCTTCTTGCGGGTCGGTTTCTCGTCGATGAAGTCAATCGACGGAGCGTCCTTGTAGTAGTTCAGCAGGCGGCGCAGCTCCAGGGAGAGGATGCGCTTCGTCAGGTCCTCGCCGGAGAGCCACCCGAGCTTCTTCATCACTCCGGGCATGAAACGCTCCATCTCGGCATCGTCGACTTCGGCGCGCTCAATCTGGTCGGCGAGGTGGAAGAGCTGTTTTTCTATGATGTGGTCCGGAGTCGGCACCTCCTTGCGCTCGAAGGTCTTGCCGATTATGCGCTCGATTTCGCGGAGCTTCCCTTTCTCGCGCGAGTGAATAATAGCCACGCTGACGCCGGTCTTGCCCGCACGGCCCGTGCGGCCCGAGCGGTGGGTGTAAACGGCTGTATCGTCGGGAAGGCCGTAGTTTATGACGTGCGTCAGGTTGTCGACATCGAGGCCGCGGGCCGCCACGTCAGTAGCGACGAGCATCGAGATCACCCGGTCGCGGAACTTCTTCATCACTATGTCGCGCTGCTGCTGCGAGAGGTCGCCGTGGAGAGCGTCGGCGTTGTAGCCGTCGCGGATAAGGTTCTCAGCGACCTCCTGGGTGTCCCGGCGGGTGCGGCAGAACACTATGGCGTATATGTCGGGGGTGTCATCGGCGACGCGTTTAAGAGCGAGATACTTGTCGCGGGCGTTCACCATATAATATATGTGGCGCACGTTGGCGGCCCCCTCGTTACGGGTTCCGATTACGAACTCCACCGGATCCTTCATATAGGTTTTAGCGATTTTCGCAATCTCCTTGGGCATCGTGGCCGAGAACATCAGCATCTTGCGCTCCTCGGGCACATGCTGAAGAATTTCGTTGATAGAGTCCAGGAATCCCATGTTCAGCATCTCGTCGGCCTCGTCGAGCACAACGGTATGCACGTCCCCCAGCTTGACGACCCCGCGGTTGATGAGGTCGATAAGGCGCCCCGGGGTAGCCACGATAATCTGTGCGCCGTCGCGGAGCGAACGGATCTGGCTCTGTATGCTCGACCCGCCGTAGACGGGAATAACCCTTATGTCGGGCATATGTTTAGAGAAATCGGCCAGGTCAGACGCAATCTGCAGACAGAGCTCGCGGGTAGGCGAAAGGATAAGCGCCTGCGGAACCAGCCTCTCGGGGTCGATACGCTGCAGGACGGGGAGGCCGAAAGCCGCCGTCTTGCCCGTTCCCGTCTGCGCCAGGGCGACCACATCCCCCTCCTGTGTCAACAGGTGGGGTATAACCTTTTCCTGTACCGGCATCGGGGTCTCGAATCCCATTTCCTCTATCGCGCGGCGCAGCGGTTCGCTTACGCCCAATTCTTCAAATGTCATATCTCAAAATAGTTTTACAGGCACGGGGCGAGACGCCTTTCCGCACCGAATTAACACATCCCCCGAACTGATGTATGCCGGGAATTTACAAAGTTACAACAAACTCACCGACTTTTCGGCCTCCCGTCTCCATTTTATTTAAAATTTTTAAAGATTGGCCCGGTTTTTCGCTATCTTCGCGCAAGATATGGGAAAGAGACTGACTTTGCAGGTAGCCATACCGACCCACTCGCCGGAAGGGATTCGGCGCATTGAGCGGCTCCTCCTCGCGCCCCGCGAGGGGGTAGGCTACGTCGTGTCGTGGCAGGACCACCGCGGCGCGGAGATACCGCCGGCCGTCGGCTCCCGCGAAGATGTCGAAATACTCCGCTTCGACGGCAAAGGGCTCTCTGCCAACCGCAACAACGCGGTAGAACACTGCCGGGCCGACATAATCCTTATCGGGGACGACGACCTGGTTTACAAGCCCGACGCATTCGACCGCATAAGGGACATATTCGAGCTCCACCCCGAAACCGATTACGCGTCATTCCGCTACGAAGGGCCCGACAACAAGCCCTACCCCGCGGGGGAAGTGTCGCTGAACCCGGTTCCGAGAGGATTCTACCAGACAACGTTCGAGGTCGCGCTGCGGCGCGACAGCCCCGCGGGGGAGCTGCGCTTCTGCTCCCTTTTCGGACCCGGAGCGCCCTATCTCAAAGCCGGAGAAGACGAATTCTTCCTCCTGTCCGCAGTAAAGAAAGGGGTCAGATGCCGTTTTTTCCCCCTGACCATCGCCAAGCACCCCACCCTCACCTCCGGCTCCCTTCCCCATAGCTCCGAAGGGCTGCTGCGCACCACCGGGGCTATCACCGCCCTGCGCCACCGCGTCTTGTGGATACCGCGGCTGCCGCTGACCGCCATGCGGCTCTCCCGCGCCGGGAAAGCCGGCTTTTTCACCGCCCTCTCGGAGATGACCTCGGGCGCGCTCTACGCCCTGCGGAAATTCCCCCGCGATTTTGCGGGTAAAGGGAGCGGGTGTTAGCGATTTTTTTCCTAACTTTGTGGCGCAAACAACACAAGCATCCGACACATAGTGGAAACGAAGTATATTTTTGTCACAGGCGGCGTGGTGTCATCTCTCGGGAAAGGGATTATCTCCTCATCGCTTGCCCGCTTATTGATAGCGCGAGGCTATCGGGTGACCATACAGAAATTCGACCCATACATCAATGTGGATCCGGGAACGCTCAACCCCTACGAGCACGGCGAGTGCTACGTAACCGTCGACGGCCACGAGGCAGATCTCGATCTCGGCCACTACGAGCGCTTTACCAACATCCACACCACCAAGGCCAACAGCATAACGACAGGACGCATCTACCAGAACGTCATAGACAAGGAGCGCCGCGGCGACTACCTCGGTAAGACAGTCCAGATCGTGCCCCATATCACCGACGAGATCAAACGCAACGTCAAGCAGCTCGGACTTACCGGCAACTTCGACTTCGTAATCACGGAAATCGGAGGCGTCGTCGGCGACATCGAGTCGCTTCCGTTTCTCGAAGCGGTCCGCCAGTTGCGGTGGGAGCTGGGGGAAAACAGCCTCTGCGTCCACCTGACCTACGTTCCCTTCATCGCCGCCGCGAAGGAGCTTAAGACAAAGCCCACGCAGCACTCCGTCAAGAAATTACAGGAGTTAGGCATCCAGCCCGACATCCTGGTGCTCCGCACCGAGCACGACATCAACGCCGACATGCGGCGCAAAATCGCGCTCTTCTGCAACGTCGCTCCCGACGCCGTCATCCAGTCAATCGACTGCCCGTCGATCTATGAGGTACCCCTGGCGATGCACGCCCAGCACCTCGACGAAATCGTGCTCCGCAAGATGGGTGTTACTCCCGAAGGTGAACCACATATGGCCCCCTGGCTCAATTTTCTACAGAAGATGCGCGACGCCAGCGAGCCGGTGACCATCGGCCTCGTAGGCAAATACGTCGAACTTCAGGACGCTTACAAGTCAATCAACGAGGCGCTTTTCCAATCCGCCACCTACAACGACCGCAAGCTCGACCTGCGTTACATCCACTCCGAGAAGCTCAACGACTCCAACGCCGACGAACTGCTCTCCCCGCTCGACGGAATCATCATCGCCCCCGGCTTCGGCCACCGAGGCATCGACGGCAAGTTCGCCGCCCTGAAATGGGCCCGCGAGCACGATGTCCCGACCTTCGGCATCTGCCTCGGGATGCAGTGCATGGTAATCGAATTCGCCCGCGACGTGCTCGGACTTCCCGAAGCCAACTCCTCGGAAATGAACCCGCTGACCCCCGACAAGGTTATCGACATCATGGAAGAGCAGAAGAGCGTGTCGAACCTCGGGGGAACCATGCGGCTCGGCGCCTATGACTGCCAGCTCAAGCCAGATTCCCTCGCGGCCAAGGCCTACGGCACGACGATGGTCAGCGAGCGCCACCGCCACCGCTTCGAGTTCAACGACGAGTACCGCGCCCGTTTCGAACAGGCCGGCATGGTATGCGCCGGAGAGAACCCGCAGACCCACCTTGTCGAAATCGTCGAGCTTCCGGGCAAGCGCTGGTTCCTCGGAACGCAGTACCACCCCGAATATTCCTCGACAGTGCTGTCGCCCCACCCTCTCTTCATGAGCTTCGCGGCAGCCGCGATCGAATACCGCCGGCAGAAAGCCGACAAGGCCGGCAAATAACGAGGCCAGGCGGAAACATAAAACCCAAATCACGTTAAAAACCAACCACCTCACTCCTCCGTAAAAGCAGAAAATGGACAAAAACACCCTTTTAGGATTCCTTCTGATGGGCATGGTAATCTTCGGATTCATGTACATCAACAAAGGACAACAGGAGCGACGCATCCAGGAGATGGAGCAGAAAGCCGAAGCCGAGCAGGCCGAAGCAGCCAAAAACACAAAGACATCATTCGCGGTCGACACCCTGACCGCCGCCGAGGCGGCATCCGTGCCCGCCGTAATCCGGATGGTCGCCGCGGCCGACACCACCGAAGCCCCCCGCTACAAGACCGCCAAAGTAGACCTCGTATGCGAAGGGAGCGCCGTCAGCGGCACAGTACAGGCCCTTGATACCGTCCTCAGCTACGAGACAGTCGTCTCCGGCAGATTCGGCGACAACGTCAGCCTCGACAACCGCCGCGAAGCGCTCAAGAACCTCCGCGGCGCCCTTGACGACGCAGACCGCTACCGCGGTTTCGCCCGCCACCTGACAGGCACAGACAAGACCGTCAGCCTCAAGAACGACGTGCTCGACCTGGAGCTGCAGACCCGCGGCGGCCGCATCGCGCGCGCCACCCTGCACGACTACGACACATACCTACCGAAGTCGGCCAAGAGCGACGAAATCGACACGGCCCGCGTACAGGTAATGCGCCCGGCCGACGGCTCTTACAGCTTCGTGCTGACCTCCGCGACCCAGCGCTTCAACACCGCCGACTTCTACTTCACCCCCGAGCAGGTCAACGACTCCACCGTCATGATGAAGCTCGACCTCGGAGGAGGCGCTTTCTGGGCCCTCCGCTACACCCTTCCCAAGGGTAGCTACGTTGTCCGCATGGATGTCGTCCAGAAAGGGATGGACCGCATAATCCCGCCGAGCGTCGCCACCGCCGACTTCCTCTGGAGCCAGCGCATGCACCGCAACGAGGTCGGCCGAACCTTCGAGGAGCGCAACTCCGGCCTATACTACAAGTTCATCGGCGACTCCCCCGACAACCTCGAGGCGCAGGGGGAACAGGAAGAACAGCTTGACCAGCGCCTGAAGTGGATCGCGTTCAAGAACCAGTTCTTCTCGTCGGTAATGATACCGCGTACGGCGTTCCTGTCGGCCGAGGTATCGTCGAAAGACCTCAAGAACGACCCCCATTTCGTCAAGGCCCTCACCGCGAAAGCCACCATCGACTATAACTCGACAAACGAGAACCCCGTCAGCTTCGACCTCTTCCTCGGACCGAACCTCTATCCCCTGCTCGACCACCTGAGCGAATCGCTCAAAGCCGGGAAAGAGGACCCCTCGCTCGACCTTACCGACCTCATACCCCTCGGATGGCCGATTTTCCGCTGGATCAACACCCTGATAATCATCCCTGTGTTCACCTTCCTCAGCAAGTTTATCAGTTCCTACGGCCTGATTATCTTCCTGCTGACAATCTTCATCAAAATCATCCTCTTCCCGCTCACTTACAAGAGCTATACCTCCCAGGCCAAGATGCGCGTATTAGCGCCTGAAATCAAGGCCATTAACGACAAGTATCCCGGCCAGGAGAACGCGATGACCCGCAGCCAGAAGACGATGCAGCTCTATTCCCAGGCCGGAGCCAGCCCGATGGCGGGATGCCTGCCGATGCTGCTTCAGATGCCTATACTGATTGCCATGTTCTGGTTCTTCCCCTCGGCAATCGAGCTGCGCGGCGAGAGCTTCCTCTGGGCCAAGGACCTGTCGGCCCCCGACTACATCCTGACCCTCCCCTTCACGATACCCTGGTACGGCAACCATGTCAGCCTCTTCTGCCTGCTGATGACCATCACCAACGTCGGCTACACATATATCAATATGCAGAACCAGCCCAGTTCGGCCTCCATGCCCGGCATGAAGTGGATGATGTACCTGATGCCTGTAATGTTCCTCTTCTTCTTCAACGACTACGCCTCAGGCCTTAGCTACTATTACTTCCTGTCGTTGCTGATCACCATCCTCCAGACCTGGATTTTCCGCCTCTGCACCAACGACGAGAAGGTACGCGCCCGCATGAAAGCCAACGCCGCCAAGCCCAAAAAGAAATCCGGCTTCATGGCGCGCCTCGAAGAGGCCCAGCGCCAGCAGCAGGCAATGCTCCGCGAGCAGCAGAAGAAGAACCGCCGCTAATACCATACATCCCACATCGAGATGAACTACTCCATACTTGACTTTCTCGGGCTCATAGGAGCCGTCGGCCTCTTCCTATACGGAATGAAGGTCATGAGCGAAGGATTGCAGAAAGCCGCCGGCGACCGCCTGCGCAACATCCTTTCCGCGATGACGCGAAACAGATTCACCGGCACTGTCACCGGCTTCTTCATCACCGCGCTGATCCAGAGCTCCTCGGCTTCGACCGTGATGGTCGTCAGCTTCGTGAACGCCGGCCTGATGACGCTGGCGCAGTCCATGGCAGTAATCATGGGCGCCAACGTCGGCACGACCTTCACCGCCTGGGTAATCGCCCTGTTCGGCTTCAAGGTCGACATCTCGGCTTTCGCCCTGCCGCTGATCGGCCTCGCGATTCCCCTGCTCTTCTCCAGCAAGAGCCGCACAAAGTCAATCGGAGAGTTCACCATAGGCTTCGCGTTCCTCTTCATGGGCCTGGACATGATCAGCAAGTATGTCCCCGACCTGCAGAGCAACCCGGAGATGTTCGCCTTCCTGCAGCGTTACGCCTCGATGGGCTTCGGCTCGGTGCTGATATTCTGCCTGGTCGGCCTGGTTGTGACGATGGTCATCCAGTCATCGGCGGCGACCTTCGCCATCACCCTGATCATGTGCTCGAAAGGGTGGATAACCTTCGACCTGGCCTGCGCCCTGGTCCTCGGCTCCAACATCGGCACGACCATCACCCCGCTGCTCGCCTCGATGAGCGGTAACGTGGCGGCGAAACGTACAGCCATGGGGCACCTGCTCTTCAACCTCCTCGGCACAGTATGGGTGCTGGCGGTATTCTTCCCGTTTGTTGACCTCAACTCCTGGATTACCCAGGAAATCGGCCAGGGAGACCCGTCGGCCCTATATCGGTACGTCACAGACCTGCAGACAGCGCATCCCGACATCTACAACCAACTCTACTCCGCCTCGCTGCCTACCGACGACGGCGTGGTGCTCCACCACCGTTCCGTCATAGCGACGATGCAGGTAAGCGTGTCGTTCGGCCTGTCGATGTTCCACACGGTCTTCAACCTCATCAACCTGTCGATTATGATCTGGCTGACGAACGTGTATGTCAAAATCGTAGAATGGCTCGTGCCCGCCAAGCATCACGGCGACGACGAGTTCCAGCTCAAATTCATCCAGGGAGGTATCCTCTCCGCTTCCGAGCTTAACATAAGCCAGGCCGAAAAGGAAATACACGTCTTCGCCGAGCGCGTCGCGAGAATGCTCCCCATGGCCCGCGAACTGGTCCACACGAAGGATAATTCCGACGATTTCAACAAGACGTACTCGAGGCTTGAGAAATACGAGGAGATTTCCGACCGCATGGAAATCGAAATCGCCAACTACCTCAACCGATGCGCCGAGGGAAGACTCTCCAACGAGTCGAAACGCCGCATAGCCTCCATGCTCTCCATCGACTCCGAAATCGAGAGCATCGCCGACTGCGCCCTGGGAGTAGGCAAAATCCTGCTGCGCAAACAACAGAGCGGGGTCAAGTTCAACGAGGAGATATACAAGAACGTCGACACGATGTTTGACTACGTAGCCAAGGCTATGGAGAACATGATCCTCCTCCTGAGCGACATAGAGAAACAGACCGAGCCGGACATCCTGCGCTCCTACAACCGCGAGCGCGAAATCAACAACCTGCGCAACCAGCTCCGAACCGCCAACGTCGAGAACATCAACGAGCGCCACTACGAGTACCAAAGCGGCATCTACTACATGGACATCATCTCGACCCTCGAAAAGACAGGCGACTATATAATCAACGTCGTCGACACACTGCGCGACGAGTACAAACGAACGCATGCCCGCGGCTGACACCATAGCAGCTTCTCAGCACCCGGGGCCCGCACCCGCGAGCGCCGCAGAGTGGGGAGTATCCGTCGAGGTTGCTCCCCGCGAGCCCTTTGCCCCCACAGGGGTATGCCTGGCCTGGGAAGCGCCGATGACCGCGGAGGAAAAAGCGCTGTACTCCACCCGCCCCCCCGAATGGGAGCGAGGCGTAGTAGGCACCCCGAGGGCCGTCACGGCGGGAACCGACCCGCAGGTTATGGGTATCATCGTCGGAGTGCTTGTGCTACTCGCGCTCAACATGCGCCACATACGGCGCCTGTTCCACGCGCTCCCGCAGGACCTGTGGTCGCTTCGCCGCCGCGCCAACGTGTTTGACGAGCACACCGCCAACGAGACCCGCTCGATATTCCTCCTGATCGCGCAACTGTGCGTGTTTTCCGCCGTCATGTTCCTGCTGTGGCTCGCGCCGAGGGGAAATACCGCCGGATTCGGACTGATCGGCCACGGAGCGACCCTTTCGTCGGCGATAGGATGGCTCACCGCGGCGACCGGGAGCTACTATCTTTTCCAGCTCGCGGCGGTAGGAACCGTCGGATACGCCTTCGCCGACCCCCTGCGAAGCTCCCAATGGCGCCGCGGGCTAAACGCCTCCTCCGTGCTGCTGGCGCAGTTAATCACAATCCCGATGCTCGTGGCTCTTTTCTATCCCGGGGCCACCGGGGCGATGCTCGCCGTATGCGCAGCATCCTACGTCGCGACCCGGCTCGTGTTCATAGCTAAAGGGTTCCGCATTTTTTACCGCGGACCTCTGTCGCTGGTGTACTTCATCCTGTACGTCGGGGCTCTCGAAATACTTCCGCCAGCCGCCCTGGTCAGGATTGCCCGAGCCATATGCCGAGGCGAAATTGTCGGTTTTACAGTTTTTTAATGAGGGAATTAGCCGGAATCTTGGGAAAATTTCGTAACTTTGCGCGTTGAAAATACCGGTCAAGATATTTAAGCAAGCAAAGTCTCCAATTCAGGCTTACTTAATGAATCTCACACCGCTAATCAGTTAAATTCATCAACCCGATTGAGAGATTTAACATAGGGTTGACAATTCAGCTCATTATCGTGAAAGTAAAGAAGATTTTAGTATCGCAGCCTAAGCCTACTTCCGACAAATCGCCCTACTATGACATCGCCGAGCGCTACGGCGCCGAGGTGGTTTTCCGCCCGTTTATCAAAGTCGAGGGGTTGTCGGCCCGCGAGTTCCGCCAGCAGAAAATCAACATCGCCGACTACACGGCTGTAATTTTCACCGCGCGCACCGCGATTGACCATTTCTTCCGCCTTTGCGAGGAGATGCGAATCTCTATTCCCGACACGATGAAATATTTCTGCACGACCGAGGCAATCGCCCTCTACCTGCAGAAATACATCGTCTACCGCAAGCGCAAAATCTTCCACGGTCTTACCGGCAAACTCGACGAGCTTATCCCATACCTCACGAAACATAACAAGGAAAAATTCCTGTTCGCGGTCTCCGACGTTCACAACGGTGCCCCCAACGTGCTCGACCAGTGCGGCATCGACTACACCAAAGCAGTAATGTACCGCACCGTCAGCAACGACTTCTCCCCTGAGGAGAAATTCGACTACGACATGCTCCTGTTCTTCTCCCCCGCCGGAATCGACGCGTTGCTGAAGAACTTCCCCGAATTTAAGGAAGGACAGGGAGACGTCCGCATCGGATGCCTCGGCGCGGCTACCGCGAAAGCCGTAAAAGACGCCGGACTACGCCTCGACCTCGAGGCCCCGAACCCGAAAGCGCCCTCTATCACCGCCGCTCTCGACCTCTTCCTCAAAGAGAACCAGGATTCCACCGAAAAAGAATAAGGACAGACCCCAAACCGCTTCCCGTTGTGAAAACCTACGGCTTAGGCAAATCCCACAAGCTATGCTCGCAGACAGCCATCGACCGACTTTTCAGCCAGGCCAATGGCTGTCGCAGTGCTTTGGCCTACCCACTCCGAGCCGTATGGAGCGCCGAGGGAGTACGCCGCCGCGAGGCCGACGAGCCGTTGAAATTCATGATTTCCGTACCGAAGAAGAAGGTACGCAAAGCGGTTGACAGGGTACTGATGCGCCGTCGCATACGCGAGGCATACCGCCTGCGCCGCCCGGCAGCCGCTACGGAACCATTGGCGGCGACCGATATAGTATTCGTCTACGTCGCGCAAGGGACAGAACCGTATGCCCGTGTCGACGGTGCAATGAAGCGCCTGCTGAAAAAAATCGCGGTTCCCGCCGCTGAAACCCACTCAACCGACGATGCCGCAGCCGGACAGCAATAGCAACTGGTCGTTGTCGAAGATTCTCGCCGCGCCGCTGATAGTGTGCGTCAAGCTCTACCGATACTGCATATCCCCGATGTTTCCGGCCGCTTGCCGGTTCACCCCGACCTGCTCCGAATACGCCCTTGAAGCGCTCCGCCGCCACGGGCCCGTCAAAGGCTTGTGGCTATCCGTAAAACGCATTTCGCGCTGCCATCCCTGGGGAGGCAGCGGCTACGACCCGGTGCCATGATTCCCCCTCTTCCCGAACGGCTGCGCGGTCTCAGGGATATACATACCCACCGCCGCGAAAACAACCCTGCGGCACTCGTGTCCCTTCTGCCGGAAGAAGCAGCCGAATTTGCGGCCACACGACCCGACACGCTTTTCTCCGCCGGCATACATCCATGGGAGCCTTACATCTCCCCTGAAGAGGAAGAGAAGCGTTTCGCGGTCCTCTCAGCCGCTCTTCTCCCCCACAATGCCGCGGCCATAGGGGAAACAGGCCTGGATGCGCTCAAAGGCCCTGACGCGGCAATCCAGGAAGCGCGTTTCCGCCGCCATATTGCGCTCAGCGAGAGCCTGGGTCTCCCTCTGGTAATCCATCTCGTCAAAGCGCAGCAACAGCTTCTCGCCATCCGCAAGGAAGTCAGCCCCACCCAGCCCTGGATTATCCACGGCTTCCGGGGAAAGGCACAGCAAGCCTCCCAGCTCGCCAAAGCCGGTCTTTATATCTCGTTCGGGGAACATTTCAACCCCGCGGCCCTTGCCGCGGTCCCGGCCCCGCAGCGCCTCGCCGAAACCGACGAGTCCCCGCTCCCCATCGATGCAATCACCGCCTCCCACGCCCAAGCCCTCCGCTAATCTATATTATACGACCTCTTCGAGGCCGTTTTGCGGAGATGACACAGATACACACAGCCATCGCAACCTACGGCCGCTCGGCAATGTGCTATAAATACATCGCGCCTCCGGCGCTTACCTGCGTCTTCGCCGCATATACATAAGTAACTGGTCGAAATTATTTTAATATTTATCCGAGGAAAATTTTTAGAAGA